>NZ_JARTVM010000029.1:0-1060 GCF_029625765.1 Mesorhizobium sp. WSM4983 | reverse complement strand
CGAATCCAAAGCGAAGTAAACCATCGACGCATTGCTGCACAGGACCAGCCCCACGAGCCGACAAAAAGATGAAGTGCAACGCCGTTCTCCTGGTTTTCGCCAGATCATGTTGCGAGCTCGTCGGCCGCAACATGCGTCTGGCAGTTCTTGGGGCAGACGCGGCCGCAGGCTCCGCAGCCTATGCAGCGGCCGGCATCATCGACAACCATGATCATGCGATTGAGCTTGCCGTCGAAATCGTCGTCCTCGTCATCGCAGGGGCCGAGGATTTCACCCGCATCATCAACGCCGTGAAGATGCATGACATCGCGCGAGCAGACCTTGAAACAACGGCAGCAGCCGATGCAGATTTGCTATCGATGGAGGTCAGGTACGGCGGCATCCAAATGGAGCCGTCACGGGTGGTGAATGTGCGCATCATCCTAAATTCTTCATTGAAGCGAGTTCTCTCTTGGCAACATCCAACTCGGCATAAACGGCTTGGGTTTTCTCGGCGACTTCCTGTATGTCGGCCCACTTGCCCGGCAGACCCTCGACAAGGTCCTGCAATGCCATCTTGGCAATAGCTGCACGCAACTGGAGCTTTCGGACTTTCTTCCTCATCTTATCTAGGTCTGACATAGATCCTTCCTGGAACAATGGTTTTGTTGATGCGCTCCATCTCGGGCTAGGCTTCAATGGCTGCAGTCGCATCGTCGACCAGTTTCGTACCGGCCTCAGCAAGTTTGCGGAAAGTCTCGAAGCCGAACCGGTGGACGTCTCGACAGAACGCCCAACCGCCGGAAGCCCCCACGGGTTTCATTTCTATTGTCGGCGACGTCGACACGCCGGAGCGCTCCTCGATCGCAAGCGCTACGGCGGTGTAAAACATGTCGAGCCTCCACAGCGCGTCAGGATCGGGATCGCCGCCAAAGGGTACCGCACGTTGCTGTTGCTTGGTGATGATGAACTCGGCCAGCAGCTCGGCATCCGAATGGCCTTCCCATAAGCCGAAGGAATCCTGAGTACGAATGAGCCGCAGGAGGCATTTGACGAACGGGGAAGCAAGGGCCTCGTCGTC
>NZ_JARTVM010000028.1:0-1176 GCF_029625765.1 Mesorhizobium sp. WSM4983 | reverse complement strand
GCGGGGCTGGCGATCCTCAAGCACACCTTCAACCTGTCGGATGAGGTGCTGTGCGAGCGCTGGGTGGAGAACCCTTATTTCCAGTATCTCACCGGCGAGACGTTCTTTTGCCATACGCTGCCGTTCGACCGCTCCTCGATGACGCGTTGGCGCAGCCGTATGGGCGAGGAGCGGATTATGGTGCTGTTGCAGGAGAGCCTCAGCCTCGCGGTCAAGACCGGGGCGATGAAACCGGCCGACACGCGCCAGGTGATCGTCGACACCACCGTGCAGCCGAAGAACGTCATGTTCCCGACCGACGCCAAGCTCATCCATCGGGCACGCGAACGGCTGGTGCGGCTGGCCAAGAGGACGGGTCTCCATTTGCGCCAGAGTTATGTGCGGGTCGGCAAGCTGGCGCTGATCAGCCACCAGCGCTATGCCCACGCCAAGCAGTTCAAGCGGGCCAACAAGGCGCTACGCAAGCTCAAGACCTATCTCGGCCGGACCATTCGCGACATTGGTCGCCAGATCGCCGGCGATCAGGGGCTGGACGCTGTTCAAATGGCCGCTCTACCAGGCCGCCACCGTTCTCGAGCAACGCCAGCGCCAGCGCGGCCGCAAGATCTACAGCCTGCACGCACACGAGGTGGAATGCATCGGCAAGGGCAAGGCGCATGCGCCCTACGAGTTCGGGGTGAAGGTGTCGGTGGCCACCACGCTGAAGCGCTCCAGGGGCGGCCAGTTCGCCCTGCATGCAAAAGCACTGCCCGGCAATCCCTATGACGGCCACACGCTGGCAAGCGTCATCCCCGACATGGAAAAGACCATCGGCAACGAGATCGGCCGCATCCTCGCCGACGCCGGCTATCGCGGCCACAACGCACCGCAGAGCCACAAGCTCAGGGTCTTCACCGCGGGCCAGAAACGCCGCGTCACCCCAGCCATCAAGCGCCAGATGCGACGGCGGTCGGCGGTCGAGCCCGTCATCGGCCACATCAAGAGCGAACACAGAATGGGCCGCAACTACCTCGCCGGCCAGCAGGGCGACACCCTCAACGCCATCCTGGCCGCCGCCGGCTACAACTTCTCCCTCCTGCTCAGGTGGCTGAAGGGGTTTTTGTCGCTCTTGATTGCCCTGCTTCAAATCCGGCCGAAGCCGGTCGCCGCTTAGGGCTCGGATTGTTCACGGTCGAC
>NZ_JARTVM010000027.1:0-2073 GCF_029625765.1 Mesorhizobium sp. WSM4983 | reverse complement strand
AATGAGGCGTCTTGCATGGCTTCTACACCTGCCTGAATGCCAGAACTGCGTTCGTACCGCCCATGGCGAAGGCGTTGCTCATGGCGACGCGCACCTTGCGCTCCCGCGGCACATTGGGTGTGATGTCGAGGTCGCAAGCGGGATCTGGCTCGCGATAGTTGGCGGTCGGCGGCACGACGTCCTCTTGGATTGCCATCACGCAGGCGATCATTTCAAGCGCGCTCGCTGCGCCGAGGCAATGCGCGTGCGTGGACTTGGTGGAAGAGATGGACATCGAATAAGCGTGGTTTCCAAACACACGCTTGATCGCCGCCGTTTCAGTCTGATCATTGCTCTTGGTACCGGTGCCGTGCGCGTTGAGATAGTCGACGTCCTCGGCATTCAGCCCGGCATCGGCAAGGCAGGCGCGCATCGCCGACGCTGGCCCCTCGACAGATGGCGCGGCAATGTGGAAGGCATCGGCGGAAAGGCCGACGCCGGCGATCTCGGCAAGAATTGTGGCACCACGCCTCGTGGCATGCTCGTAGCTTTCCAGCACGGCCATGCCCGCACCCTCGCCCAGCACCAGGCCCTTCCTATCGGCGGAGAAGGGCCGGCAGGTATCGGGTGAAAGCACGCGCATTGCTTCCCATGCTTTCAGCACGCCCCATGCGAAGGGTGCGTCGCTGCCCCCGGAAACCATTACGTCGGCCCGGCCCAGCTTGATCTGGTCCACCGCCGAGGCGATCGCATGGTTGGCCGAGGCACATGCGGAGGTCACCCCGAAGACCGGCCCGCGCAAGCCGAGGCTCAAGCTAAGATGGACGGAAGCGGCGCTGGGCATCACCTTTACTCCAGTGAAGAGTTCAGCACGGATTGCGCTACCCAAAAGCAGTGAGCGGTAAGTTTGTTCTGTTGCGTACGAACCGGTAAATCCGACGCCCACTGTCGCGCCGAAGCGATGGGCATTCCCCTCGTCGCAGGAAAGTCCGGCCTGCCGCATGGCTTCGCGCGCTGCAAGCACGGCGAGCAAGCTGAAGCGGTCCATGGAGATGAGATGCCCCCGGTTGATGTCGTGCTGGGGCAGCGCCTTGATCTCAGCGCCGGTCATGCCCTCCAGGTCATGAAGCTCGGAATTGGCGATCGGGCCGATGGCGGAGCGGCCTTCGCGCATCTCTTTCCACATAGAGGCGGCGTCGGTGCCCAGTCCGCACAGGCCGCCCACTCCGGTGATAACGACGCGCCTGTCCATTCAAGCCTCCTTCGCAAGCAAGCCGCGGACGGCTTCCACGACGTCGCCGACATTCTTGAGATTGGACCAGGCATCGGCCGTGTTCATGTCGATCTTGATGCCGTAGGCCTGCTCCACATCCCAGAGGACGTCCGCCAAACCCAGCGAATCGAACCCGAGCGCGTCCAGTTCCGTGGCGATTGTTATCTCGCCGACGAATGACGCAGGCATTCCCTCACCGCTCTCCGACTCGGCGCGTTTCTTGATCAGGGCAATGACGTCCGTTGCGAATTGATCGGCCATTCTGTTTCCTGTCTTTCTTTCCCGCGTTTCGACCTGGACGCGGCTCAGTTCCTGAGGCGCGCCGCGTCGCGAAAGCCATCACGCTTGGGCAACTGACAAAGCCCAATGCTCATAAAGCCGGATCAGGTCCGGCCGGTGTGTGGCGTAGGTGCAGTATGACGATGTGAGCCGCTACACGTGCGCGTCTCCCGGTCTGTCCATAGGCTCGGAAGAAGTCGGACAGTTTGACATGGCCGGTCAGTTGCAACTCCCTTTCCCAGCACTCCACTGCCCGGTAGAGCGCATGAAAAATCTCCTTTCGGGCGGTTTCTTAAGACGCTCGCCACGCCATGAGGCAGTGGGGGCATCGGTGTCCATCAGGTGCTTCTGCCCATGCAGGATTCCAGAACATTGATGAAATCGTTTGTTTCGATGAAAGGCATCCACACTTTGGATGGTTGACCACGCTTTTCAAAGATCGTGAACTACATCTCCTCGTTGTGCTCGACGCACTCCGGACAAGTAACCTCATGGGCGCGGCATGCAGGATTAACCGAGCCCAGCCGGTCATGAGTGCGGCC
>NZ_JARTVM010000026.1:0-3698 GCF_029625765.1 Mesorhizobium sp. WSM4983 | reverse complement strand
CATAAGCCGAAGGAATCCTGAGTACGAATGAGCCGCAGGAGGCATTTGACGAACGGGGAAGCAAGGGCCTCGTCGTCATTGTTGACAGCAGGGCCAACCGGAGGAATTTCGTTGTTCGTCATTTCAGTCTTCGTCTTCGAGGTACGATTTCCTTTTCCTGCGATGCCCACTCCGGGTCCGCTTGCGTGGCCGACGAATGGCTTGGGCGGGCCAACCCCAAGAGTGCCCCGTGGCCGACCTCGACATGTCCACGAGTGCGAGACCTGCGGCGCGAATTCGCGGCGCACATCGTCTGCGCCGCGATCCGACCGGTGGTCAACGCAATTGAAATCCAACCTTCCGCAAGCCGCCGCCCTGCTGCATCGACATACTTGCTGCGAAGAGAGCTTCGATGGGCGGATTGGCCAGTGTTCAATTCCAATTGTCAGTCCCTTCGCGATTCTTGCTCAGGAAGTGACTTCGTTTTGAGTTTCGGGTGCCTTCTTTTGCGGAGCCACACAAAGATCCGCGTGACAGGCAGGCTCACCCGTGTAGTTGGCCAGTGCTTCGAGCAATGGGGTAAGATAGTACTGTTTGGTGTGGTCCGGAATTGGCCCCAGCCGGTCCACCGATTTCAGTGCCACCTCGATCAACTCGATTGCGCGATCTTTGTTGCCGCTCTCGTAATAATACTGAGCTACCGGGAGGTACCGGAGGTATTTAAACGGGCCATCGCCGTTCGGGGGATTGAGTGCCAGTATCTGTTCCGAGAGCTCGTTGCCCATCGCAAAGCGCTCCGCGCGCGGAAGATGGGAATTGTCCATCGTGGGATCGAAGAGTTGGTTGAGGGCCAAGGCCATCCACGACACCGCGTCGGACGTTTTGTCGATCGCGTCCTCGACCAATTCTCGCATGACCGGCATGCCGGTCTTGATGTCGCGCAGCTTGTGAAGCAGAAGATCCGCATGAATCTGCCGGAACTCACAAGAGTCTGGCATCAAGGCGAGGCCTTCTTCGATGGCCAAGAGCGCCGCCGTCCAATCCTCGGCCTGCATCGCCGGCTCAAGTTTGGCGTATATCGGCCCGGTAAGCGACATTTCGCGCGCTGCAAGTTGGTTATGCGCGATGCGCTTTGCATCGGCGGCTTTCGCTTCATAGCTGCTGCGCCAGCTGCCGTTAAGGACTTTCGGCAAAACGTCATCGAGTTCCGCCGGGTGGCCGATAAAAGCGATGTGGCCGTCGCGGTCGACCACGAACGAGGTGGGAATCCCAATCGAAGAGCTGGGATCCATCCAGAGCTTGTTCATTTCGCCAATGTAATCGAACCCGATACGATAATTCAGATTCGGGAACTCCTCGGTCAGCCAGGCATCCACGTTGGTCCGCGCCTCGTCTGCGGTAGGACCCTGTTCGCAGGCGGCAACTCCGACCGCCTCAAATCCGCTGCCTTCATATTTCTCCTGCAGTTCGATCAAATGGGGCATGGCGTCGACACATGGTCCGCACCAAGTCGCCCAAAACTCAACGAGGTAGACCTTGCCGGGCCGAAAGTTCGTGAGGGGCTCGCCACGCAGCCAGTTCTCCACTTTGATCGCAGGAGCCGGGGACCCCATACGCAGTTCCATCTTGGTGTCCAAAGTCATTCCACACCTTTCGTCTCTTTTGTCGCGGAATATTTTCCAGTCAAAATCGGACACGGTCTCGAGGGCATCGCTCCCTCTGGCTTGCTTCAGCGAAGCTCTCACCGTGTTGCCGCACATCAAGCTGCAACGGAGGTGCCAATTCCCTCAGCTCCGGTAAGCGGCGGGAAATGCTTTGAAATTCTCCACGAGGCCAAATGCGGCCGATTGTCGTGAACCCGACATGTCTTCTGCCGCTGTCGGGTTTCGCCCTATCACTCTTGAGAGCTTGGACGGCTCGCCTGTGATTAGACTGGCCTCGGCCCTCGAGCAGTGGCAGTTTGGCGCCAGTTCGAAAGCGCGAACTCGCCGGCTTGGTCCTCGTGCCGCCACCGCCGCGTGTGGATTCTTGCCCCGGAGTCAAAATTCGCCTCGCGGTTGCCAACGGCGGCATGCGCTCAATGCGCGTGGCGTTGAGCACCGACAGCACGTAATGGTACCAATTAGTGGATGCCCGTCGCTGCCTCCACTTCTCCAGCCAAGCGCTCGAACGACGCTACCTACCCACGTTCGAGCGCGACCGCGGAATCGCAGACTGCCGAACGTCAGCCGTTGCGAAAGGTGTAGCCGTACCCGTTGATCGCCGGTGCGCCGCCTAGATGTGCGTAGAGGACCCTCGATCCCTGTGGAAAGAAGCCCCTCTGGACGAGGTCGATCATCCCTTGCATCGATTTGCCCTCGTAAACGGGGTCCGTAATCATGCCCTCGAGCCGCGCGCACAAACGGATTGCCTCTTTGGTTTCCTCCGATGGAACGCCATAACCCGGGTACGCGTAGTCCATGAACAACACCACGTCTGCCTCGACAATTTCCGCTCCGAGGTGGACGAGCTTCGCTGTATTTTGGGCGATGCCAAGCACCTGCGCCTTGGTCTTGGCGGGCATGGCGGAGGCATCGATACCGATCACGTTGCGCTGTCGACCATCCTTGGCGAACCCGACGAGCATGCCGCCGTGGGTTGAACCAGTCACCGTACAGACGACGATATAGTCGAAGGCAAACCCAAGCTGCTCTTCCTGGGCACGCACCTCCTCAGCGAACCCCACATAGCCCAGGCCGCCGTATTTGTGGACAGAGGCGCCGGCAGGTATCGCATATGGCCTGCCGCCCCTTGCCTTGACTTCATAAAGTGCCTTTTCCCAGCTGCGGCGGATGCCGATGTCAAAGCCCTCGTCAACCAGGCGCACCTCTGCCCCCATGATGCGGCTCAAGAGGATATTGCCGACCCGGTCGTAGACAGCATCATCATGTGGGACCCAGCTCTCCTGGACCAGGAGGCATTTCATGCCGATCTTGGCGGCGACCGCAGCGACCATGCGCGTATGGTTGGACTGCACGCCACCGATTGTGACGAGCGTATCGGCATCTGACGCGATCGCGTCGGGCACAATGTATTCGAGCTTGCGCAGCTTGTTTCCGCCGAACGCGAGACCGGAGTTGCAGTCCTCGCGTTTGACGTAGATTTCCACCTTGTCGCCCAGATGCTTGCCGAGGCGGTCGAGCCTCTCGATCGGCGTGGGTCCAAAGGTGAGCGGATAACGTTCGAATTTTTCCAGCATGCTATCTCCAGCAAAAAAGTACCTGAACCTGCTACGCACCGGTCAGCCCAGGGGTATGGTCGCGTGTTAGCCGAACACAGATTCCCTATACGATCAGCTCAGTCATCAGAGGGTGACCAAAATTGGTGTGGGTCTGAGCACTGATCCTGTCATCCGCGCATCAAAGCAGCAGCACATGCTGGGCATTCGACCAAGCCGGGACACAGCTGAAAATTGCATTCCGCAGTTGATCAGAGTCAGACGACTGGTACCCGAGCTTTCCTGTAACCATCGGCATGCTGGCCCCTGTGGCGAGTTCCACGAGCGCGGCTAGAGGACTGCCAGATCAGAAAGAGCACGCGGCCGAAGTAGCCGGCCTGAAGCAGCAGCGAACAGGCCAGCGTCGTGACGACTGCCACACGGAGCGAATCCAAAGCGAAGTAAACCATCGACGCATTGCTGCACAGGACCAGCCCCACGAGCCGACAAAAAGATGAAGTGC
>NZ_JARTVM010000025.1:0-3816 GCF_029625765.1 Mesorhizobium sp. WSM4983 | reverse complement strand
GCGAGCTTCTCCTCCCGATAGAGCCGGAACAGCTTCTTGTGGTTCACGACCAGGCCCTCCCGCCTCAGCATCACGAGAAGACGCCGGTAGCCGAACCGGCGACGCTCCTGCGCGATCGGCCTTCATCCGCTCGCGAACCTCGCGGTCGTCCGGCCTGCTGGTCTGGTAGCGAACCGTCATGCGGCAACAGCCGATGGCTTTACACGCCCGCCGTTCGCTCATCCCGAAGCCTTCCTTCAGGCGAGCGACAGCTTTCCGCTTGGCGGCGGGCGTCACCATTTCTTTCCCACAAGGTCCTTCAACGCGGCATTGTCGAGCATGGCGTCGGCCAAAAGCCGCTTCAGGCGCGTGTTCTCGTCCTCCAGCGCCTTCAGGTCGCCGAGCCTCGGTGACATCCATCCCGCCGAAGCGGGCCTTCCAATTGTAGATCGAGGCGTCGCTGACCCCGTGCTTGCGGCACAGATCGCCAACCGATACCCCGGCCTCGTGTTTCTTCAAAATTCCGATGATCTGCTCTTCAGAGAAGCGGCTGCGTTTCATGTCCTGGTCCTCTGGATGGGCCAGAACGAACTTCAAACCGGATTAGATCAGAGGGGCAAGGTCAGGACGCCTCGGCGCGGTCGTCGACCTCTTCACCCCAGCCGAATGTGCCAACTACTTCAAAGCCGCAGGATATGACCTGGATCAGATAGGACGTGCTCCAATGGTTTACACCTGACACAGGAGTCCGGCCCCCACAACCGTTTCGCAATGAGGAGCAGCGCTGCCGCTGCTCCTCCAATCACACGACGGATTCACGATGCGGCAACTCGAGCCATGATTTCGGATCCAATGGCCGATGCGGTGTATAGTGAGGCATCCAGCGGCAAATCCCCAAATGCCAGTTGACACAGAAGATAATTAGCACCTGCCTCTTCCAGCTGATCAAGGAGAGCTTTTCGGACAGAATCTGCCGTTCCCACGACGCACAATTCACTTTCAATTGCTGCATCGAAGTTCAAAGGCAAGTTTGGTGGAGTGGAAATGGCATTTAGTTCGTATAGAAATTTGAAGCTATTGAGCCATCGTTCATAGGCAGGTGCTGCGAGCAAATACGCATCTGTTTCAGAACGCCCTATCACCACCATTCGGAGCAATCCAAGAAATGGCGCTTGCTGGCCAATGTCAGCATCGTGAATTCGGGCGGCGCGGAACGCGTCGGTAACGCTGCGAACAGAAGTGGAAGGTCCGACGCAGGCGATGTTTGCCCCATTCGCAGCGGCCCAGCTAGCCGGCTCGGGTCGATTGGTGGCGATCCATGTCGGCGGACGGGGATATTGGTGAGGTCTCAACGTCAGCGGAACATCTTTCAACTCAAAGTGGCGGCCCTGATAAGAAAGCGTCCCGCCTTTCATCGCATTGATGAGAATCTCACTGGCCTCCGCATACTGTTCTGGTGCTGCTTCTACAGCAACCCCGAAGTATCCCAATTCAGTGGGAGCAGAGCCGCGCCCTATGCCGAGTTCAAGCCTGCCGCCGCTCAACTGATCAAGCATGCAGATCTCCTCGAAGGCACGCAGCGGATGATAGAGCGCAAGTAGCATTACCATGGGACCAACACGAAGACTGCGGGTTCGCTGGGCGACGCTCGCTAAGAACAAATTCGGTGATGGACCTCTGCCATGCGGCGTACAGTGGTGCTCGGCGAGATGATACGCATAAAAGCCATAGCCATCGCACGCTTCTGCTAGGCTCAGCCGATCTGCATATTGTTGTGCGATGTCATCGCCGTTTTCGTCCAGATGATCGAAGATGCCGAAGGTCAGGCCCGAAGCGGAAATTTTCTTCAATTAATTGTTCTCCAAATTACCTATATTTATTCGCTAATCATCATAGCTCACGACATATCATTACTTGATGCTTAATGTGAATCGACTTCATGCTTGTGAGCACCGCGATCCTTCTTAAAGTTCATACAGACGCGTTCGGCGGCAGCAAGGAATTTGTCCATCTGCTCTGTGGTGCCAATGCTGACGCGAATACAGTTCTTCAAATCTACGTCAGGAAAGCTGGCGATGAGGATCGCCTGCTCTTTCAACGCGGCTTGCCAGCATGAGCCCTCCTGTCCCGCCGGCACACGGGCCAGCAAAAAGTTTGCGTGGGAGGGTGTTACGGAAAAGCCAAGTTGCAACAGCGCCAGGGTCACTCGCTGTCGTTCATGCTTGATGTGCCTGTGGTTCTCTTCGTAGGCGTGGCGATGCGCAAGAATGCTTTTCCCGACCGCCTGCCCGATCACGTTCATGTTGAAGACATTCTGGATGTTGCGCAGCCTGCCAATGATTTCTGGGTGACCGAAACCGAAGCCGACTCGCACGCCAGCGGCAGCATAGCTCTTTGAAAAAGTCCTCAAGATCAAAAGATTCGGATGTCTATTGACGAGGCGCAGGGCATTGTCGGGTGCGAAGTCAACGTAGGCCTCATCCAAGACGACCAAGCGATCTGCTTGCTCCACAAGGCGTTCGATTTCGGCCACCGGCACGAATGTTCCGGTCGGATTGTTCGGATTAGCCAACAGAATGAACTTCGCGTCTTTTGCGGGGCCGGACAGCAGTTTTTCTATCGGCAGGGGATGAGCTTCGCTCGATGCGATTTCGAGAAACTCGGCACCCTGCAACATGGCAAGTTTACGGTTGAACGAAAATCCGGGCGACAGCATTGCCACTCTATCTCCTGGGGCGAGGAAAGCTCTGTAGATGAGTCCGAGCAGCTCCGACGAACCGTTGCCGGCAATCACCTGATCTTTGGAAAATCCGTAAGCATCGGAGGCAGCTGCCCTTAAGCTGAGATTGTCGTCTTCCGGATAAAGATACTGGTGTTCGATCGCAGCAATTGCACTTTGCATTACGCTCTTCGGCAACGGAAACGGGTTCTCGTTCGTATTTAGCTTAACGCAGTTTGCATCCGTCGCTGGTCCGTTGGACGAGAGAGCATCTAATTTGCTGGCCACCGGCGAAAAAAGCGAAAGCACGGTCTTCAGTTTTGCATCGCACATGTTCTTCTCCGTTTTTCAGTCCCGCAGGGCATGTGACATGAGGCAATCGTTGATCGTGACTTGATCGACGTTCGGCTATATCAGCGCTGCCTTCCCACCCTGGTGGGGATCGCCGACCACGGTTTGGATTTGACACCGGGAAGCTGTCGAGAACCTGATGACGACCCAACGTTTGGCCGACGGCCGATTCGGCGCAACAGACGGTGTTTCAACATCGCATCGTCCTCAAAGCCGCATGCAGGGCCTGCACGACAGCCCGTCTCCAGCGCCCGCAGATAGGTGGAAGCCGAAGTCTTGCCGAACCTCAGTTGCTCTGCCACCTTGGCCCACCGGACTGCCCTGTTTATGGGTCAGGCGCAGGATATCTCTGACGCTCGTTCGTCTTGCTTGCTTCCGTCTTGGCATGGGCTCTCTCGGTTTGCTGATGAGAGAGCCAAATACCGGCTCATCTGAGCATGAGACGCAGGCCTGACGATATGGAGCGTCGCTGGTGGCGCGCGTAGCCGAGAGGGTTCGCCTCGCTGGCGGGGCATGCAAGACGGCGCACCTCCTTAGCCATCCTGTCCCATCGTCTCAGATCGTGAGGCGCACCTTATAGTCGGTGAGGAGATCTTGCAGGGTCAGGTTACGCCCTAGCGCTTAAGGTTGTTGGTCGCACCGAGCAAGCGCGGGACCTGTCGACGGACAACAGCGGTGCCACTGCCGGCACTAGGTGTGAGCTTTCGAGAGGTTGTCCATTCGGACCGGACCGAGGAGACTGGAGTTACCACGCTTCAGCATCCATC
>NZ_JARTVM010000024.1:0-6918 GCF_029625765.1 Mesorhizobium sp. WSM4983 | reverse complement strand
GCGAGCTTCTCCTCCCGATAGAGCCGGAACAGCTTCTTGTGGTTCACGACCAGGCCCTCCCGCCTCAGCATCACGAGGAGACGCCGGTAGCCGAACCGGCGACGCTCCTGCGCGATCGCCTTCATCCGCTCGCGAATCTCGCGGTCGTCCGGCCTGCTGGTCTCGTAGCGAACCGTCATGCGGCAACAGCCGATGGCTTTACACGCCCGCCGTTCGCTCATCCCGAAGCCTTCCTTCAGGTAAGCGACAGCTTTCCGCTTGGCCGCGGGCGTCACCATTTCTTTCCCACGAGATCCTTCAATGCGGCATTGTCGAGCATGGCGTCGGCCAGAAGCCGCTTCAGCCGCGTGTTCTCGTCCTCCAGCGCCTTCAGTCGCCGAGCCTCGGAGACATCCATCCCGCCAAAGCGGGCCTTCCAGTTGTAGATCGAAGCATCGCTGACGCCGTGCTTCCGACACAGGTCGGCGACCGAGACCCCGGCCTCATGCTCCTTCAAAATTCCGATGATCTGCTCTTCAGAGAAGCGGCTGCGCTTCATGTCCTGGTCCTCTCGATGGGCCAGAACGAACTTCAAACCGGATTAGATCAGAGGGGCAAGGTCAGACACCCTCGCCCAAAAGACGAACCGGCTGGCCGGACCGCTCCATCAACCCTCTGTCTCTTGCGCTTTGCCGGCCAGGGTATCGCGACGAATGCGGGTGGTGTTCTCCAGTTGCGCCACAAGCAAAACGCTAATGCCGAGAAGCGCTGAAACGATCGATCCTACAAGAATGCCGACCTTAACCGCGTCCTGAAGGGCCGCGTCATTGGCGAAGGCGAGCAGGCCGATGAACAGGCTCATGGTGAAGCCGATGCCGCACAGAAGCGAAATGCCGATCATATGCAGCCAGCCGGCATTGGCCGGCAGGTCGGCGAGGCCGAGCCGGATGGCGAGAACCGAGGCGCCGAAGACGCCGACCAGCTTGCCGACGACGAGGCCGGCGGCGACGCCCAGCGTCAGAGGCTCGACCAGCGCGGCAACGCTCAGGCCGCCGAGCGAGACGCCGGCATTGGCGAAGCCGAAGATCGGGATGACGATGAAAGGCACGAGCTTGTGCAGCCCATGTTCCAGCCGGTGCAGCGGCGAGTGTTCGACGTCGTGACCGATGCCGGGCGAACGCTCGAGCGGAATGGTGAGCGCCAGCGCCACGCCGGCAAGCGTCGCATGCACGCCCGATTTCAGCACCAGCACCCAAAGCAGCGCGCCCAGCACGAGATAGGGCAAGAGGTTCATCACCCGCATGCGGTTGAGCACGATCAATACGGCGATGACCGCGAAGGCGGCGCCGAGATAGGCGAGCGACAGGCCGCTGGTGTAGAACAGCGCGATGATGATGACGGCGCCGAGATCGTCGATGATGGCCAAAGCGGTGAGAAACACTTTCAGCGAGGCCGGTACGCGGCTGCCGAGCAGCGACAGCACGCCGAGCGCGAAGGCAATGTCGGTGGCGGTGGGGATCGCCCAGCCGGAAAGGGCCGCCTGGTTGTCGCGGTTGACCAACACATAGACCAGCGCCGGAAACACCATGCCGCCGGCTGCGGCGATGCCCGGCAGCACGCGGCGCGGCCAGGTTGAGAGCTGACCGTCCAGCATCTCGCGCTTGATCTCCAGCCCGACCAGGAGGAAGAACACCGCCATAAGCCCGTCATTGACCCAGTGCGAGACGCTGAGCGGACCGAGATAGGCGTGGAGGGCGGCGAAATAGGTTTCGGCGAGCGGCGAGTTTGCGACGATGAGCGCAAGTGCGGCGGCCGCCATCAGGATGATGCCGCCGGCCGCCTCGCCGTCGAGGAATTCGCGAAGCATCGATTTGAGCTTGGGCATCGCTGCGCTCCGATGGAAACGGGTTGTCACGTTCTCCGTAGTCGAGCAGAGCCCGGGCGCACGCAGCACACGCCTTTGGATAGAGATAGGCAATGACACCCTGAAAGCAAGTTTGCTGCGGCTTTCCTCGCTGCAAGTATTAGTGCTTTCGCGGAGGGCAACTCACATGCACGTTGGACAGGCCGGCCGCTAATCAGAGCGGCGCGCCAAAGAAGGAGTGAGCCGAGGGGTGGCTAGCCTCGCCCAGCTTGCCCAGCTCGCTGTTGATCAGGCGGACCCGTCTTCGATCAGTCCCATTCGTTTGACGAGCCAAGGCATGGTGAGGCCTTGAACGAAGATCGAAAACGCTACTACGGCGAATGCCGTAACGATGATCGCACCGCGCTCCGCCACGCTATGGGGAAGGGCGAGCGCTAGCGCCAGAGCGAGCGAGCCTCTTAGACCTCCCCAGACCAGAATGTGCTGATATCTGAAATCGACCTTCAGAGCTGTCCGGTTGAGCAGGGCGCAAAGTGGATAGATCGCCAGTACGCGGCCGAGCAACACTAGCACGACCGCGACAGCAGATGGAGCGGCAAACAATCCAAGTGGTTGGTGCGCTTCATGCCCGCCGATCAAAATGAACACGATGGAGTTGGCAAGGAAGGCTGCGTACCCCCAAAACGCAAGCACATGGCTACGGGCATTTTCCGATATAGCGCCTTTCCAACCGACATTGCCCACCAGCAGACCGGCGGTGAGCGTTGCGAGAACGCCCGACATGCCGAACTTTTCCGCGATCAGGAATGATCCGTAGGCGGCAATCGTTGTCAGCGTAATTTCCACCAGATGGTCCTCAGTCCTTCCTGCAATGAGAAGGAGCACGGCCGCCACGCCCGCTCCGACGGCGAGGCCGCCCGCAACCGTCCAGGCAAATGAAAAGGCTATTGCCAAGGGCGTGGCGCTGGCTCCGGCAGCGACCGCGATCAGAATGGCGAAGCCGACAGCGGCCGCTCCATCGTTGAGCAGACTTTCTGACTCGACCAGAAGTCCCAGACGAGGCTGCACCTTCATCTCTTTGAATGCAGCCAGGACGGACACGGGATCGGTGGCAGCGATCAGCACGCCGAACAGGCTGGCGCCGATCCAACTCCACCCGAGCAGCTGATGCATGCCGATGGCTACCGCTGCAGCAGCGATCGCGACGCCCGGAAAGACGAGCAGTGCGGTCACCGGCAGGTTCAGCCGGAAGTGGCGCCACTCTATCTCAAGGGCGGCCTGGAAGATCAGTGGTGGCAGGAAAACCGTGAAGATTAGATCCCGGCTGAGTGGTAGCTCGGCTGCACCCGGCACAAAACTAAGAGCGATCCCGGCTGCAACCAGTCCGACACTATAGGGCAGTCTGAGCCTCCTCGAGATCATGGCGACCAGGGAGGCCGTCAGCAGAATCATTCCCAACGTGGGGATTGAGAGCTCGTCCATTGCGACTCCGATCATCAATGCGGCCTCAGGCTAGTTTGCAGGGCTAGTTGTTAGCTAAGCCTTAGAAAATGTTAATGTCAGTCGCTGCGAAGGCGGCGCATAATGTGCATCTGCCCCGGCTCGTAACGGGGTAAGCGGCCCGGCCTGTCCCGCTCAAGTCGTCCCCCCGACTCCCCCGCAAGCAGGCCGGGTCGCCCGCCTGCACCTGAACGCAAACTCCGATCGATATGTTCTCGCAGACGCTTTCGGTCAGTAGACCTCGGCCCGTTCCTCGGAAAGGCCGGGTAATGCCCAATCACGGAGGGCCATCGAGACCGCTCGCCGGCACGCCCGGCGGGCAGTGATCCTGAGGCTTCCGAGTGCCTGTCAGGCCAGCCTTTACGAAATCGCACGAATTATGAGGGACACTTCCCGCATACGCGAGGTCGACCATGCCTCATTTCTTCTTTGATGTGTCCCACACGGGTGATGTCTACCACGATGCACGCGGTGCCTTACTTCCCGGCGTTGAGTCGGCTATCGAAGTTCGGCAGCTAGGCGGCGCTGTGCAGCGATGCGCCGGGATGGCATGTCGGCAGGGAGCTGGCTGACAACTGCGCCGCCCGGCAAAGAGCCCGTCCTCCTTCACACTGGCGGGCTCTTTCCGGTTTGTGCGGAACTTACGGGAGGCCCCGCCAATGAACAGCTATACCGTTCAAACGATGTTGGGAGCGGATGCAGTCTCTGTTAGCTACGCCAAGACGATCTCGGCGAAACAGCGGCAGAATGGGTCACTGGCCGCAACGTACAGGATCGGGAGGCGGAAACGGAATGGGTCCGGGTCACCGATAACCGCAATCGGGTGGTCTACAAACTTGGCTTCAAAATAGGATGTCGCCGCCCGACAATACCCCGAAAGGCTTTCACCGCTAGAGAACGTAGGACCGTTTTTATGGCGGGTGTTTTGTCTGCCGGCGTCGCCACGTTCTATTATCTGTCTGGCGACTGGTATTCGGACCTTCAGAGCGTGGCAGCGACGGCCCTTTAACGGTGAAGATAATTCCCGCGTCCTCCAAAGCCCGCCGCATTGCTGCGACGTTATCGGGTTTCGGTCTGCTAAAGCCGTTCTCAAATTCGCAGATCGTCGATTCGCTAAGGTTGGCCTTGGCAGCCAGTCGCACTCGCGACCAGTTCAAGAGAGATCGTGCGGCGCTTGATTGTTCCGCTGAGAGTTGGTCTCGGCTGTCCATGGTGTGAAACATTCAATGTCTCTAAAATGTTCCGCCGCCGACGGCGTCTTCGATGGGGCCTTATCGCCCCCGGTCATTGCGCTTCTGGGTCGAGAGGGCGTCGCCACCGTCTCTCTCCGGTTGCCGGCTTTCTTTGGCGCCCTTAGCTGCTCGAAGCCTGGAAAGCGCGCGCCACAGGTCTGCTTCGTCGGTGGTCCCCTCGTCGAAAGCTTGGAAGACTTCCGCCGCCAGTTGGTTTCGCTGTTCTCTGTCTCTTAGAGCTAGCCGGCGTTCAGCGCACAGCCGATCAAATACCCGCTGGAGCAAATCAAGATCAGCGGGTTCGTAGATGCGTGCGTAGCGCGACAGCGGCTTCCTACCGCCCTCCACACAGGAGCGGCCCGGCAGGCTGACGGGGTAGGCCAGCAAACGCCGGGCCTAACCGGCGCGGGGTTCGGGGGCAAGACCGGCGCCGGCTGCGATAAATATAAGCCCTGCCAATAGGTGCGTTACGCATCCATAAGGCGGGAGTAGCCTCAGGCTTTAGAGTTGTTTTCCCGATCGCATCGTCGCCCGTGCAATCGCCAGATCGGCCTCGGCCTTTAGTATCGCGCGCCGCCGCGGCATGAACTATTCTTCTGGCGAGGCCGCCTTACGCAAGGTCACCTTTTGCCCGCGATGTCGCGAGACGGGGCGCGACGACAGAACATCAGCTTCACCCATCACACTTTGACCGACTCGGTGTCGAAGTGGCCGTCGCCAGCGGAACGACTATGCGAAGGCGAAGGGCGAAATAGCATCGATTTCGCCATCATCACCCGGGAAGAACCGATCGGTCCCGTGAACCCTCTTTCCACAGCTTGATAAGTTCATCGGCGATTGAGGACTGTGGTGGCGAAGACCTCCTCGGGTCCACGCTGTTGGCCCCTTGGGCCGCCTCAAGCTTCGAGACCAATTTGGCGATTTCATCGTTTTTGAACGTCAGGTGGTCGTCGGTATGCGCGAACCTGTTCCTGATTGCGCGAATCTTATGGATCTCGGCGGCCAAGGCAGGTGGAATGAAGCCGAAGGCCCGGGCTATTTTGATCTTGTGGGAGAGGTCGATAGAGGGCCGTTCTCGGTCAGAACCCTCCCAAAACCGCGCGATCGCCCCGCTCGCGAAGCCGCCTTTCAGCCTCCATCGGACTCGAGGTGGTCGGCCGACCCAGACCTTTCTTCTCGTCATGTCCCATTACGCGAGCGTAGCCGTCAATTGTGGGTTGGCAAACGTGGCAACTACATCGATTCGGCCCGCGGCGGGGCCAAGGACGCGCGGGAAAGCCCGGCATGCAGAAAACGCTTGCACGCGGCTCTATTCGATTCGTATCAAAATTGGCACTTGGCTGATGGACGATTGGTCCGGAATGCGCCCGATTCTCGGACATTCGCGGTGGCAATGCAGTCTTCCTAAAGCAGACGTCGCGGCTCAGCTGCTAACGGCGGCTTGGCGCGCCACTAGCAAATGCTCAACCGGTGCATCGTCGACCATTCGGCCAATGAAGTCCTCGGCGACGCCAGTCGCGTATGAACGCCGGCGCCGCGCATAAGCAGCACAGCCCTCAGAGCAGGTGCTCCGTCCAGCTCTGCGGAGAGACGAAGAGTTGCCGATCACCTCAGTTTCGATCAGCTCTCCGTCGCCTCGCGCCCTGAAACGTCGGCGACAAAGATCCGGAAAAAAACATGCGGCAGGTCGTTACCGGCACCCGGCTTCAGCGCGCCGGGCTCCCACCAGTCGGCATGCTTGCTGAGCAGGGCCCAAGCGTGATCCCGCTGCAGCTTGTGTCCGATCCGGTCGGGAAGTTCCTCATAGCGTCCGTCGACGACCACGCTCTTCCAAGATCTGCCTGGACCGCGCTCATCGACTTGGACCGAAACCAGCGGATTGACGCGCATCCAATTGATCTTCTTGCCCAGCATTGAGAACGCGTAGAGGTGATTGTCTGAGTGGGCGTAATAGAGCGGCACGACGTACGGATGTCCGTCTTTTGCACAGGCCAAGCGAGCAATGCGGTTGCCCGTCAACAGCTTGGTGCATTCCAGAGAGGAAAGCGTACGGATGAGCATTGGCGCGGCTCCTGTTCTTTGCGGTCGCTACGTGCATCAGACAGATCTCATTGCGTGTCGCCCTCATCCCCCTGCCTTTTGCACCAGGAGTGGAATAACCCGGTCGCTCTTGGCGACGGCCGGACGGCCGGAGGCGGCACAGGGGATGCCGAGCGCGTCCCAGGTCTCGACCAGCGCGTCCTGCAGTTCGGCGATCAGCGCGTCCGAATGGAAGGGTGTCGGCGTGATGCGCAGCCGTTCGGTGCCGCGCGGCACCGTCGGATAGTTGATCGGCTGGATGTA
>NZ_JARTVM010000023.1:0-11436 GCF_029625765.1 Mesorhizobium sp. WSM4983 | reverse complement strand
TCGACGCACTCCGGACAAGTAACCTCATGGGCGCGGCATGCAGGATTAACCGAGCCCAGCCGGTCATGAGTGCGGCCTTGCCGGGTCGGGCGATAGGCAGTCATGCCCTGCCCTTCCTGCGGGTCAAGCACTCCGAAAAAACATTTCCCCCATAAATGCTAGATCTTCCGTTGCCTTTTCGCGTCACAGGCCGTCAAACGCCCGGCCGTTCACAACAGTGATCCGGCAAGTGTTTGGCTGCGCGAGACGATGCTGCAGGGAGTCGTCCTGCATGGCACTTCGCTATGATGCTGCGGTGCCGTCTAACGGCGCCTCGTGCTTGAACGCACTGAACGGCCACCGCGATCAAAATCGATGGTTCGAGGACCGTTGATCATCACCCCGCCAGCCTCGATCTTGTTTGCCGCCACGAGAGCGACACAGAGACTGCTGGTGAAGATGCCCGCCTGCCCGCTATGTTCCGGATGGTTGACCATCCCGGATGGACCCATCGAGGGTGTCAAGGCGAGCATGAGCACAGGCGCGAACAGTTCACGGGCAGGCGCGACGGTGGCCGCAAAGCAACGTCGCGCCAGCATGCGATCTCAGCAGGATCGGCACCATCCTGTCAGGGAGCAATGCGAGTGGCTGGCTTAGCCGCTGCGACGCTGCCCGGCATCGCGTTCAATTGATCTGGCGCCTTAAATGCAGGAAGGCTTCGCGGCCGGTACGAGGCGCATCCCTCCTCCGAAGCAGCACGCCCAAGTATCATCACAAGCCCCGAGCGCCCGCGTTCGGCGATGTCCAATTTCCGACAATGTCGGAATACAGTCAGATCTGCTGGATTGACTTTAAATGGTTTTCTCATTTGGCACAGCGCATGCTGGTTATCCGGAAACACGTGACCGACCAACAAGAAGTCGCATGACACAACCGAAGCCATCCATGTCTGACGGGCTGCCCAGGATACCTACTGCGACCGCGCTTGCCCGGTGACGACCGCTCCGGCTCCGCCCGTTACCGACGAGGCAAAGTGACGGATTTCCTGCGTTTCAACGACATGGAGGTGGTTGTCATTCCCGCTGGGGGACAGACTCGGCCTGTTCAAGGCATTGCGCGAAGGCGGCAAGATGACGGCCACCCGTGCGCGAACTCAAGGAGCGCAGCCTGTATCGTGTATCAGGCAAATAGGCCGTCGGTCAGTGACCTTGACACAGGGGACATGCGCAAGGTCCTGAAGTTTGATGCAGCGATAGAAGGGTGCCAATGACAACAATAGCTTACAGGAACGGAACCATGGCTGGCGACGGCCGAGCCTTGGGTTTTGACTCAGTATCCGTCGGTGAGAAAACGAAGGTGTTTCGCTTATGCGACGGCACACTCATCGGCGTTTCCTCTTCGTCCTTGGGTATTCCAAAGGCCGTTCGAGACTGGGTTGAGAAGGGCATGGATGTTTCTGATATTCCTGTGCCGCGCAACGACGACAATTTTGAATTTGAGGCGCTGATAGTGCGCAAAAATGGGGAAGCCGTATTGTTGGACGGCAATTGGCTGCCAAGTGATCCCGTGAAAGGTGAATATTATGCCATCGGGAGCGGCAAGCAGTATGCTTTGGCCGCGCTGGTTTTGGGCAAGTCAGCTAAGGAAAGCGTCGAAGTTGCCGCGAAACTCGACGTTTGGACTGGTGGCACAGTCACTGCCATAACTCACTAAACCCGCCTTTCGGCGGGAGTGTGACAGTGCGAGCGTGGAAGTAGGGCGCCACCCCGGGGCACGTCGAGCCCTGTCATGTGAGCTGGTCCATAAGCGCGCGAAAGCGTCCAGTTGTGGCCAAAAGCACGATTTGCGACAGAACCGGCCCGCTTCTATGAGTATGGGCCGCTTTTTGCGGCCAGCGTGCTTGCCATCCTGCCGCCAGTGGCCGTCGCCTTCTTCTTCCAAGGTTACCTCGTCATGAAGTAGAGCACCACGATCTTGTCGGAGAGATCGGAAGGCGGACGGCCCTTCCGTCCGCGTCGGCCAGTTCGAAAGGCGGCGCGGCCTGCTCGTCGATCGCCTGGAAGAACCTCTCCGCGCTGTCCCTCATCTTGTCGAGATCGGCGCCCGGATGGTGGGCCAGCGCGGAGGTCCCGAGGATCAGCGCCAGAAATTGAATCGCAAGCGACGGTTTCGCTTTCATGGACAATGCATTCCGGTTGGGGGCGTTCGAGGGCTCCGCGGCTAGGATTGGTCTCACTGTGTCTGCTCCCGCTCCCGGCGGCTCATCTGCCTGATAGGCGCGTTCCCGCTCGGGCCATGTGCTTTTGATGAAGGCCAGAACGGCCCGGATCTCCTCGTCGGTGAGGACATTCCCGAAGCCCGGCATGTCGCTCTGGTAGCCGCCGCCGACGACCGCGGCCGGTCCCGGCGCCGGCATGCGTCCCGAAGGCAGCGGGCTTTCCAATCGCGCTGACCTTCGCCTGGCTAAAACCGTCTTGCCTAGCGCTATCGCCGCGGCCGGGGCGCGGCCATCCGGTTGGCGAGCCAAGGCAATGTCCAGACCAATCCGAGGCCTGCCGCGGCCACGCATCGATAAGAGGACCGACGCCCTTCTCCTTTGCCGCCGCTGGAGAACAGGTATTTGATCAGCGCGGCCGTCCCGAGGACGAGCACGACGACGACAAGCAGCCACACCAGGCCCGTGCCGAACATCATCATGCCGCTCATGCATTCCATCATCGAAGCCTCCTATTCCGTGGCGTAGATGCCGCCGGTCGCGTCAGACTTTCGGATTTCGAGAATCTCGAAGGGCGCTTCCTTCGTGCCACTCATGCCGGGGGAGCCCATCGGCATGCCGGGCAGCGTCATGCCCTTTGATGTCGGGCCGCTCGGTCAAGAGCTTGTTGACCGTGCCGACCGGCACATGGCCGCTCACCACATAGCCGTCGATGAACGAGAGAAGGCAGCCATCGGCTTCCGGCGGAATGCCCTCTTCGCGGCTCATGGCGAAAAGGTCGTGAGTCGGCCTTGACGGTGATTCCTGGAAGGCCGATTCCAAGGCGAGCTGGCTTGAAGGCCGCGGTCCGGATGGTCGACTAGGCAGCTTGGTTCCACGATCGCAATGCTTGATCGCTTCATTGCAGGCCATGGGCTCTCGCCCCCTCCTTTTGCCACACGAGGCGCCAGCTCACGTGTTGTTGTTGGCGTGCGCCCCGGCAACCGCTTTCACCAGCCGCTCCAGCGATCCCGCGCGCTCCAGCTCCGCAAAGAATGATGCGGCGTGACGCTACCCAGCCGGTGCTTCTCGGCCTTCCAATTAAACTGTCTCGACGAAAGAGCCGTCTCCGTTGCTCCGGTCTCGGTGTTGAGTTCTCTAAGGCTGCGCCACACCTTGGTCCCCACGCCGGCAAATGATCTCACTATGCAGCCCGTGCTCGCACGCTCTCAAACTAATTACCGCTGCTGCAACACGCCGCCTGGCGGCCTGCACCGAAAAGCCGACAGGGGTGCATCTGAATAGCCGTGAACCCAGGTCTCAAAGACCATCCGGCGCGACGAGCGGACGCACCGCACGTGTGACACCCGCCTTGTGGGGCAGGGTTGCCTTTCTCAATCCCGGCGTTGGTCGGCGTCCCAATGAGCAGCAAGCTATTATCGGCCGCCGAATCTTAGTGGCTTCGTCGAGAGCCTCAATCAACCAAGCGGCGAAAGCCCCGCTAGAGTCTCCGCCCGCCTGTCGCTATGAAGCAGTTGCAGCCAGCGCTGCTTCAGGCGCATGAACTCGCCCGATGCAATGATTTCCGTCGCCCTGGGTCTTTCGAAGGGCACTGTTTCTATTCCCTTCTTCTTCGGCGCGCGGCTTGATGCCGACATACGGTTTCTTGACCTGCCGCCTGAACTGGCTGCCGAAGCGGGTGCCCCGCCAGCGACCCCGACAATCCCCTGTTCCGCAACTGCTGAAGAGCCGACTGCGCTCGCATCCCGATATTGCGCAACGGCACTATGCCGACATTCTGGAGACCGCAGCCGCATGAGCCTCGAGATGTTCCGCCGACCGTCGACAAAGGCGTCCTCTCGCCTGCGTCCGCCATTTGTCAGTGCTCGATCTGATTGGGGAGACGCCGGTCGTCGAACTGAAGAGATTCGATACCGGCAGGTGTCGTCGCTTCGTCAAGATCGAAAGCCAGAATCCCGGCGGATCGATCAAGGATCGCATTGCGTTGTCGATGATCGTTAATGCCGAACAGCGTGGCACGCGCGGGGCGGTACAATCATCGAAGCGACCGCTGGCAACACAGGGCTCGGCCTGGCCATCTGGCGGCACGAAGCGCGTGATCGCGTGTCCAAAAGCTGACAGCGTCAGACAAATGTCAGGTTCATTACAACCAACATCTGGGCACTGACGAGGTTTTTCGAAGCAATGGGCGCTAACTGCGCGCTGAGCGCGTTGGCATGGCTTTTGAGACTGAGTGACTGTGACTGCACTCAATGGGGCAAGACGAGCGATGCGCTCCTCCCTGAACCCGTGTGCCGTCTCTGAGAGGAAACCAGCTCGTGCAGAAACCTTTGGAAATAGCTTTGGACCGCAACGTGGTATTGCAGATGGAGTCCCCGGCTCCTTCGATTAGAGTCGAGAACTGGCTGCATGGCGAGCCCCTCACGAGCTTTGAGCCCGGCAAGTGTACATAGTCGAATTTTGGGCAACTTGGTGCGGCCCATGTGTGGACGGGATGCCCCATCTGATCCAGCTGCAGGGCGTCGCCAGGCGCACCATCTGGACAGCAGGAACTGGACTATGGGCAAGGTAACAGGCTTTCTCGAAATCGACCGGCAGGTGCACAAGTACCAGCCGGCCTCCGACCGCATCCGGCATTTCCGCGAATTCACGCTGCCGATGTCCGACAAAGAGGTCGAGAAACAGGCCGCGCGCTGCATGGATTGCGGCATTCCGTTCTGCCATGGGCCGACGGGCTGCCCGATCCACAACCAGATCCCGGACTGGAACGACCTCGTCTACAATGGCGACTGGGACAATGCGATCCGCAACCTGCATTCGACCAACAATTTCCCGGAGTTCACCGGCCGCATCTGCCCCGCACCTTGCGAGGAAGCCTGCACGCTGAACCTCGAGGACATCCCCGTCGCCATCAAGACGGTCGAGCAGGCGATCGCCGACAAGGCTTACGAGACCGGCCATATCAGGCCCTATCCGCCGGAGAAGAAGACCGGCAAGCGCGTCGCCGTCATCGGCTCCGGCCCGGCCGGCATGTCGGCTGCCCAGCAGCTCGGCCGCGCCGGCCACGACGTCCATGTCTATGAGCGCGAGAGCCGGCCCGGCGGGTTGATGCGTTACGGCATTCCCGACTTCAAGATCGAGAAGCACTATATCGACCGGCGCATCGAGCAGATGCAGGGCGAGGGCGTCACCTTCCATTGCGGCGTCAATGTCGGCGTCGACAAGCCGGTTGCCGAGCTGCTCGCCGAACATGACGCCGTGCTTTATTGCGGCGGTTCCGAAACGCCGCGCGCGGCCGGCATTCCCGGCGACGATCTCGGCGGCGTGCATGACGCGATGCCCTATCTGGTGCAGCAGAACAGGCGTGTCGGCGGCGAACCGATCCAGTCGGTGGCGTGGCCGTCGCATCCGATCCTCGCCGGCGGCCAGCATGTCGTCGTCGTCGGCGGCGGCGACACTGCCTCCGACTGCGTCGGCACCGCCTTCCGCCAGGGCGCGGTGCGCGTCACCCAGCTCGACATCCGGCCGCAGCCGCCGGAAAAGGAAGACAAGCTGTCGGTCTGGCCATACTGGGCGACCAAGATGCGCACGTCATCCTCGCAGGCCGAAGGCGCCGAGCGCGAATTCCAGGTGGCGACGCTTGAATTCATCGGCGAAAACGGCCAGCTGACCGGGGTCAAATGCTGCGAAGTCGACGAAAAGCGCAAGCCGATCGCCGGCACCGAATTCGTCATCCGCGCCGATCTCGCGTTCATCGCCATCGGCTTTGCCGGGCCAGCCGCTCGCGGGCCGGTGTCGGAACTGGCCGGCCAGATGAAGATCGCCATTGACAGCCGCCGCTCGAAGAATGTCGAGGCCAATGACCGGGACTACAGGACCAGCGTCGAAAAGCTCTATGCGGCGGGCGACGTGCGGCGCGGCCAGTCGCTGGTCGTCTGGGCGATCCGCGAGGGCCGCCAGGCGGCGCGCGCCATCGATGAGGCGCTGATGGGATCGAGCGTGCTGCCGCGCTGAGTCCGTCTCGAGACCCTACTTGTGCGGCCACCTGAAGGCGCTTTCCGCCCTTCCGCTGCCCCGGGCAGCTTACGGACTGATCGCCGTGGTCGTTTCGGTTGTGGCCCCGGCCGCAGGCTGCCGCCTTGGCGGCCAAGAAAAATCGTCGGCGCGGCCGGGCGCAGCAGCGGGCGCCTTGCCCTCGACGACGAATTTTTCACCGGGCCCGTCCGGCTTGGCCGGCGCTGCGGCACCGAGAAGTTCCGAACCGCCGTCGAGTGCCGGTGATTGCGAGTCGGCGTCGGTAGCCGGGTCGGCGGCCTCAGTCTTTTCCTTCGAGGGTGGACTACGTTACTGGCCAGTACCGGCAACGCATCGAAGGAACTTTACAATCATAAAGGTACGTCACTGGTCTCGCGGCTCACCTATGACGATCTAGACGCGCATTCGAGTCCACAATCCGACTGGCATTTTCGTAAAGGCCTCCTCGGTGCGGGCGGCATCAGGGAGGATTTTCTCATGACGAGGACTTCTTACGGAAATGGGGGGCTACTCAAACACATTCAGTGATCAGCGCGGGGGCGGCGTCAGCTATTTCACCGCCGATCTTGGATATAATTTCTTGAACTCACCGCGCTACCGCATCGGTGCTTTTGTTGGCAACAATTTCTGGCACGAGAGCTACGATGCTTTCGGTTGCACGCAGCAGGCGACCAACTGGGGAACCTGTGTGCCAACCGTCCCACCTACGTCAACCTCTCAGCCAGGACAACGATTGGCATTCGCTGCGACTCGGCTTGGCCGGGCAGACGCAACTCACCGAGCGACTCAGCCTTTCTGGTGACGTGGCGTTCCTCTTCACGCGGCTCGACGGCAAAGAGCAGCACCACATGCGCCCAAGATCAAGCTAATTCCCGAAGACGGCGATGGGCATGGCGTCCAGCTCGAGGCGGTGTTGCGGCCGTGGCGAATAACGGCACCGCTCATTTCGAAGAGGCAATGGGCGGTCGTGGTTCCCCGCAGGCCGACGATTGGAAGGCAAAGCGCTACGGCGTTTTCGTGCAGGCTAGCATCAAGTTCAACTGAGAGAGCAAGAACCGAGGAGAGCGGCGATGCCACTCCAGCTCATTACGATCATTGGATCAACAGAAGGAAGTTTTCCGAAGAGTTTTGCAAGCGTGCGCAAAGTCGCCAGACAAAGTTCTCTCGGTCCATAGTGTACGTGCCGTCACGCCCGTTCTCGACATGGTTGAATGATACGTCCCGCGCGATCGATCAAAGTCGTTTTTCATTGGTTTTCCGGAAATCGCGGGGAGCACAGCGTGCTGTGACCCTCGCCTGCTGGTTTTCTGTCAACGCGCAGATGAGGGAGAATGAGCGTACAGCAAAAATCATCAGTGCTGTCGCTTTCGCCAAAGCCCGCCGCAGCTAAACGGGGTCCCACGCCCGGTAGCGCCCCCTGCCGGTCACCTCACGGATGCCGAGTTCGGCACCAGCCCGAGCGCAGCGCGCTGGCTAATTTTCAGCTCGGCCGCGACCAGACCTGCCGACACCAGCGGCCGCGCCAGCACCAGCTCGATCAGCGCCGGCAGGCTCGAGTTTTTGCGCCGGTTCCTGAGCCGGCGCTCCATCTGGCTTTTGGCCAGCGCCTGGATGATTGCAAGGCTGAAACAGTCGATGGAACGCCCCTCCAGCGAAGCCGAACCGGACGAGGCGCGCGCGCCAGGTCCTTCGGCTGCCATCGGCACGCTGGGTTTAAGTGCTTGGGGTGACACGGCGTGATCTCCGCCGTTGGCGGGAACAGGGCAGTGCAATAGTACTGCCCTGTTCCTTTTGATCAGAGGCCAGTGCGGATTTCTTCGGCAAGCGCCCTCAACGTCGTCTCGACGTCATCGCCGTTTACCATCTTCTGCATCGCCACGGCCCATGCGTTCATGGCTTCGCCGAAGCCGACACGCGGTGTGAAAGCCAGCGCGGCTTGGTCCTGTATCTTTTTGAAGCTGTCAACGAAGTTGTTGAACTCGGGCTGCGAAGCGTACTTAGTCCAGGTGTCGTCTGCCAGGTCGACGTGCGCGGCGGATTGACGAGCTGGCCAGCAAGGGCACCCTTGAGCGCCACCTGCTTGGAGGTGGCCCACGGGATGAACAGCCAGGCCGTGCCCTTCTTTTCGGAAGCCGCGTTCATGGCGAGAGCCCAGATCCAGATGTCAGACTCCAAGCTCGTGGCGCTCGGTGCGTGCAGCGGCGGAGCGAAGGCGATCTTGCCGGATGCCGGCTTCCCCGCAACATCGTTCCAGAAGCCGAACATATTTGAGTCGATCGTCATCGCGCTGCGGCCGGACGCGAAGGAAGGAGCCGCGCACTTCTTGATCATGTCCACGTAATGTAGTCGTATCCAGCATCGGTAAGCTTCCAATCGCTCAGGTATTTGTCCAGCGGCTCCAGGGCGCCACTCGGAGCGAGGTCCTACGCGGGCTGAATGCCAGTGCCGAACACATCCCATGCTGGCGACTTCGTCGTCAGTTGGATCGTCATCTTGTTCCAGTAAGAATCGTCTGGGTAGAGTTCCGGCGTGACCTTGATGCCGGGTCAGCTTCTCGAACTCCGGAAATTGCGCAGCGAGAGCATCCGCATAGGGGTGGATGTCGTAGGCCCAAGTTATGCTGGTCCCTTCGAATTGACGCCAGTTCACGGTGTCGGCAGCGGCCGAATTAGTGAGCGATGCCGAGACGGCAAAAAACGCCAAGTCAAAAGCAAGCTGTTTGCGAAGCGACGCGCACCTGTAACGAGTACGGGGAATGAGCGACCCATGTAATCCTCCCTGGGGCATTTTGCCAATTTTTGGGTCCACTCCTCCATCCCGAGTTCGCTCATAGCCACAATAAGCGGTTTCCAACGAGCTCGCTCTGAATGCACCAGGCCAACTGGGTAAAAACGGGTAACCGGCACTAAAAGGCGTTGTAGTATCGCCACCAGAAATACTGCTCCGTGGTGCTGGCCTTTGCCTGGGGGCGCAACACGGCAACTACCCGCTCAAAACGGTTGGTCCTCTACCTCTTATTCACCGTCGCTTTCCTCGCGGCCTAACCCGGCCGGAATATCCGTTGCCAGAAAAAGGCCTCGCGGCCGGTTCGAGGCTCATCCCTCCTCCGAAGCAGCACGCTCAAGTATCGTCACAAGCCCCGAGCGCTTCGCGTTCGGCGATGTCCAAATTCCGACAATGTCGGATACAGTCAGATCTACTGGATTGCGTTTGAATGGTTTTCTCATTTGGCACAGTACATGCGGGTCATCCGCAAAACACGTGACCGACCAACAAGAGTTCGCATGATCACCTTACCACAACATACAGCCGCCGCGGAACAATCACTTGGCCCCTGATCGCCCACCCCGGCACCACAACCGGAGTCATCGATGTTCTGACAGGCTGCCCAAGGATACCTGCTGCAACAGGGCTTGCCCTGGTGACGACCACTCCGGCTCCGCCGGTTACCGACGAGGGCAAAGTGACGGATTTCCTGCTTTTCAACGGCATGGAGGTGGCTGTCATTCCCGACCACCGCGCCGGTCGTCACCCATATGGTCTGGTGCAGGATCGGCAGCGCGGAATGAGCCGCCGGGGATATCTGCATGTCTTCGAGCATCTGATGCTCAAGGCGCCTCATGACGAGCACGGCTCCGTCGCCTGGAGAGATTGAACCCAAAGGGAGATTCAGATGTCTGAAGCGAATCAGGAAAAGTTGGACGCATTCTTGGGGAAAATGGTCGGCGATCTCGGTGCGATCGCAACGGGCGCGGGAGTCCTGCTGGGGGACAGACTCGGCCTGTTCAAGGCATTGCGCGAAGGCGGCAAGATGACGGCCGCCGAACTTTCGACACGCACCGGCACCCAGGAACGCCTCGTAAGGGAATGGCTTTCCGGGCAGGCGGCGGCGGGTTACGTCGACTACGATGAAGCGAGCGACAAATTCTATCTCAACGCCGAGCAAGAGCTGGTGTTCGCTGATGAAGACAGCCCGGCCTTCATGGCAGGCGCATTCGAGTTCCTGTCCGCGCTGTGGCTCGATGAAGAAAAGGTGAGGCAGGCATTCCAGTCCGGCAAGGGCGTCGGGTGGCACGATCATAGCGCGTGTCTGTTTCGCGGTACGGAACGGTTCTTCCGTCCAGGCTACAATGCCAATCTGATCGACTCCTGGCTGCCGGCCTTGGAGGGCGTCGTCGAGAAGCTCGAACGCGGCGTGGACGTCGCGGATGTTGGATGCGGTCATGGTGCATCGACCGTGCTCATGGCACAGGCCTTCCCCAATTCGCGCTTCGTCGGCTTCGACTATCATGCCCCTTCGATTGAGCGCGCCCGCAAGGCGGCCGAGGTAGCCGGCGTCGGCGTTAACACGCGGTTCGACGTGGCGGCCGCCAAGAGCTATCCCGGAACCTATGACCTCGTCACATTCTTCGATTGCCTTCACGACATGGGCGACCCGACGGGCGCCGCCACCCATGTCCACGGATCGCTCAAGCCGGACGGCACGTGGATGATCGTCGAGCCGTTCGCGCATGATCATCTGGCGGCGAACCTCAATCCCGTCGGCCGCGTTTACTATGCCGCTTCCACTTTCGTGTGCACGCCCGCATCCGTGTCGCAGGAAGTCGGGCTCGCGCTTGGAGCCCAGGCCGGTGAGGCGAGGCTGCGCAAGGTTGTGACCGGCGGCGGCTTCAAGCGATTGCGTCGCGCCGCGGAGACACCGTTCAACATGGTGCTGGAGGCCCGCCCTTAGCGTGGCCGTCGCCAGAAATTGCAGCTCATCGCATTTGATGAAGATCACCGCCAAAAATCCGGACGCATCGGGCACATTTTCAAGGCGTCTGGGTTCACGCAGAGGTCGCTGCCGAGTTGTGTGCCAAGAGTCCCATACGTTGCGGCTCAGAAAGGACCCCACGCACGGCGACGAACATGCCCATAGCGATGGCCGCTATAATCACATATGTCCACCATGGCGCGTTCACAAAGCTGGTAAGCCACGTCGCACCGAACGCGCTTACGACAAAAACGAGAGCCTCGATAAAAAGACTGAGCCTGTACACATTCAGTCGTCTCATCCTCATACCACCCATCCAAAGACTGAGCTTGTTGCGCTACTGCGACAGAGCCTAACATATTGGAGAGTGCTCACTAGTCGACCGTGAACAATCCGAGCCCTAAGCGGCGACCGGCTTCGGCCGGATTTGAAGCAGGGCAATCAAGAGCGACAA
>NZ_JARTVM010000022.1:0-14116 GCF_029625765.1 Mesorhizobium sp. WSM4983 | reverse complement strand
CAACGCCTTCGCCATGGGCGGTACGAACGCAGTTCTGGCATTCAGGCAGGTGTAGAAGCCATGCAAGACGCCTCATTTGAGGTCACCTGTCGTATCTAGCTGCTTGCCGGACCACTATGTAAAGCGAGCGCTATTGGCTGCCTCTGCGATGCGGGAATTGGCAGCGGACGTCTCTCGATCAAACAGGCATCTTGCTTGTAGAATTCTTTTAATCGTGAAGCGGCGCGAGTGCGCTATCCGTTGAGGTGAGCAAGGCCGGCGCCCTGGGTGAGCGCTGGTGTCGGGTGGTGGAAAGTACAGGGGGAGCTGTGTGGCCCCTCTTTCTCGGCCTCGACGATGTGCGAAGGAGCCTGCGCGGCGAACGGGCCAACGCCCCAGGCTCAGAACCTGGGCGAACCTAACTCCCGCCAAAGGACAGCCCAGAGCTGGATACACGAAAGAGATACTGAACCCGCGAATCAGATTCTGATCAATCGTCGTGTCTGAGCTCCACTCGGCTCTTACGGAGATAATCGCGCGGCCCGGCAACGGCCGCGCGTGCCGCGGGCGTGAGCTTTGCGCTTCGTCAGAAGTGCCTCGAGCGTGACGACGATAATTGACCAGCCATATGGAACGCATTCGCCCAGTTATCCAAAGCGTGGATACCTTTCATCTAAACAAAGGATTTTACCGTTTTTGCTGCAGGTCCCATAGAAGCGCTTCAAGTTGGAAAGATAGGTAGTTCCGATGGTTGCGTTGGATCTGAGGAGCATCATCTGGTGTGCGGGGCGTACAAAGTCAGTCGCATCTGCATTGCGGCTTGGTCTTTCGGCGGTCCCCACAAGTTACGCCCCGTTGGCGCGACGCCAATTATTTAATCAATGCTTGGACATTTATCTCAACCAGACAGCTACAAGGTGAGGTCTTCCATGCGTCCGAATGTCGAGTGGAAGTTGTGCTGGGAAAATGAGCTGCAACTGGCCGACCATGTCGAACTCTCCGACTTTTTTCGAAAGACCTATGGACGGACTGGCGCCTTCAACGCGGAGCCATTCGAAGGCGGCCGCAGTTGGGCCGGCGCGAGGCCGGAATTCCGCGCAATCGGCTACGACGCGCATGGGGTAGCGGCTCACATCGGCATGCTGCGGCGCTTCATCAAAGTTGGCGAGGTCGACTTGATCGTCGCTGAATTGGGCCTGTACGCGGTTCGTCCGGATCTTGAAGGGCTCGGAATCGGTTTTTCGATGCGCGTGGCGTACCCAGTGCTCCATCAGTTGGGTGTTCCATTCGCTTTCGGCACGGTTCGGCACGCGCTGCGAAACCATGTCGAAAGATTCTGCAGAGCCGGCCTCGCGAACATTGTGTCGGGCGTTCGCGTACGGTCGACCCGTCCAGATGTGCATCCCGACCTGCCGCCCACGCGCCTGGAAGACGTACTCGTGTTGGTTTCGCCGATCGGACGCTCGATGGACGAGTGGCCGTCTGGTACCCTGATCGACCGGAACGGTCCGGAACTATGAAGCCTCTGGACTACATATGCGAAGGGCAGAGTGACAATGCCGATCGCATTGCAGAGCGCAGCGTCTATCTGACGTTTGACGACGGTCCCAATTCATTTTTCACACCGCAGATACTCAATGTGCTGGCGCAACATCAGGTGCCGGCGACCTTCTTCGTTGTTGGGGCCTACGCGGCCGACGAGCCGGAACTCGTTCGCCGAATTATTACAGACGGCCACGGTATAGCCAACCACACGATGACTCATCCGGACCTAGCTAAATGCGGGTCCGTCGAAGTCGACTGCCAGATAGTTGAGGCAAACAGAGTCATAGGGATGGCTTGCCCGCAGGCCATGGTTCGGTACTTTCGTGCACCCTATGGCATCTGGACCGAAGAAGTAATCGCTGCATTAGCGGGTGAGGCATTGGCGCCCGTCCATTGGTCCATTGATCCACGCGACTGGTCTCGCCCCGGCGTTGACGCCATCGTCGACAGAGTGCTCGCCGATATCCGGCCGGGCGCAATCGTGCTGTTGCACGACGGGTGCGCTCCCGACGAATTGCAACCAGGCAATCAAGCCAGTCTGCGCGACCAGACGGTGACAGCGTTGTCACGCCTAATTCCAGAATTGCACGGCCGCGGATTTGTAATCCGATCACTTCCTCAACATCCCTGAACAAACAGAGATCCTATGGACCTTCTCACCACAGCCAGTACTGTTGCCGTTTCGTCTTATGCGGTGCTCTCGACTGTTTACAGAGGCATGCAAGCGGTCTACTCCCAACCGGAAAATGTTACGCCGCCGTCGGAAAGCTTGTTCGGATCCGACCGTTGGCCGAGCGTGGATGTCATTATCCCCTGCTACAATGAGGACCCGCGCACACTCGCGGCGTGTTTAGCTTCCATTGCAAATCAAGATTACTCCGGAACATTTCAGGTCTATCTGGTTGACGACGGTTCTGGAAATCGTAATGCCGTCATCCCGGTACATCACGCCTACGAGGGCGACCCGAGATTCAATTTCATTCTGCTCCGCGAAAATGTTGGCAAACGCAAGGCGCAGATCGCCGCCATCCGCCGCTCATCTGGAGATTTCGTGCTCAGCGTCGACTCTGACACGACACTTGCGTCCGACGTCATCACGAAGCTTGCAGTAAAAATGCGGGATTCCATGGTCGGAGCGGCCATGGGCCAGCTGACGGCATACAACCGCAGCGACACTTGGTTGACCCGATTGATCGATATGGAATACTGGCTGGCTTGCAATGAGGAGCGCGCGGCGCAAGGTCGCTTTGGTGCGGTCATGTGCTGCTGCGGCCCATGTGCAATGTACCGCCGGTCTTGTCTCCTTTCTCTGCTGGATCAATACGAGACGCAGCTGTTCAGGGGGAAACCAAGCGACTTCGGTGAAGACCGTCATCTTACGATCCTCATGCTGAAAGCAGGCTTTCGAACCGAGTACGTTCCAGGTGCCGTCGCGGCGACAGTCGTTCCGGACAAGATGGGACCTTATTTGCGCCAACAACTCCGCTGGGCACGAAGCACTTTCCGGGACACGATGCTTGCGCGAGGTCTACTGCGTGGCCTGGATCGCTATCTAACTTTGGATGTGATGGGAGAGAATCTCGGCCCATTGTTGCTCGGCATCGCGGTAGTAACGGCGCTCGGTGAGTTACTATTTTCACATACAGTAAATTGGTGGACGGTGCTGGCTATTGTCACGATGACCATAATCAGATCTACGGTGTTATCTTTCCGCACTCGGCAGCTTCGATTCATCGGCTATTCAATGCACGCGTTAATCAGGATATTCCTGTTGATCCCCTTGAAGGCTTACGCCCTGTGTACATTGAGCAATAGCGATTGGCTGTCGCGTAAAAGTGTTCCCCTGCCCAACAGCAGCACAAAGGAAATCACAAGCGCGATGCCGCTTGGCGGAGCAAATGCTGCGGGCAATTCTGGAATTGCGGAGTCACTTCATACTGCAGATCTTTCGCTCACAGCTAGTGAAGTCTGACGGCCTTGCAGCGCCGAGTGACCGAGTAAGTTGTGTCAGTCGACACGGGGTGAAGCTTGTCGAGTTACCTATGGTCAGAACGGGGACTATGTGGAAGCGACACGTGGCATCTTGACGTTATTCTTTGGCGGAAGCGATACACACGTCGCTCCGGCCGCGACTTTCCAAAGGTGTCATCTCAAGGCGGTGGCCTGCTCTGAACCAGAATTCGCAAGTAAGCTGCCGGTGGCCAATCGGACTCATTCCGCTTGAGATAGACGCATGTCCAATGTAGCAATCGACCTTACCGGCGTAACCAAATTATTCGGAAACAAGCTCGTTGTGGACGGGCTGTCCTTCACCGTTGCATCGGGAGAGTGCTTCGGTCTGCTGGGGCCTAACGGCGCAGGCAAGAGCACGATTGCGCGTATGCTCCTCGGTATGACCCGGCCTGACGCGGGTGATATAACAGTCCTCGGTCTACCAGTGCCGGCACGCAGCCGCTTGGCCCGCAAGGGCATAGGCGTGGTCCCGCAGTTCGACAATCTCGACCTGGAATTTACGGTACGTGAGAACCTGTTGGTGTTCGGGCGCTACTTCGGCATGAGTACAAGAGAGATCAACGCCGTCATCCCACGGCTGCTCGAGTTCGCTCGCCTTGAGAGCAAGGCGGATTCACGTGTCGGCCTGCTATCCGGCGGGATGAAGCGGCGCCTGACGCTGGCACGTGCTCTGATCAACGACCCCCAGTTGCTTGTGATGGATGAGCCCACGACCGGCCTCGACCCGCATGCCCGCCATCTGATCTGGGAGCGACTTCGTTTCCTGCTGGCGAGCGGAAAAACGATCATTTTGACCACCCATTTCATGGAAGAGGCTGAGCGGCTTTGTGATCGGCTGTGTGTTCTCGAGCGGGGACGCAAGATCGCCGAGGGCAGTCCTCATGCGCTGATCGACGAGTACATTGGGTGCAACGTGATCGAGATCTTCGGCGGTAATCCACAGGAGCTGATTTCGCTGATCAGACCGTACGTTCAGCGTGTCGAGGTAAGCGGCGAGACGCTCTTTTGCTATGCGCCTGAGCCGGAGGATGTGCGCATCCAGCTTCGCGGTCGAGCGGGTCTGCGTATTCTAGAGCGTCCACCCAGTCTGGAGGACGTTTTCTTGCGGTTAACCGGACGTGAGATGGAGAAGTGAGCAATGGGTGAACGTTTTGCGGCCGCTCTACCCGCCAACGCCTGGAACTGGATGGCGGTGTGGCGCCGCAATCATCTGGCATGGAAGAAGGTGGCATTTGCTTCAATGCTCGGCACCCTTGCTGATCCGATGATTTACCTTTTCGGGCTCGGCACTGGCCTTGGACTGTTGGTAGGCCGCATCGAAGGTGCATCCTACATCGCCTTTCTGGCAGCCGGCATGGTTGCGACGAGCGCGATGACAGCATCAACCTTCGAAACAATTTACGCGGTTTTCGGTCGAATGCGCGATCAGGGCACTTGGGAAGCAATCCTGCACACACAACTTACCCTCGGCGACATCGTTCTCGGTGAATTGACCTGGGCAGCCACAAAGGCTTTTCTGGCCGGTACGACAATTGCGATTGTTGCGGCCGCGCTAGGTTATGCCGCGTGGACGTCGGTTCTCTACGTGCTACCGGTCGTCGCTCTCACCGGATTCGCCTTTGCGAGCCTGGCCATGCTCGTCATCGCGCTCGCGCCCAGTTATCACTATTTTATTTTCTATCAGACGCTTGTCATCACACCCATGCTGTTCCTTTCGGGCGCGGTTTTTCCAGTCGGCCAATTGCCAGGAGTGTTTCAGCAGATTGCGGCCTTCTCGCCCCTGGCGAATTCTATCGAGCTAATCCGTCCGGTGATGCTCGGCCGCCTGGGCGACAATGTAGGGCTGCATATAGGCGCACTTTGCATGTTCGCTGTATTGCCTTTTTTTCTGTCGGCTGGACTGTTTCATCGACGACTAATGCGTTGACGCTTGCTTACACCCATTAACCAGAAGGAGGTCCGCAATGCCGGATGCAAACTGCCCACAGCGGCCCGGAGGCATGCGTATGCTAGGAATCGCGAGTGGTACAACGCCGAAGCCGGGCGCCACCCAGCCGCTGCAGGCACCCGCCCAGCTTCGCGACCACACCTCGAAGAACAGGCTGGATGGTGAGGCGCGGACCCACCCGGAGCGTTCAATCGATAGCAGCCAAGCTTCTTGTGCGCGTCCACAGACCGTCGCGGCCATTATTTAGTTGGATACACATGCAATGACCCACAACGAAGCAACTCTTGAGCCTTTTGTGATCCTTGCTATGCCAAGGACCGGAACACACTATTTAGAAGAATTGCTAAACGAGCATCCGACCGTTTTGAGTAACGGTGAGTTGCTAAACGAATATGATCCCAATTGGCCCAGCACTGATCGCCTGCTAGGCACGGATCGCGAGCTTCTTGAGCTTGCCTATGTGCGCTGCCCTATGCGCGACTACAAGAATGTGACGCATCTTGGATGCAAGATCAATGAACCTCAGTTTCGCGAGCGTCCCGCATTCTTTGCGGAACTGGCTCGTTGGCCAGCACTCAAGGTCATCCTTGTTGTTCGCCGAAACGTATTGGAATCGCTCCGATCCTTTGTGCAGGCCAGGGAAAGCGGTCACTGGCTGAAGTTCAGCTGGGACAACGATACCGCTCGGCCACCGAGCGTCAGGTTGTCAATCGCCGACTGTGAGGCTTATTTCAAAGCCGCCGACGATTTTCACGCTCGCGTTATGGACTCCTTCACGTCGACCAACCTGCTTGTAATGGAATACGAGAGCCTACTTCACGAACCTGCCCAATGCCTGGGAGCGGTTTGGGATTTCCTGGGCGTTCCAGCGCTTGAGCCATCAGATAACGCCATCCTGCAGCGCCAGGAAACGCGACCGCTGGATCAAACGGTGGAGAACTTTGACGAGTTGCGGATTCACTTCGCACGGGGACCTTATTCAAGATTTTTTGACCTCGGAGATTCAATGCGCTCCTACGCTTAATCGCTTGTACCGCGTGCTCTGATGGGCGTGTAGGATATCCTGCAGTTTGCGCGCATTCCGTCGCAAAACTGACAAACCAAAGTCACCAAGACGACAGAGATATCGGCCGGCAGTCGATCTGCGGCAGACATCAAAGACACGGCCGCAAGGCGACCTGGTCAATTCCCTCTCTGGCGAAGCACTTCTTCAGACGCGATCTTTGGCGAGCCTTGAGTGCAAATTCCGGCAAAGGTGGAGGGTTCCAGTGCGCAACCCGCACCAATCTCGCTGGACGGGACAGGCCTCCAGTTGGCACGGCGCTTGCTCCGAGATGACAGCAGCGCTCGACCGGAGCGCAGCATGGGAGAAGGAGGAGCCCCCACCCCGATCCGGTCAGGGAGAGAGAAACGGTGTTGGTTCCAAGAGTCCCCCGCGCGATCGCAGCGCCCCGCAAGCCCCATTTTGCCCGGACCTACGTGCAGGTGCTTGCCGCCATAGTCCTGGGAGCCGCAATTGGCTACCTCTATCCGGAAACCGGCCAGAGCCTGAAGCCGCTCGGCGATGCCTTCATCAAAGTCGTCAAGATGATTATCGCACCTGTCATCTTCCTGACAATTGCGACCGGCATTGCCGGCATGAGCGATCTGCAGAAGGTCGGCCGAGTTGCCGCCAAGGCGATGGTTTATTTCCTCACCTTCTCGACACTTGCACTCGTTGTCGGACTGATTGTCGCGAATATCGTTCAACCTGGCGCCGGCCTCAACATCGATCCGGCCTCGCTCGATGTCCAAGCCGTTAAGGGCTATGTGGCCACGGCTCACGAGCAGTCCGTGACCAGCTTCCTGATGAACATCATCCCGTCAACGATTGCCAGTGCCTTCGCGGAAGGCGACATCCTGCAAGTCCTGTTCTTCTCGGTCCTGTTCGGCATTGCTTTGGCGATGACCGGAGAGACGAGCAGGCCGGTCGTTACCTTTCTCCAGGCGCTTACCGCCCCCATTTTTAAGCTCGTCGGCATTCTGATGAAGGCTGCACCCATCGGCGCCTTCGGCGCAATGGCCTTTACGATCGGCAAATACGGAATCGGTTCGGTGGCCAACCTCGCGATACTGGTCGCGACGTTCTATCTTACCGCCTTCCTCTTCGTGTTCGGGGTTCTCGGCGCGGTCTGCCGCTACAACGGCTTCTCGATCTTTTCTCTCGTCCGCTACATCAAGGACGAGCTGCTGCTTGTCCTGGCAACGTCCTCCTCGGAGGCCGCGCTGCCCTCGCTAATGGAGAAGATGGAGAAGGCCGGCGCCGCCCGTTCGGTCGTAAGTCTCGTCATCCCTACTGGATACTCATTCAATCTGGACGGTACCAATATCTACATGACGATCGCCGCCCTCTTCATCGCCCAGGCGACGAACACAGATTTGTCAATTGCCGATCAGATCCTCCTGCTGCTAATTGCGATGCTTTCCTCGAAGGGTGCGGCAGGCGTCACCGGCGCCGGCTTCATCACATTGGCCGCTACTCTCTCTGTCGTGCCGAGTGTTCCCGTTGCCGGAATGGCTCTAATTCTTGGCGTGGACCGCTTCATGTCGGAATGCCGCGCGCTGACGAATTTAGTCGGTAATGCGGTGGCATCGCTCGTTGTCGCTCGCTGGGAAGGCGAATTGGACCAGTCACGGATGGAAACCGCTTTCCGCGGTTAGGGTTACATCAAACTGGCTCCCCGCAAGCAAGATCGCAACAGCGCGACGTGTAAGTAGCGGCCTTGACACAACAGTCGAATTGCCAGCCTCCAAAGAGCGCTGGAAATAGAGTACTAACGCAGTGAGTAATACAACACCATGAAGCCCCTAAGCAAACGAACGGTTCACGGAGACTCATCTGGGTGCGCATGGAGCGCTGTTCGTCGAATGCGCTATCCGCGGGGTGGGGGAACTATTTCAGCTTGCCGCCCCAAGCCGTCGCGGGAGCGCACCGGATGATGGAGGACCGGCCGATCAGAATCGCTAGGGGAAAGCGCGTCACAATAGCCGATCTCGCCCGCGAAGCCGGAGTCAGCGTAGCAACAGTCGATCGGGTTCTGAACGTCCGCCTTCCGGTGCGAGAGGAGACCGCCCAGCGGGTCCATGCGGCCGCGCACGCGATCGGCTATCATGCTGCCGGTCTCATCAAACAGCGCTTGCAGCAGCACCTGCCGCACTACAAGCTGGGCTTCATCTTGAGAAAACCTACCCACGATTTCTACCAAGATTTCGCTCGCAAGATCGAAGAGTCGGTCAGTATGGCTAAATCCTTCCACGGCCTTCCGATCATCGAGTTCGCGCAGTCACATTTGCCGCGTGACCTGCTCCCGCTTCTTAAGGACCTTGGGAGCCGCTGCCAGGCGATCGCCATGGTGGCGGCCGATCACCCGAAAATCACAGCATCAGTCGAGGAGCTCAAGGCGAAAGGTATCCCGGTATTTTCGCTGCTATCCGACTTCGCCGATGGCGTGCGCGAGGGCTACATCGGCCTCAACAACAGCAAGGTCGGACGGACTGCCGCTTGGGTGTTTTCCAAGGCCGCAAAACGGCCCGGCAAGGTGGCGGTGTTTGTCGGAAGCCATCGCTTCCAGGCGCATGCGACGCGGGAAACGGCCTTTCGTGCGTATTTTCGTGAGAACGCGCCAAAATTCGAGGTGCTTGATGCGCTCGTGAACCTTGATGAACGGCAGCTCACTTACGAAAAATTGCTGGATCTTATGCAGCGGGAACCAGAGCTCGTCGGCTTCTATATGGCCGGCGGGGGGATAGAGGGGGCAATTTCCGCGCTCCGAGAAGAGGGGAGCGGTCAGGATCTCGTCGCGATCGTGAGTGAAATGACGCCGCAGTCACGTGGGGCGCTTGCGGATGACATCTTGACGATGGCGGTCGGCACGCCAATGCGCCGACTTTGCCAGGAGCTGATAATGGCAATGGAGCGGGCCATCAAAGCCGGCGTCGCGGAGAGCCCGGGGCAGACATTTCTGCCGTTCGACATTTATCTTCCGGAAAATATTTGACCTTGATGGATTTCTATCATGAGCGCCCATTTTCCTTTCACCGATGAAAGGAAAGCTCGATTGACTCGGCCGTCTCTGTCCGATCTGTGAACCGGCGTGGTTCCGTCTTGAAAGAAGCCGGATGCCGAAATGGCAGCCGCGCTTCATGGAAGGAAAGTCAAGCAATGCGCCAGGTATCGCCCCGCTTTGCACTCGATCACATGGCGGCGCCCCGCCTTGACGTCAGTGCGCTTTTCGCGCTTGCCCGTGACCAAGGCCTGACCGACGTCCAAATCCGTTACCCTCATTTCAGCAATCCTGTCGCACGCGGCATTCCGGCTGCGGACGTTCGGTTGGCCGCTACCGAAGCGGGCGTCACGATCATCTCTGTCAACGCCTTGCAGCGGTTCAACGACTGGACTCCAACGCGTCAGGCCGAGGCAAGCAACCTCGCCGATTATGCGACGGCGTGCGGGGCGGAGACGCTCGTGTTGGTGCCGGCCAACCGCAGCTCGTGGCCCACCAATAGCGAGCGCCAGGACAATCTTCGTTTCGCTCTAAACGAGATCAAGCCAATCCTCCAGTCGCGGGGTCTGATCGGTCTCATCGAGCCGCTGGGTTTCCGAACCTGCTCGCTTCGATCAAAGAAGGAAGCGGCCGAGGCCGTTGCCGCGGTTGATGGCCAGTCCGTCTTTCGCCTCGTGCACGACACGTTCCACCACACCCTGGCCGGGGAGACATGCCTGTTCTGCGAGCTTACCGGCCTGGTGCACATTTCAAGCGTAAACGACCCGACCTTCTGGATTTACCCCGATCGCTTTCTTGCAGGTTCCGACAATGGCAGCCAGATTCAGGCGCTGCTGGATGGCGGCTACGCGGGACCTTTCTCATTCGAGCTGGTCGAGGAAGTCCATTCTCTGGACGATCTCGCAGGCGCACTTGCCGCCAGCATCGACTTTATCCGGCGAGGGCTATTGTCGTCAAAGTAGATGGTGACAGGAGTAGTGACTATAGGTGCGCCTGAATTTTCCGTGGGTTCACAGCGGGGCAGCCATCCGAGATGCCTCCTGTATCATTATCTCCCGCATCCAGATGCTTGCCGGATCGCTATTGTGGAGGGCCGGCCATTGGAGGGTCTCGGTGAATGTGGGAAATGGCAGCGGAAGTTCGATAACCCGCAGGGGGAACGTTTTTTCGAAATGCCTGACCAGCCGTAAGGGCATGGTCGCTATACGAGCTGTGCCGGACACCATAGGTGGAATCATGCTGAAGCCCTGCACGGCGACCTCGACACGTCTCTTAAGGCCATGCTCAAGCAAAAACCATTCCTCGATAGACGGCTTCATCGTACGCCCGAACCTGACCGCGACGTGCCTCATCGACATGTATCTCTCGAATGTAAGCTGCTGTGGCAGCTGCTTGTTTGTGGGACAGCCTACGCACACGAGCTTCTCGTCAAACAGCGCAACGCTTGAATGCACACTCGACGTGAACATATCCGGTAGAATTAGAAAATCGACGTCACCGCGCCGGAGAAGCTCATCGGGGCTATCGTCGACAGGCAGCAGTTCGAAGCTGACGGCGGGGGCTTCCCGTGAAATACGCTCCACAAGCTTTTCGAAAAACACGAGCGTGACGAAATCGGAAAGAATGATCCTGAAGAGGCGATCGGCTCGAGCTGGGTCAAACGGATCCGAAGAAATAATCGAGCACTGGATGTGCTGGAGAGCGTCGCGAACTGCGGGGGCAAATGCTGCCGCACGCGGGGTTAGAAATCTTTCGCGACCTCTTATCGTAAACAGTTCATCGCGGAAATAATCGCGCAGTCGGGCGACGGCCGCACTCATGGCGGGCTGACTCAGGTTAATCCTGCGTGCCGCCGCCGAGAGATTACGCTCCGTCAGGAGTGCGTCGAGCACAACGAGGAGATTTAGATCAAGTCCTTTGAAACGCATGTCATCAGCCATCCATGGGATGGATGCCTTTAACCGAAACAAACGACTTTAACAATTTAGCATTCTTGCAATCTTTTGTCGCAAAAAGTTTATGATGGATGACGTTAAGGTCCGACATATGAGCCGCGTGATCTGCCGAAGCGAGCAATCGTTCGTACTGTGCAGGTCAGAGATTGGCAGTTTGAAACGCCGGGCCGATGGCGCCGGTCTATCAACCAGCGTCTTCGGCGGCCCCGACCTAGCTAGGCGTGGAACCTAATAGGGTGCACCTTTCCAGTCCGAGGCGACTGATGGGCGGTTTGATCCTAAGCTGCCGTGAGGCCTGTGCCAATTGTATCGGCGAGCCAATGCAGCAGTCCGGCAGCGTTTTTGAGAGCTGTTGTAGGCTCGGCCTAAGCCCATTGGCGCAAGCCTATCTGAACGAAGCGCTTGGCCTTGCCGCTATCCGGTATGTGATCTGTGGTGCCTTCTCGTCCTGCTGTTCTTGTTTTGGAACGCCCTTATGGTGAGCCCATCCGGGACGTGGGGCACCGGGAGCACAAAGGTGCAGGCAGGCCGTCAATAGACCGTGGGCTGAGAGCCCGAGCTCGTTACATGGCCGCCCCTCGCGACTTTCCCGGATGCGCTGCGAGCGCGGATCAGTAGATGTCGTGTTGCCCGCCAGCTCCCGTCTTTGACCGAGCCAAGAAGGAGGAACGGGCATGCTTATCATCGGACTGGATATTCACCGCGCCTTCGCCGAAGCAGTGGCATGGGAGGAGGGCAGGCTCAGGCGACTCGGCCGCGTCGACATGCGGCGCGATCTGCTGGCGGCGTTCGCCGCGAAGCTGTCGCCGAACGATGTCGGGGTGATCGAGGCCACCGGCAACGCGACGTCCGCTGCAGCTGTGGTTGCGCCGCATGTGAAGAAGGTGGGGATCGCCAAGCCGAAACAGGTGTTTATCGTTGCCTATGCCAAGATCAAAACGACGATCGACGCCGACGTTCTTGCGCAGCTCTATGCCAGCGGCTTCTTGCCAGAAGTCTGGATTGCGGACGAGCCGACGCAGGCTCTGCGTCGACAGGTGACACGGCGCAATCAGATTGTCCGACAGAGATCTCGATTGAAGAGCGTCATCCAGTCGATCCTTCATAGCCACCTGATCCGTCCTGCCCGCATGCTGACCTGTGCGGCGCCAAGGGTCGGACCTGGTTAATCGAGCAGGTCGTACCGCAGGACGAGCGCCTCGCGATCGATGGGCATCTGCGCGAGTTCGACCGATTGGGCGAAGACCTCCAGGTCATCGAACGCGATCTTGTCCGCTCGGCTCTCGAGGATGAAGGCGTGAAGCGGCTGATGACCATTCCCGGCGTCGACATCACCGTCGCGCTGGCGATGAAGGGCGGCGATCGGCGACGTGTCGCGCTTCGACGATCCGCAGAAGCTCGTGACCTATCTCGGGTTGAACCCAAGCGTCCAGCAGTCCGGCCAGGTCCGGCCTACCATGGGCGGATCACCAAGCAGGGCCGTGGTCATGCGCGCGGCATGCTCGTCGAGGCGGCCTGGGCGGCCGCTCGTGCTCCCGGACCGTTGCGAGCCTTCTCCCTGCGGCGTGCGAGCCCGGCGCGGACAGCATGTCGCGGCCGTGGCAACCGCACGCAAACTCTCTGTCGTGATCTGTCATCTGTTGAGAAGGGCGAGAGTTACGCGTGGGCTCGACCCTCCCTGCATGCCAAGAAGCTTGCGCGATGTGGAACTCAAGGCCGGGAGCAAGGCTGTGCGCGGCCAAAAGGGAGCGCACGCCTACAACATAAAGAGCCACCGGGAAGAAGAGCGCCGCTGGGTGGAGCAGGCCGAGGGCGCCTATGCACGCCTCGTCGCCGGTTGGAACCCACGAGGTCCGAAGAGGGTAGGCACGGATGCCGCAAACGAGGCGCGACGATAGAAGCTGCGCGGCAGGGCTCTCATCTCGGACCCTGCTCTTCGCCACGCGGTCGTCCGTGCGCGACAGGAGAATAGCGCAGATTTATCAAAAAGGCTCTTGTCGATCACATCAGTGGTCTTGGGCGCTGTACGGCCGGGTGAAGACTTTGCAGGTGGCCCGGAAAGCGTTTGACCTGCAGCGAAGCAATTGTCGTCATTACGCGCTCGACCCGGGCGCCCAGCTTGGCATAAGGGCTACGTGGCCTCAGGAAGCGTCGTCGCCAATGCAGACCATGGACGAATTCCCAGCCGATGCCGAGATGCCGGTCGACCGTGCCTGTCGCCGTCCGGTGATGCGATGCCCCCGAGCGGATGAGTTCGCCCCGGATGCTCCCGGTCACGACGCACGGGTTCGGGTTCCAAGGCGCTCAGTTTTGTTCGCGCCCAATCGGTGTAGGACGCGGCAGAAATACGAGCGTGACGAAATCGGAAAGAATGATCCTGAAGCGGCGATTCGGTAGAGCCGGGTCAAACTATCCGACGAAATAAACGATCACTGGATGGGCGGGGGAGCGTCGCAAACTGGAGGGCAAGAGCTCCCGGACGCAGCGTTAAGTTTGAATACCTCCGCGGACATGGTCGCGAGCTTATCGCGCAAATAAATCGAGCAGCCGAGCGCCGGCCGCACTCATGACCGGCTGGGCTCGGTTAATCCTGCATGCCGCGCCCATGAGGTTACTTGTCCGGAGTGCGTCGA
>NZ_JARTVM010000021.1:0-19823 GCF_029625765.1 Mesorhizobium sp. WSM4983 | reverse complement strand
CATAAGCCGAAGGAATCCTGAGTACGAATGAGCCGCAGGAGGCATTTGACGAACGGGGAAGCAAGGGCCTCGTCGTCCCCGTGGACAGCAGGGCCAACCGGTTCATGAGGAATTTCGCTTTTCCCCAATTTCAGTACTCCTCTTGAAGGACGATCTCTTTTTCTGCGATGTGTGGTTCGGGCGCTTGCGTGGGCGGGGAATGGCTTGGGCGAGCCGATCCCACGCAACAGTGTCCCGTGGCCGACCTCGAGCACGTCCACCAATGCGAGACCTTTCACCGCGGCGCGAACGCCTGCGCCGCGGTTCGACCCGAGGTAAACGCAATGGAAATTCCACCTGCCGCAAGCCGCGCACTTTTGCGGCATCGACGTTATTGCTGCGAAGTGCGCCTGGGCGGGCGGATTTGCCGGTGTTCAATTCCAATTGTCATGCCCTTCGCGATCCTTGCTCAGGAAGTGACAGCGTTTTGAGTTTCGGAAGTCTTGTTTTGCGGAGCCACACAGAGACCCGCGTGACAGGCAGGCTCACCCGTGTAGTTGGCCAGGGCTTGGAGCAACGAGGTGAGGTAGCGCTGTTTGGTTTGGTCCGGCACTGGCTCCGAATGGTCCAGCGATTTGATTGCCACCTCGATCAACTCGATCGCCCGGTCCTTGTTGCCGCTCTCGTAATAATACTGAGCGACCGGAAAGTAACACCCGAATTTAAAGTCTCCATCGCCTTGCGGAGGATTAAGTTCCAGGATCTGTTCGGAGAGCTCCTTGCCCATCGCAAAGCGATCATCATGCGGAAGATGGGAGTTGTCGATCGTGGGATGGAAGAGTTGGTTCAGCGCCATCACCACCCAAGACATCGCTTCGAACTTTTTGTTGATCGCGTCCTCGACCAATTCGCGCATAAGCGGCAAGCCGGTTTTGATGTCGCGCAGCTTGTGAAGCAGAATATCCGCATGAACCCGCCGAAAATCAAAAGAGTCTGGCATCACGGCGAGGCCTTCTTCGATGGCCAATAGTGCCGCTGCCCAATCCTCGTCCTGCATCGCCGGCCCAAGTTTGGCGTATATCGGCTGACTCAGCGACGATTCGCGCACACGCGAGATTCGCTTTGCATCGACGGCTTTCGCTTCATAGCTGCTGCGCCAGCTGCCGTTAAGGACTTTCGGCAAAACGTCATCGAGAGGTGCCGGGTGGCCGATATAAGCGATGTGGCCGTCGCGGTCGACCACGAACGAGGTGGGAATCCCGAACGAAGAGCTGGGTTCCAGCCAGAGCTTTTTCATTTCGCCAGTGCAATCGAACGCTGTCCGATAATTCAGATTCGGGAACTTCTCGGTCAGCCAGGCATCCACGTTGGTCCGCGCTTCGTCCGCGGTTGCAGCCTTTTCGCAAGCTGCGACTCCGATAATCTCAAATCCGCTGTCTTTATATTTCTCCTGCAGTTCGATCAAATGGGGCATGGCGTGGACACATGGTCGGCACCAAGTCGCCCAAAATTCAACGAGGTAGACCTTGCCGGGCCGAAGGCTCGTGAGGGGCTCGCCACGCAGCCAGTTCTCCACTTTCAGCGCAGGAGCCGGGGACCCCATACGCAGTTCCATCTTGGTGTCCAAAGTCATTCCACACCTTTCGTCTCTTTTGTCGCGGAATATTTTCCAGTCAAAATCGGACACGGTCTCGAGGGCATTGCTCCCTCTCGCTTGCTTCAGCGGAGCTCTCACCGTGTTGCCGCACATCAAGCACGGCAAAGGGCATGCCAACCCTTCTTAGCTTCGGCAAGCGCCGGTACCGCCTTGAATAAGCGAGCCCTAACACGGCCAGCTGACGTTAACCTGAATGTCGGCTTTCGACGGCTCACCTTAGCGGCTGCCGTTTAGGAAGGTGAGAGTTTGGCTGGCCCGCTGGCGATAAGACCGGCTTCGGCGTCCTGGAGTAGTCGCACTTCGGCGATGGGGTCGAAAGTGCGGGAGAGGCTCGGTACCCTTGCAGCCACCGCCGCATGTGGCCCGGCGTCATAATTCGCGTCGCGGTTGCCAACGGCGGCGTTGGGCTCGATCCACGTGGCGTTGAGCCCGACAGCACGTAAAGCTGCATCGTGATTGAATGCCCTTTGCTGTTTCACGCCAAGCAGGAGTCGCGCGACGCTACCTTGCTCAAGCGCGAGCAGAGCGATCTGACGCCGTAGGAATATTGCTCGTCCCGCTTTTGCCGCCAGAGGCGGAAATCTTTCCTGAATGCCACCGCCGATCATCAATATCGACGAATCATATCCCGCTGCCCATTTGTTCGACTCCGAGGTCGGGCCAGCACTCCGTCAAGGGACGGTTGATGAACCCTAGATGCTCGGGATTGGCGCATGGCGCGCGCCGCAGAAGGCTGTCAAGGATGCGGCGCGCTCGCCAGGCCAGCAGCCCAAAGTTCGGATCAGCCAGCCCGCGCTGTCCAAGGCAGGCGTTCTGAACGAAAAGGCGTCGGTCTCGCGGTCCGTCCCAGTACACCGAAAAATCCTCGCCGATGGCGAGCTCATTGCCGATCTGTTCGAGGCGATCTGCGATCGGTTCTAGGAAACCCGGCAGCGGTTTCTCGTACCCGGTGGCCAGGATGACGATATCGGCGGTTACTTCTCCGATGTTGTCCAAGCCGCGTTGCAGCGTGAGCCTGTGCCCTGCTCCGGCATTGATGCAGCGCGACACGTTGCAACTTGGCCGCAATGTGATCTCGCATTGGTGTGGCTCGAGAAAGGCGTGGTGGTAGAGCGCCTGATAGACCGCGCGCAACTTGCTTTCTGAAATGCCCTCGGAGGCAAGCGCGAAACGCCGCAGGAACAGCTGTCGATGCACCTCGCTCATCGCAGCAAAACGATCCGAGAAGCATGGCGTGAACAGCCCGTTTGTGAACGCGTGGTCGTCGAAAGGCATCTCGCGCGTCAAGACCCATGTGATCGCCGCGGGCCGCCGTTCTTTCGGCCGGCCGACAAGGTGCAGTAGCAGCTCGGCTCCCGACTGTCCGCCGCCAACAACGCAGACATGCTTTTTTTGCACCTCAGGATTGATGTGGGCCAACTCAGATGAGTGGAACAGGTTGGGTCCAGTCCAGCCATGAAACTGAGGCGGAATTTGCGCCTGCTTGCCTATGTCGATGACGAGGTTTCTTGCATCAAGGACCGCGTTGTCCGTCCGCACGCGAAACTCGCCGTCAAAGCGGATTTCGCGAACGGCCTCGCCGCCACGGACAAGCGGATTCTTCTGGAACGCCCAGTTGAGATATTGGGCGAACTCGGCTCTAAGCACCCCGTGAAATTGCGCATTGAGGAAATTGTAAAGACGCCCGTTCTCGTGGAGGTAGTTTACGAATGTGTAGGCTGATCGCGGATTGACCAGAGTAACCAGATCCTGGAAGTGGCCGACCTGGAGCTCCGCGCAATCGAAAGCGCTGCCTGGATGTCCTCGGAAATCGACCTCCCGGTCCAGGAACAGTGCCCCTTGCGCAATCTCTTCCTGTATCTGACACGCAAGGCTCAAATTAGATGGTCCAGCACCCACACCAATACAAAAGAGGTCCACTTATCCTTACTCCTCTAGGAGTGTTTTCCAACTCAGCGGCATGTTGACGTCGATTGCCGGGCATTGAGCAATGCGAACCTCACAGGCATGCTTGAGCCGCGGTCCCGACTGAGAGGACAGCAAAAGCGTGTGCCGCCTTCCAGGTCTTGGGCTCAATGTCGGCGGCATCGACAGCGGCGCGGCGTGATCCGAACCCAAGAGCAGAAGGAAAGTGTGTGATGCTGTCGCGCGGCTCTTCCGGATCTTACGGCGGCTTCTAGCGCCGGCCTCCACCCCAGGAGTGGCTGTTTCCCTGCCACGACGGAAGCGGCTCTTTCTTTCGAGGGGCGTAACCATGGATAACGGCTCTTAATGCTTTCGGAGACTCCCATGCATGCGGCGTGCCGGATAAAGACCTGTCAAACCAACGAGTTCGCGCAGTTCCAGCTCGTCTGGAATCCGACATTGTCGCACGCCCGACGATCGGGCAGGGGAAGCTCCGCGGCAGCGGCCCTTGCACACCGCAGGCTGACAGGGACAGCCGCCGATTTGACGCGCGTCCGGGTACTGATAAGGGGCCTTCCAACAGGGTTCGCGCACGAGGCGGGGTCTCCTGGTACACCCGCCCTGTGGCTTGGCTGCGGTCTGCTGCAGCCGTTCGTCTTTACTGCCCGTTGCGGACGATCTCGCACGAGTTGGTTCACGAGAGCGTCGTGAAGCAGTCGAGGCGTCCGGTTTGGCTCTGACAAGCGTCGCAAGATGTTCGCGGATCCAGCCATGTCTCCGCAATCCGACCGGTAACCGACGACGACTTCGGACTGGTTGGCGGTCCTACGACCTGATCGGTGTTCCTACGGAGCTGATCAGCGAGCCAAAAACAGCGGCAATGTGGTCTTCCCAAAGCTCCAGCTCGGCGGACCGCCGAAAATCCGCTCACGCAGCCCACGGCTGCCATAAGCACCCATAACCATCATGTCAGCACAGATGTCGTTCGCGTGCTGGGTCAGCACTGTGCCCGCCGATTTGCCGGCGCTCTTAAGCAGGTCAACGGAGACCCGAGCACCGTGCCGAGTAAGATAGGCAGCGATGTCAGCTCCAGACTGCGCGCCTTTCCCGTTGTTTTGCGCCTTTGGATCGACCATAGCGACACAGACTTCCTTGGCAGCGGATAGGATACTAAGAGCTTCCCGAACCGCACGCGAGGCCTCTACACGCGAATCCCAGCCGACCAGCACGCGTCGAGGCGACAGCGTCGCCTTAACGCCCTTCGGCACGATGAGCACCGGCTTTCCGCTATCGAACAAGCAGCCGTTGACAACAGGAGGTCCGAGAGTCTCATCGTTGAGGAGGTCTCCTCCAACGATCGTCAGGTCAGCGCAGAGCGCCCGCTGTCGTGCCACTTCACCGAGGCTAGCCGGATCGCAATAGTCGGTGTCAACGTCACAGGAAAGCGACATAGCTTTCAGCCTTTTGAGGATATCCGCGGACCGTCTTTCCATTCTGGTCACGTCCTGTGAAAATTTCTCGATTTGCTGAAATCGATAGTTCGGTACTGCAATTGCCTGTGCACGTCCTGTATTCCATTCGGGGGGCGGAGACGACATCAAGAGCAATGGAGGCGGTATAATGAGTACCGATAGGTGCGCGCCGACCTCGGCACACAGTCCGGCAGCTGTTGTGAGGTCCTCATCAGAATGATCAGCACCCGTCACACTGAATATGCTTTTAAATTCCATTTGCCTGCTTCTCCTGGTCTTCGTTAGGAGCGCCTCAAAGCGGCAACACCGCTCTCAGGAGGAAGAGAGAGCGGCACCACGTTCGATCACCGATTTCAGTCGTCCGGCTTCTCGAGCGAGTAGCCGGCCGACCTGACGGTGCGAATGACGCTGCCGGGCAAGGCCGTTTTCAGCGCCCTCCTGATTCGGCTGATATGGACATCGACGGTGCGTGCACCGACATGAATGTTGGGCAGCCAGGCCGCCCCGATAAGCTCGTCCCGGCTGAAGACCTTGCCGGGGGCCTCAATCATAAGCCGCAGCACGTTGAAATCGATCCGTCCGAGATGGATGTCGTGGCCATTACCGCGAACCCGATGGGCATCGAGCTTCATCTCCAGGCCTCCACAACAAATCCAACTGTCGTTTTCAACCCCGTTCGGACCACGCTTGGTCAGCCCGAGCCTCGCCCGCAGGCAGTCGAGCAGCTTGGCCGGAGCCACCGGCCGCACAAAGCTCTCAACGCCTGCCTTCAAGAGATCGAGGTGCTGGTGCTCGGCGCCAGGCGCGATCAGGGCGATGATAGGCAGGTCGGTGGTGCGCGGTTCCCGCTTGAGGTGGGCGCAAATTGCGGACCCGTTTATGCTGGCTGGGTCGCAATCCAGCACTACGGCCTGAAGCTCCCGTTGTTCGGCCAAGGCCAGCGCAGCCTTCGCGCCGTCTGCCGTCTCACTGCTGAAACCGTCAACCTCCAGTATGTGGCTGTAGAGCAGATAGAACTCGGCATCTTGCGAGCAGATCAGGACCAGCGGCTTCTTCATCGGCGATACCCCAACAACCTGGTCGGCCTCGAGTCCCTGGATCGAGGGGACTGGCCAACATAGTTTCTCGGGTCCGTCATGATGGCCTTTCTCGAAAATCGCGCCCATCATGCCAGCGCCACGTGGGGAAAGGTTTCGATGACTGAAATCGCATCGTCGACCAGCTTCGTACCGGCCGTGGCGAGCTTCAGGAGCGTCTCGAAGCCAAACCGGTGGACATCGCGCAGCGTTTTGGACAAAACGACCAGCCGTCCGGTCGTGAAAAGCACCCGACCAAAACCCTCATGGCTCACCTGGATCATCGGCGATGCCATAAGGCCGCAGCGCTCCTCGATCGCAAGCCCGATGGCGGCGTAGTACTTGTCGAGCCTCCACAGCACGTCGGGATCGGGATCTCCGATGATTGGGATCCCTCGGCGCTGTTCCTTGGTAATGATGAAGTCGCCCAGCAGCTCAGCGTCCGCTTTGCGTTCCCACGAGCCATAGGAATCCTGAGAACGGATCAGCCGCACGAGGCATTTGACGAACGGGGTGCAAAGAGCCGCCTCGTCTTCGGCGACAGCTGGGGGGATTGCGGGGTCAGGCATTGGCGTCCTCCTCTTTTCAGTCCTCGTCCTCGAAGGACGGTTTCTTTTCGGCAATGCCCGCTCGCGCCAGCACCTTGCGCAGCCAAGGCGGAGGACACGTCCTGAGCATCATCTGCGTGCGCAAGAGCACCTGTGGGATCGATTGGGGCTCCGCCACTTTGATCGGGTGGATTTTTGCCGCGACAAGCTTGGCTGCCGAAGGGCCGCCAATTGCCAGACAAAACAGGATCTGACAGCCCTTGAGCGCATCCACCTTTGGCGTGATGCGATCATCGCGCTCGGCCCGATGCTCCCCGCTTTCATCGGACACGTCATCGAAGGCCACGGCTTCTACGAGATTCCATTCCTCGCGCGTCACGTCGTAGACAGCAAAGCGCCTGGCCGACCCGAAATGGGCGTTGAGGTCCTGCATGTCCTGAGTGGCGATCGCAACGCGCAATGCGCCCTTACGTCGTTCAGGCATCGGGGCGAAAACCTCACTACTGACCAGCGAGAGGCGGCGAACAGCGTTCATCGTGATATTTCTCGATTACGGAGTGGATCAAGCGCCTCAGGAGTGGGCGCGTGTTGGTTGGCCTGGAAGATGCTGGCGACCTCGAAGATCATGTCGCGGGTGCCCTGATAGAGAATTGCGAGCTTGTGCTGGCTGCCTAGTCGATCGAAGACCGGGAACCCGATGCGCATGAGCGGAATTCGGAGCCGCTCCGATGCTTGGCGCCCGTGCGAATGCGTGACAAGCAGGTCAGCACCGACGGCAAGACTTTCCAGATCGCCGAGATCGCCGATCTGAACCGAAACCGCCGGGACTTTCTCGAGAATTTTAGACCTGTCGGTCGTTGTGACGGCCGCGGCTATCTCGGAGCCGAGGCCAGCAAAGAAGGTCGCAAGTTGGAACAGCTGGTCTGGTTCGGCAGCGATGGCAATTTTCTTGCCGCCGAAATGGAAATGTCCGTCGAGCATCGCGTCCTGCAATTGCGCCCGGCGCCGGCGCACGCGGGCCGGTACCGCCGCGCCCGAAATCGCAGACAGCAGCGACACGAAGCGGTCCGTGTCCTGCAGCCCAGTCAGTGACTGGAACAACACGTAAGGCACGCCGGTCAACCCGTGCAGCGCTTTCGCCGGGCGGCGCATGTGCTCACCGATGGCGATGCATTGCATGGCCGTGCCCAACTCGCGAATGTCTTCGACGCTGGTGCCGCCGTATGTGGTCGCTACCCAGCGGTCAGGAACCGTACCGTCGAGCGAGCCTGAAATGTCGGGCAGAATAACCGGCTTGAGCCCAAAGCTTTCAACCATGTCACGCATATGCTCGATGTCGGCGACAGTGAGGTTGCATCCGGGCAGGATCGCGATCTTCTTCGGCTGCCGCGCACGTTCGCCCGAGCCTGTAATCCCTTTGATCATTGCGGTGACTGCCTTGGCCCAGCCCTCTTCGATCGCGCCGTCAAAATCCGGCGTGTTGGCCAGCACGACCTCCGTACCCGCAAGCTCTTGCGTGTGCTTCAGCTTGATGTTCGCAATATCACTCGCGCAATCTTCGCCACGCGTCTCCACCAGCGCGGTCGTGCACACCCCGATCAGCTTTGGCTTCGTGCGGTTCTTGAGGTTGAGGATGGCTTCTTCAAGATGGTCGGCAGCGCCGAGGATGGTCGCCACCTCATCCATCGCTGTTGTCTGCAATGGAATCGTTTCTTTGAAGTGCCGTACGAAGAGCACGAGCGCGAAGCTTGTGCATCCCTGGCTGCCGTGGAACAGCGGCATCGCGCCGTCGACCCCAAGAAAGGCAAAGGCGGCACCCAGCGGCTGCGACGACTTCAGCGGGTTCACCGCCGCGGATTTGGTCTGGGGAAGGATGCGGGCCATCGGTCGCCTCAACACTCGCTGAACTCGTGTGCCGTCGCGCCGGCGAATTCATCGAACAGGTGCCCGGACTCCTTCTTCGTGCATGGCAGTTCGTCTTTTAGATCAGGCTGGCAATCCCACGGGGCCGGCTGGCGCACCTGAGACCAGACCGGATTGTGAATGGCGAGGTCGATCTGGCGTACGAGTTCCACCATGCCGGCATAGCCGGCATAAGGGTGCTGGCGCTCCTGGTTGATATCGAGCCAGGGCGTCTTGGCCTTGAGCGCAATGAATTGCGTGCGACCGCCCGACAGCATGATATCGGCCCTGTGTTCAGAGAGCATGGCGTACAGCTCGCGCGCAGCCATGTATTCGAACATATGCTTGTCGTGCTTGAGAACTTGTTTGATGCGCTCCTTGTCCTGCACCGTAGATTTCTTGACCGAGGTGCCGACGATCTCGATTCCGATCTCCATCAGCGCACGGACAACCGACCAGGACTTCACACCGCCTGTGTTGAGCAGCACGCGCTTGCCTTGGAGCCTTTGCCGGTAGGATTCGAGTTTCTTCCACGCGATCGCCTCCTGCTGCGCGATCAGCGTCTCCGTGCGCTCGAGGATCTCCGGATCGGCGCCCTTCCTCACCAGCAGCCTGACAAGGTTGCGAAGAGCTTGCGATGTGTCGGAGATGCCATAGAAGGAGCCCTCGAAGAACGGGATGTCCCAGCGCTCCTCCATCTTGCGGGCAAGACTGATCAGCGCGGTCGAGCACACGATCATTGCCGCCCGGGCGCGGTGCGCGGAAGCAATGTCGCGGTAACGCGCATCGCCGGGAATGCAGGCGCGCACCCGGATGCCGAGCCGATCGAGGAGCGGCTTTACAAGCCAGAATTCGCCCGAGAGGTTGAATTCGCCAAGGATGTTGATGTCGTAGGGCCCGGGGTCGTCGGGTTCGACCGTGCCGATGACATGATCGAGCAACGCCTCGGCGGCGAGCTTGTTGCCGAGGTTCTTGGAGCCTGCCAGGCCAGGCGCATTGATCGGCACCACGGCCAAACCGAACTTTTCCGTGGCGCGTTTGCACACGGCCTCGATGTCGTCACCGATCAGCGCCGTTACGCAAGTTGAGTAGACGAAGATCGCCGGCGGCGCGTATGTGTGCTTGATCTCGCGGATCGCCTTGAAGAGTTTCCGCTCGCCCTGCCCCATCACCAGGTCGAGTTCGGTGAGGTCGGTCGTGAAGCTTGTCCGCCACAAGGTCGGCCCTGACGAAACCGCACCACGGTTGTCCCAAGAATTGCCCTCGCAGGCGAGCGGCGCATGGACCAGATGCGCAACGTCGGTGATCGGCTGCAGGACGATCTTGGCTCCGTCAAAGGCGCAGCCGCCGGCTGCCGCCCCTGGTGTCAGCGACTTCGAGCAGCCCTCCTTGCGCGCCTTGGCATCTTTGCCACGGTTCTTATCGCAGGCGGGCTCATCGAAGGCGTCCTTGATTTTGGCGCTGAGGGAGGACATCGCTCAGCCTCCCCAGTCCATTGGGCAAGGAATGGCCTCGGCGAAAAGCCGGCCACGGCTCTTAGCGCGTGAGGTCATAGGAATAATCCGTCACACCCGTCTCGCTCGTCTCGCGATCGAGTTTGTCGAAGATCTTGTCGAGGATCGTCGTCAGCACGCGCAACGCGCCCTGGTAGCCAAAGAGCGCAAAGCGGTGATGATGGTGCCGATCGAAGATCGGAAACATCAGCCGGATCAGCGGCGTTCCGGTGTCGCGCTCCAGGTACTTGCCGTAGGAATTGCCGATCAAAAGGTCCACCGGCTCGGTAAAGAGCAGCGAGCGCAGCGCCCACAGGTCCTTGCCCGCCCAAACCTGGGCAGCCTTGCCGAAAGGCGAGGATGCTAGCAGCTTCTTCAAATCGGCTTCCCATGCCGAGGTGCCATTGGTGGCGAGGCAATGGGTTGGCTCGCCGCCGGTCTCCATGACAAAGCGGGCCATTGCGTGAACGAAGTCGGGATCACCGTAGATGGCGTATTTCTTACCATGCAGCCAGGATTGGCTGTCCGCCATGGCGTCTACCAGTCGGCCGCGCTCGAGGCGAATTGCCTCGGGAATCTCCTTGCCGGAAATCGCCGCGACCTCCATCAGGAATTCGTCCGTCGCCTGAACGCCGAGCGGATAGTGGAACGAGGCCGTCGCCTGCCCGACCTCCTCGCAATAGCCCAGTGTCTTTCGGGTGTTGTGATGCTGCAGCGAAAGCGTTGCCTCGGCGTTGAGGGCCTTCTTCACCTCGTTGATCTTCGTGCCCCCGTCATACATGCGGTATTCACCGTCCGAAGGCGTATCGAACTGGTCAGAGGCATCCTGGATCAATGTATAGGACACGCCCATTACATCGAGCAGGCGCTTGAGCTCCCGGTTGTTGCCGACGCAGAAGCCGTCGAAGCCCGGAATGATGTTGATGGTTCCTTCGATTTGCGTACGCTCCTGACCTTTCCAGAAGTGCTCCAAAATGCCTTTGACCATGTTGTCATAGCCGTCGACATGACTGCCAACGAAGGCCGGGGTGTGGGCAAAGGGCACGTCGAAGTCGCGCGGGACTGAATCTTCGTCCTTGGCGTTCTGGATGAAGCTGTGCAGGTCGTCGCCAATGACCTCTGCCATACAGGTCGTCGACACGGCAATCATCTTGGGGTCGTAGAGCTGGTAGGTGTTGGCGAGCCCGTCGACCATGTTCTTCAGGCCGCCAAACACCGCCGCATCCTCGGTCATTGAGGAGGAGACCGCCGCGGCAGGCTCCTTGAAATGGCGCGACAGGTGCGAGCGGTAATAGGCGACGCAACCTTGGCTGCCGTGGACGAAGGACATGGTTCGCTCGAAGCCGGCGGCAGCGAATACCGCACCCAGCGGCTGGCAGGCCTTGGCCGGGTTCACGACAAGCGCTTTGCGGGCGAGGTTCTTTTCGCGGTATTCCCACGTCTGGGTGAAATCGCGCTGATCGGAAACGATTTCATCGGGGTGCGGACATTCGAAGTTTAGCTTCTTCTCAGCGAGCATCTTTCTGTATTCCGGCTCGCGGAACAGGGGAGCGTGATCGAGAATTTTTTCAGCCGACTGCGGCATGATGATTACCTCTTTTGCATCTGGCTGCGCGGGACGGCAGCTCAGGACGTCAAGACGTTCCAGGCTCCGGCGGATCAGAGGCCGCGGGAGTTCACCGTCTCAGTGGGAGACTGGGGCTGAAGCAAATGTTTATTCGGCAGCCATCGCCCGCTCATCGCCCCGGCTTCTTTTCCAAGGCGCGTGGAATAGGTCCCAGACCGGGTTGTTAATGGCGAGATCCACATCACGTGCGAAAATGGCAAAGCCGTCGTAGCCGTGATACGGGCCTGAATAATCCCAGGAATGCATCTGGCGGAACGGTATGCCCATCTTCTGCACCGGGTATTTTTCTTTGATTCCCGAGCCGACCAGATTTGGGCGAATCCCTTCGATGAATTTCTCCAACTCATAGCCGGTCACGTCATCGTAGATCAGCGTGCCGTTCTTCACGTAGTGGCCGGTGCGCTGATAGTCGTCGCTGTGGGCGAATTCATAGCCGGTGCCCACGATGACCATGCCGAGGTCCTCGTAGGCCGTGACGACGTGGCGGGGGCGCAGGCCGCCGACATAGAGCATCACGGTATTTCCTTCCAGGCGCGACAGGTACTTGGCGATGACCGCATCAACAAGCGGCCTGTACTTGGCAATGACCTTTTCGGTCTTCTCCTCGATTTCCGGCCCAAAATGCTTGGCTATGTTGCGCAGAGAGGCTTCGATCTGGGAGGGACCGAAGAAATTGTACTCCATCCAGGCGACGCCATACTTTTCCTCCATATGCCGACAGATGTAATTCATCGACCGGTAGCAGTGGATAAGATTGAGCTTAGCCTTCGGGGCGCGCTCGATCTCTGCGAGTGTGGCGTCACCCGACCAGTTGCCAACCACGCGCAGCCCTATCTCCTCAAGCAGTATGCGCGAGGCCCAGGCATCGCCGCCGATATTGTAGTCGCCGATGACGTTGACGTCGTAGGGGCCGGCCTCGAACTTGACATCCTTTTTGTCGAAGACCCAATCCCGGATTGCATCATTGGCGATGTGGTGGCCAAGCGACTGCGAGACGCCGCGGAAGCCCTCGCAGCGTACCGGCACGATCGTCTTGTCATACTCCTTGGTCTTTTTGCGAGAAACGGCCTCGGTGTCATCGCCAATCAGGCCGATAGGGCATTCGGACTGCACGGTGATGCCGTTGTTGAGCGGAAACAAGACTTCAATCTCGTCAATGATCTGTTCCAGCTTCTTGTCGCCGCCGAAGACGATGTCCTTCTCCTGGAAATCGGAGGTGAACTGCATTGTCCCGAACGTGTCGACGCCCGTTGTACCGACGTAGTAGTTGCGGCGCTGCGACCAAGAATATTGGCCGCAGCCGACCGGGCCGTGCGAGATATGGACCATATCCTTGACTGGCCCCCACACCACGCCTTTCGAACCAGCATATGCACAGCCGCGAATCGTCATCACCCCGGGAATGGACTTGATGTTCGATTTGACGTCGCATTCGGAAAGGACCTCGCTTTCCCCGCCAGCCTCGTTGCCGCTCTTTGCGACGTTGAGGTGCTTCTTGCGGCGCTTCGCCGCCTTGTCGGGATAATGCGACAGCACCTCTTCGATAAGCTTCGCATGAAGAGCACCGTCATTCTCGTATTCCCGGCTCATGAGTCCCCCTTTCAAGGTTGGGTGACGCCTCAAAGAATAGGCGCCGTTCTCTGCAAGGCGCGCCGATTCATGGCAGCGCTAATGTCACTACTGGGCCGCCGCCTTCGCCGCTTCCTTGGAGTGAAGCTCGGCAAGCATCTGCTCGTCGGTCTTCATGATGCCGAAGTCGAGCAGCATCTCCTCCAGCTCCTCCATGGTGATCGGCGTCGGGATCGTACCCTGGCCCGAATTGGCGTGGATCTTCTCGGCCAGAGCGCGGTATTCCCCTGCCTGCTTTGAGTCCGGCGCGTACTGGATCACCGACATCTTCCTGAGTTCGGCATGTTGGACGATGTTGTCGCGGGGCACGAAGTGGATGAGCTTGGAATTCAATCGGCCAGCCAGTGCTTCGGCCAGATCGAGTTCGCGGTCGGTTTGACGTTCATTGCAGATCAGCCCGCCCAGCCGCACACCGCCCGAATGGGCATATTTGAGGATGCCCTTGGCGATGTTGTTGGCGGCATAGAGCGCCATCATCTCGCCGGACATGACGATATAGATCTCCTGGGCCTTGCCTTCGCGGATCGGCATGGCGAAGCCGCCGCATACCACGTCGCCGAGGACGTCATAGGAGACATAATCGACATCGTCATAAGCGCCATTCTCCTCGAGGAAATTGATCGAGGTGATGACGCCGCGGCCGGCGCAACCGACACCCGGCTCGGGGCCGCCGGACTCCACGCACTTGATGCCTCTGTAGCCCACCTTGAGCACGTCCTGGAGTTCGAGGTCTTCCACCGAGCCTTCCTGTGCGGCGAGATCCAGGACGGTATCCTGAGCTTTCGAATTCAGGATCAAGCGTGTGGAATCGGCTTTGGGGTCGCATCCTACGATGAGGATTCTCTGCCCGAGGTCGACAAGGGCAGCGAGCGTATTTTGGGACGTGGTGGACTTGCCGATGCCGCCTTTTCCGTAAAAGGCGATCTGACGCAGACCTGACATAATAGCTTTCCTTCCTTCGTTCTAATTATCGCGACTGCCCGCGACACAAGTGCCGATAGGCAGCTCGTGCCGCCTCACACCAAGCATCGCAAAAAGCGTACCAGCGTGATCGGCCGATCCCAGAAGAAACTTTGTCATTAAATTCCAGCCGCTTAGACGGCGGCAAAACGCGCGAACGGGCCTTTCAGGCGTCTGTCACGGACACGACAAAGCCGACACAGATTGTCGTGCGCCATCCAAACCGCCGTGTGTCGAGCTCGAAGCGGGAGAATGGGGAAGTTAGCCCAAAGCTGATGGCGAGACCATCGGAAGACATCGGCTCTTGTCTTTCCAGCCTGCCATTGATCGGGCGGTCGCTGGATGAGCAGGAGCCTGGGGCTTGACCGCGGCGCGGGTAGTTCAGGCAGGCTTACAGAGCGGGAACGCCGGCGGCCGATAGACATCCGCGCTTAACCTTTCATAGCCCGTCTACAAGTTGGTTCCGCCGACGCGCTATATGGAAGCCAAATAATTCAGTAGCTTAGCCGAGAGCATTGATTTTTTCAGAAAGATACGTGTTATACGCGTATGAACCGCCGAACCCATGGTCGGCGCCCTCATGCGCGTGAGACCCCGTTGTGGGCGAGGCTCGCGACTGGCTGCACGATCCTAGCCGGCCTGCTTGCCATTGAGTTTGGTCCCGCCGCGGTAGGCTGCGGCATCAAGGGCAACATCAGCTACAACACTGGCAAGAAGATTATCACGTTCTTGGACAGGAATCTTACTGGGAGACACGCATCAACCTATTGAAGGGCGAGCGGTGGTTTTGTTCAGAGGAAGCTGCACGAAAGGCGGGCGGGCGGGCTTCGAGAGGTTAGTGTCGCGGCAGCTTGCAGATCTGCCCACGGGGCCGCCACGATCGCAAAGTGTGTACAAAAGCGCCCTCTCTGCCGAACTGAACAGTGCTCACGGCCATAGCCTCGGATGAGCCCGACTGGCTTGACCTCTGCATGATGAGAGCAGCTTTTACACCAGGTGCGCAGCACATGTCTTTAACGAACGCATCGTCTTCAAGAATATAGAGAGCAATTCGGAAAACCGAGTAGTTGGCGGCGAAGCTAGGAGAAGGTATACACTACCCTCTTGTTACCCCAGAGTAGAACGTGCAGCTGCGGCAAGACGCGGGCTTCGAACCACCTGTCGCTGGTCACCTTTTCTACCAGCGGTTCCATGCGCATCATATTCCGTCGGACTCGACAGAGACGTCTTCATTACCACGGCGGGGCGGCGTGTGATTGCCGGGTTGCAGACAAACCTCGCCGCGACGTATTTGGGACGAGTGGTGTCGGCACCGAATCCCTATCATTTAGACTAGCCAGCTTGGGGAGCGCCGTCAGACCGCCAGACCGGAAGAGGAGGCTTCGCGCCAACTTGTGCCAAGAATGTTGGACCGTGCGGAACCGCTGGGGCGGCGCTCAACTCTGGCGCAGGATGAAGCGTCGATTGGGTGAATGAATAGGGCGCGCGTTCGACGGGTAGAGTGAGGCAAATCGCTGGATGTCTGCCGGATCAACGTCAACCGGTTCCATCGCCACCATCCACTCGACGTTTTCGGTGCACGGCGGCGTCGTCAGTGAGCCCTCATAAGTCCAATAGCCAAGCGAGGCTGGCAGAAGCCAGTTGGGATTCACCTCGTCGATCGTCACCTCCCCATTCGGCAGTTCGGGAAAGGCCGCAGCAAGGGCAGCAAAGCTGGCATTTGTCGCGCCGGGCGTTAAAAAGACGCCCAGCACGCCCAGAGTACCACTTTGCGTGTCCTTGTGAACGAAATGCACCTCCATCGGGAAGCTCTTGCCCGCCACGTGATGTTCGCTTGGCGCATGGAAATGGAACTGTACCAGTTCGTAGACACGATCGCCGCGGGTCAGCGTGCTGCCTTGTGGCATATTGATTTGAATGGTGTGGCCGTTGTTCACCATATTGCCGCCGCCCTTGTGCCAGCCGATGGCGATATGCGGGATATCCGCCTTGACCGCGCTGTTGATATTGATCGGCGATTGCTGCGTGCCGGCAGAGCATACGAAATTTTCCTTATCCAGATCAGCCCAGTGCTCCGGTCCGACCGGACCGGTGTACCCCCAATGGGCACTGGTCGCTTGGGCGGCTTGAACGCAAATCCGGCATGCGCCGAGCGCAACCAACCCTTTGATCAGGTGACGACGATACATATTACTTTTGCTCCTCTTGCGAACTGATGTTGGTGGCTGCCCTAATGGACGCGTGATGGCCAATCGGCGCGGCCAGTATTGTCCTTTGCAACTGATAGATGCCCGCACGCCTTGGCGTGCTTTCATAAGTGCGGCTGCCGTTTCTCGGCTGGCCGGCTTCTGCAGCCCGCAACGGGGGCAGTTTCAACCAGCTAAACGATAAAAAATTTTAGCAGACCAGCGCTTGACCCCCGCCGCAAAGGCACAGGCGAAGGTGATCACTGCGCGGCTGCCGTTCGCGCCGGAGGCCGCATCGCTATACTTTACACTCGCTGCCCAAGGAGACGCAGGCGACCCCAATACGTTTTCATCGCTACTCCCGACGCAGCCGACCCACGCCACGAAAACGTTGCTATATTTCACGTTGGGCCAATGAGGAAATCGATCTTCTTTATGGAAGGCATTTGCGCAATGGATGCATTCCCATGCTGACAGTCGTGCGTCAGGCCGGACAATGAGATACATCGATAAGAGCTGGACAAGGATGAGGGGATGACGTGCTTGCGACGGAGCAGGTGGGGCGAGAAGGCCAGTTCTTGCGGATTTCAACTTTGCGTGACGACAGCTCATCGGAGTCAAGGTGACACACGCCGGCAGCGGGGTGTCCGGGCGGTTTCCAGCCGCACAATCGCGAGACCGCTGACGCGAACAAAGCTCGGCTGTACTCGGCACGCGAAGAGAGCCTGCCAAGCCGTTGGAGCCCGGCCTTCCGGTGCGACGCAAGCCACAGACTAGACCGCCCTCTTGTTACCCCAAAGCAGAACGTGCAGCTGCGGCAACACGCGGGCTTCGAACCACCTGTCGCTAGTCACCCTTTCGACAAGCCATTCCATTCGCATCATTATTCCGTCCAAGTCGACAGAGGCGTCTTCACTGCCAGGGAGCGGCGGCGTGTGATTGCCGGGTTGCAGATAGATCGGAAGGTGCGGATATCTCGCCGCGACTTCTTTGGCGTAGGCATAGTCACTCTCGTCGAAAACGACGAGCTTGAGCACGATTTGCGGCTTCTCTTGCGCCGCTTCGAGGCATGCATCAAACGCAGCCCAACGGGTCGTCATCTCGCTGGACGGCGGCTTTGGGCTAAGGGTCAGCACGTCAAGATCCGCAAACCACTCCCTCACCACGGAACCCTGCGTTTCCAGTGCAAAACGATAGCCCTCGCGATGGCCTCGTTCTATGAGGGGACCGAACGGCTGAATGGCCGGGTTGCCGCCTGACAAGGAGACCATAACCGGCCTGCCGCCGGAAAGCGCATGGACGGTTTGCCACACGGCATCGATCGGCATCGGTAGCCATTCATGGCGATACTGATTGTCCACCGCGTGAAGGCTGTCGCACCATGAACAGCGATAATCACATCCGCCGGTTCTGATGAACACCGTCGGCAAGCCGATGAGCACGCCCTCGCCCTGGATAGTCGGCCCGAATATCTCGCTCACACGGATTGCGGGATGCATGTCGGTCACGGACGGTATTCCGCCCAAGTTTTCGGTGTTTCGCTAACGCGCACGGCCGCGGTCTGCGGCAGACGTGCCTTGCACCATTCATAGAAATGTCTGGCCAGGCATTCCGCCGTGACCTTCTCATGTCCCAGCACGTCGTTGAGGTGCCGATGGTCGAAGCTCTCGTCAATGTAGCGTTTGAGCGGCGCCAGATCGTGATAGTCGCGCACGAAGCCGTGGGCGTCCAGTTCCTTGGCCGACAGCTCCACTACGACGACATAGTTATGCCCGTGCAGGCGCGCGCATTGATGGTTGGGAGGCAAGGAGGTGAGCTGATGCGAGGCCGAGAAGTGGAATTCCTTGCTGATGTGGAACATTACGCGCGCCTCCTGCGCAGCGCCTCAAGCCAGAAATCGGCGTCCTCGTAGTCGGTGGGATCAGCGTGCCCGGCGAGATGGAACGCTTCGCGCCGCTCGACGCAGGTCCCGCATCGTCCGCAGTGACGCACGCCGCCCTTGTAACAGGACCAGGTCTCAGCAAACGGGGTGCCGTATCTTGCGCCATCCGCAACAATGTCAGCTTTTCCGAGATTCACATACGGTGCATAGAGGCGTATCTGCGCATAGCCGTCGAGCGCGCGGTCTTGCATTGTCTGGAAAGCTTCAATGAAGGCCGGACGGCAATCGGGATAGATGAAATGGTCCCCACCATGCACGGCCGCCGCCACCGCTTCGGCGCTGTGGGCGGCGGCGAGACCGAAGGCGATTGCCAACATGATGGCATTGCGGTTCGGCACCACCGTAATCTTCATCGTGTCTTCGGCGTAGTGGCCGTCCGGCACGTCGATACTGCTAGTCAGCGCTGAGCCGGAAAGGCCACGGCCAATTTCGCCGATGTCGATGATCTGGTGCGGGACCTTCAGTCGCTGCGCGCAAAGAGCGGCGAAGCCCAATTCCTTCCTGTGCCGTTGGCCATAGTCGAAAGATAGAAGGCCGGTGAGTTCGTGCTCCGCTGCCACCATGTGAGCAAGGGAAACGGAGTCCAATCCGCCAGAGCAGACGGCGAGAGTCTTCATCATTGGTATCCTTGTTTTGACCGGGTAAGGCTGCGACCGGAGATTTCTCTGCGCCCCCACTACTCCAGCGACTCAGTTTTGTGAACCGGGAGAATTTGCGCTCAGCCCGATTGGAACGGGAGTGCGTCGCGTCCAACACGCGTGATCAATAAAAGTTGAGCGCTTCAGCAGTTTGTTTCGCATCGCGCCAACTTTCGCAACCTGCTGTCCGATCGTCGACTTCGAGACAAGGTGATGTTCGGCCGACATCGGCTGACTCTTAATTAAGCCGCAGAACACATGTTGGCTTTCTGGCCTTCGCTTGTGCGGTTGGCGAGGGCGACATGGATGCCAGCAAATTTGACATTGGCGACATCCGCCTGGAGAACCCTGCGCGGCGCGATTGAGGCCGCAGGCGAGCCTGCTCTAACTGCCGCCCTACAGTCCCGACTTCAATCCGATTGAGAACGCCTTCGCCCAACCTAAGGCGCTGCTGCGAGCAAAGGCCGAGATAACCATCAAGGCTCTATGGGACTGACGTTGCCCCAGCAGTTTTGAGTTCGTTTCCGGCGTGGGTTGTGCCCTGCTGGGCGGGTGAAGCGACGGGCGCTGGCGCGGAGCCTTTGGCATAGCGCAGCGCGAGCGACCGTCGCGGATTGAAGGTGCTGGCGAACTTGGCCGGGGTCTGCCAGGGGGGAGTGCGGCCGCGCGGTGTTGTAGTCGGCGTGCCACAGGGCGATGGCTACGCGCGCCTGAGCCAGCGAGGTGAACAGCGTCTCGTTGAGCAGTTCATCGCGCAGTCGGCCGTTGAAGCTCTCGATGAAGCCATTCTGCATCGGCTTGCCGGGCGC
>NZ_JARTVM010000020.1:0-24483 GCF_029625765.1 Mesorhizobium sp. WSM4983 | reverse complement strand
GGAAGAGAAGCTGCGCTTCGCCATCCGTGAAGGCGGCCGCACCGTCGGTGCCGGCATCGTCGTCACCATCAAAGAATGATCGATCCGGCACTTGCCGGCTCGACCAAGGAAAGGGCGGTCTTCGGGCCGCCCTTTTTCGTTTACTTGCACAGTGCAGCATAAATGCAGCACGGTTGCTTCGAAGCTATTGCATGCACCACTGCCGCAATTATTATCGATTGCGGCAGGGGGCGTCGCCAATCATGATTTCGGGGCATCATTTAAACTGCACATCAAGATTGTTTCGCATACTGGTTCGCCGGGCACCGGTGCTTGCTATTGTGGTGGTGGCCTTTGCAGCAAAGGCCGATGACGTCCTCATACGGGCATGGCCCGATACGTTCATTTTGAACGGCCCGTCTTCCGACGGCTTTTCGGACATGCGGTTCATCTTTGCGCGTAGCAGTGCAGTCGGCTGTAAGACCAATTGTCCGGAATGGATTTCAGCGGAAGGCGCCATCACTGCCGACACGCCGGCTCTGCTCAAGCGAGTGCTGAAAAAGCTCGGCACCCGCAAACTGCCGATCATTGTCAATTCCCCTGGCGGCGATGTCGACGCCGCACTTCAACTTGGTCGCATCATACGGAAGAACGGGCTCGACATCGCGATCGGCAAGACCGAGTTTTCCGATTGTTGGCCGGGAACGGAGGGCTGCGGGGCCAGCTTCGGCAAGGGCGTTGCCTATTTCGGCGTGGCGTCTGATGGCGGCGCCATGTGCAACTCTGCATGTCCCCTGATGTTCGCAGGTGGCGTTCGCCGCGTAGCCGGTGGCTGGGCCTATCTGGGTGTTCATCAGATCACCACCACTTGGTTCCCCTCCACAAGGCATTTTCGAACCACCTATAAAACCATTCGGGGCAAAAGATATCAGGTCACAACGGAGACCGTCACCGAAGGCCGAAGCTACAAGACCTATAAGATGAGCAAGGGGTTCGCGCGGAAAATCTCGGCCTATTTGGCAGAGATGGGCGTGGGGCAGGGTGTCCTCGACAAAATGAAAGCCACGCCGGCGAGCGACATTCAGCGGATCACCCTCCACGACATGCTAACGATGAAACTGGCCACCAGCACAGACACCGTGGAGCTGTTCACCGGAGTGATCCTGTGCATGGGTGACAAACCGGCTCCGAATTGCCGGGAAATAGCGGAGGATGCCCGGCCGGCCGCTGTAACGACGGCAAAGCCGGCACCTTCTCGACAGGCGGAAGCTCCATCTTCCAAGCCAGCCAAAGCCCCGACTGCCGTGCCGTTTCGAGGAGCGGCAGGAAATGCGGCGCCGGAGATGCGCTTCGTGGTCGTTCGCGGCAGCGATCCGCTCTGCGATCCCGACTGCCCGGAATGGATTTCGGCGGAAGGCGCGATCACCCCTCGAACCCCGCAAAAACTTCGCCAGTTGCTCGCCGCGCTCGACAACCCGCGGCTCCCCGTTGTGATCAGCTCACGAGGCGGCGACTTGTTCGGCGCCTTGGCCGCAGGGCGGCTTATCCACGAACGCAAGCTAGACGTCGTCGTCGCCCGCACCAATATCCTGGGTTGCAACCCGCCCGGGGCAGGCTGTCTGGACGACAATGGCGCCTATGTCGGGCTGATCAGCCAATTCGGAGTGGAGTGCGATTCAGCCTGCGCACTCATGCTCGCCGGCGGCGCTAGGCGGCTGGTCGACCCCAAGGCGCGGCTCAGCGTGTCCTCGATGGGACAGAAGCGGATTGTCAAAGCCTATTTGGACGAGATGGCGATCAGCCCAGGCCTGTTCGCAGCGATAGATCAGAATTCAGTCGAGCGTCAGCTTGAACCCGATATAATGCTCAAGGTCGGGCTGGTGACCGGGCCGGACACATCGGACACGCTGACTGGCCCCGCCATTTGCAGGTCCTCGCCAAAGCCGGACAATTGCCGGCTCCCGCCCTCCGCCAACGCCCAGGCAAAGACGCCGCCAGAACTTTAGCGTAGTCGCGACGAAGGTCGAGGCAGCAGCCGTCAGGCTGGCATTGCTCGCACCCTCTTCAATTCTATTGCAAGCATCGTCGCCGTAACTAGTATGGGTTGGACCGAGGGCTTGGCAGGCGTGATTTCCGCGTTCCTTTCAAAGCGTATTTCGTGGCCGCTAGGGCTGGTTCGACTCGGGCTGGCCATCGCTATTGGGCTTACCGGGTTTGCCGCCGCAGCGAAGGAAACGCCGCCGGATTACGGCCCTGCCATGCGCTTCGTCGTGGTGCGCAGCAGCGCGCCAGGCTGCGAGCCGAACTGCCCGGAATGGATTTCTGCCGAAGGCAGCATCGAGGCCGGCACGCCGGCGCGGTTCAAGCGCCTCTTAAAGACGCTCGGCGGCCGGCAACTGCCGATCGTCGTCAATTCTCCTGGAGGCAATGTCGACGCCGCGCTCCAACTCGGCCGTATGATCCGTAAGAACAAGCTCGACATCGCCGTGGGCACTACGGGGTTTTCCGGCTGCTCGCCCGAAATGAAGAACTGCCGGGACAATGACAGTAAGAACACGCCGTATTCCGGCATCGCCTACGACAGCGGCGCCATGTGCAATTCCGCATGTCCCCTGATGTTTGCCGGCGGCGTCCGCCGTGTGGTCGGCGAGTGGGCTTTTCTCGGGGTTCATCAGATCACCACGACATATCACAGGGAAAAGCTGCTCTACCGCACCACCTACAGAATTGTGAACGGCAAGAAGAAGGTCCTCAGCACCAAGGTCGTCAGCCGCAAGAATGCCGGCAGCTACAAGACCTACGAGATGAGCAAAGCGGTCGAGAAACGGCTGTCCGGTTATCTGAAAGAAATGGGTATTGGGCAGGGCGTGCTGGACGTGATGAAGGCGACGCCGGCAAGCGACATAAGGCAGATCGAGCCCGACGATATGCTGGAGATGAAGCTCGTCACCAGCCTCGATTCTCTCGACCTGATGACCGAAGCAGCCATATGCCGGCGCGATCCGGTGCCAACGAGCTGCCGCGAGATACCGGCCAATGGCAAGGCCAAGCCGGCCGAGGTGGCGGCGGTCGCGGCCAAACCGGCCTACAGCCAGCCGGCGGAGGCAGCATCACCGCCAAAGCCGCAGCAGGAAATGCGTTTCGTCCTCGTTCGCGGCAGCAATCCGCTCTGCAACCCCGACTGTCCGGAATGGATTTCGGCGGAGGGAACGATCGTTGCCGGCACGCCCGACAGGCTGCGCGAGCTGCTGGACAAGGTCGGCGGGCGCAGGCTGCCCATCGTCCTCAACTCACAGGGCGGCGATGTCCAGGGCGCGCTCGCCGCCGGCCGGCTGATCCGCGAGCGCAGATTGGATGTTGCGGTCGCCCGGACGGATTTTCTCGATTGCGATCCCGGCACGGCAGGGTGCGTCTCCAAGGACAACCTTCATAATGGTCTCACTGTTGAAGCCGGCGCCGAATGCGATGCAGCCTGCGTGCTGATGATCGCCGGCGGCACCAGGCGCTTGGTAGGCACCGATACGCGTTTCCTGGTGCATTCCATGGGCATGGAAGACAAGGTCCGGTCGTATCTTGAGGAGATGGCGATCGGCTCGGGCTTGTTCGTCGCGATGCAGTCGGCCCAATCCGCCAAGCACAGGGAGCTCAGCCAGGACGAATTGGCGGGGTTCGGGCTCACCACCAGCCGCCAGTCGGTAGACGCTCTGACGGGCGCCACTATCTGCAAATCTTCGCCAAAACCCGATAACTGCCGGGTTCTGCCGTCCGCCAACGCCGAAGCGGAATCGCCGGCCAAGCTTTAGCAGCATTCGGCGCCATGCCAGCACTGGCCATGGAGGCGGGTTGAGCCGGCTCCGAGCTTCCCGCTATCCTTCTAGGCTCAAACGTAGGAGGACCGGAGATGAGCGAGGGCGTCCCGACTTTGTTCGAATGGGCCGGCGGCAGCGAGGCGCTCAACCGGCTGACGCAGATCTTTTACAACAGAGTGACCTTGGACCCGATCGTCGGTCCGGTGTTCAGGCACATGTCGCCGGACCATCCGGCGCATGTCGCCGCCTTCATCGGCGAGGTTTTCGGCGGGCCGAAGACCTACAGCGAACGGCATGGTGGCCACCGCGAGATGGTCAGGCATCATCTCGGCAAGCATCTGACCGAGGAGCAGCGCCGGCGCTGGATCAACCTTCTGGCGGACGCGGCGGACGAAGCCGGCCTGCCGGACGATCCCGAGTTCCGTTCCGCCTTGATGGGCTATGTCGAGTGGGGATCGCGGCTGGCCAAGATTAATTCCAATCTCGGCGAGACTTGCGACCCTGAGACCGAGCCAATGCCAAGCTGGGGCTGGGGCGTGCCGGGCGGGCCTTACAAGCCGCCGGCCGGGAAATCGTAGCCGAAGATGCTGGGTTTCTGCAAAATTCCGAAAAGATGACGCCGCAAAGACACCGCAGGGTCGTTGCATCAATGTGAGACGACCTTGCATGCTGATTGCCCATCTCCCATCGGGCTATATTCTGGGAAGGCTCGCGCGAAGACGGCGACGGGAGGCATCCGATGTGGTGGCTGCCGCAATGCTCGGCAGCGTGATCCCGGACATCGACATGCTCTATTTTTACCTGATCGATGGCGGTCGCACGCACCATCATGCCTACATCACGCATTGGCCGTTGTTCTGGGCCACGATCGGGACGGTAGGCGTGTCGGTCGGTCGGTTGTTGAGGTCGCGGCGTCTGCCGTCGATCGCCATCTTCTTAGCCGGAGCCATGGTGCATATGGCGTTCGACACGGTGGCATCGCCGATCATGTGGTTGGCGCCGTTCAGTCATCGCCCGTTTGAGCTCGTGGCGGTTCCGGCCAGCCATGGGAACTGGGTCCTGAACTTCGTTCTGCATTGGACTTTCGCGCTTGAACTCGTGATCTGCGCATGGGCCCTGGGGCTTGGATGGCTGCGATCGGCGCTTCCGGCCGACGCGTCTCAAAAGGGCTCTTGAGTTCTCATCGGCTTTGTGAAATAGCAGCGCCCGTATACGGGCATAGCTCAGTTGGTAGAGCGGCGGTCTCCAAAACCGCAGGTCGTAGGTTCGAGCCCTGCTGCCCGTGCCACCTCCCATGGCAGACTGAAGGTGGGTGCGCTCCGCCGTTGAAAACCGGGGGCGGCTTGCCATATAGCGAAAACTGGGGCATAAGGCCCCGCATAGCCGGGACGGAACGACTGGATGGTTCCGAGGCGGCGCTAAAACATAAAGCGGAACACTTGCCACTTGCGTGGACCAAGAATCGGTTTTATGTAGACTGAACAGACACGCGACGCGTGGAGCTGGGAAGCCGGCTTTACGCGTCTGATTTGCGTGGGCGAAATGGTGGTGCTGATTCGGCGCCGGCACGAAGTCCAGGCGGCACGTCCCGGCCAGCGGGATCATCCAGGAGACCCGGCCAACGGGTCTTGAAGACAGGCGGCAGATGGCTTCGAAAACCACAAACCCTTTCACCTTTCTCCAGCAGGTTCGCGCGGAGACGGCCAAGGTGACATGGCCCTCGCGCCGCGAGACTATGATCTCGACGGTAATGGTCCTGGTTTTTGCGCTCATCGCCATGATCTTCTTCTTCACCGCCGACATAGCCATGGGCTATGCGATCGAGTGGATTCTGGGCCTCGGACATTAAGTTCGGCGATTACGGAGAGGTCGTGAAATGACGCGGTGGTACATCGTCCACGCTTATTCGAACTTCGAGAAGAAGGTCGCCGAGGACATCGAGAACAAGGCCAAGCAGAAGGGCCTGTCGGGCGAGATCGAGCAGATCGTGGTGCCGACGGAGAAGGTCGTCGAGATACGCCGCGGCCGCAAGGTCGATGCGGAACGCAAGTTCTTCCCCGGTTATGTGCTCTTGAAGGCCAACCTGACGGACGCCGTATTCTCGCTGGTCAAGAACACGCCGAAGGTCACCGGCTTCCTCGGTGACTCCAAGCCCGTGCCGATCACTGAAGCCGAGGCGCAGCGCATCCTGAACCAGGTTCAGGAAGGCGTCGAGCGTCCGAAGCCGTCGGTCACCTTCGAGATCGGCGAGGCGATCCGCGTCTCGGACGGTCCGTTCGCGTCGTTCAACGGCTTCGTCCAGGAAGTGGACGAGGAGCGGGCGCGCCTCAAGGTGGAAGTTTCGATCTTCGGGCGCGCGGTGCCCGTCGATCTCGAATTCGGACAGGTCGAAAAGGGCTGATCCGAAGGTCCCCGTCCGAGAGGCGAAGGGATCGGCGGCGCGAAGGAATGGCGCTGCCATGAGCGGGTGGGAGGCGAATGCGGCTTAGCCGGCCGCTGGAACCGCACCACCAGACTGCAACCGCCGGTTTTCCCGGCATGAGAAAAGGCAGGAATAGAGATGGCTAAGAAAGTTGCAGGCCAGCTCAAGCTCCAGGTTGCCGCGGGCTCGGCCACGCCGTCGCCCCCGATCGGCCCGGCGCTTGGTCAGCGCGGCATCAACATCATGGAGTTCTGCAAGGCGTTCAACGCGCAGACCCAGGAACTGGAAAAGGGCTCGCCCATCCCGGTCGTCATCACCTACTACCAGGACAAGTCGTTCACCTTCGTCATGAAGACGCCGCCGGTGAGCTACTTCCTGAAGAAGGCCGCCAACCTGAAGTCTGGTTCGAAAGAGCCGGGCAAGGTCAAGGCCGGCACGATCTCGCGCGACAAGGTGCGCCAGATCGCCGAGCAGAAGATGAAGGACCTCAACGCAAACGACGTCGAAGCGGCCATGCGCATGGTCGAGGGCTCCGCCCGCTCGATGGGCCTGGAAGTGGTGGGCTAAGATCATGGCAAAGATTGCAAAGCGTGTTGCCAAGAGCCGTGAAGGCATCGACCCGAACAAGGCCTATGCGCTCTCTGAGGCGCTGCAGCTGCTGAAGGACCGGTCCACGGTGAAGTTCGACGAGACGGTCGAGGTCGCGATGAATCTCGGCGTCGATCCGCGCCATGCCGACCAGATGGTCCGCGGCGTTGTCAACCTGCCGAACGGCACTGGCCGGTCGGTGCGCGTCGCCGTGTTCGCGCGCGGCGACAAGGCCGAAGAAGCCAAGGCCGCCGGCGCCGATATCGTTGGTGCCGAGGACCTCGTCGACATCGTCCAGAAGGGCACGATCGATTTCGATCGCTGCATCGCTACTCCGGACATGATGCCGCTGGTCGGCCGTCTGGGTAAGGTGCTCGGCCCGCGCGGCATGATGCCGAACCCGAAGGTCGGCACCGTGACCCCCGATGTCGCGGCCGCCGTCAAGGCCTCGAAGGGCGGCGCCGTCGAGTTCCGCGTCGAGAAGGCCGGCATCGTCCAGGCCGGCGTCGGCAAGGTCTCGTTCGACGTCAAGGCGCTGGAAGAGAATGTGCGGGCCTTCGCCGATGCGGTGAACAAGGCCAAGCCCGCCGGCGCCAAGGGCAACTACGTCAAGAAGGTGTCGGTCACCTCGACGATGGGTCCCGGCCTCAAGCTCGACATCGCGACGCTCGCCGCGTCGTAAGCGTCGTCTGGCCGGCTTCAGGCCGGTCGCTAGAGCATGATCCCGAAAAGTGGATTTCGGAAAAGATCATGCTCCAACAAAGAAGAATTCCGGACCGCCGATCCGTCGGCGGCCCGGTACCCCGGAAGCCGAAAGGTTTCCGGATATCCTGTCCGAGATTGCAGGCGGCCCAAAAGCCTTAATTCACTTGGGCCTGCATGAGACGGGTGAAGACCCGACAAAGGAGCGACAAGCTCCAATGAAAGGTTCGAACCGTGTTTGCCTTTTGTCAGCACATCGCCGGCTTGCCGTCGGTGGGCGAAAAGGGGGCAGGATCCTCGAGCGCCGTTCGGGAGATCCACGATTAGGATGGCCCGGCCGGCAAAAGGCAACCCGACTTCTGACCTCGAGAATGAGGCAGGGGTCAACTGGAGATAGGCAGTGGACAGAGCGGAAAAGCGCGAACTCGTCACGGGCCTGAACGAAGCGTTCTCGAGCGCGGGTTCAGTCGTCGTGGCCCACTACGCCGGTATCACCGTGGCGCAAATGAACGACCTTCGGTCGAAGATGCGCGCCGCCGGTGGCACCGTCAAAGTCGCGAAGAACCGTCTCGCCAAGATCGCTCTTCAGGGCACGGACTCCGCATCGATCGTCGATCTATTCAAGGGACAGACGCTGATCGCTTATTCGGAGGATCCGGTTGCGGCGCCGAAGATCGCGTCCGAGTTCGCCAAGGGGAATGACAAGCTGATCATTCTCGGCGGCGCAATGGGCTCGACCTCGCTCAACGCCGACGGTGTCAAGGCACTCGCCACGATGCCGTCGCTCGACGAGCTGCGCGCCAAGCTGGTTGGCATGATCGCCACGCCGGCAACCCGGATCGCCCAGATCGTCAATGCGCCCGCGGCTTCGGTCGCGCGCGTCATCGGCGCTTACGCCCGGAAGGACGAGGCGGCATGAGGCCGTTCCTCGCTGTCAACAACACACGTTCGAACCAAGTAAAGGAATACACAAATGGCTGATCTGGCAAAGATCGTAGACGACCTTTCGAAGCTTACCGTCCTCGAGGCGGCCGAGCTGTCGAAGCTCCTGGAAGAGAAGTGGGGCGTTTCGGCGGCTGCTCCGGTGGCGGTTGCCGCTGCTGGCGGTGGCGCTGCCGCTGCTGCTGCTCCGGCTGAAGAGAAGACGGAATTCGACGTCGTTCTCGCCGACGCCGGCGCCCAGAAGATCAACGTCATCAAGGAAGTCCGCGCCATCACCGGCCTTGGCCTCAAGGAAGCCAAGGACCTGGTCGAGGCGGCTCCGAAGCCGGTCAAGGAAGGCGTTTCCAAGGCCGATGCCGACAAGTTCAAGGCTCAGCTGGAAGCAGCTGGCGCCAAGGTCGAGCTGAAGTAAGCCTTATGGTTGAGGGCGGACGGCCTCGCGCCGGCCGCCCCCTCCCTTGACGAAAGGGAGGCTTCGTTGCGCGAGACGTTTGAAAACCTCTTTCCTGAGGGCCGGAAGCGGCCTTCAGGAAACGGGTTTTCTCCCGTTTTTACCGGCAGCCGCCAAGCAATTGGAACGGCGGCCGGAAAACAGACAGGGGCGGCCGGCGAGCGGCCCGTTGGTGCAAGGCGAACCGCGGCGAGGTTCGCCCCGAGTTTTGAGCTAAGGAGCGACGATGGCCCAGACCCAGACTTTCAATGGCCGCAGACGCGTACGCAAGTTCTTCGGGAAGATCCCGGAAGTTGCGGAGATGCCGAACCTGATCGAGGTTCAGAAGGCATCCTATGACCAGTTCCTGATGGTGGACGAGCCCAAGGGCGGGCGTCCGGACGAGGGGCTGCAGGCTGTTTTCAAGTCGGTCTTCCCGATCTCCGATTTTTCCGGCTCCTCGATGCTGGAATTCGTGAAGTATGAGTTCGAAGGACCGAAATTCGACGTCGACGAATGCCGTCAGCGCGACCTGACCTATGCTGCGCCGCTGAAGGTGACGCTGCGCCTCATCGTGTTCGATATCGACGAGGATACCGGCGCGAAGTCGATCAAGGATATCAAGGAGCAGGACGTCTATATGGGCGATATGCCGCTCATGACGTCGAACGGCACCTTCATCGTCAACGGCACCGAGCGCGTCATCGTCTCGCAGATGCACCGTTCGCCGGGCGTCTTCTTCGACCACGACAAGGGCAAGTCGCACTCCTCGGGCAAGCTTCTGTTTGCCGCGCGCGTCATCCCTTATCGCGGCTCGTGGCTCGACATTGAGTTCGACTCCAAGGACGTCGTCCACGCCCGCATCGACCGCCGCCGCAAGATCCCGGTGACGTCGCTGCTGATGGCGCTCGGCATGGACGGCGAAGAGATCCTGTCGACCTTCTACAACAAGATCACCTACAAGCGCGCCGGCGACCACTGGCGCATCCCGTTCAACGTCGAGCGTTTCCGCGGCCTCAAGGCTGTCGGCGACCTGGTCGACGCCGACACGGGCGAGATCGTCGTCGAGGCCGGCAAGAAGATCACCGCCCGCCAGGCCCGCCAGCTCGGCGAAAAGGGTCTCAAGGCGATCAAGGCGACCGACGAGGACCTGCTCGGCAACTACCTGGCCGAGGACATCGTCAACTACGCCACCGGCGAGATCTTCCTCGAGGCCGGCGACGAGATCGACGAGAAGACGCTGAAGGTGCTGCTCGGCACCGGCGAGGACGAGATCCAGATCCTCGACATCGACCACGTCAATGTCGGCGCCTACATCCGCAACACGCTCGCCGTCGACAAGAACGAGAGCCGCCAGGACGCGCTGTTCGACATCTACCGCGTCATGCGTCCGGGCGAGCCGCCGACGCTCGAGACCGCCGAAGCCATGTTCAACTCGCTGTTCTTCGACAGCGAGCGCTATGACCTGTCGGCTGTCGGCCGCGTCAAGATGAACATGCGCCTCGAGCTCAAGGCCGAGGACACCGTGCGCGTGCTGCGCAAGGAAGACATCCTGGCCGTGGTCAAGACGCTGGTCGAGCTGCGCGACGGCAAGGGCGAGATCGACGACATCGACAATCTCGGCAACCGCCGCGTCCGCTCGGTCGGCGAGCTGATGGAGAACCAGTACCGCGTCGGTCTGCTGCGCATGGAGCGCGCGATCAAGGAGCGTATGTCCTCGATCGAGATCGACACGGTCATGCCGCAGGACCTGATCAACGCCAAGCCGGCGGCCGCCGCCGTGCGCGAGTTCTTCGGCTCCTCGCAGCTGTCGCAGTTCATGGACCAGACCAACCCGCTGTCGGAGATCACCCACAAGCGTCGCCTGTCGGCGCTTGGACCGGGCGGTCTGACCCGCGAGCGTGCCGGCTTCGAGGTGCGCGACGTGCATCCGACGCATTACGGCCGTATCTGCCCGATCGAGACGCCGGAAGGCCCGAATATCGGTCTGATCAACTCGCTCGCCACCTTCGCGCGTGTCAACAAGTACGGCTTCATCGAGAGCCCGTACCGCAAGATCGTCAACGGCAAGCTGACCAATGAAGTCGTCTATCTGTCGGCGATGGAAGAGGCCAAGCACCACGTCGCGCAGGCCAACGCCGAGCTCGACAAGAACGGCAGCTTCGTCGACGAGTTCGTCATCTGCCGCAACGCCGGCGAGGTGATGATGGCGCCGCGCGAGAACGTCGACCTGATGGACGTGTCGCCGAAGCAGATGGTGTCGGTGGCCGCGGCCCTCATCCCGTTCCTCGAGAACGACGACGCCAACCGCGCGCTGATGGGCTCGAACATGCAGCGTCAGGCCGTGCCGCTGGTGCGCGCCGAGGCGCCGTTCGTCGGCACCGGCATGGAGCCGGTCGTCGCCCGTGACTCAGGCGCCGCCATCGGCGCCCGCCGCGGCGGCGTGGTCGACCAGGTGGACGCCACCCGTATCGTTATCCGCGCCACCGAAGATCTCGACCCGGGCAAGTCCGGCGTCGACATCTACCGGCTGATGAAGTTCCAGCGTTCGAACCAGAATACCTGCATCAACCAGCGTCCGCTGGTGCGTGTCGGCGACCGGGTGAACAAGGGCGACATCATCGCCGACGGTCCTTCGACCGAGCTCGGCGATCTGGCGCTCGGCCGCAACGTGCTGGTCGCGTTCATGCCGTGGAACGGCTACAACTACGAGGACTCGATCCTGCTCTCCGAGCGCATCGTGGCCGACGACGTCTTCACCTCGATCCACATCGAGGAGTTCGAGGTCATGGCCCGCGACACCAAGCTCGGACCGGAGGAGATCACGCGCGACATTCCGAACGTCTCGGAGGAAGCGCTGAAGAACCTCGACGAGGCCGGCATCGTCTATATCGGCGCGGAAGTGCAGCCGGGCGACATCCTGGTCGGCAAGATCACGCCGAAGGGCGAAAGCCCGATGACGCCGGAAGAGAAGCTCCTGCGCGCCATCTTCGGCGAAAAGGCCTCGGACGTTCGCGACACCTCCATGCGCATGCCTCCGGGCACCTTCGGCACGGTCGTCGAAGTGCGCGTCTTCAACCGCCACGGCGTGGAGAAGGACGAGCGCGCCATGGCGATCGAGCGCGAGGAGATCGAGCGTCTGGCCAAGGACCGCGACGACGAGCAGGCGATCCTCGATCGCAACGTCTATTCGCGCCTGTCGGACATGCTGGTCGGCAAGGAAGCGATTGCCGGGCCGAAGGGCTTCAAGAAGGGCTCGAAGCTGTCGAAGGACACGCTCGACGAGTATCCGCGCTCGCAGTGGTGGCAGTTCGCCGTGGAGAACGAAAAGCTGCAGAGCGAGCTGGAAGCCCTGCGCGGCCAGTACGACGACTCCAAGAAGGCGCTCGAGCAGCGCTTCATGGACAAGGTCGAGAAGGTGCAGCGCGGCGACGAGATGCCTCCGGGCGTCATGAAGATGGTCAAGGTCTTCGTGGCGGTGAAGCGCAAGATGCAGCCGGGCGACAAGATGGCCGGCCGTCACGGCAACAAGGGCGTGGTGTCGCGCATCGTTCCGGTCGAGGACATGCCTTTCCTCGAGGACGGCACGCATGCCGATATCGTGCTCAACCCGCTGGGTGTGCCGAGCCGCATGAATGTCGGCCAGATCCTGGAAACGCATCTGGGCTGGGCCTGCGCCGGCATGGGCAGGAAGATCGGCGAGCTGATCGACGCCTACAAGGCTGGCGGCGACATCAAGCCGCTGCGCAAGACGCTGGAAAGCTTCATGCCTTCCAACGACCGCAACGAGCCGGTCCGCGACTATGACGACGAGAGCATCATTCGCCTGAGCGAACAGATGCGCCGCGGCGTCTCCATCGCGACTCCGGTGTTCGACGGCGCGCACGAAGCCGACATCAACACCATGCTGCAGCAGGCGGGCCTGCACACCAGCGGTCAGTCGCAGCTTTATGACGGCCGCACCGGCGAGCCGTTCGATCGCAAGGTGACGATGGGCTACATCTATATGCTCAAGCTTCACCACCTGGTGGACGACAAGATCCACGCGCGCTCGATCGGTCCGTACTCGCTCGTCACCCAGCAGCCGCTGGGCGGCAAGGCGCAGTTCGGTGGCCAGCGCTTCGGCGAAATGGAGGTCTGGGCGCTGGAAGCCTACGGCGCCGCTTATACGCTGCAGGAGATGCTGACGGTGAAGTCGGATGACGTTGCCGGACGCACCAAGGTCTACGAGGCGATCGTGCGCGGCGACGATACGTTCGAAGCCGGCATTCCCGAGAGCTTCAACGTTCTCGTCAAGGAGATGCGCTCCCTCGGCCTCAATGTCGAACTGGAGAACACCAAGTTCGAAGACGCTGCCGTGCGGCTGCCCGATGCTGCCGAATAAGGGCGCGGCCGAATAAGGGTAATGGCGCGCCGCGAAACGACGCGGCGCGCCCCACAAATTCTCGGCCGGTCAGGCCGGCCAGTCTGCGGGCATTCGGCCCGCGCTCGATGCAAGGGGTTTTCGAGGACCCCAAAAGGAGAACGGCATGAACCAAGAGGTCATGAATCTCTTCAACCCTCAGGCGCCTGCGCAGGTGTTCGATTCCATCCGGATCTCGCTCGCCAGCCCTGAGAAGATTCTGTCCTGGTCGTTCGGTGAGATCAAAAAGCCGGAGACCATCAACTACCGCACCTTCAAGCCGGAGCGTGACGGTCTGTTCTGCGCGCGCATTTTTGGTCCGATCAAGGACTACGAGTGCCTGTGCGGCAAGTACAAGCGCATGAAGTACAAGGGCGTTATCTGCGAGAAGTGCGGCGTCGAAGTCACGCTGTCGCGCGTCCGCCGCGAGCGCATGGGCCATATCGAGCTCGCCGCGCCCGTCGCCCATATCTGGTTCCTGAAGTCGCTGCCTTCGCGCATCGGCACGCTGCTCGACATGACGCTGAAGGATATCGAGCGCGTCCTCTACTTCGAGAACTACATCGTCACCGAGCCTGGCCTCACCGCGCTGAAGGAGCACCAACTGCTCAGCGAGGAAGAGTACATGCTGGCCGTCGACGAGTATGGCGAAGACTCTTTCACCGCCATGATCGGCGCCGAGGCCATCCATGACCTGTTGGCCGGCATGGATCTGGAGAAGATCGCCGGCGACCTGCGCTCGGAGCTGGCTTCGACGTCGTCCGAGCTCAAGCAGAAGAAGCTGCTGAAGCGGCTCAAGGTCGTCGAGAACTTCATGGAATCCGGCAACCGTCCGGAATGGATGATCATGAAGGTCGTTCCGGTGATCCCGCCGGACCTGCGCCCGCTGGTCCCGCTGGACGGCGGCCGCTTCGCCACGTCCGACCTCAACGACCTCTATCGCCGCGTCATCAACCGCAACAATCGCTTGAAGCGGCTGATCGAGCTGCGCGCGCCCGGCATCATCGTGCGCAATGAAAAGCGCATGCTGCAGGAGGCCGTCGACGCGCTGTTCGACAACGGCCGCCGCGGGCGCGTCATCACCGGCGCCAACAAGCGTCCGCTGAAGTCGCTATCCGACATGCTCAAGGGCAAGCAGGGCCGGTTCCGCCAGAACCTGCTCGGCAAGCGTGTCGACTATTCCGGCCGCTCGGTCATCGTGACCGGTCCGGAACTCAAGCTGCATCAGTGCGGCCTGCCGAAGAAGATGGCGCTGGAGCTGTTCAAGCCTTTCATCTACGCCCGCCTCGACGCCAAGGGTTTCTCCTCGACCGTCAAGCAGGCGAAGAAGCTGGTCGAGAAGGAGCGTCCCGAGGTCTGGGATATCCTCGACGAGGTTATCCGCGAGCATCCGGTGCTCTTGAACCGCGCGCCGACGCTGCACCGCCTCGGCATCCAGGCGTTCGAGCCGATCCTGATCGAAGGCAAGGCGATCCAGCTGCATCCGCTGGTCTGCACGGCCTTCAATGCCGACTTCGACGGCGACCAGATGGCGGTCCATGTGCCGCTGTCCCTGGAAGCGCAGCTCGAAGCGCGCGTGCTGATGATGTCGACCAACAACATCCTGCACCCGGCCTCCGGTGCGCCGATCATCGTGCCGTCGCAGGACATGGTTCTCGGTCTCTACTATCTGTCGATCGTCAACCAGAACGAGCCGGGCGAAGGCATGGTGTTCGCCGACATGGGCGAGCTCCAGCATGCGCTGGAGACCAAGGCGGTGACCCTGCACGCCAAGATCAAGGGCCGCTTCCGCACCGTCGATGCCGAAGGCAAGACGGTGTCGAAGATCTATGAAACCACGCCCGGCCGCATGATCATCGGCGAGCTTCTGCCGAAGAACGTCAACGTGCCGTACGACATCGCCAACCAGGAGATGACCAAGAAGAACATCTCCAAGATGATCGACACCGTCTACCGCCACTGCGGCCAGAAGGAGACGGTCATCTTCTGCGACCGCATCATGGCTCTCGGCTTTGCGCATGCCTGCCGCGCCGGCATTTCGTTCGGCAAGGACGACATGGTGATTCCGGACACCAAGCTGAAGCTGGTCTCCGATACCGAGGCTTTGGCCAAGGAGTACGAGCAGCAGTACAATGACGGCCTGATCACGCAGGGCGAGAAGTACAACAAGGTGGTCGACGCCTGGGCCAAGTGCTCGGAGAAGGTCGCCGACGAGATGATGGCCCGCATCAAGGCCGTCGAGTTCGAGGAAAACGGCCGTCAGAAGCCGATGAACTCGATCTATATGATGTCGCATTCGGGTGCGCGCGGTTCGCCCACTCAGATGCGCCAGCTCGCCGGCATGCGCGGCCTGATGGCCAAGCCTTCGGGCGAGATCATCGAGACGCCGATCATCTCGAACTTCAAGGAAGGCCTCACCGTGCTCGAGTACTTCAACTCGACCCACGGCGCCCGCAAGGGTCTGGCCGACACCGCCTTGAAGACGGCGAACTCGGGGTACCTGACCCGCCGTCTGGTCGACGTGGCGCAGGACTGCATCGTCAATTCGCTGGATTGCGGCACCGACAAGGGCCTCACCATGCAGCCGATCGTCGATGCCGGCCAGATCGTCGCCTCGGTCGGTCAGCGCGTGCTCGGCCGCACGGCGCTCGACGACATCAACCACCCGGTCTCCGGCGAAGTGCTGGTCAAGGCCGGCAAGCTGATGGACGAGCGTGACGTGGAGCAGATCGAGAAGGCCGGCGTCCAGTCGGTCCGCATCCGCTCGGCGCTGACCTGCGAGGTCAGGACCGGCGTCTGCGCGGTCTGCTACGGTCGCGATCTTGCCCGCGGCACGCCCGTCAACCAGGGCGAGGCCGTCGGCGTCATCGCGGCGCAGTCGATCGGCGAGCCGGGCACCCAGCTCACCATGCGCACCTTCCACATGGGCGGCACCGCGCAGGTGGTGGATTCTTCGTTCCTCGAAGCCTCCTATGAGGGCAAGGTCGAGATCCGCAATCGCAACGTGGTGCGCAACTCCGAAGGTCAGCAGATGGTGATGGGCCGCAACATGGCGGTTCTGATCCTCGACGAGGCCGGCAAGGAACGCGCCACGCACCGCGTCGCCTATGGCTCGCGCATCTTCGTGGATGACGGCGACAAGGTGAAGCGCGGGCAGCGCATCGCCGAGTGGGATCCTTACACCCGCCCGATCCTCACCGAAATCGAGGGCAAGGTGGCGTTCGAGGATCTGGTCGACGGCATCTCCGTCCAGGAGACCGCCGACGAGTCGACCGGCATCACCAAGCGTGAGGTCATCGATTGGCGTTCGACGCCGCGCGGCAGCGACCTGAAGCCGGCGATCGTCGTGCAGGACGCCAAGGGCAAGGTGGGCAAGCTGTCGAAGGGCGGCGATGCACGCTTCCTGCTCTCGGTCGAGGCCATTCTCTCGGTCGAGCCGGGTGCGCATGTCCGTCCGGGCGACGTGCTTGCGCGTATCCCGATGGAAAGCGCCAAGACCAAGGACATCACCGGCGGTCTGCCGCGGGTGGCCGAACTGTTCGAGGCTCGCCGTCCGAAGGATCACGCCATCATCGCCGAGATCGACGGCACGGTCCGCTTCGGCCGCGACTACAAGAACAAGCGCCGCATCATCATCGAGCCGCACGACTCGACGCTGGAGCCGGTCGAGTACCTGATCCCGAAGGGCAAGCCGTTCCATCTGCAGGACGGCGACGTCATCGAGAAGGGCGACTACATCCTCGACGGCAACCCGGCGCCGCACGACATCCTGGCGATCAAGGGCGTGGAGGCGCTTGCGTCCTACCTCGTCAACGAGATCCAGGAGGTCTACCGCCTGCAGGGCGTGTCGATCAACGACAAGCACATCGAGGTGATCGTTCGCCAGATGCTGCAGAAGGTCGAGATCACCACGCAGGGCGACTCGACCTACATTCCGGGCGACCACGTCGACGTGATCGAGCTGGAAGAGGTCAACGAGCGGCTGATCGAGGACGGCAAGAAGCCGGCCGAAGGCCAGCCGGTGCTGCTCGGCATCACCAAGGCCTCGCTGCAGACGCCGTCCTTCATCTCGGCCGCCTCCTTCCAGGAGACGACCAGGGTGCTGACGGAAGCCGCGGTCGCCGGTAAGACCGACATGCTGCAGGGTCTGAAGGAGAACGTCATCGTCGGCCGCCTGATCCCGGCCGGCACGGGCGGCACGATGAGCCAAATAAGGCGCATCGCCACCTCGCGCGACGAGCTCATCATCGACGAGCGCCGCAAGGCTTCGGGTGTCGAAGTCGCCGAGCCGATGCTGACCAACATGGTCAACGCCGCGCAGTAAGCGCGGATGCAATGAGAGAAAGAAAAGGGGCCCGCGTGGCCCCTTTTTTCATTCGGGTTATGAACGAGGAAAAACCATGAGCGCCAGGACCTGGACGGCTGTCGACGACTACATCGTCTCCTCTCTTTTCGATGCGGATCCCACGCTTGACGCGGTGCTTGCGGCCAACCGCGAGCAGGGCCTGCCGGACGATCGACGTCTCGGCCGCGCAGGGCAAATTGCTTTCGCTTCTGGTGCGGATTCGCGGCGCAAGGAAGGTGCTCGAGATCGGCACGCTCGGTGGTTACTCGACCATCTGGATGGCAAGGGGCCTGCCTGCCGATGGCAGAGTAGTGACGCTGGAGCTTGAGCCGCACCATGCCAAGGTCGCGCGTTCGAACTTCAAGCGGGCAGGGGTTTCCGACAAGGTGGATCTGCGGCTCGGGCCAGCTCTTCAATCGCTAGCAGCCTTGGTCAGCGAAAATGCCGGTCCGTTCGACCTGATCTTCATCGACGCCGACAAGCCGAACAACCCGAATTATCTCAGCTGGGCCATGCGGCTGTCGCGCTCCGGAACGGTGATAGTCTGCGACAACGTCATCCGCGACGGCGCCGTGCTGAAGGACGACGGCCGCGACGAAAACGTCGTCGGCGCCCGCGCGGCGCTCTCATTCATCGGGCAGGAGAAGCGGCTGGACGGCACCGCCATCCAGACCGTCGGCGCCAAGGGCTATGACGGCTTTGCGATAGCGATCGTCGATTGAGCATGTGGGCGGCCAGCGCATTGCAATTTGATACGAGAAACCGCTAAGCTTTTTTTGGTCCGACTGGAATTGGTCATGGTCACTTTCCAAAGCCATCAAGAGTTGTGGCCATTGCGCTCTAAGTCAAATGGCAAGACCGGATACATCGATCGCAATGGCGATTGGGCCATCAAGCCAACATTTGACAAGGCTACCTGTTTCCACAGCTGCAGAGCCGGCGCACTTCTGGGCGATCGCTGGGGAGTTCTGAACAAGCAAGGCGATTGGTTGGCTGCTCCGAGGGCAACAAACGCGCTGAACACGTACGGGGAAGGCCCGGTGCGTGCGCAGGTGGCTGGAAAATGGGGCCTTATCGACGATGCGGGAAACTGGATCATCAAGCCGCAGTTCTCGTCCATGTCATGGTTTTCGTCAGGCCTCTGCAGCGTCATTCTTGAGGGAAGGTACGGCTGCGTAAATTTTGCCGGGAATTGGGTCATTCCGCCCGTCTACGGGATGATCGGCGCGTTCTATGGCGGCGAGGCAATCGCAAAACTCTCAAACGGCCTCTTTGGCTGCCTCGACGCCAGCGGTAGCTGGAATGTTCCGCCGGCCTTCAGAAGCCTTTCAGTACGTGATCCTGTGAGCGGGCTTGCCGCTGCCGGCGTCATGACTGATACCCGGGGATATCTTGAGGGCTATATCGACCAAGATGCGAAATGGGCTATCGAGCCAAAGTTTCATCGCGCGGGGCGCTTCTCCGACGGATTTGCGTGTGCACAACGGGGCGACCCCGGCGATGACATCATTCTCGAACACGAACGATGGGGTTTTATTGACAGTACGGGCGCGTGGATCATAGAGCCGGGTTTCCAAGGCGCGCTCCAGTGCTCCGCAGGCGTGGCTCCCGTCGAGTACCACGATCGATTTGGCTTCCTGGATATGCAAGGCGTGTGGGTGTTTGAGCCGGTTCTCGACGTCGCCTGGCCGCTATTCAATGGTCTTGCCCAGGCCAAGCTCAATGGGAAGTATGGTTTCCTCGATCGTTCGATGAACTGGATCATCAAACCAATTTACGACAAGGCTGAAGACTTCGGAAACCTGATTCGTGTCGAACTCGGCGGCCATGAAATGTACATCGATCGACTTGAATGGCTCCGCAGCCTGACGCCCGATCGTTACTGGTTCAATCGAAGAAAGGCTCGACCACATTGCGCTTGCCGAGCATGAAGGCGTCGGCGACGTGCTGGAGCGGGGCCAGGTCGACGTCGCAGATGCCGGCGCGGACAATCTCGGCGAAACGCTTGTAGAGCATCGGATATTCGGCTTCCGGCTCGTCATGGATGATCTTGCCGTCGACGGCGAGCTTTGCGCCGCCGCCCGAAAGCACCACCTTCCCCTTGTCGGTCTCGGCCAGGATGTCCCAGCTCTGCGGACCGCTCTGCAGCCAATCGAGCTCCATCGTAACCGGGAGCCCGTTCGAGGTGCGGAAGGTGACATGCGCCGCGACCGGCGAGGCGCGGTTCTCGGGGAAGTCGAGCACGGCCGAGGTGATGAACATCGGCGGCAGGATGTGGGTGGCGATCGATAGCGCGTTGATGCCGGGATCGAACACGCCGAAACCGCCCGGCGCCCAGATCCATTCCTGGTTCGGGTGCCAGCGGCGCACGTCTTCCTTCCAGTTGATCGCCGCCGAGTCGATTCTGGCCGAAGCCAGGAAGGCGCGCGCGGCCTCGACCGCCGGCGCGTAGCGCGAATGCCAGCTGGCGAAAAGCGAAACGCCTTTCTTCGCGGCAATCGCCTTCAGGTGCTCGACCTCGCTGACGGTGGCGCCCGGCGGCTTCTCCATGAAGACGTGCTTTCCGGCCTCGAGCGCGGTGCGCGCGGCGTCATAGCGGAACTGCGGCGGCATGCAGAGCGAGACGGCTTCCAGGCCCGGCTCGGCCTTAAGCATCGCCTCGATCGTCGGATAGTTCGGGATGCCGTCCACCTTGCCGTGGCGGCTGGCGGCGGCCGCAAGCCGATAACTGCTGTCCTTGGCCAGTGCCGGAAGATGCTGGTCGCGGACGATCTTTCCCACGCCGACGATACCGATCCTGATGGGGTTGCTGGTCATTGGGACTCCGAGGGATGGAAGAAGTAGGTGCTCTTAGGCAGGACAACGGTGCCCGGCAAGCCTGGAACGTAACGGATCGCGAGATTGCGATTTCGGGATCAGCTCGGCTCGTCGAAGGTAACGATCGAGACTTCGCCCTCCAGCGCGCCCTGATAGGCGGACAGATGCGGCTCTTCGTCGGGGGTGCCTTCCATGTCGCCGATCTGGTCGAGCTCGGCTTCGGCGAATCCTTCGGCGGCGAGCGATTCGAGCGCGCGGCGCACGGCAGAATCATCGTCGGGCGCGACCAGCATCACATGCACGCCTTCCGGCTTGCCGCCCTTTCGCCGCCACACCCGGCCGGTGATGATGGTGACCGGGCGCTCCTCGTTGTCGTTCACGGGCTGATTCCTCCGGAAGCGTGGAGTTTTGCCATTCATACCGCCTTATTTGCACGAAGCCGGCCGAGATGACAGGCGAAAGCCGGTCACTTTCTTCCTTGCTCTTGAAAAAAGACGCAAGAAAATTACATGCTTTTTCCGCATGGCTGCCAAGCTCCGGATCGGGCGCAATATTTGCCGTTCCGGGGTTGACGGATAGGGGGCTTGCGAGTAGAAGCCGCCACGTCAGAACCGATGTGAGACTTGCTTTTCCGAGGCGACGCGCCTTGGAGTTTGCCTCAAACAGGGTTCGTTTTACGAGCGAAAAGACATCTCCGGCGCGCATGAAGCGGCTTCCGCTTCCTCTGCAATTTGTTCGGGCAGGACCGCGAGGCGCGGTGTGTTGCCCGAATTCGCGTATGGAAATGACGCTTTGAGCGGCCCTGACAGGGCAAGACACGGAATTGAGAGACAAGAGGGTTTAATGCCTACCGTCAACCAGCTGATCCGCAAGCCGCGCCTGGCGCCGGTGAAGCGCAACAAGGTCCCGGCCATGCAGCAGAACCCGCAGAAGCGGGGCGTCTGCACGCGCGTCTACACCACGACGCCGAAGAAGCCGAACTCGGCGCTGCGCAAGGTGGCCAAGATCCGTCTGACCAATGGTTTCGAGGTGATCGGCTACATCCCGGGCGAAGGCCATAACCTTCAGGAGCACTCGGTGGTCATGATCCGTGGCGGCCGCGTCAAGGATCTGCCGGGCGTCCGCTATCACATCATCCGCGGCGTGCTCGACACGCAGGGTGTGAAGAACCGCAAGCAGCGCCGTTCGAAATACGGTGCCAAGCGTCCGAAGTAAGGGTTTCCGGCTTCGGCGCTTTTTTTGACTGCGCCGTGCCACGAGATTGAGAGACAAGAGCCATGTCCCGTCGTCACAGTGCAGAAAAGCGTGAGATCAATCCGGACCCCAAGTTCGGCGATCTGGTCGTCACCAAGTTCATGAACGCCGTCATGTATGACGGCAAGAAGTCGGTTGCCGAGACCATCGTCTACGGCGCGCTGGACCAGGTCCAGGCCAAGACCAAGCAGGAGCCGGTCGCTGTCTTCCACCAGGCGCTCGACAATGTCGCGCCGCATGTGGAAGTGCGTTCGCGTCGCGTCGGCGGCGCCACCTACCAGGTTCCGGTGGACGTGCGCCCCGAGCGCCGCCAGGCGCTGGCCATCCGCTGGCTGATTGCCGCCGCACGCAACCGCAACGAGACCACGATGGTCGACCGCCTCTCGGGCGAGCTGATGGACGCGGCCAACAACCGCGGCACGGCCGTCAAGAAGCGTGAAGACACCCACAAGATGGCGGAAGCCAACCGCGCCTTCGCGCACTACCGCTGGTAAAGCGCGAACGAGACTGAGAGGCACCTCCCATGGCCCGCGAATACAAAATCGAAGACTACCGCAATTTCGGTATCATGGCGCATATCGACGCCGGCAAGACGACGACGACCGAGCGCGTCCTGTACTACACGGGCAAGTCGCACAAGATCGGCGAAGTCCATGACGGCGCTGCCACCATGGACTGGATGGAGCAGGAGCAGGAACGCGGCATCACCATCACCTCTGCCGCGACCACGACCTTCTGGAAGGGTCGCGACGGCAAGATGCGCCGCTTCAACATCATCGACACTCCCGGACACGTCGACTTCACCATCGAGGTCGAGCGTTCGCTGCGCGTGCTCGACGGCGCCATCGCGCTGCTCGATGCCAACGCCGGCGTCGAGCCGCAGACCGAGACCGTGTGGCGCCAGGCCGACAAGTACCACGTGCCGCGCATGATCTTCTGCAACAAGATGGACAAGATCGGCGCCGACTTCTACCGCTCGGTGGAAATGATCGGTTCGCGCCTCGGCGCGCAGGCCGTCGTCATGCAACTGCCGATCGGCGCCGAGACCGAGTTCAAGGGCGTCGTCGACCTCGTCGAAATGAACGCGCTTGTCTGGCGCGACGAGACGCTGGGCGCTGCCTGGGACGTCGTCGAAATCCCGGCCGACCTCAAGGACAAGGCCGCTCAGTATCGCGAGAAGATGATCGAGGCCGCCGTCGAGATGGACGAGACTGCGCTCGAGAATTACCTCGAAGGCAACATGCCGTCGAACGACGAGATCCGCGCGTTGATCCGCAAAGGCACCATCGCGGTCAAGTTCTTCCCGATGTTCTGCGGCTCGGCCTTCAAGAACAAGGGCGTACAGCCGCTGCTGGACGCCGTGGTCGAATACCTGCCGTCGCCGATCGACGTGCCGGCCATCAAGGGTGTCGACGCCAAGACCGACGCCGAGATCGAGCGTCATGCCGACGACAACGAGCCGCTGTCGATGCTGGCGTTCAAGATCATGAACGACCCGTTCGTCGGCTCGCTGACCTTCGCTCGCATCTATTCGGGCAAGCTCACCAAGGGCACCTCGCTCGACAACACCGTGAAGGGCAAGAAGGAGCGCATCGGCCGCATGCTGCAGATGCATGCGAATTCGCGCGCCGATATCGAGGAAGCCTATGCCGGCGACATCGTCGCGCTGGCCGGCCTCAAGGACACGACGACCGGCGACACGCTCTGCGATCCGCTGCATCCGGTCATCCTCGAGCGCATGGAATTCCCCGATCCGGTGATCCAGATCGCCATCGAGCCGAAGACCAAGAACGATCAGGAAAAGATGGGCCTCGCGCTGCATCGCCTGGCGGCCGAGGATCCGTCCTTCCGCGTCAAGACCGACGAGGAAAGCGGTCAGACCATCATCGCCGGCATGGGCGAGCTGCATCTCGACATCATCGTTGACCGCATGCGCCGCGAGTTCAAGGTGGAAGCCAATGTCGGCGCTCCGCAGGTGGCCTATCGCGAGACGATCACCCGGACCCACGAGCAGGACTACACGCACAAGAAGCAGACGGGCGGCACCGGCCAGTTCGCTCGCGTCAAGATCGTGTTCGAGCCGAACACCGAGAGCGAAGAGTTCTTGTTCGAGTCCAAGATCGTCGGCGGTGCGGTGCCGAAGGAATACATCCCCGGCGTCGAGAAGGGCATCCAGAGCGTCATGGGTTCCGGCCCGTTTGCCGGCTTCCCGATGATCGGCGTCAAGGCGACGCTGATCGACGGTGCCTTCCACGACGTCGACTCCTCGGTGCTGGCTTTCGAAATTGCCTCCCGCGCCTGCTTCAAGGAAGCCGCACCCCGGCTTGGTGTGCAGCTCCTGGAGCCGATCATGAAGGTCGAGGTCGTGACGCCGGAAGACTATGTCGGCGGCGTTATCGGTGACCTCAACGGCCGTCGCGGCCAAATCCAGGGCCAGGAAGCGCGTGGCGTGGCAGTCGTCATCAACGCGATGGTGCCTTTGGCCAACATGTTCAAGTACGTCGACAATCTGCGTTCGATGTCGCAGGGCCGCGCCCAGTACACGATGCAGTTCGACCACTATGAGCCGGTCCCTACGGCGGTGGCCCAGGAAGTCCAGAAAAAGTACGCGTGAGAATGCCTGTGCCACCGGAACCGCGGCTCTTACGCGTTTCCGGTTCGGCTGGAGCGAATATCAATTTCCCCGAGCGGGATGAGTAAAGACGGAGAAATACAGTGGCAAAAGGTAAATTCGAGCGCACCAAGCCGCATGTGAACATTGGCACGATCGGCCACGTCGATCATGGCAAGACG
>NZ_JARTVM010000002.1:626647-755991 GCF_029625765.1 Mesorhizobium sp. WSM4983 | reverse complement strand
TTGTCGCTCTTGATTGCCCTGCTTCAAATCCGGCCGAAGCCGGTCGCCGCTTAGGGCTCGGATTGTTCACGGTCGACGATTTGATGCGGTAGTCGCCTATGAGCGGTCAAAACGAACGCAGCTGGTTCGCCGATCGACCAAACGGCGAGCGCACTGTGCTTTGCTCAGACCGCCACCGAGTGCCTCGCCGTTCCCCCTTTGAAATATGTATCGAACTTGGCCGCGATGGTTCGAATGAAGGGGCGACTTTCAGTCCGTACGAGGAAACTGTCACCATCGAATTCAAGCGCTCGGGCAGGATCGTGGAGTGCGATGGACCTCGAGCGATGAAGGAGCTGCTCGCCGGCTTTGCCGAACCGCTCCACCAGGTCGACTGCCGAGAAGGCAAAATCACACATCAGCCGCTCGATGATCCAGCCACGGACGCGATCGTCGTCGGAAAGGGCAACGCCGCGGACGGCAGCCAACCCGCCATCCGCAACCATGCGCCCGTACCCGGCAGTCGAAGCCATGTTCTGCACGTAGCCTTGGCGAAAACGACCGATGGACGAAGGGCCAAGTCCGATCAGTGTCGGGCAGCGATCCTCAGTGTAGCCCTGAAAATTGCGATGCAAAACCCCTGCGCGGGCCGCTATGGCCAGCGCATCGTCGGGCTTCGCGAAATGATCGAGTCCTATTGCCTCATATCCCTTGGCGACAATTGCCCGCGCCGCGAGTTGAGATTGGGCGAAACGCTCAGTGGGACTCGGCAGCCATGCCTCGTCGATCATCGTCTGATGCTTCTTGAACCAGGGCACATGTGCGTAGCCGAACAGGGCCATCCGGTCTGGCTCCAAGGTCAGTGCCTGCGCCACCGTGGAACAGATCGTCTCGCGTGTCTGATTCGGGAGCCCGTAGAGCAGGTCCAGATTGACCGATTCGACGCCCCGCGAACGAACCCCGTCGACGACTGCCTTGGTCTGCAAAAAACTCTGCTCACGATTAATTGCTTTTTGCACTTGCGGATCGAAATCCTGCACGCCGAGGCTCGCCCGCGTTACGCCGATTTGAGCAAGTGCATCAAGGCGCGCCTTGTCCATGTCGTTGGTTTCGATTTCGATGCTGACCGTAGCATCCGGGAGAAGGTCGAAGCTGTCCCGCAAGGCCGCTCCAAGAGCAACCATATCATCGGGCCTCAGAATAGTTGGCGAACCGCCACCGAAGTGGATTGCACGGACATGTGCCTTGCCGCTCACCAGACCGGCAATCGTGACGATTTCGGCATTCAGCGAGCGCAGATAAGCGGCCACCGGCTCATATTGGTGCGTCTGCTTGGTGTGGCAGGCGCAGAACCAGCAGAGCTTGTCGCAGTAAGGAATGTGCAGGTACAGCGAGATTTCGTCGCCGCTTTCCAGCGTCTCCAACCAGCCACGGTAAATGGCAGCATCGATCCCCGAATGGAAATGCGGCGCCGTCGGATAGCTGGTGTAGCGTGGGACGTTCTCGCTGAGTTTGACAGCTATTTCCGATTGCATCTCGCGTTCACCGTGTTGCCCGCCGGAACACTGCACGCATCGCTGAAGCAGACCCTGATCTCGATCAGCCGCGCTCATGGACAAACCGCCGCAGGATTTCTCTACCCTGGATGGGTATCCTGCCGGCAGTTAGGATCGGGTAAGGCGAACGCATGACCTTTCGGCAAGACATTCATAGTTCCGGCATTCCTGTTCTTTGCTTCCCTTGCGAGGCACGGCGTCGCGGTGTCTGCGGTGCGCTCGATCCAGACAATTTGGTTGGGCTCGCCAAGACTTGCTCGCGTCGCCGGATCGAGTCAGGAATGGAGTTGACCGGCGAGGCACAGAACGTCGACAGCTACTCCAACGTGCTTTCAGGCGTGGTAAAGCTATCAAAGAGCCTGTCGGATGGGCGCCAGCAGATCGTCGGTCTCCAGTTTGCACCGGATTTTCTGGGACGTCCTTTCAAGGAGGAAAGCTCGATCAATGCGGAAGCGGCAACAGCAGTCACGCTGTGTTCGTTTCCGCGAGCGGCCGTCGAACGGATGATGAAGGCGTCACGGGAATTCGAGCATCGCCTGCTCAAACAGACGCTGAATGAACTCGATGAGGCGCGCGAGTGGATGGTGACGCTGGGGCGCAAGACAGCTCCGGAAAAGGTGGCGACTTTTCTCCTCATGATGGCCCGGAATATCGATTCCAGTCTCGATGCGGCTTCCGGGTCGGCCTCCTTCGATCTGCCGCTGACGCGTGCCGAAATGTCTGATTTCCTTGGAATCACCAGCGAGACCGTGAGCCGCCAACTGACGCGATTGCGGGCTGACGGGGTGATTCGGATTGAGAACGCACGCCATGTGACGGTGGACAGCATAAGCCGTCTGGAGAAGCGCTGTGGCGGCGGACGCGAGCGGCCCTAAGCGGCGAGGCCATGTCGCATGACTCCGGGGCGGGCCGTGTTTGCCTTTTAATGCGATGTCGCCGCGCCTTCGACGAAGCGGCGTCACGGTTGTCGAGACAAACAGCTTTCGGGCTTTGATAGGAACGTGACCAATCGCCAGGTGTGTTTCGGCACATACCGGCGAAGCATGGTCCTTAATCTGCCACGGCTCGGCGGAACGATCGCGTTCGTTTCCAATGGGATCCGAACAACGTTTGGCAGGGCATCGGCAATAGCATCCAACGCGCGCAGAGCCTCAGCTTTCGCCTCAGCGATCGCGTCTGCGCCCGCCCAACCCAGGGAACGCCTTCCATGAGGGAGTGAGCCCGCGCTGCGTTCCTCGTTCATTCGCCACCTGCTGATTGCGCCGCACAAAATCGTGCGGCCTGACATAGATCAGGGCGAGGGGGCGGCGGCTGCGCGATTAGTGCGCTGCGGATTTGGCATCCACCAGATTCGAGATCGGGATCTGCAATGAAATTCGGCACAGAGATCGTCCTTCTAAGCGTGTTCGCTTTTGCGGCCCTGGTGGCCGCCGGCTTCGGCGTGGATGAACCTTTCCGCCGACACATGTGGGTGTTGTTCTTCGCAGTGGCTGGTTTCACTGCGATCCTGTTGCGCAACACGGAGTTCAGGCCAGCAGCTCCGATTGACCCATCCGCTTACATGGATGGTCCGATCCGCTACGGCGCGATCGCCACCGTGTTCTGGGGTGTCGTCGGCATGCTGGTCGGCGTGGTGATCGCGCTGCAGCTCGCCTACCCCGATCTCAACATCCAGCCCTGGTTCAATTTCGGTCGTTTGCGGCCGTTGCACACATCCGGTGTCGTTTTCGCCTTCGGCGGCAACGCGCTGCTTTGCACGTCTCTGTATGTCGTGCAGCGCACCTGCCGCGCGCGCCTCTTCGGCCGTGATCTCGCCTGGTTCGTCTTCTGGGGCTACCAGCTGTTCATCGTCATGGCCGCGACCGGCTACCTGCTCGGCATCACCGAGGGCCGCGAGTACGCCGAACCCGAATGGTATGTGGATGTCTGGCTGACCATCGTCTGGGTCGCCTACCTCATTCTGTTCCTTGGCACGATCCTGAAGCGCAAGGAACCGCATATCTACGTGGCCAACTGGTTCTACCTGTCGTTCATCGTGACCATCGCGATGCTGCATGTGGTCAACAACCTGTCCATACCAGTCTCGTTCCCGGGCTCCAAGAGCTACTCCGCCTTTTCAGGGGTCCAGGACGCCTTGACGCAATGGTGGTACGGCCACAACGCGGTCGGCTTCTTTCTCACCGCCGGCTTCCTCGGCATGATGTATTATTTCGTGCCCAAGCAGGCGAACCGGCCAGTCTATTCGTACCGGCTGTCGATCGTCCATTTCTGGGCTATCATCTTTCTCTACATCTGGGCCGGGCCGCATCACCTGCACTACACCGCCTTGCCCGATTGGGCGCAGACGCTCGGCATGGTGTTCTCGATCATGCTGTGGATGCCGTCCTGGGGCGGCATGATCAACGGCCTGATGACGCTGTCCGGCGCCTGGGACAAGCTGCGCACCGATCCGATCATCCGCATGATGGTGATGGCCGTCGCCTTCTATGGCATGTCGACCTTCGAAGGCCCCATCATGGCGATCCGGGCGGTCAATTCGCTGTCGCATTATACCGACTGGACCATCGGGCACGTCCATTCGGGTGCGCTCGGCTGGGTCGGCATGATCTCGTTCGGCGCGATCTACTACATGGTCCCGAAGCTCTGGAACCGTCAACGGCTCTACTCGCTGAGGCTCGTCACCTGGCACTTCTGGCTGGCGACACTCGGGATCGTCGTCTACGCCGCGGTGATGTGGGTGTCCGGCATCATGCAGGGCCTGATGTGGCGCGAATATGGCGAGCAGGGCTTCCTGGTCTACTCCTTCGCCGAAACCGTCGCCGCCATGCACCCCTACTATGTCCTGCGCGCCATCGGCGGCGCCATGTACCTCTCCGGCGCCCTGATCATGGCCTGGAACATCACCAGGACCATCCTCGGCCACCAGCGCGAGGAGGAGCCGATGCCGAGCCCCGTCGCCATCCGACCTGCGCGATCAGGAGCCAGGTAATGGGCTTGATGGACAAACACGCAATCATCGAGAAGAACGCCACGCTTCTTCTCGTTGGCTCGCTGCTCGTGGTGACGGTCGGCGGCATCGTCGAGATCGCGCCTCTCTTCTATCTCGACAACACGATCGAGAAGGTGGAAGGCATGCGCCCCTATTCGCCGCTCGAACTTGTCGGGCGCAACATCTATATGCGCGAGGGCTGCTACCTCTGTCATAGCCAGATGATCAGGCCGTTCCGCGACGAAGTTGAGCGCTATGGCCACTACAGCCTGGCTGCCGAGTCCATGTACGATCACCCCTTCCAGTGGGGATCGAAGCGCACCGGGCCGGATCTCGCCAGAGTTGGCGACCGCTACTCGAATGCATGGCATGTCGCGCATCTTACCGACCCGCGCTCGGTGGTGCCGGAATCGATCATGCCGAGCTATGGGTTCCTGAAAGACACGCCGATCGACGTGAAGGATTTCTCGACGCATCTGGTCGCCAACAGGCTTGTAGCCGTCCCTTACACCGATGACATGATCGCCCACGCCAATGCGGATCTGGCGGCGCAGGCCGATCCCAATGCCGACACATCAGGCCTTGAGGCGCGTTACCCAAAAGCCAAGATCGGCGACTTCGACGGCAACCCGCAACAGGTCACCGAAATGGATGCCCTGCTCGCCTACCTGCAGATGCTTGGCACACTGGTCGACTTCAAAAATTACGACGAAGCCGCCGGCTACCGCTGAGGAGAACGCTGATGACCTACAATTTGATGCGGGCGTTTGCCGACAGCTGGGGCCTGGTTGCGATGGCGCTGTTCTTCGTGGGGTGCATCGCCTTTGCCCTACGCCCCGGCAGCCGAAGGCTGGCCGACGAAGCGGCCCGCATTCCGCTCGAGGACGAGTGATCATGAGCGACGAGCATATCGATGAAATCTCTGGCGTCTCGACCACCGGCCACGAATGGGATGGTATCCGGGAGCTGAACAACCCGCTTCCCAGATGGTGGGTTATCACTTTTTACGTCACCATTGTCTGGGCGATAGGCTACACCATTGCCTATCCAGCATGGCCTCTGTTGCACTCGGCGACAACGGGTGTGCTCGGCTATTCCAGCCGCAACGAGGTCAGGAACGAGCTGACCGCGGCTGAGGCCGCCAAGGGCAAATATATCTCGGCGGTGGAGTCCAAGAGCGTCTCGGAAATCGCCGCGGACGACGGCCTGCGCGAATTCGCAATCGCCGCCGGTGGCGCCGCTTTCAAGGTCAATTGCGTACAATGTCATGGCTCCGGCGCCCAGGGTTCCAAGGGCTTTCCCAATCTCAACGACGACGACTGGCTGTGGGGCGGCAAGGCCGAGCAGATCCAGCAGACGATTACGCACGGCATCCGCTTCGCATCCGATCCGGACACGCGCCTGTCGGAAATGCCGGCCTTCGGCGACATCATTACCGCCGACCAGATCGCACAAGTCAGCGCCTACGTGGCCAGCCTTTCCGGCAAGGTCCGCGATGCAAGTCTGATCCAACCCGGCGCCAAGGTCTTTGCCGAGAATTGCGTGGCCTGTCACGGCGACAATGCAAAAGGCAACAGGGAATTCGGCGCCCCCGACCTGACCGATGCGATCTGGCTCTATGGATCCGGTGAGACAGCCATCGCCGCACAGGTCCGTGCGCCAAAACAGGGCGTCATGCCGGCCTGGGTTGGCCGTCTCGGCGAGATCAAGGTCAAGGAACTTGCAGTTTATGTCCATTCGCTTGGCGGCGGAGAATAGGAATGGAAGGTCCTATTCTTCGGTCCCCCCTGCCAAGCGGACGAGGCCCGGCGTGAGCCGGGCCTCGACACCATCCCTAATGCGATCTGCACAACCCGGCAAGGCTATCCTACGGCGAGGCTTTACGACAGGTGCCCCTGACATTGGCTGGGAAAGTGGAGTTGCACATGCGTGACAAGACGCAGTTGACAGGGCTCGAAACAGAAACTGTCAATTCCGCCAAAACCCGCAAGCCGCTTTATGCCGCGCGTCAAAAGATCTTTCCGAAGCGCGCCTCGGGCAACTTTCGTCGCTTCAAATGGCTGGTGATGACGATCACACTTGGCATCTATTACCTGGCTGCGTGGCTGCCTTGGGCTCGCGGTCCATTTGCCCCGGACCAGGCAGTCCTGCTCGATCTCGCGAACCGGCGCTTCTACTTCTTCTTCATCGAGATATGGCCCCAGGAATTCTTCTATGTGGCCGGCCTCCTGGTCATGGCGGGCGTCGGTCTTTTCCTGATCACCTCGACTGTCGGCCGTGCCTGGTGCGGCTATGCATGCCCTCAGACGGTGTGGGTCGATCTGTTCCTCGTCGTCGAACGTGCGATAGAGGGCGACCGTAACGCTCGCATGAAACTCGATGCAGGCCCCTGGACCGCCCGCAAGCTGATGCTGCGCTTATCGAAGCACGCCGTCTGGCTGGTCATCGGTGCGGCGACCGGCGGCGCCTGGATTTTCTATTTTGCCGATGCGCCGACGCTGGTTGGCGAACTCTTCACCGGCACCGCGCCACCCGTCGCCTACATCACTGTCGCCGTGCTGACGGCTACCACCTACACGTTCGGCGGTCTGATGCGCGAGCAGGTCTGCACCTACATGTGCCCATGGCCGCGCATCCAGGCAGCGATGCTCGACGAAAGTTCTCTCACCGTCACCTACAATGACTGGCGCGGCGAACCGCGTTCTCGCCACGCCAAGAAGGTCCTTGCCGCAGGGCTGCCGGTCGGTGACTGCGTCGACTGCAATGCCTGCGTCGCGGTCTGCCCGATGGGGATCGACATCCGCGATGGCCAGCAGATGGAATGCATCACCTGCGCGCTGTGCATAGACGCCTGCGACGGGGTCATGGACAAGCTCGGCAAGGAGCGCGGGCTGATCTCCTATGCGACACTGTCCGACTACAACGCCAACATGATGCTGGCGACCGCGGGCGGCTCCAGTTCAGTCAACCCGTCGCAGGTCAGGACCGCTGATGGCCTGTTCTCCGACAAGGTGGCGCATTTCCATATCCGCAAGATCTTTCGGCCACGCACCTACGTCTACATGGGTATCTGGTCGCTGATCGGCCTGGGTCTGCTCTATTCGCTGCTGACGCGCGATCGGCTCGAAGTCAACGTGCTGCATGATCGCAATCCGCAATTTGTCACGCTGTCCGACGGCTCGATCCGCAACGGCTACACCGTCAAGCTGCTCAACATGATCCCCGAGCCAAGGACGATCGTTGTCGCGATTCAAGGCTTGCAGGGCGCCGAGATGAGCGTGGTCGGCGACGACATCCCGGAAGGCCGTTCTTTTGCCATTCCGGTCGAACCCGACCGCCTGAAAATGCTGAAGGTCTTCGTGCGCCAGCCGGCGGATCAAATCCAGGGCACAGCGCAGACCTTCAAGTTCCGTGTCGAGGACAAGGCGAGCTTCGAGGCGGACGAATACACCGCCACCTTCAACGCGCCGGAGACTGCCAGATGACCGCTAACGCTGAAAAACCCCGCGTATTCACCGGCAGGCACATGCTGGCCATCATCCTAGCCTTTTTCGGGGTGGTCATCGCGGTCAATCTGACGATGGCAACGCTCGCCAACACGAGCTGGACCGGCCTTGTCGTCGAAAACACCTATGTGGCGAGCCAGCAGTTCAACAAGAAGGCCGAGGAGGGGCGGGCGCAGGCAGCGCTCGGCTGGACCGGCAAGCTGACCATCGCATGGGGCGAGGTCCGCTATAGCCTTACCGACGCCGTCGGCAAGCCGATTGCCTTGCATGGCGTCAAGGTGCTGTTTCGCCATCCCGCCTACGAGAAAGAGGACAAGGCGGTCAACCTCGCCCTCGCCTCCGGCCAGGAATTCGCAGCCCAGCACATGCCGAAGGATGGCGTCTGGATCGTCGAAGTCGACGCTGACGCCGGTCTGGCCGAGCCCTACCGCGAAGTCCGCAGGATCATGATTTCCCATGGAGCGCTGAAATGAGTTGTTGTGCACCGGGCGCCGAAATGGCGCTTGATCTGGGCAGCACCACGTCGGTCCTGCCGTCTAGTCAAGAGATCAGGCTGGCGAGCCGATCGCTTGGAGATGATCTCCGCCAAACCGATCTTTCGGTGCCGAGCGTTCATTGCGCAGCTTGTATCCAGACGATCGAGACGGCGTTGGGAACGCTCGATCGCGTCGAGAGCGCCCGCGTCAACCTGTCGACGAAACGGGTCTCGGTCCGCTGGCGTGGCGACGAGGTTCCACCGTTCGTCGCCGCGCTTGGACGGCTCGGCTACCAGGCGCATCTCTTCGCCCCCGAGATTGATGAAAAGGACAGGACGCTTTCGGAGTTGATCCGCGCCGTCGCGGTTGCCGGGTTCGCGGCGGGCAATATCATGCTGCTTTCGGTCTCTGTCTGGTCCGGGGCCGAAGGGGCTACCCGCGACCTGTTTCACTGGGTCTCCGCATTGATCGCCATCCCAGCGCTCGCCTTCGCCGGCGGCATCTTCTTCCGCTCGGCCTGGAATGCACTGCGCCACGGCCGCATGAACATGGACGTGCCGATCGCGGTCGGAGTGTCGCTCGCTTACGCCATGAGCCTCTATGAGACGATCAACCATGGCGACCACGCCTATTTCGACGCGTCGGTTTCGCTGCTTTTTTTCCTTTTGATCGGCAGGACGCTGGATCACGTGATGCGCGAACGTGCCCGCACCGCGGTGAAAGGCCTGTCGCAGCTGGCCGCACGCGGCGCCATGGTGCTGCGCGGCGATGGCGCGCGCGACTATCTGCCGGTTGGCGAGATCGAACCGGGGATGCAGCTGCTGATCGCGGCCGGTGAAAGGATCCCCGTCGACGGCAAGATCATCCACGGAGCGTCTGATCTCGACTGCTCGCTGGCCTCAGGCGAAAGCGCGCCGAAAAACGTGGCGCCGGGCGAAGCCGTGCAGGCCGGCGTGCTCAATCTTACCGGCCCGCTGACGATCGAGGCGACCGCCGCCGCGAAGGATTCGTTCCTCGCCGAAATGGTTCGGCTGATGGAAGCCGCAGAGGGCGGTCGCGCGCACTATCGCCGCATCGCTGATCGCGTGTCGGCACTCTACGCGCCCGTGGTTCATCTCACCGCCTTCGTGACATTCCTGGGTTGGATGGCGGCGACGGGCGACTGGCACCGGGCGATGACGATCGCCATTGCCGTTCTGATCATCACCTGCCCGTGCGCGCTCGGCCTCGCCGTACCGATCGTTCAGGTGGTCGCCGCGCGGCGTCTGTTCGAGAACGGCATCATGGTCAAGGACGGTTCGGCCATGGAGCGCCTGGCGACGATTGATAACGCAGTGTTCGACAAGACCGGAACGCTCACGCTCGGACAACCCCGGCTCCTCAATGCATCGTCGATCGATCCGGCCATGCTGGCAATCGCGGCAGACATGGCCGCGCACTCGCGTCACCCGTTTTCAAAGGCCATAACCGGCTTTGCCGCTCCTGGCGGGCAACACAAATTCGATGCCGTCACAGAGCATCCGGGGTTCGGGATCGAAGCCACTGTCGCCGGAAGCATCTGGCGGCTGGGTCGACGCGGATGGGCTGGATGGAAGGCCCGGACCGGTGGTGAAGGCAACCATGGCTATGGCGGAACGGTGCTGACAAAAGACGGGTTCATTGTCGCGACCTTCGATTTCGAGGATGCGCTGCGCGCCGACGCGGCGGCGGCGATCAAGCGATTGAACGATACTGGGGTGTCGATGCAAATGCTGTCGGGCGATACCGCAGGTGCCTGCGGTGAAGTTGCAAGAATGCTGGGTGTCGAGGACTTCGTTCCGTGCCTGCTGCCGTCGGGCAAGGTCGAGCGCATCGAGACCCTGGCGAAAGACGGACACAAGGTTCTGATGGTTGGCGACGGCCTCAACGACACGCCGGCGCTGAGCGCGGCGCATGTCTCGATCGCTCCGGCCACCGCCGCCGACATTGGCCGCAATGCCGCCGACTTCGTATTCCTGCGCGAAAGCCTTCTGGCAGTGCCTCTCGCGCTGGACGTCTCGCGCAAGGCGGGACACCTGATCCGCCAGAACATCGCGATTGCGATCGTCTACAATGCCGTCGCCGTGCCGATCGCCATCCTGGGCCACGCCACGCCTTTGTTAGCGGCGATTGCCATGTCTGCCTCATCGGTGCTTGTTATTGGAAACGCATTGCGCTTGCACGGCTTCGGGGCGAATGCGACGCTGCAAGTTATTCAAAAAGTCGGACGCTCCGCAGTCAGCTATTCGGCATAATCCTCGTGACGACGTTGCTCTATCTCATACCAGTGGCCCTTTTTCTGGGTGCACTGGGTGTGTCCGGCTTCGTCTGGGCATTGCGAAGCGGTCAATACGAAGATCTCGACGGAGCCGCCGAGCGGATACTAATTGATCGGGACGACAAACCGGAACGCTGATTTCAATCCGCTGTGCATAAGATGCGCGGATCGCGCTCGTCAGTCGAGCCGGCTCGGTCGGGAACAAGCTGTCCATGCTCCATGCTCCATGCTCCATGCTCCATGCTCCATGACCATCTTGACCTAAGCTGCACACTACATTTGTGAAAAGCCTCTGTCGTGCGAAGGACTGCCTCCCATTGCACCCAGTATGAGGCGTGTGATGCCACGAGAGTACCTCGCGTGGCCGGACGAGAGCTTGGCAATGTGCGCACGGGTTCCAAAGTGGAACGTCACGGTCGATCACCTGACCGTGAACCGCCAGTGCCGATTGGTCATGTCTGGCTGATCCAGATCAGGGTCATACTCATCGGCGTGGTCTATTGACCAGTCTTCGACGGAGAAATGCATGACTTACGGAAAGATTGGTCGTCATTATCAGCACCTTCACGGTTCTGGGTTTTCTGTCGTGTGGTCGGCCATGCCTTGTGCTTACGGCGCAGCCATTAGCTGACCGGCGTCGTGTGTATCTCGCTTGCTGGCTGACCATCCGCGTGGCTTGCGCGGACAGGGGGCCGATCAACAGCTTTCGCCTTTGATGGGTTGTGTGCGTCGTTGCCGATCCATCCCGATTCCCGGCCCGCGCCTTGAGGCTATGCGACGGTACCGGAACCCAGCGCACGTCACGCGGTTCCGCGCGCGTGGTGTCCGCTCGTCACGACGATGAACGAACAAGCGGCTGGAGTACCATGAACACCGTACACATCATCGACTGCCACAATGCAAATGACTACTTCGCCGACAGGCAAGAGGGACCGATCGTGCAGCACTTGTTAAAGGCTGTCAACATCCGCGCGGAGCTCCAAATGGCGTTGAACCGAACGAAATTTGGTGAGGCTGTAGTACGAGCGATGGAGGCGGAGTGCGACGTGCTTCACATCGCCGGGCACGGCAATGGTGACGGGATCGCTTCGTCCAGTGGGCGAAGTGGCCTTCTTTGGGCTGACTTCGTAAAAATGTTCCAGGGCTCGCATCCAGCGCCGAAGATCCTCGTGATGTCAACGTGCTGCGGAGCATCATCGGGGTTGGGACGTGCGTTTTCGAAATCGATCAACCGTCCGAAGTTGATCATTGGTTCGAGTGACGCGCGCTATTTCGACGACTATGTCGCCGCGTGGGCTTTGCTCTATCGGCGACTGAATTGCAAGGACATCGACATCGAAGCCATGCAGCAGGTTCTTGATGAGATATGCGCGGTCGTGGATAAAAGTTTCCGCTACCTTGGCTGGGATGACGAGAGAGAGCGCTACGTTCGATACCCTCACCCTCGCAAGAGAGCCCGCTTCGACGTCGTGGAGCGTGAGTAGTATGCGCAAGGGTTCCAGGTGGAATGTGGCGATCGATGCGGCGCGGCCGTCGCTGACCAGCGTCGCGAGTGTCTCGCTTGCTGGCGGCGATCTGCGCGGCTGCGCGGCGAAAGGGCGGGATCGGTTAGCCGCATCCACCTCTGAGCGCTTTGAGTGCTTCGTTGCCGATCGATGCGAATCTCCCGGCCCAGCGCCTTTAGGCAATGCGGCGGGCACGGAGCTCATGTCACTCGGCTCAGTTCCACCGTTACACGAGGATAGGCGACCGGATGGCGGCACGCTGATGGGCTCTGACGATAATTTTGACATCGTTGTCGTTGGAGCCGGCCCGGTCGGCCTTTCGTTCGCTGCGTCGCTTGCCCAAAGCGAACTCAAGGTGGCAGTTGTTGAACAGAACACATTCGATAGTCTGGCGAATCCGGCTTTCGATGGTCGCGAAATCGCGCTGACCAACGCTTCGATCAGAACCCTTCGCGAGCTCGGCGCCTGGGATGTCATCCCGGCTTCGGACAAATCAGCACTTCAAGGCGCGCGCGTGCTCAACGGCTCGAGCGCATTCGCTCTTCGTTTCGATCCTCCCAGCAACTCTGGAGAACCGCTGGGGGTTTTGGTTCCAAATTGCCGGATCCGCGAGGCGCTGTTCAAAATCGTCCGCTTGCAGGATCGCGCCCGGCTGTTGTGCGGCCACTCGGTCGTCGATGCAACAAACAGCCAAGAAGGAGCAGTCGTAACGCTCTCTAATGGCGCGCGTTTAACTGCTCGGCTGGTTGTTGCCGCGGATTCGCGTTTGTCCGCCACGCGTGATCTGCTAGGCATCGGCGCCGATATCAACCGGCTTGGCCACTCGATGCTGATTTGCCGAGTGAGGCACGAGCGCGCCCACCACCAGATCGCCATCGAATGGTTCGATCACCATCAGACGATAGCGATATTGCCCCTCGCGGAGGGCATGTCGTCGCTGCTGCTCACATTGCGCTCAAACGAGGCCTATAGACTGCTTGCCTTCGATGATGATTTGTTCCTGTCGGAGTTGACGAAACGGTGTCGAGGGCGCCTTGGAAAAATGACCTTGGCAAGCAAGCGCCACACCTATCCGCTGGTCACGACCTGGGCGCACAAATTCCGGGCGCCGAGCGCCGCACTCATCGGCGACGCTGCCATCGGCATGCACCCGGTGACCGCTCACGGATTCAACATCGGTCTCAGCAGCCAGAAGCAACTCGCCCGTGGAATCATGACTGCGTGCCGCGACGGCCGCAATGTTGGCGACCCCGACATGCTGCATATATACGAAAGGCGGCTGCGCCTGTCGGCGGCGCCGCTCTACCATGCAACGAACATATTGGTTGGACTCTACTCCAGAGACCACCTGGCGGCACGGCTTGCAAGGCATCTGGGGCTTCGCTTTGCCCAACATGTTCCCCTTGTCCGGCATGGGATTTCGGCGGAGCTCCAGCGGTGATACTGCACCAGCAGTCGCATTTTTGCGCGTGCTGGGCGAGCGATGAGAGAGTGCATGATGCACCGGAGTAATCCTGCTCCCCGACGCTGATCTCCGATTGAAGAATTAACCCGTCCTTCAGGGGGGCTGCATAGGCTGCGGACAAGCAGGAGTAAGCAAGCTGACCCGTCCAGCCTTGGAAAAAGAAGATCCGCTGGAGGCGAGAATCCTTCAGGACCAGCTCGCTGATCTGAGGGCAGGCCTTTTCGTCTCAATGCCGATAAGCATTGTGCTGTCCGGGCTGATTTTGACCGTGCAGGCCCTTTCCGGGAACGGTCTTGCTGGCGCGGCCTGGTTTTCGGTCGTTAATGCGATAAATGCCGCCCGCCTTGCACTCGCCCGTCATCAGCTGAAGGAACCCGGAGTCCAGGATGATCTGACACGGGTTTGGCTGCGGCTTCGCTGGTTTGGCAGGCTTGCTCTTCTGGCGGGATTCACCTGGTCATTCCTTGCCGTCCTAACGGCTGGATACACGACGTCTCAAGCATCGCTGCATCTAATAATTCTGGCGGGCATTTCAGCTGGCGCGGTCACGTACGGCAGCTCATATGCTGCGGCAGCGATATGCTTCATCACACCGCCACTCCTCATTGCCGCCGCATGTTTGCTGACGAAGGGAGCCCCGGAAAACTACATTCTGGCTTTTGCCGTCCTGCTTTTCGAGGGCGGCCTGGTTCGATCCTCGTTCGTTGGACAAGCGCGCTTCCGTGACGCGAGCCGCCTGAGACATCAAGCCGAGCGGCTTGCCGCGGAAATGGAGCGCAATTCCAGGGAGGACCATCTTACCGCGCTCCTCAACAGGCGGGGCCTCGAACATGCAATCGATCAGTTTGAGAACACCGATGGACCCTTTGTGGCCATGCTGATTGATCTGGACGGGTTCAAATCTGTCAACGATACCTACGGTCACAGAACGGGTGACGAGCTGCTTGCCAGGATCGCCCGCCGAATAGAGGAAGAAGCACCGGAGGGCTCAACGCTCGCCCGCATCGGTGGGGATGAATTCGTGCTGGTTTTTTCTTCGCGAAAGAATTCTCCTTCTCCCACCAATCTCGCGTCCAATCTCATAGCCAAGCTTGCTCGCCCCTATCCTGGGATCGCATCAGTCCGCATTGGAGCGTCTATAGGAATCTACTTGGCTGAAAACCCCGGACTAACGGAAATGTTGTTGCGGGCCGACATCGCCCTTTACACAGCTAAGCGCCGCGGCAGGAATGAATTTTGTCTGTTCGATGCCGAGCTAGCCCGGGAGTTGCAACGCCGCCAGTCAATCGAACGCGATCTTCATTCGGCGATAACGATGAGAAGCTTGGTCGCTTGGTTTCAGCCAATCGTAAGACTCGAAACTGAAGCCGTCGTCAGTTTTGAAGCCTTGCTAAGATGGTCTCACCCGCTTCACGGTCCCATTTCTCCGCCCGAGATCATGACAGCGGCACGCGAAACTGGAATGCTTCAGCTGCTAACTCAAACGGTATTCGCCGACTGTTGCGCTCTTATCGAGGGCTTGGTCAAAGCTGACCGTCGTGATGTTCGTGTGGCGATGAATGTTTCACCGTGCGAGTTGGAAGCTGGCGATATTGACGAGATGATTCTTAATGGTCTGGCGGCAAAAGACCTCCCTGCAACGATGTTCGACATCGAGATTACCGAAGAAGCCCCAGTGGATCCGGACAGAGTGGATGAAAAGCTCGCCCGGCTTTCACATGCTGGCATTTCTATCGCGCTCGATGACTTCGGCACCGGTTTTTCGACGTTGGCATCGCTCAAGGACAGTCGGATCAGGAAGGTGAAAATAGATCAGGGCTTCGTTCGCGGCTTAGCCAAGTCCCGGGAGAATCGGCTGCTTGTCAAAGCGGTGATTGATCTTGGTAGGACGCTCGGGATCGAGGTCATGGCCGAGGGCGTTGAAACAGAGGCAGATCGGCAAACTCTGTACAAGCTTGGCTGCAGAACCGCGCAGGGCTTCCTGTTCTCTAAGGCAGTGCCTCTCCATTTGGCACTTGATTCGGTAGTAAAAGAGCACGCGAAGGAGTTGTGACCGGCCTCTCCGTCCGTGCTGCTCGCGGAACTTTCATGTGGGGTGGACCTGACGCGCGAAAGCCGTTTCGGACGGTAGAGTTATTACGGGGGCGAAACTGAGCACGTGGTTTGGATAGCAGCAATCCGGTCCACCGGCGCACATGCAGCGGCTTCATACAAGCGTTCAAGTTGCGAGATGAGCTTGAGTGAACGACGTCGGAGAATTGCGTCCTTTGGACGCTGGTTTCGCGGTTCCCGTAGGATTCGATTACGGGAAGCGTTCTTGGCTGCTTCTCGGCTCAGCGCTCATCGGGATGAACAACGTACCCGCGGTCAAGGTCTTCGCGACCTCAACCCAGTCACCATCCCGCAACAGCAGCGGTCGGGTCCTGATCAAGCGCTCAGCCTCAGCACAGGTGCTGGAGCAACGGTAGAGCGCGGAAAACGTGTATCGGAATGCGCTGGCTCACCATAGGAAGCTGCCACGGCATGTCGAATGTCCCCAGGGGGCGGACCGTTCCCTTGCATTTGTCTCGATGACGGGCTCTCAAAGCTAAAGCCAAGAGAGCTTTATAAAAATCGCACCCGATCGGCTGCGCAACGACGACCAGCTGAGGCCCGATCGGGTGCTAAGGTCGTGCCAAAAAAGGCGCGTCACTGTCGCATTTCTAGCCGGCTTGCGATCGGACGTCATCTCTTGGCGATCGCTGCCCCTTCTCTCAAATGCGCTTAGCGGCGCCGATGGCGAATAGCGCAAGCTTTTCCACCCGTTTCTACTCCACTACCGAGACTCGTCACCAACCTCCTTTTATTCGCTTCCATATGGCCCATCCTGTCTCCAATCGAGGAGGAGCGCGAACATGGGCCAAGCCGTAGAACGTCTCAGTCTCGGGAATTCTTCTGCTCGCCAAACTGCCGTTGTCGCCGGCACCATATTTGGCAGGGTGACAGTGCACGACAAGATATCAGGCGTTCTTGTCTGGGCTGAACTATGCTTGCAAGCCATAACCCAAAAATCGCCGATCCCTTTGAATTCGAGCCGGATGAATGGGTGTTTCAAAATTTTTGGCGGTTTTAGGCAGAACCCTCCGATGGCCCGCGTACCGGTCAAGCTTCGTGAGCACTTTAGGTTCGTCGATCAGGCATAGGTTTCTTTCCCATGCCACATGCTGGCCGTTTGCCTAGTTCGGAAGCCCTCGAGAGGCGTTGCTCGTCTTGGTATGGCGTCGCCCCTTTTTCCGATCCATCGGCCACGGAGCTAGAATGGTGTCTAGCTGTTGCCGCCTACTTGGTCATCCGGCATGGAGATGCCTATATACCGACCTTCGAAAGGCTGGAATACGAGGTCGAACAAATGCGGCGGAAGCTCGGAAATCGCGAGCGAGCGCAGCGCGTGCTGGCCACGCTCAACCTAAATGGCTCGGACAGCTGGAGCCGTGAGGTTGGTTCTCAAGGCCTGGATGGCGCCGCAATCACATTCGCCCGGGCGGGGTAAAAGCGATTTTTTGGAGCCACTCGCGCTTTTGCGCTAACGAAGGTCCCGCGCCGTATTTGGGCCGGATCCATTTGTGGCCCATCAGAGAAGCAATTACCTTCTCCGGCGCCTCAACTGCCGTCAGCCGGTCCTCGAAAGTGTGTCGCAGGCTATAAAGACTATGCTCGGAAGTCGGCAGAAGTTCCTTGCTGGCGAGCACCTTGTTGACGAGCGCTGAAAGTGACGCGGCCTTGTCGCGATAACGAGGAAAGCCGTCCGGATGGAGCTTGATGGCTGCAAGTGCGCCGCCAACCAAGGGAATGTCACGGGCTGAATGACCGGTCTTCAAGCGACGGCCATTGGGGCGCACCCGCACATGCGGGATTTCTCGATCGAGGTGGATTGTTTCGGTGGTGAGGTTTGCCGCTTCAGAAAGCCTGAGTCCGGTATCGGCAATCACATAGATTAGATGGCGGGCTTCGTCATTGAGTCCGTCGAGCGCGCCTTCAGCGAGTATCTTCTCCTGAATGAACTCCGCTGTGAACGCAGCGCGTTGCCCGGGGACGGCGCCGGAAAGACGCAGGTTTCGAAAAACCGGCTCCAGCTTGAGCTGGTGAGTCAGATCGACGACGCGCAGCATTTTCGAAACATGGCCGATGTCCTTGTTGGCCGTACCGATATCAAGTCCATCCTCAACGATCCGCTTTTGCCACCACTCGCGGAACGCGATTGCGTCGTCCCGAGTGAGGCTTGCGATCTCCTTGTCGCCAATGACTCCAACCAGATTGGCAACTGCGCGCTTTTTGGGGTTACGCCATTTCTTGATTTGGTTGGGCGACATGGTCAGCAAGTTCTGTTGCTCGATCGTCTCGAATTCCTTGATAAGACCGCTCAGGCGGACCGCTGGCCGCTTCTCCCCACCCATGACGGCCGAGACGTCCTGCGCGTCCTCGATCGATTTTTTGTCGAGGAGCAGCTTGATACGGGCCATGAGTTCGTCGAGCGGCCCCGCTGCTAGTTCCTCGTTAGTGCGATAGGCCAATCCAAATGACCGCGCGCGCTTCCTCGCGGCTTCGAAACGCAGCCCCGCCTCGGCGGATTGGCCTTCCCGCAGTCTACGCCAATACGCCTCCAGCCCCGCGCCGAGGCTTTGCACTGCATCTCGCGCCCGTACACCGCGGGGATCGTCAGCCACGGCGACGCCCGTGGAAATGCGTACTAGGCAGCGGCGATCAAACGCCGCGAATTCCTTCGGCACCCTGCGGACGAGATACCAGATGCCTTCACGTTTATGCGGCTTTGGCGCTGCGGAACGTCGCATTATCTTTCTCTAATGTTACACAGTTTGTTACACAGTCTAAGATATGTTTCGCTTCGTGCTGGTCAAGCGCAACAAGGAAGCTTTTGAAAGGAAAGGATTTTTATGGAAGCTAAATGGCGGAGAGGGAGGGATTCGAACCCCCGATACCCTTGCGAGTATGCCGCATTTCGAGTGCGGTGCATTCGACCACTCTGCCACCTCTCCGCGAGGTCATGGTCGGCCGTTGCCGGCGCGGCGCACTAGATAACGGCTGACCGCCGCAGTTACAAGGCCCTAGTCGATCGATTTCCCGCTTCTTGAAAAAGCGTCGGCGAGGCGGCGCGCGGCCCGCGGCATGCTCAGGAGCAAGGGCCGCTCGCCTTGACTTCCTTGCGACCTTCGGTTAGGGACAGCCCGCATCCGGCGTGGGGCTTCTCCGCGCCGCTTGTTTTTTGAACCCGCAGACTGACAAAAAGACGGCCGAACCGCCTGAAGCGGTTCATCGAGGCCGACCGAACAGCGAAAGGCAAAAAATGTTCGCAGTCATCAAAACGGGCGGCAAGCAGTATCGCGTCGCCGCCAACGATCTGCTCAAGATCGAGAAAGTCGAAGCCAAGGTCGGCGATATCGTCGAGATCGGCACTGTTCTCGCGCATGGCGAGGGTGAGAATGTCACCTTCGGCGCGCCGTTCGTCGATGGCGCTCTGGTCACGGCGGAAGTCGTCGAGCAGGGCAAGAACCGCACCGTCATCGCTTTCAAGAAGCGCCGCCGCCAGAATTCGCGCCGCAAGATCGGCCACCGCCAGCTTCTGACCACCGTCCGGATCTCCGAGATCCTGCTGGGCGGCGCCAAGCCGTCGAAGAAGGCCACCGCCAAGGCTGAGGCCAAGGCGCCCGAAGCCAAGGCAGAGGTCGCCGCCGAGGCGAAGGCCGAAGCCGCTCCGAAGGAGGCCAAGGCCAAGAAGGAAGCCAAGGCAGAGGCCGCCCCCAAGGAAGCTCCCGCCAGCGAAGAGGCCAAGGCCGCGCCGCTGTTCAAGGCACCGAAGGGCGAGCCGGACGATTTGACCGTGATCAAGGGCATCGGTCCCGTCGCGGCGAAGGATCTCGCCGAGCAGGGCATCGTCACCTTTGCGCAGCTGGCCAAGCTGACCGAGAAGGATGTCGCCAAGATCGACGAGCACATGCCGTTCAGCGCCGACCAGATCAAGGATTGGCGCGAGCAGGCCAAGGAGCTGGCGAAAAAGAAGTAAGGACGGTCGGCGATAATCGTCGCCGGTACGCACTTGAAACGGAACGCGAACGCGTTCATAAGACCATTCAAGCGCCTCGGGGCGCATCGGAGTTAGTTAGATGGCACACAAGAAAGCTGGCGGTTCGTCGCGCAACGGTCGCGATTCGCACTCCAAGCGTCTCGGCGTGAAAAAGTTCGGTGGCGAAGCCGTCGTAGCCGGCAACATCATCATTCGTCAGCGCGGCACGCAATGGCATCCGGGCACCAACGTTGGCATGGGCACGGACCACACCCTTTTTGCGCTCGAAGCCGGCGCAGTCACCTTCAACAAAAAAGCCAACGGCCGAACCTACGTCTCGGTAAACCCGATCACCAAAGCAGCGGAGTAGCCGGTTCCGCACCATAACACCGGCGCCCATCTCGGGAACCGGTGTCTGGCCAGGCCAGGAAAAGGATCAGGAGAGATGGGCTTCCATCTCTCCTTTTTCATTTTTCTTTGCCCTGGAGGACTAAAATGGTTGCCGAAGCGAAAGACACCGAAGACGAAAGTTACGCGATCGATTGCCCGGTGCTCGCCACCGAGCGCCTGGTCATGCGCGCTCCGCGCGAGAGCGATCTCGCTCAACTCGTCGCTCTGGCCGACAACCGTCACGTCGCCGAAATGCTGGCCCGCATGCCGCATCCTTACGGCGAAGCCGAGGCCCGCGCCTTCCTCGCCATGGCCTCGTCGCGCCGCGCCGGCATCGCCTATGCGCTGACGCTCGCCGGCACCGGCACTTTCGTCGGCTGCGCGGGGTTGAATACCACCGATCGGGGGCTGGAGCTGGGCTACTGGATCGGCGAGCCTTACTGGAAGCGCGGCTATGCGACCGAGGCGGCGCACGCGCTGGTCGACCTTGCCTTCCAGAAGACCTCGATCCAGGTGCTGCATGCCTCGACCAGGGTCATCAATCCGGCATCGCGCCGCGTCATCCACAAGTGCGGCTTTCAGTATGCCGGCCAGGGCATGCTGAACTCGATCGTCGCCGGCCAGGTGCCGGTCGAGCGCTACCGGCTGGACCGCAAGACCTGGACGAGCCTGCGCAACTGGGTGCACTTCTAGGCATGTTGAAATTCAGATTGAGGCCGGCCTGCAAATGACGGTTTCCTGCGCTTCCGGTGCTCGCGTACTTTCAGTACGCTCCGCTCCGGTTCTCGGAAGCCGTCATTTTCGGCTCAGCCTGACCTGAATAGCAACACGCCTAGGCGTCGGCGCTCAAAGACGACTCAACCCAATTCGACCCAGACCGGCAGGTGGTCCGATCCACGCGCCTGCCGGTCGGCCCACAGGCGCTTCAGCGAGCCGGCGAGCGAAGCGCTGGTGAAGACGTAGTCGATGCATTTGTGGCGGCCCGCATCGTTGGGACGATTGGGGTCGATCCAGGTGAAGAGGCCGGAAACGTCCAAGCGCTGGGCGACATCGACGGCGAGATCGGCGGTGAGCGGCATGCCGAATTCATGGTCCGGACGTCCGGCGAGTTCGACATATTCGGGCGATCCGGGCAGCATGTTGAAGTCGCCCATGACGATGAAGGCTTCCGGATAGGGCAGGTCCGGCAGGCCGATTTCGGGAATGCCGGAAAGGCCGCCGCCTTCCAGCGCGTAGTTGAGCAGGCGCTGGCGCAGGAAACGGATCTGGCTCTGACGCTCGACGGGGCTGCGGTGGTCGAGATGGGTGGAATAGAAGCGGATGAAGCCGAGCGGCGTCTCGATCAGCGCCTCCAGCGCGCCGCGCTGGAAGTTCATCCGCTCCAGGCTGCGGCTGCGCGGCAGAAGGAGATTACGCGACAGATGAATGGGCGTCTTCGACAGCACCATGTTGCCGAGCTGGAAGGTGCGGGTGACGGCGCGGCCGGCATCCAGGCGCGAGCCGATATTGACCTCGAAATTGCTGGCATAGGCGACAAAATAGTCCGGCAGCGCCTCGCCGATCTCGGCCACCATGTCGCGGTCGCCGTTGCGCGGGTTGTTGCGGGTGACTTCCTGCAGGGCGATGACATCGGCGCCGCGCACCGCGTCGGCGATGCGGTCGACATCGTATTTGCCGTCGAGGCCGATGCCATACTGGATATTGTAAGTGACAAGCTTCATTCGCGCCTCCCGGTCTCGCCCGCGAACAGTGCTACCGCGCCCCTGGCTAAAGTGCATCCGGCGCTTTAGTTGCAAACGGGCCTCGCCCTTGGCTCCACCTTGGTTTAGAGCAATCCCGCAAGCGCAATAGCAGAAACCTGAAAATCCGATGAAATTCCTCGACCAAGCCCGAGTTTACATCCGGTCCGGCGACGGTGGTGCCGGATCGATGTCGTTCCGCCGAGAGAAATTCATCGAGTTCGGCGGTCCGGACGGCGGCGACGGTGGCCGAGGCGGCGATGTCTGGGTCGAAGCCGTCGATGGCTTGAACACACTGATCGACTACCGTTACCAGCAGCATTTCAAGGCCAAGACCGGCATGCACGGCATGGGCCGCAACATGACGGGCGCCAAGGGCGCCGACGCGACGCTCAAAGTGCCGGCCGGCACCCAGGTATTCGCCGAGGACAATGAGACGCTGATCTGCGATTTGACCGAGGTCGGCCAACGCTTTCTGCTTGCCAAGGGCGGCAATGGCGGCTTCGGCAACCAGCATTTCAAGACCTCGACCAACCAGGCGCCGCGCCGCGCCAATCCCGGCCAGCCGGGCGAGGAGTTGAGCATCTGGCTGCGGCTCAAGCTCATCGCCGATGCCGGCCTTGTCGGCCTGCCCAACGCCGGCAAGTCGACTTTCCTTGCGGCTGTCACCGCCGCCAAGCCGAAGATCGCCGACTATCCCTTCACCACGCTCTATCCCGGCCTCGGCGTGGCCCGCATCGACGGCCGCGAATTCGTGCTGGCCGACATCCCCGGCCTGATCGAGGGCGCGCATGAGGGCGTCGGTATCGGCGACCGCTTCCTCGGCCATGTCGAGCGCACGCGCGTCCTGCTGCATCTCGTCTCGGCGCAGGAGGAAAATCCCGGCAAGGCCTACAAGACCGTGCGCGCCGAGCTCGCAGCCTATGGCCATGGGCTGGCCGACAAACCTGAGATCGTGGCCCTCAGCCAGGTCGACATACTCGACGCGGACGCCCGCAAGAAGAAGGCTGCCTCGCTGAAACGCGCCGTCGGCCGCGGGCCGATGCTGTTGTCAGCCGTCACCGGCGAAGGCGTCGAGGCTGTGCAGCGCGCGCTGATGGCGGTGGTCGCCGAGGCGCGCGATGCCGTTCCCGCTCCTGTCGATACGCGCTGGCGGCAAAACCCATGAAATCGCTGAAATCATACCGGCGCATAACCGTGAAGATCGGCTCGGCGCTGCTCGTCGACCGCGCGACCGGCCTGAAGCGCGATTGGCTGACCTCTTTAGCCGCAGACATCGCGGTGCTCGCCAATGCCGGCGCGGAGGTGCTCGTCGTCTCCTCGGGCGCCATCGCGCTCGGCCGCACCATTCTCGGGCTTGGCAAACGCGCGCTGAAGCTCGAGGAAAGCCAGGCGGCGGCGGCCGTCGGACAGATCGCGCTTGCGGGCGCCTGGTCGGATGCGCTGGGCAGGGACGGGCTCAAATCCGGGCAGATTCTGTTGACCCTCGGCGATACCGAGGAGCGCCGCCGCTACCTTAACGCCCGCGCCACGATCTCGACCTTGCTCAAGATGAACGCGGTGCCGGTCATCAACGAGAACGACACGGTCGCGACCTCCGAAATCCGTTATGGCGACAACGACCGGCTGGCGGCGCGGGTGGCGACGATGATGGGCGCCGATCTTCTGGTGCTGCTTTCCGACATCGACGGGCTCTATACGGCGCCGCCGGCCAAGGACCCGCAAGCCAAGTTCATTCCGGTGGTCGAGCGCATCACGCCGGACATCGAGGCGATGGCGGGTGCGGCCGCTTCGGAACTCTCGCGCGGCGGCATGCGGACGAAACTCGACGCGGGCAAGATCGCAAACGCCGCCGGCACGGCGATGATCATCACCGCCGGCACGCGCCTGTCGCCGCTGATGGCGATCGAGCGCGGCGAACGCGCCACTTTCTTCAAGCCCAGCGCCAACCCGGTGAAGGGCTACAAGACCTGGATCGCGGGACAGTTGGAGCCGGCCGGGAGGCTCACCGTCGATGCCGGCGCCATCGGCGCGCTGAAATCGGGCAAGTCGCTGCTGCCGGCCGGCGTCAAGCTCGTCAGCGGCAATTTCTCGCGCGGCGACACGGTGGCGATCCTGTCGCCCGAGGGCCGCGAGATCGCGCGCGGGCTGGTTGCCTATGATGCCGCCGATGCCGTAAGGATCGCGGGTTTGAAGACGGCCGAGATCGAAAATGTGCTCGGCTACGAGGCGCGCTCGGCGATGATCCATCGCGACGACCTTGTGGTAAGTCGATCCAGTGATCAAGTATTGGCCGACGACCAAGTTTTGGCCGACGAATGACCCAGCGGAGGATGAACCATGCTGAAGCTGCATGACAAATCCGGGGAAGATACGGTGGCGCTGATGGCCGATATCGGCCTCCGCGCCCGCGCCGCTGCCCGACCGTTGGCCGTCGCATCGACCAAGGCCAAGAACGACGCCTTGGCCGCGATGGCCGACGCCATCCTGCGCAACGAGCAGGCGATCCTAGAGGCCAACGCCATCGATATGTCGAACGGCGAGGAAGCCGGGCTGTCCGGTTCCTTCATGGACCGGCTGAAACTCAACCCCTCACGTATCAAGGCGATGGCCGACGGCATTCGCGAGATCGCGGCGCTCAAGGATCCGGTCGGCGAGGTAATTGCCGAATGGGACCGGCCGAACGGCCTCCATATCGAGCGCGTGCGCACGCCGCTCGGCGTCATCGGCGTCATCTATGAAAGCCGCCCGAACGTGACGGCGGATGCCGGCGCGCTCTGCCTGAAAGCCGGCAATCCCGTGATCCTGCGCGGCGGCTCTGATTCGATCAATTCGTCGTCGGCTATCCATGCCTGCATGGTCGAAGGGCTGAAGGCAGCCGGCCTGCCGCAAGACGCCATCCAATTGGTGCCGACCACCGACCGCGCCGCGGTCGGCGAGATGCTCAAGGGCCTAGCCGGCAATCTCGACGTCATCATCCCCCGCGGCGGCAAGAGCCTGGTCGGCCGCGTGCAGACCGAGGCGCGCGTGCCGGTCTTTGCCCATCTCGAAGGCATCTGCCATCTCTATGTCGATCGTTCGGCGAAGCTCGACATGGCGGTCCAGATCGCCGTCAACGCCAAGATGCGGCGCACCGGCGTGTGCGGCGCCGCCGAGACGCTGCTCGTCGACCGCGCGGTGGCGTCCACGCATCTGGTGCCGATCCTGGAAGCGTTGCACGCGGCCGGCTGTGAGATCCATGCCGACGTCGAGGTGATGAAAGCCTTTGCCGATGCCAGCCCGGCGACCGACGCCGACTGGGTGACGGAATATCTCGACGCGATCATTGCGGTGAAGCTGGTCGACGGCGTGGCCGGCGCGATCGAGCATATCGAGACCTTCTCCTCGCATCACACCGAGGCGATCGTCGCCGAGGATGCGCAAGCGGCCGACAAGTTCTTCAGCGAGATCGACTCGGCGATTTTGTTGCACAATGCCTCGACACAGTTCGCCGACGGCGGCGAGTTCGGCATGGGCGCCGAGATCGGCATCGCCACCGGCAAGATGCATGCGCGCGGACCGGTCGGCGTCGAGCAACTGACCTCGTTCAAGTACCGCGTGCGCGGGTCGGGGCAGGTGAGGCCTTGATATCGCTTGCCCTAAGAGGCTGAAGCTTGCGCCTAGGCACCCCCCTCCCGCCTGCCGGCCATCTCCCGCGCAAGGGGGGAGATCAGCTGATTTTCCCGGTTTCGCCAGTCGCCAACACTGCAAGATTTGCGACTGCGAAGGAGCTGCCAATCTCCCCCCTGGCGGGGAGGATGCCCGGCAGGGCAGAGGGGGGTGCCTAGCGTCATGCTTTCCCAGCCCGAGCAGCCCGTCCCCGCGCCCTATCTCCACATGCCGCATGCCGGCAAAGGGCTGGCCGTCGGCCTGTTCGGCGGCTCGTTCAACCCGCCGCATGCGGGCCACGCGCTGGTCGCCGAGATTGCGCTGAGAAGGCTGGCCCTCGACCAGCTCTGGTGGATCGTGACGCCCGGCAATCCGCTGAAAAGCGCGCGCGAGCTGGCGCCGCTCGCCGAGCGCATCGTGCTGTCCGAAAAGATCGCCAGGAATCCGAAGATCAAGGTTACTGCCTTCGAGGCGGCGCAGCATGTCCGCTATACCGCGGACACGCTGGCGCTGGTCAAGGCGCGCAATCCGGGCGTCGACTTCGTCTGGATCATGGGCGCGGATTCCTTACGCGACTTCCATCGCTGGCAGCGCTGGCGCGAGATCGTGCTGACCTTCCCGATCGCCGTCATCGACCGACCGGGCGCCACGCTCTCCTTCCTGTCCTCGGTCGTCGCCAAGACCTTCGACTATGCCCGCGTCGATGAAGGCGACGCCCCGCTGCTCGCCCGCATGCGGGCGCCGGCCTGGACCTTCATCCACGGCCCGCGCTCGTCGCTTTCCTCCACCGCGATCCGCAAGGCGGCGAAGGGCTGAGGCCTTCCTTCTCCACAAGGGGCCGAGCGATGTCGCTTTTACGGCGGCCTTTCGCATTCCGATCAGCCAAGCTGCGAGGGCATGCTGACGCAGACCCAAACCGATCCCGGACAATCGGCGCCGCTGATTGCCATTGCCAGCGTCATCGTGTCGATGGCGCTGATCGCGATCGGCAACGGCCTGATGTTCGCCTTCATTCCGGTGCGGCTCGGCGCCGATGGTTTCGATCCGACCTGGGCCGGACTGATCGTCACCGGCCTTTCGGCCGGCGGGCTCGCCGGCTGCATCCTGACCGGACCCTTGGTGCGCCGGGTCGGCCATGCCCGCGCGTTCATGGTGCTTTCGGCGCTCATCGCGCTCTCCAACGTGGCGATCGGCGCCGGACCGATGCCGCTGCTGTGGATCGCGGCGCGGGCGCTCTACGGCTTCGCCATATGCGGCCTCTTCATCGTCGCGCAGAGCTGGCTCAACGACGCCTTGCCGAACGCCATACGCGGCCGGGTGATGGCGGTGTTCTACGTCGCCTATATCGCCGGATTGGGCGTCGGTTATGCGACGCTCGCCGCGATCGACATCCAGACGGCGGCGGCGCCGCTGATCGGCATCGCCTTCACCGCGTTGTCCATCCTGCCGGTGGGCATGACGCGGCTTGCCCAGCCGCCCGCGCCGCAGGCCGCTTCGGTGGCGCTCGGCCAAGCGTGGAGGATCTCGCCAGTCGGCGTCGTCGGCATGCTGGCGGTGGGCGGCCTGTCGATGATCATTTCCGGTTTTGCGCCGATCCACGCCACCGCCAAGGGTTACAGCCAGGCAGAGGTGGCGCTGCTCTTGTCGGCGATGCCGGTCGGCACGCTGATCCTGCAGATACCGCTCGGCTGGCTCTCGGACCGTACCGACCGCCGCTATGTGCTGGCGGGCACGGCGGCGCTGGCGGTGGCGGCGAGCCTGCTCGCCATCGCCTTCGACGGCGGCGCGCTGATGGCCCTGGTGGCGATCTATCTCATCTGGGACGGTGCATCGGAATCGATCTATTCGCTGTCCAGCGCCCACGCCGCCGATCGCGCCAGGAAGGAAGAGCTGCTGGCGCTGTCGAGTTCGCTGCTCTTTGCCTGGTCGCTGTCCGGCTTCATCGTACCCGGCATCGTGACGGCGCTTTCCGCCGTCTTCGGCACCGGGACCTTCATCTATGTCGGCATCGCCATCGCTTCCGCGTTCTGCCTGTTCGTGCTGTGGCGGGTGTTTGCGGCGCGACCAATGCCTGCTGCCGCAACCGGCAGCTTCGCGCCGATGTCGGCGCAGACGCCCCTGCCGGTGGAGCTCGCCTTCGCGCCGGAGGAGCCGGCAAAGCCGGCCAAGGACTGACGAGATTATTGCTTGCGGATTTCCGGGGACGGTATCTCGGGCGGCGGTAGGGGGATCGAAATGCCCTCGTTGTCGAAGGCCAGCTTGGCGCGTTTGGTCAAGTCGATCTGGGTGGCGAAATAGTCGGCCGCGGAAGTCCAGTAGCGCAGGGTCAGTGAAACCGTGCTCTCGCCAAGCCCTGCGATGAAGGCGATCGGCGCCGGCTCGCGCCGGATGCGCTTCTCGGCATTGGCGATGGCAAGCAGCGTCTTCTGCCCGCGGTCGATGTCGTTCCATGAACCGATGCTCAAGCTGATATCGGTGCGCCTGACGCCGTTGCGGGTGAAATTCCGTACCGGCTGGTTCCACAGCGTCTGGTTGGGCGCCAGAATGTAAATGCCTTCGACAGTGCGCAGCTTGGTCGCGAACAGGCCGATCTCCTCGATCGAGCCGGCGATCGCACCGACCTCCACATATTCGCCGATGCGGAACGGCCTCAGCGCAAGCAGCATGATGCCGGCGGCGATGTTCTGCAGCGTACCTTGCAGTGCAAGGCCGATCGCCAGACCGGCAGCGCCGATCGCGGCGATGATCGAAGCCGTCTGCACGCCAAACTGGCCGAGCACCATGATAACGACAAGGATCAGGATGCCGTAGCGGACGACCTGGGAGAAGAAGTGGCGCAGCGTCTCGTCAAAGCCGTGAATATGACCGAGCCCGGCATAGATCGATCGCTCGGCAAGGCCGGCAACGAGGTAGCCGACAACCAGGAGGATCACAGCACCGATTGCCGAGAAGGAATAGGAGACTATCAGCGAGCTTAGCTGCGCAAGCCCGGCCTGAATCGTGATGAGGGCGCTCTGCGGGTCGATTGGCATGGTTGGGAATCCCCTTTGTCCGGTGTGCCGATAACCCATGCGGCGCGCAGGGGTTCCGCTCTTTTCAGCCTTCCGAGGGCCTGTCCGGCCTGCCGAGGCCGCCCTGAGAGCGCGCCCGTCTTGAAACTGCAATGGAACTCTGCCTATCTAAGCAGGGTCACCTGATTTGCCGGGTGATTTGGTTGTTCTTATTGGGAAAGGAAACACACTGAGAACAGCACTGCGGAAGAAGGCCGATATCGTGCCTTCGCCGGCCGGGATCAGCGGAAGCGATGCTGCCTCCCTCGCCATCAAGACAGTCCTTGCCAGTCTGGAAGACTCCAAGGCCGAAAACATCGTCTCAATCGACATCCAGGGTAAATCGAGCCTCGGCGACTATATGGTCGTCGCATCGGGCCGATCGCACCGCCATGTCTCGGCGGTCGCCGACCATCTCCTCAAGGCGCTCAAGGATGCCGGTCTCGGCATGGCGCGCGTCGAAGGGCTGGCCAGCGCCGACTGGGTCCTGATCGATTCCGGCGACATCATCGTCCATGTCTTCCGTCCCGAAGTCCGCGAATTCTACAATCTCGAAAAGATGTGGCAGGCGCCGGATCTCGAGGAAGAGACCTTGCACTGAGCCGTATCGCGGGCCGTGACCGTTCCGGTCCGGCGCCGATCGAGAGCTCGCCGAGGCGAGGATGAAGATCACCGTTCATGCCGTGGGCCGGATGAAGACCGGCCCCGAGAGAGAGCTCGCCGACCGCTATTTCGAGCGCTTCGCCAAGAGCGGGCCCGCGGTCGGGCTGGAATTTGCCGGCATTGTCGAGACATCCGAGAGCCGCGGCCAGAGCGCCGACGAACGTCGCCGCGAGGAGGGCCAGAAGCTGCAGGGTCAGCTGCAGCAAGGCAACGTGCTGTTCCTGCTCGACGAACGCGGCAAGGCGCTGTCCTCGGAGGACCTGGCGGCCCGCATCGGCCAGTTGCGCGACAGCGGTCGCAAGGCGCTGGTCATCGCGATCGGCGGCGCGGACGGCCATCACAGATCCTTGCGCGAAGAGGCCGATCTGGTGTTGTCGTTCGGAGCGCTGACCTGGCCGCATCAGCTGGTGCGCGTCATGCTCGGCGAACAGCTCTATCGCATCGCCACCATCCTTGCCGGGCATCCCTATCACCGCTCGTGAGTCATCGTTCGCGCTGTGACCCCGAAAGCTGGGGATCACGTCCGCTTGCACCGATTTCCGCCTCAATGAACCGACATCACGGTTGTTGCGGGTGCTCCAACATGGTTGATGGTTCGTTAACGAAGCGGCGGATAGAGTCGAGGCCTGATGTCTGAAGGCTGGAATTCGAGAACGCGCGCCTGGCGCAGCCGCTGCGGCTTGACACTTGTCGCCGCGCTGATCGCGCTCGGGCCGGCTATGGCCGCGGAAAATTCGCTCGATGTCCCGCCGGACCCCGACAAGAGCCGGGTCGAATACGAGCAGGTCTCCAAGGAAATCTCCCTGTCCTCCGAGCGGCTGGCCAAGCTTGCCGCCGACGTCGCGACGGTCAAGAAGGACCATGCCTCGATCAGTGCGGCGCTGATCCAGTCGGCGATGACCGAGCAGAAGCTCGGCCAGGACATCGAGGACATCGGCGCCAAACTGGAAGGACTGAAAGCCGAGCAAGAGAAGCTGCACGCTTCGCTGGCGGCGCGGCGCGACGTACTTGCCGAGGTGCTCGGCGCGCTGCAACGCATGGGGCTCAATCTGCCACCGGCGATCCTGGTCAAGCCGGAGGACGCGTTGTCGTCGGTGCGCAGTGCCATCCTGCTCGGCGCCGTGGTGCCGGAATTGCGCCAGCAGACCGACAGGCTGCTCGCCGATCTCAAGGAACAGACCCGGGTGACGGCCTCGATCGAGGCCGAACGCGCGCGGCTTACCGCTGCAGTCACCGAGCAGACGGCGGAAAAGAAACGACTGACCATGCTGCTCGAGGCCAAGCAGAAGCTGCAGGCCGATACCGAAGCGGCCCTGGCAGCAGAGCGGCAGCGCTCGCAGCAGCTGGCGGACAAGGCCAGCAGCCTCAAGGACCTCATCGCCTCGCTCGAGGCCGACAAGGCGCGCAAGGCGGCCGACCAGGCCAAGGCGGCCGATCGGAAATCGGCGGACGCCGACACGACCGCATCGACGGCGGAACCCGCCGCGCCGCCGGTGCCGGAGGGCAATCGTTTAACCGCTTCCGCCCCGTTCGCGGCGCTCCAGGGCCAGATCGCGCTGCCGGTCATCGGCAAGATCAAACGGCGCTTCGGCACCGACGACGGCAATGGCGCAATGATGCAGGGAGACATGGTTGCGACACAATCGGGGGCCATCGTCACCGCGCCGGCGGATGGAAACGTTCTTTATGCGGGGCCGTTTCGCTCCTATGGTCAACTCTTGATCCTCAATGCGGGCGATGGGTATCATGTCGTCCTGGCGGGGATGAGCAGAATCAGCGTCGCGACCGGACAGTCGGTGCTCGCAGGAGAGCCGATCGGCGCGATGGGAGAGGCCCGGGTGGCTAGCACCTCGGCCTCGCAGAATGGAAATGCGACGCCGGAGCTCTATGTTGAGTTCCGCAAGGATGGAAAACCCGTCGATCCGAACCCCTGGTGGGCGGACCGATTTTCTGGAAGGACGTGAAATGATGCGGAAATTGTCGCTTCTGTTTGCCGGCGCGCTGATGGGCGCATCGGCAATGAGCCTGGTCTACGGCGCACCTGGCTCGGCGGCGAATGCTGCGGGTTCCGAGACCTACAAGCAGCTGGCGATCTTCGGCGACATCTTCGAGCGCGTGCGCGCGCAATATGTGACGCCCCCGGACGACAAGTCGCTGGTCGAGAACGCCATCAACGGCATGCTGGCTTCGCTCGACCCGCACTCGTCCTACATGAATGCCGAGCAGGCGCAGGATATGCGTGTGCAGACCAAGGGCGAGTTCGGCGGCCTCGGCATCGAGGTCACGATGGAGAACGACCTGGTCAAGGTGATCACGCCGATCGACGACACGCCGGCCGCAAAGGCGGGCGTGCTTGCCGGCGACTATATCGCCAAGATCGACGGCGAGGAGGTGCGCGGCCTCACCCTCAATGACGCGGTCGAGAAGATGCGCGGCCCGGTCAACACGCCGATCAAGCTCACCATCCTGCGCCAGGGCGCCGACAAGCCGATCGAGTTGACGGTCGTGCGCGACATTATCAAGGTCAAGGCGGTGAAATACCGGGTTGAGAACGACATCGGCTACATGAAGATCACCTCCTTCACCGAGAAGACCTATGACGATCTCGAGAACGCCATCGAGAACATCAAGAAGCAGGTGCCCAACGACAAGCTGAAGGGCTATGTGCTAGACCTGCGCCTCAATCCGGGCGGCCTGCTCGACCAGGCGGTGAGCGTGTCGGACGCCTTCCTGAAGCGCGGCGAGATCGTCTCGACCCGCGGCCGCGATCCGAAGGACGTTACCCGCTTCGACGCCAAGCCGAAGCAGAACGACGACATCGGCGGCAAGCCGCTGATCGTGCTGGTCAATGGCGGCTCGGCAAGCGCGTCCGAGATCGTCGCCGGCGCGCTGCAGGATCTGCGCCGCGCCACCGTCGTCGGCACGCAGTCGTTCGGCAAGGGTTCGGTGCAGACCATCATCCCGCTCGGCGAGAATGGCGCGCTCAGGCTCACCACCGCGCTCTATTACACGCCGTCGGGCAAGTCGATCCAGGGCAAGGGCATCACGCCCGACATCAAGGTCGAGCAGCCGCTGCCGCCGGACCTGCAGGGCAGGGACCTGACCCGCGGCGAATCGGACCTCAAGGGCCACATCAAGGGGGCCGACGAGAGCTCGACCGGCTCGGGCTCGGCCGCCTATGTGCCGCCGGAGCCGAAGGACGACCTGCAGCTGATCTATGCCGAACAGCTGCTGCGCGGCCAAAAGACCGATCCGGCCTTCCCGCCGAACCCGGACAAGGCTGTGCTGAACCAGTAAAGACGGGGGGGCCGGGCCAAATCGCTCTGGCCGGCCGACCGAAGCGATGCAATGCTGCCGGGACCGCGAGGTTCCGGCAGTTTGATTCGGGGACAGGTTGGTTCGGCAACGGGCGCTGCGTCGCCTAAGGTTTTGAATTTGCGCGTGAGCGCTGACGATTCGATCAGCTGCGCTGATCAGATCAGCCGCGTCACGGGCCTGAGGATGCGGCTTGGCTGACATCGGCAAGGACATCGAACGCCCGCTCGGACAGACGCTCCGGCCAGAGCGCCCTGCCTCGCGCACCTTCGGCGCCGCAACGCTTGGCGCTGCGGTCGCTATCTTCGCCGTGGTCGGCATTTCCGGTGCGATCGCGTTGCGTGAAAAACCTTTCCGCAAACCGCAAGAGACGGCCGTTTCGACGCCGAAGGTAATCGTGGCGCCGGCTCCCGCGCCGGCACCGGCGCCGACGCCGGCACCGGCCGAGGTGGCGGCGGCGAAGCCCAATGCGAGCACGCCGATGAAGAGCGATGGCCCGCAAATCATCCATCTCCAGTCTGAAGAGGGCGATGGTCCGCCGAAGGCCGGTATCGTCATCCGCGATCCTTCCACACTCAGCCAGAATCTCAAGGTCGCGCATATTCCCGACAGGGCGCTGATCGAGGCGAGCGACAGCGGCCCGCTGCCGGTGCGCTCCGCCGATGGCCGGCGACCGTTCGACGTCTATGCGCGGCCCTGGTCCGGCGCGCGCGGCGCGCGCGTGGCGATCGTCATCGGCGGGCTCGCCGTCTCCCAGACCGGCACGCAGGCGGCGATCGCCAAATTGCCGGCCGAGGTGACGCTGGCTTTCGCGCCGCAGGGCAACAGCATCGACCGCTGGATGAAGGCGGCGCGCCAGAGCGGACATGAGATCGTCATGCAGATACCGCTCGAGCCGTTCGATTATCCCAGCGTCAATCCGGGACGCAACACGCTGACGGTCGCTGCGAGTCCGGACGAGAACCTGAAGAGCCTGCGCTGGGCGCTGTCGAGGACGACCAACTATACCGGCGTCATGAACTATATGGGCGCGCGTTTCTCGGCTGATGCAAACGCGATGGGACCGTTCATGGCCGAGCTCGGCAAGCGCGGCCTTGCCTATGTCGACGACGGCTCCTCCGCGCGAAGCCTGGCGCCCAACCTCGCGCTGAAGGATGGCGTTCCTTTCGTCGCCGGCGACATGGCGATCGATGCGGTGCAGGACCGCGGCGAAATCCTCAAGAAGCTGGACAGCCTCGAGGCGACGGCACGCGCCAAGGGCAGCGCCGTCGGCATCGGCTCGGCCTTCGATATCACCGTCGACACGGTTGCGTCCTGGGTGGCAGAAGCGAAGAAGCGCGGCATCGAGATCGTGCCGATTTCGGCGGTGGCGATCGATCCGCAAAAAGGCTGACGCCGACCCTTTCGCCTGAATGCATCTCCAAAACGGCTGGAAATCTCAACGATGGCCAAAAAGATCGATCCTGAAACGCTGCCCTATCGCCCCTGCGTCGGGCTGATGATCCTCAACCCGGCCGGGCTGGTCTGGGTCGGGCATCGCATCGCCGAGCCGGACAGCGAATTCTCCGGCACCACGAAACTCTGGCAGATGCCGCAGGGCGGCATCGACGAGGGCGAGGAGCCGCTCCCGGCGGCGGAGCGGGAGCTTTACGAGGAGACCGGTATGCGCAGCGTGTCGCTGCTTGCCGAAGCGCCGCACTGGATCAATTACGACCTGCCGCCGCATCTGGTCGGCGTCGCCTTCAAGGGCCGCTATCGCGGCCAAACGCAGAAATGGTTCGCCTACCGCTTCGAGGGCGACGAGAGCGAGATTGAGATCAATCCGCCGCCGGGCGGCCACAAGGCCGAATTCGACCAATGGGCATGGCGGCCGATGCGGGAGCTGCCCGACCTGATCGTGCCGTTCAAGCGCAAGGTCTACGAGCAGGTGGTGGCCGCGTTCCAGCATCTTGCTCGCTAGGCGTTGGCAGGCGCGCTTCCAACTAAGTTCGGTTAGCGAAGAGGTTGGCACCGTAGTCGAGATCATGCTTTGTTAATGCAGATGCGCCGCAGGCAAAGAGGCAAACATGAACGACGCGCGACAAGCGCACTTCGCCGGCGTCGAGAAGCAAGCAGCTCCGCAACAAGTGTGACCCGTCTTTGTCTGACGCAATTGCCCCGATGACCGGCACCAAAACGTCTTTGCCGCAAACGACCGCCACCAGCGGCTTTATGCCCGGCGAAACTTCAGCCGGCGCGATCCTGACCATCGATCTTGGCGCCATCCGCGAGAACTACCGGCGGCTGAAGGCGCGGCTGGCGGGCGTGCGCTGCGCCGGCGTGCTCAAGGCCGACGGCTATGGCCTCGGCGCAGCGCGCGTGGCATCGGCGCTGATGAAGGAAGGCTGCGAGATATTCTTCGTCGCGCTGCTCGGCGAGGGCATCGCGCTGCGCAAGGCGCTTGGACCCGGACATGAGATCTTTGTGCTCAACGGCCTGCCGCCGGGCTCCGAGCCGGAAGCGATCGCGACTGGGCTTCATCCTGTCATCAACAGCACCGCTCAGTTGAGGGCGTGGCGTGAAGCGGCGCTTGCCGCCGGCCGAAAGCTGCCGGCCGCTGTTCAGGTCGACAGCGGCATGTCACGGCTCGGTATGCCGCCGGCTGACGTCGAGGCGCTCGCGGCGGATGCTTTCGGCGGCATCGACATCCGCCTGGTGATGAGCCATCTCGCCTGCGCCGACGAGCCGCGCAATCCTGCCAACGAAGCGCAGCGGCTCGCGTTTGAGCGGCTGCGCGGGATGCTGCCCAAGGCGCCGGCCTCGCTTGCCAATTCGTCCGGCATCTTTCTCGGATCGGCCTACCACCACGACCTCGCGCGGCCGGGCGCGGCGCTCTACGGCATCAACCCGACGCCGGGCGAGGCGAACCCGATGATGCCGGTGGTCCGGCTGCAGGCGAAGGTGGCTCAGACGCGCAACGTCGAAGACGGCGCCGGCGTCGGCTACGGCCACACCCATCATGCGCGCGGACCGCTCAGGCTGGCGACAATCTCGCTCGGCTATGCCGATGGCTGGCACCGGCGCGCGGCGTCGGCCGCCTGGTTTGAGAGCGTGCGGCTGCCTTTCGTCGGGCGGGTATCGATGGATTCCATTGTCCTCGACATTTCAGCGCTTCCGGTCGATCAACTGGGCGAGGGCGACCTCGTCGAGCTCATCGGGCCGTCGCAAAGCCTCGACGACGCGGCCGCACATGCCGGAACCATCGGCTACGAGGTGCTGGCCAGCTTGGGTGCGCGCTTTCACCGCCGCTACATCGGCGGGTGAAAGGGGCGGCTTGCTTGACAAGCCGATGCATCTCGGCAAGGGTCGAGGCATGAGCAACCTCGCCCATAGCAGAACCTTTTTCAGGGTTTGCCCCATCGCGGGAGCGTAGCCCCGGCGCGGTCGTGTTGGCGACCGCCGAGCCGGGGCATTTGAATTCCTGACATCGTCATCGAGCCAGCCAGCCTTTCGCGGCTGTCGGCTCTTCGTCGCCGCCTTTGAGCGGGCTGCAGCGCGCGTCGGTTCGTCGACGTGCAAATCCAGGAGGTTTGCCATGAATGCCACAACCCAATCGCGTTCCCGAAACACGATCCTCGTCAGCGACGCGGACCACGACCGGCTCAGCGGCCTTGCCAGAGCCTTTCTCGAGCGGACGCCCGAGATGGCCGAGGACCTGCTCGCCGAGATGGACCGCGCGCGGATCGCCGCCGAAGCGGCGATGCCAGCCGATGTCGTGCGGATGGGCACGACGGTGACGCTTCACGACGGGGAAGGAAGCATTCAGCGCGTCACGCTAGTCTATCCCGCCGAGGCCGACATCGCCGAAAAACGCATCTCGGTGCTGACGCCGCTCGGAACCGCGCTGATCGGCGCGCGTGCCGGCCGCACAGTCTCCTGGCGAAGCCGCGACGGCCGGGTGCTTTCGGCGACCATCCACGCGGTCGAGCAATCCGCGTCGCGGAGAGCGCAATGACCAGGACCATATATCGTCTCACGACGAAGGATCTCGCGGTTCTCGAAGCGATGCTGATGCGCCGGCGCGCCTTTGCCGACGCGATCGTGCCGATGCTCGAACGCAAGCTCGCCGAGAGCAACATCATCCCAGTCGGCATGGTCGAGCCCGACATCGCCACGCTGAACAGCCGGGTAGTCTTCCGGATCAACGACGGAGCCCCGGAGACGAGGACGTTGATGCTGGGCGACGCCTCCGCTCCTGTCGGATTCGGCCTGCCGCTCGGCACCTGGCGCGGCCTCTGCCTGCTCGGCATGAGGGCGGGCCAGTCGGTAGTGGCCGAGCGCCCCGACGGCAGCCGCGAGCGCATCCTTCTCGAGGATGTGGCCTACCAGCCGGAGGCCGAGCATCAGGCGGCTCGGACTGCCGGACAGCGACCCCGTGGCCCCAGGCTGGTGTACAGCGCCGCAGCCGATCGTTGGCCCCTTGGCGGGGGCGGCAAAATCCGGCAGACAGAAGACGACGATCCCGGCCCTTCGGCGGCATGATCGGTTTGAGGGAGCATAGAATGAAAGTCCTGGTGCTGGGCGGCGGTGTGATCGGGATCACCACCGCCTATTTCCTTGCCGAGGCCGGCCATGAAGTCGCGGTGATCGACCGGCAGCAGGGCCCGGCGCTGGAGACCAGCTTCGCCAATGCCGGCGAAGTGTCGCCGGGCTATGCCTCGCCATGGGCCGGGCCCGGCATCCCCATGAAAGCCGTCAAATGGCTGTTGATGAAATACGGACCGCTGGTGGTGCGGCCGGCCTTCGATCCGCACATGTGGACATGGCTCTTGAAGATGCTGCGCAACTGCACGGCCGAGCGCTATGCGCTGAACAAGTCGCGCATGGTGCCCTTGGCCGAGTACAGCCGCGACACGCTGAAGGCGCTGCGCGCTACGATCGGCATCAGCTATGACGAGCGAGCCAAGGGCACGCTGCAGCTGTTCCGCAAGCAGAAGCAGCTCGACGGCACCGGCGGCGATGTCGAGGTGCTGAAAAAATACGGCGTTCCGTACGAGCTCCTCGACCGGGACGGCTGCATCGCGGCCGAGCCGGCGCTGGCCGGTGTGCGGGAAAAATTCGTTGGCGGCCTCAGACTGCCCGGCGACGAGACCGGCGACTGCAAGATGTTCACCGACAAGCTGGCCGAGCTTTGCGTGGCGCGCGGCGTCGCCTTCGAATACGGCACGAGCATCCGGCGCGTCGTCAGGAACCGAAACCGCGTCGTCCAGGTCGGCACCGACAAGGGCTGGCGAACGGCGGAGGCTTATGTGATGGCGCTTGGCAGCTATTCGGCTCCCTTCATGCGCAAGATGAAAAGGCCGATCCCCGTCTATCCGGTCAAGGGCTATTCCATCACGGTGCCGATAACGGACGCGGCGGCGGCGCCGGTGTCGACCATCATGGACGAGACTTACAAGGTGGCGATCACCAGGCTCGGCGACCGCATCCGCGTCGGCGGCACCGCGGAGATTTCGGGCTTCGACCTTCGTCTGCATGAATCGCGCCGCCGCACGCTCGAGCACTCCGTCGGCGACCTGTTTCCGGGCGGCGGCGATCTCAAGGCGGCGAGTTTCTGGTGCGGCTTGCGGCCGATGACGCCGGACGGGCCGCCGCTGGTCGGGCGCAGCGAATTGTCCAACCTCTATCTCAACACCGGCCATGGCACGCTGGGCTGGACCATGGCCTGCGGCTCGGCGAAAGTGCTTGCCGATATCATTTCCAACCGGGTGCCGGAGATCAACGCGCTCGACCTCAGCCCGGACCGCTACATCAAGGCTTGATTTAAAAGGCCTGTTTCACCCACCCATTGCTGAACAGCAGCCGGTAAGCCCAGCCGATCGTGACATTGGTGGCGACCGGCTGCGAATGGGCGAGATAGTCGTCATAGACCGACTTCATGCGGCGGTAGAAGGCCGGATCGAGCACCATCATGCCGTTTTCCGAGTCGTGGACGAAGCTGCGATTGTTGAGGTTGACCGAGGAGATCGTCACCAGCCGCTGATCGATCATCATGATCTTGGAATGCAGCACCACGTCGGGCGCCTTGAATTCGCGGATGTTGATGCGGTCGCCATATTTCTCCACGAATAGCTTGTTGAGCGCGGTGAGGAAGCGGCCGCCTATGTCGCCCTTGAGATCGATGCGCCCGACGACGTCGATCTTGACGCCGCGGGCCAGCGCCCGATCGAATGCTCTCGCGATACTGGGCGTGAGGTTGAGATAGGGATTCACGATCTCGATGCGATACTCGGCGGTGTCGATCAGTTCGACGAAGTAGTTTTCCAGTGCATGCCCGTCCGCGTAAGGCACGGAAATGAAGTGCCGCACCACGCCTTGCGGATGGCCACCGGAACGAACCGGAATGGAAAACGGCCGTGACAGATTGGTGTCGGCATCGCGCAGCCAGACGGTCGAGAAATGCGCGGCCAGCGTTTCGACCGTCGCCTGGTCGGCGATCTCGATGTCGAAGTCGCTCCAGTTGGAATAGTAGTTGAGCGAGAAGCCGTCGGTCTTGCCGTATTGCTGCAACTGAGGGTAGCGCGACAGGTCGATCGGCTTATGAAACATGAACCCGTCATGGATGTTGCGGCCGCCGATGATGACGCGCGAGCGGCCGGGTTCCTCGGCCAGGGTCGCCAGCATCTTGATGTGATGGGTCTTGTGCAGCTGTGAGAGCTGCTCGTCGATCGGCGCGCCGTGATCGGCCTGCCAGCGATATTCCTGCAATTGGACATTGGGAAACTCCGCCGCCAGCCGATGCAGCAGGGCGTCGTCCTTGTCGCGCTCCAGCACGTCGGTGACCAGGATGCGTACCTTGGTGCCGAGCGCCGCGTGGTGGCGGATCAGCCGCTCCATGATGCGGCCGGAGAAGTCCGCCTTGAACTCCAGCGACGACAGATAGATCAGCTTGAGTCTCGGCGCGTTGGAGAAATCGAGCGGCAGTTCGGGATCGGCCTTGTCGAAGGCGCTGTCGGGCAGCGTCTTACCGAGCAGCGCCTCGACCTTGGCATTGAAGCCGTCGCGCGATTTGCGCAGCAGGGTCGGCGACCCGAGCGGCAGCGCGCAGGTCTGCGACAGCCAGCGACCGGCATAAAAGGCGCGGTCGAGCGCTTCGAGCCCGGCCGGATCTGGCACCGGACAACGATCATAGCGGCTGTCGAGTGCCGTGATCCATGGGTCGGCGGCCTCCTCGCGCAGGATGGTCAGCTTCGCGCCGGACGGCGCGAGGCTGGAGCTGACGGTGAGGTCGCAACGGGTGAGAGCTTCGCTTGGAAACAGGCTGGCAGATGTCTCGGTCGCCGGCAGGCTGAGATGGAACGCGGCACCTTTGGCAATTGTGCGCGACCGGCCCGAGATGCGCATCGCCAGCGATCCGTCGCAGCTGCCGCCGATCACGACCGTTTGCCGGCCGACCTGGCGGAGCACGATCTCGACCGAGCGCGCCTGCAGGCCGGAGAAGCTGAAGGTCTTGGGTGCGGACGGCCTGGCGGCAGCGTCGAGATAGAGCGTCTGGCGCGACTTGCGCCAGCGACCGGTGAAATGGCCTTCGCCCGGTTTGCCTGGTGCCAGCGGCTGCTCCGTGCTGTCGAGCGGCTTCGCCAGCCGTTGCAGCGACGGATAAGTTGCCTGGAAACGATCATTGTGGACGTCGCGCCAGTCACGGCCGAAGCGGCCGGTGCCGTTGGTGCGGTCGAGCGCATCGATTCGGCTTTGGGCCAGCAACGCCTCGAATCGCTTTTCGTAGGCGGCACTGCCATTGTCCGCGAAGTAACCGGCGCTGGCGATCTCGGCGCCGCTTCGATCCGCCGAGATGGGCGCACGCGCGCAGGCTTCGTCTCCCGGAAAGAAGGCGCAGGCGGAACGGCCCGGCATGCCGGCGCATCCGGCGAGCGCGGTCAGCGCCAGGCCAAGCAGCAGCCTTGTCACGACGGCTCCCGGTCTCACCCGGTCGCCCCGTTCATGACCTTGAGCTGGGCGGGGTCGCGCGGCGGCATGAAGCCCTGCGGAAAGACCTTGCAGACCGGAAGCGCGAAGGTGGCTATCAAGAGCTCGGCCTCGCCGCGCATCTTCCTTGGCGCCGTCTTGTCGCCGCGGATCGTCCTTGCCGAAGCGATCAGCGCGCCGTCGCAATCGCAATGATTGTGGCGGGCGATATAGCAGGCATCGTGGATCCGGCAGGCGGCATCGAGCCGGTCGACCGGGGTGGCCGAGAGATCGCCGGTACGGGTTCCGGGACCGCAATAATTGCCGAAGACGAAAGGCGAGGGGCGGGCCATCGCATAGCGGATCGACTTCGGCAGTTCCGCTTCGGGAACCCTGGCCCACGGATTGGCGCAGCCGGAGAGGCAAAGCAGCGGCAGGATGGCAAGAATGGCTCGCATGTCTGCGCCGGCTTTCCCAGATTCCCCCTCGCCTGCCATGGCATGGCGAAGTACTGGTGCCACACTGGCCGATTTTGTGGCAAGCGCAAGGCAGGTCGGCTCCGCCTTCGGTTCGGCCAGTTTCAGCAACGACAGGCTGGCGCGACTCCCGGACGGCTATCCCGTGCGGATGGCTGACATGGATTTCCACCTCGGCGACGGCGATGTCAGCTTCTACGGCCACGCCAGGATCGCGATTTCGATACGCGACCGCCACTACGGCTTAGTCACCTGCGGGCTCATGGGCAACAGCGCCGAGGAAGCCGGCCGGATGTGGGCGGCGTTCGCGGCTGAGGCCGACGAGGTTGTGAATTCTTTCGTCCTCGATGCGCCTCAATGGCGGTTCCAAAGCGGATCGGCCTTTTTGGACGGCATCACACGAACAACCCTTTTTCCCGCTCCACCGCCCTGGTGATGAAATTGGCGACGAGCTGGACCCGGCGCAGCGGCCTCACCGATTCGTGATAGACCAACCAGTAGGCGCGGCGGATGGGCGCGACGATGTCTACCGGCACCAGCTCCGGCATCGAGCGAGCGACGAAGGTATGCAGGATGCCGATGCCGGCGCCCGAGCGCACCGCCTCCGCCTGACCAAGTGCTGACGAGATGGCGAAGCTGGTGCGCCAGTCCGGGCTGAACTCCGCGGCATAGTCGAGCGAAGGGCTGACGATGAGGTCGGGCACATAGCCGATCAGCGTGTGCCGATCGAGCTCGGCTGCTGTCTTCGGCAGGCCGTTGGCTTCCGCATAGGTGAGGGAGGCGAACAGGCCGAGCGTATAGTCGACCAGCTTTCCCGCCACCAATCGGCCCTCGGTCGGCCGCTCGACGGTAATCGCGATGTCGGCCTCGCGCCGCGACAGGGAGAAGGAGCGCGGCACCGGCACCAGCTGGATGGTGAGTTCGCGGTGGAGCGCCGTCAGCTCGCCCAAACGCTTGGCGAGGAAGGCGACACCGAAACCGTCGGGAGCGCCGATGCGCACCGTGCCGGAGACGTCGTCGCCCTCGCCGGCGATGGTCGAGCGCGCGGCGATCATGTCGCTCTCCATGCGCTCGGCGATGTCGAGGAAGCGCTCGCCGGCCGGCGTCAGCTCGCTGCCGGTGGTCAGGCGGCGGAAGAGTTTCGTCCGCAGCGCTTCCTCGAGCGCCGCGAGCCGTCGCGAGACGGTGGCGTGGTTGAGCTCCAGACGTTTTGCCGCGCCGAGGATCTGGCCGGCGCGCGCCACGGCGAGGAAGATGCGGACATCATCCCAGTTCATGGGGATGGTCCAGGTTAGTCGCCAGCGCTGCGTTCCCGCCCACCCCCCTCTGTCCTGCCGGACATCTCCCCCGCAAGGCGGGAGATCGGATGTCGCGTTCGCTTTCGCCAATCGCCAACGGTGCAGGAAGAGCCCCGGCGATGAAACTGCCAATCTCCCCCCATGCGCGGGAGATGTCCGGCAGGACAGAGGGGGGTGTGAAGGAACTCAATCTTCGATCCTTTCAATGACCGAACCTTTTGCGGCAATTAATGCACGTCCGACTGCCGCTGTCTATTTCGCGCACAACGGTTGCGTTCTAGCTCGCGTTGCCATTGCGGACGCAAAGGCGGACAATGCCTCATCATCAAAACAGGGAGAGAACCCATGATCGAGTACGGTCATTTCATTGGCGGCAAGCGTGTCGCCGGCACCAGCGGCCGCAAGCAGGACGTCATGCAGCCGATGGACGGCTCGGTGCGCGCTACGGTGGCGCTGGCCTCGGCGCAGGAGCTGCGCGCCGCGGTCGAGAACGCCAAGGCCGCGCAGATCAAGTGGGGCGCCACCAACCCGCAGCGCCGCGTGCGCGTGCTGATGAAGTTTCTCGAACTGGTCCAGCGCGACTATGACGAGCTGGCCGACATCCTGGCGCGCGAGCATGGCAAGACCATTGCCGACGCGCGCGGGGACATCCAGCGTGGCCTCGAAGTGGTCGAGGTCTGCATCGGCGCGCCGCATATGATGAAGGGCGAGTTCACCGACGGCGCCGGTCCGGGCATCGACACCTATTCGATGCGCCAGCCGCTCGGCGTCGTCGCCGGCATCACGCCGTTCAACTTCCCGGCGATGATCCCGCTGTGGAAGATCGCGCCGGCGATCGCCTGCGGCAACGCCTTCATCCTGAAGCCTTCGGAGCGCGACCCGGGCGTGCCGATCCGCATCGCCGAGCTGTTCATCGAGGCCGGCCTGCCGGAAGGCGTGCTGAACGTGGTCAACGGCGACAAGGAAGTGGTCGACGCCATCCTCGACGATCCGGACATCAAAGCCGTCGGCTTCGTCGGGTCGACGCCGATTGCGCAGTACATCTATGCGCGCGGCTGCGCGGCGGGAAAACGCGTGCAGTGCTTCGGCGGCGCCAAGAACCACATGATCATCATGCCCGACGCCGACATGGACCAGACGGTCGACGCGCTGGTCGGCGCCGGCTACGGCTCGGCCGGCGAGCGCTGCATGGCGATCTCGGTGGCCGTGCCGGTCGGCAACGACACCGCGAACCGCCTGATGGAAAAGCTGGTACCGCGCGTCGAAAGCCTGAAGGTCGGTCCGTCGACCGACTCCTCGGCCGATTTCGGCCCGCTGGTGACACGCCAAGCCCTGGAACGCGTCAAGGGCTATGTCGATATCGGTGTCAAGGAAGGCGCCAAGCTGGTTGTCGATGGCCGCGGCTTCAAGATGCAGGGCTACGAGAACGGCTACTACATGGGCGGCTGCCTGTTCGACAACGTGACGCCGGAGATGCGCATCTACAAGGAAGAGATCTTCGGGCCGGTGCTTTCGGTGGTGCGCGCGCCGACCTATGAGAACGCCATCAACCTCGCCAACGACCACGAGATGGGCAACGGCGTCGCCATCTTCACCCGCGACGGCGACGCCGCGCGTGACTTTGCTTCCAGGGTCCAGGTCGGCATGGTCGGCGTCAACGTGCCGATCCCGGTGCCGATCGCCTACTACACCTTCGGCGGCTGGAAGGCGTCGTCCTTCGGCGACCTCAACCAGCACGGCCCGGACGCGTTCCGCTTCTACACCAAGACCAAGACGGTCACCTCGCGCTGGCCGTCCGGCATCAAGGACGGCGCCGAGTTCGTCATCCCGACGATGAACTGACCGGACGGTTTTCGGCCGCGCGTCCTCGCCGCGTTGCGGCTGCGGGCGCGCGGCAGGCATCAAGGACGGCGCCGAGTTCGTCATCCCGACGATGAACTGACCGGACGGTTTTTCGAGAGCCTCGTGAGAAAGCGCGGTTTGCACCCGCGTTTCTGTTTGGGGCCTTGCAGAGGAGGCTGGTTGTCCTTCACCTCATCGATATTTGGCGTAGCTTGTCGTCTCGCCCGGTCGTCGCTTGCAACTTCAGATGCATGATTTGCGACGAGACACGTCGAGGCTGCATCCGCACCTCCTAATGATTCCATCGCCGTGTGATGGAACCAACAGGCCGCCATTCGCCTTAGGCTGTATTCCTGCCATGCGTGCAGGCCAATCAAACAGCGCCGGTGGCAGCCGGGGTTCTCGTCTGGCGCGAGGAGGTGTCGGATGACACGATTTATTATGGCGACGATGTGCCTTGCGGCGGCAGCGCTGTCGGCCGGCCAGGCCAATGCGGCAGCACAATGCGCACCACGCGCCGACATCATCAAGGCGCTCGGCGACAAGTTCCACGAAAGCGAGGCAGGGCGCGGGCTGATCAATCCGAACGTCGTGCTCGAGATCTTTGTCTCCGACCAAGGCAGTTGGACCGTTCTTGCCTCCGATACCAAGGGGCAGAGCTGCATCCTGTCCGTTGGCGAAGGCTGGGACAGCCCGACGATCACGGCAGCCGTGCCGGGAGCCTAACACTCACTGGCGCCACGGCTCGTTCAGTGAAAGCCGCGCCGGCGCCCGCATCAACGCCCGCTTGTCTACCGGGCGCAGCTTCACCATATCGAATGCAGGGAGTGATAAATCTCCCTGCGACAGACCGGAAACCAGAAGGAGTGACGTGATGGCGACGTCGAGTCCGGCCTGGAGCGTTCCGGCACACTGAGGCGGCCGAATGTGCCTCTTTTGCCGGAATGCCACGGCGAAGGAGGTGCCCATGGCACGCAGATTTTCGTTCCGAGTGGTGAAGGCGGCACTCGCCGGCGCCGTCATGGCTTTGCCGGCAGTCCCAGTGCAGGCGCAAGTCCTCTGCGGGGGCCATGACGATCTGGTCGCGGGGCTGGCAGAGACGTTCGAAGAGAAGCGGCTGGGCTATGGCCTGGGTGGAGACGTCGCCATCTTCGAGGTGTTTGTGTCGGCGAGCGGAACCTGGACCATCCTGATGACCGACGTTAAGGGCCAGAGTTGCATCCTGGCGGCCGGCGAGGGATGGGAGCACACGCTGGCCACCGCGGTCCGGCACCCGGGCGGGTGAACTGCGTAACCGGACGGTCAGCTAAGGCGGAACCGCTCCGGTCAGCGCGTCGCGGCCGCCTCGGCGTGGTGGCGTAGCAGCGCCATCAATTTCTTGGCGTCCTTGGCGGCGGCTTCCTCGTCGCCGTCGAGGATAGAGCGGATCAGCGCGACGTGGTGCTCGGCCGATTCGGCGAGCCCGGTATCCGCCTTGTAGCGGAACCAGAAGCGCCGGCTGTGCGTCTGCAAGGGCGCCGCCACGCGCGCCGCGAATGGATTGTCGGCGGCGATCGCCAGCGCCTCGTCAAGTAGCTTGTCGGCCTGAATGAAGGAAAGCACGTTGCCGGAGATCACTGCCTTCTGCATGGCGAGGGCTGCCTCGTGAAACAGGTCGGCCGCCTCGCGGGTGACGTAGCGGGCGGCCGAGCGGGCAAGCACCACCTCGATGCCGCGCCTGGCATCGATGACGCGCAGCCAGTCGCCGGGGTGGAGCGGCGCCACCGCGATGCCGGCGCGTGGTCTGACGTCGAGCAAGCCCTCCCAGGCCAGCCTTTGGATCGCTTCGCGCACCGGGGTACGGCCGAAGCCGAGCCGCTCGATCAGTGCACCTTCGGTGACGAAGCTTGAAGGCGCCAGTTCAAGAGTGACGATCATGTGCTCCAGCACACGATAGGCCCTGGTCGCAACCGGCTCGAAGGTTGCGCTCGTGTCGTTGGATATCAATGCGGATATCAATGGGCCAGCTCCTGATATATTTTTCATATATCATAGCGGATTCAGCATTGACAGCCCGCGTCTTAATAAATATACCGCTGATATATCAGACGGAGAGATAGCCATGTGGGCCGGAGTTTTCCCTGCAGTCACGACCAAATTCACCCCCGACGACCGCCTCGATCATGCCGAAATGGAGCGTTGTTTCTCCTTGCAGATGGAGGCCGGCTGCGACGGCATCATCGTCTGCGGCTCGCTCGGCGAAGGGCCAATGCTGTCGCATGACGAGAAGATCGAAGTGCTGAAGACGGCGCAGAAGGTCGCCGGGACAAAGCCGGTGCTTCTGACCGTCAACGAACCCGGCACCCGCGAGGCGGCAAGCATCGCACGCCGCGCAGCCAAGGAAGGCGCCAACGGCCTGATGGTGGTACCGAGCCCGATCTACCACACCAATGCCGAAGAGACGGTCGCCGCACTTCGCGCCGTCGCGGAGGCCGGCGACCTGCCGGTTATGATCTACTCCAACCGGCTCGCCTATCGCGTCGACGTCACTGTCGACCTGATGGAGGAGCTGGCGTCCGACAAGCGCTTCGTCGCGATCAAGGAATCGTCGGACGACATCCGCCGCTCGACCGAGATCATCAATCGCCTCGGCGACCGCTACGACCTCTTCACCGGCGTCGACAACCTCGCCTTCGAGGCGCTGTCGGTCGGCGCCATCGGCTGGGTGGCGGGCCTTGTCACGGCCTTCCCGCGCGAGACCGTCGCCATCTACCAGTTGATGAGAAAAGGCCGCCGCGAGGAAGCGCTGAAGATTTACCGCTGGTTCAGGCCACTGCTCGACCTCGATGTCTCGACCTACCTGGTCCAAAACATCAAGCTTGCCGAAGTGCTGGCGATCGGTACCAATGACCGCGTCCGCATGCCCCGCCGGCCGCTGTCGGGCGAGCGCCGGAAGGCGGTGGAAAAGATCGTCAGGGATGCGCTGGCCGCGCGGCCGGAACTGCCGGCGTTCTGATAGCTTTCTGCTCCCGTTCACGGGGAAGTAGATGGCGGCAGAACAGACGAGGGACAGCGCCAGCGTGCAAGGAAATGCGAAGCCGACCGAAGAGGGGCGCCGCCCTTCATCCGCCCGTCGGGCGCCTTCTCCCCGTGACCGGGGAGAAGGGGAAGATATCGCCATCATCGGCGGCGGCATCATCGGCATTTGCGCCGCCACCTTGCTCGCGGAGGCGGGACGCAGCGTCACCATTTTCGATCGGACGGGCATTTGCGAGGAGACGAGCTCCGGCAACGCTGCCGCCTTCGCCTTCTCCGACGTGCTGCCGCTGGCGCATAAGGGGATGATCAGGCAGTTGCCGAAATGGCTTGCCGATCCGCTGGGGCCTCTTGCCATCCCGCCGGCCTATCTGCCTAAACTTCTTCCCTGGCTGTTCCGCTTCTGGCGCGCGGGCGCCGCCAGGAACTTCGAGGCGAGCCTTGCAGCGCAGGCCGGCATGATGAAGCTCGCCGAAGCCGAATGGATGGGTTTGCTCGACCGCTCTGGCACGCGGCCGATGCTGCATGAGGACGGCTCGCTCGAACTCTACGAAAGCGAGGCCGAGTTCCGCGCCTCGCTGTCCGGCTGGAGGGCGCGTGAACGTTTCGGCATAGGCTTCCGCCATGTCGAGGGTGAGGGGATGGCGGCGCTGCAGCCGGGTCTTTCGCCGCGCTTCGTCAAGGGCACCTTCGTGCCGGGGTGGAAGACAGTCGCCGATCCGAAACTGCTCGGCAAGGCGATCTGGGCCTATGCGGAGCGGCTCGGCGCGCGCTTCGAGCACGCGCGCGTCGAGCGTATCGGGACCGGAACAAACGGCGTCACGCTTATGCTTGCGGACGGCACGGCCCGAAAAGCGAAGCAGCTCGTGATCGCCGCCGGCGCCTGGTCGCATCTGCTGGCCAAAGATATCGGCGACCGCATCCCGCTGGAGACCGAGCGCGGTTACAACACCACGCTGCCGGTGTCGGCCTTCGACGTGAAGCGGCAGCTGATCTTTTCCGGGCACGGCTTCGTCATCACGCCGCTGGAAACCGGCTTGCGCGTCGGCGGCGCCGTCGAGCTCGGAGGCATCGAACGAGCGCCGAATTTCGCGCGCTCGAAGGCGATGCTGGAAAAAGCCAAGCGTTTCCTGCCCGGGCTCGATCCGTCGGGCGGCCGCGAGTGGATGGGCTTCCGGCCATCGCTGCCGGATTCGCTGCCGGTCATCGGCAGGGCGCGGGCGCCGAACATCGTCTACGCTTTCGGCCACGGCCATCTCGGCCTGACCCAGGCGGCAGCGACCGGCCGCTCGATCCGAGATCTCCTTCTCGGGCAGGAGCCGCCGATCGATCTCACTCCTTTCCGCCCGCAACGGTTCTGACAATTCGCCAGAATTCTGATATTTCAGGGAGCCATCATGGCCAAGACATCCTTCTTCTGCATCGACGGCCACACCTGCGGCAATCCGGTGAGGCTGGTTGCCGGCGGCGGCCCACTGCTAGAAGGCGCGACGATGATGGAACGGCGGGCGCATTTCCTCGCCGAATATGACTGGATCCGGACCGGGCTGATGTTCGAGCCGCGCGGTCATGACGTGATGTCCGGCTCGATCCTCTATCCGCCGACGCGCGAGGACTGCGATATCGCGATCCTCTTCATCGAAACCTCGGGCTGCCTGCCGATGTGCGGCCACGGCACCATCGGCACCGTGACGATGGCGATCGAGCATGGGCTGGTGAGGCCGAAGACGCCGGGCGTGCTCAGGCTCGACACGCCGGCCGGCCTAGTCGTCGCCGAATACAAACAGGTCGGCGAATATGTCGAGGAGGTGCGCATCACCAACGTGCCGTCCTTCCTTTACGCCGAAGGGCTGTCGGTGGAGTGCCCGGTGCTTGGCGAGATCAGCGTCGACGTCGCTTATGGCGGCAATTTCTATGCCATCGTCGAGCCGCAGGAGAACTACCGCGACATGGCCGACCATTCGGCCGCCGACCTCATCGCCTGGAGCCCGCTTGTGCGCCAGCGCCTGAACGAGAAATACTCGTTCGTGCATCCGGAGAACCCGGGCATCAACCGGCTGTCGCACATGCTGTGGACCGGCAAGCCGAGAGATGCCGAGGCCGATGCCCGCAATGCCGTGTTCTATGGCGACAAGGCGATCGACCGCTCGCCTTGCGGCACCGGCACCTCGGCGCGCATGGCGCAGCTCCACGCCAAGGGCAGGCTCGAGGTCGGCGACAGTTTTGTCCATGAGTCGATCATCGGCTCGCTGTTCAAGGGCAGGGTCGAAAAGGAGGTCAGCGTTGCCGGCAAACCAGCCATCATCCCCTCGATCGGCGGCTGGGCGCGCATGACCGGACTGAACACCATCTTCATCGACGACCGCGATCCGTTCGCGCACGGGTTCATCGTCACCTGATCGCTCCCGTTCGGCGCGTCAGGCCGCCTCGTCGTTCGTCGAAACCTGACTACCGAACCAATCGGCAAAGGTGATTTCGGCCGCCGTTCGCCTCGCCGTCACATGACCGTCATACCGAGCAGAATCCTGACTTGGCGGAATGCGCGGGACGGCAAAATCGAGCGCTGCTGCTGACGCAAGGAATCTTCTCATCAATTTATTTTGACGGCGATTTCTTCGAAACGACGCGCATGATACGGCTTAATCGTCAAAGACATTGCGTTGTGCCAATGATAGGGTCCGCGATAGTCCAGGGGCCGGGTGCGAGAAAGCGGGCAATCGGGCAGCGTGCTTCCAAACCACGCGCGGCGATTGAAAAATCACGTTGCAATCCGGGCTTGAAACTTTACGACTAGGGGCAATACGAAAAGGAATGCGTCCTCGAAGGCGACATTCCAGGGGAGCCGCTTAAATATGCAGTATTTCGTCCAGCAGCTTATCAACGGGCTGACGCTGGGATCTATCTACGGGCTGATCGCGATCGGCTACACGATGGTCTACGGCATCATCGGCATGATCAATTTCGCCCATGGCGATATCTTCATGGTGGGCGCCTTCACGGCCCTCATCGTCTTCCTGATCCTCGGCGCGATGTTCTATTCGGTGCCGGTGGTGGTGGCGCTCCTGATCATGATGATCGTGGGCATGCTGCTCACCAGTCTTTACAACTGGACGATCGAGAAGGTGGCCTACAGGCCGCTGCGCGGATCGTTCCGGCTTGCGCCGCTGATCACCGCCATCGGCATGTCGATCGCCCTGTCCAACTTCGTGCAGGTCACGCAAGGGCCGCGCAACAAGCCGATCCCGCCGCTGGTCAGCCAGGTCTATACGATCGACGGCATCAGCGTCTCGCTGAAGCAGATCATCATCGTGCTCGTCACTGCCGTGCTGCTGGCGATCTTCTGGTATCTCGTCAACAGGACGGCATTGGGGCGGGCGCAGCGCGCCTGCGAGCAGGACCGCAAGATGGCGGCGCTGCTTGGCGTCGACGTCGACCGCACAATCTCCATCACCTTCATCATGGGCGCAGCGCTTGCCGCGGTCGCCGGGACGCTTTTCTTGATGTATTATGGCGTGGTGGTCTTCTCAGACGGTTTCGTGCCGGGCGTGAAGGCCTTCACGGCGGCGGTGCTTGGCGGCATCGGCTCGCTGCCGGGCGCAGTGCTCGGCGGGCTTTTGATCGGCTTCATCGAGAGCATGTGGTCGGCCTATTTCTCGATCGACTACAAGGACGTCGCGGCCTTCTCGATCCTGGCGATCGTGCTCATCTTCCTGCCCTCCGGCATCCTGGGCCGGCCTGAAGTCGAAAAGGTCTGATCCTCATGGCCGTTACCGTTTCTCCGGAGCGCGACGTCGTCGCTACTCCCATCCAGCGCGCGTTCCGCGAAGCGCTCTACGCCGGCGCCATCGCGCTCGGCCTGTTCGTGCTGTTCATCGGTCTCAGGACCGATCAGAACATCAACAACGAGCTGATCCTGGTGCAGCGCTGGGGCCTGCTCGCCCTGGTGGTTCTCGCCGTTGTCGTCGGGCGCTTCCTCTATGTTGCCTATGCGGTTCCGGCGCTCGAACGATCAAGGGCTGAAAGGGCCAAGGCGCCTGCAGTCGCCGTGGAGCCCGGCTTCGTGCGGCGAAACTTCAACAAGATCGGCGCCACGGTGCTGATCCTCTATCCAGTGGCGATGGTGCTCCTGTTCGGCTTCCAGGGCTCGCTCAAATGGGTCGACAATTTCGGCATCCAGATCCTGATCTATGTGATGCTGGCCTGGGGCCTCAACATCGTCATCGGGCTAGCCGGCCTGCTCGACCTCGGCTATGTCGCCTTTTACGCCGTTGGCGCCTATGCCTATGCGCTGCTCGGCACGCATTTTGGCCTGTCGTTTTGGATCCTGCTGCCTGCCGCCGGCGCCATGGCCGCCTTCTGGGGCGTCATGCTCGGCTTCCCGGTGCTGCGGCTGCGCGGCGACTATCTGGCGATCGTCACGCTCGCCTTCGGCGAGATCATCCGTCTGGTGCTGATCAACTGGCGTGAGGTGACCAATGGCTCGGCCGGCATTTCCGGCATCCCGAAGGTCTCCTTCTTCGGGCTCATGTCGTTCAACGTCTCGGACCCGAACTACATCGCCAAGGTGCTGGGCATCGCCCAGTCGGGCGCCTACTACAAGATCTTCCTCTATTATCTCATCCTGGCGCTCTGCTTCCTCACCGCCTTCGTCACCATCAGGCTCCGCCGCCTGCCGGTGGGCCGCGCCTGGGAAGCGCTGCGCGAGGACGAGATCGCCTGCCGCTCGCTCGGCATCAATACCACCACCACCAAGCTGACGGCGTTCGCTACCGGCGCCATGTTCGGCGGCTTCGCCGGCTCGTTCTTCGCCGCGCGCCAGGGCTTCGTCAGCCCGGAATCCTTCGTCTTCCTTGAATCGGCGATCATCCTGGCCATCGTCGTGCTCGGCGGCATGGGCTCGTTGGGCGGTATCGCGGTGGCGGCGCTGGTGATGATCGGCGGCACCGAGATCCTGCGCGAGCTGGGCTTCCTCAAGGTGGTGTTCGGTCCGGACTTCACGCCGGAGCTCTACCGCATGCTATTGTTCGGCGTTGCGATGGTGATCGTCATGCTGTGGAAGCCGCGCGGCTTCGTGGGCAGTCGAGAACCAACAGCCTTCCTCAAGGAGCGAAAAGCGGTCTCAGGCTCCTTCACCAAGGAGGGCCACGGCTGATGAACGCGCAAGTTTCCATGAACGACTTCATCCTGCAGGTCGAGCATCTGTCGATGAAGTTCGGCGGCCTGATCGCGATCGGCGACCTGTCGTTCCAGGCCAAGCGCGGCGAGATCACCGCGCTGATCGGGCCGAACGGTGCCGGCAAGACGACCGTGTTCAATTGCATCACCGGCTTCTACAAACCGTCGGAGGGCATGATCACGCTCAGCCGGCGCGACGGCTCGAACTTTCTGCTCGAGCGCTTGCCCAATCACGAGATCCCCGCGCGCGCCAAGGTGGCGCGCACCTTCCAGAACATCCGCCTATTCTCGGGCATGACGCTGCTGGAGAACCTCCTGGTCGCCCAGCACAACAAGCTGATGAAGGCCTCGGGCTATACCTTCCTCGGCCTGTTCGGCTTCTCCAGCTACCGGCAGGCCTCGGCTGAATCGATCGATCTCGCCAAGCACTGGCTGGAAAAGGCCAATCTCGTCGACCGCGCCGACGATCCGGCCGGCGACCTGCCCTATGGCGCGCAACGGCGGCTGGAGATCGCGCGCGCCATGTGCACCGGACCTGAGCTTTTGTGCCTCGACGAGCCGGCCGCCGGTCTCAATCCGAAGGAATCGGCCTCGCTCAATGAACTGCTGATGGACATCAAGGACAACACCGGCACGTCGATCCTGCTCATCGAGCACGACATGTCGGTGGTCATGCAGATCTCCGACCATGTCGTGGTGCTGGAATACGGCCGCAAGATCTCCGACGGCAGCCCGCAGTCGGTCCGGACCGATCCGCGCGTGATTGCCGCCTATCTCGGTGTCGACGACGAGGAAGTGGAAGAGGTGCTGACCGAAGTCGGCGACGAGGATGTCATCGAGCAGCTCGATACCGGGCCTGATGCGGCGCACGGGCCGGGCAGTTCCGCCTCGATGATGGCGGGGCCGGTTTCCGATACTGTCGAACACGCGGACGAGGGCGAACGGGTCATGGTATCGAGAGGCGCCTCGAAAGCGGCTCAGGTCGATGCCAAGGCCAAAACGCCAAGAAAGTCGTCCGAGCGGGCCACGGGCAAGCCAGCCGCGAAATCCTCGACAGCCAAGCCGCGCGGAGGGCGTAAGTAATGGCCGGCACAACGCTGCTCGATATCAAGGGCGTGCAGACCTATTACGGCAACATCCGCGCGCTGAACGGTGTCGACGTCACCGTCAACCAAGGTGAGATCGTGGCGCTGATCGGCGCCAACGGCGCCGGCAAGTCGACGTTGATGATGACGATCTTCGGCGCGCCGCGTGCGCGCAGCGGCTCCATCACCTTTGCCGGCAACGACATCACGCAGTTGCCGACGCACGAGATCGCGCGGATGCGCATCGCCCAGTCGCCGGAGGGACGCCGCATCTTTCCGCGCATGACGGTGATGGAAAACCTGCAGATGGGCGCCAGCCTCGACAACCTCAAACATTTTGACGAGGATGCCGAGAAGGTGTTTTCGCTGTTCCCGCGGCTGAAGGAGCGCATCGGCCAGCGCGGCGGCACGCTCTCGGGCGGCGAGCAGCAGATGCTGTCGATCGGCCGTGCGCTGATGGCCCGGCCGAAGCTGCTTCTGCTCGACGAGCCGTCGCTGGGCCTCGCGCCGCTGATCGTCAAGCAGATCTTCGATGCCATCCGCGAATTGAACCGGACCCAAGGGCTGACCGTGTTCCTGGTCGAGCAGAACGCCTTCGGCGCGCTGAAGCTCGCCAATCGCGGCTACGTCATGGTCAACGGCAATGTGACGATGAGCGGCACCGGCAAGGAGCTGCTCGCCAATCCGGAAGTGCGCGCCGCCTATCTCGAAGGCGGCCACCACTGAGTTCAGGAGACTTCATCATGCAGGGCATTCTCTACGAGGAAGCCTCGATCTGGCAGTTCCTGTTCGTCACCTGCCTGCTCGGCGGATGGGCGGCGTGGATGACCGGCAAGGCGAGCGCGCAGACTTGGCGCAGCTTCTTTCAGCTGTTCCTCTATATGCTCGGACTCGGCATCGGCATAAGGTTCATCCACCACGCGCTGTTCGACGGCACGATGTTTTCGCTGCACTACTATATCGTCGACACCATCGTGCTGATGATACTGGGCTTCCTTGGGTATCAATACACGCGCACTAACCAGATGGTCACTCAGTATAATTGGCTCTACGAAAGAGCCTCCTTATTGAGCTGGAAACCAAAGGGTTGACGTTCATGATCAACGCCGTTCCGGGGAATGAATTTGGCGTGACAAGTGCCTGAAAATCGGCATTCTATGCTTTCTGCGATAAGGGTGGGCATCGCATGAAAGTATCATCCACGCCCACTCCGTAAATGGGAGCGTTTCAATGAAAAAATCACTCTTGTCCGCCGTGGCGCTGACCGCGTTCATCGCGTTCAGCGGCAGCGCGTGGGCCGACATTCTGATCGGCGTCGCCGGTCCGATCACCGGTCCGAACGCGGCCTTCGGCGCGCAGCTGCAGAAGGGCGCCGAACAGGCGGTCGCCGACATCAACGCGGCCGGCGGAGTCCTCGGCCAGCAACTTAAGCTGAGTGTGGGTGACGACGTGTCGGATCCGAAGCAGGGCATCTCGGTCGCCAACAAGTTTGTCGCCGACGGCATCAAGTTCGTCGATGGCCACTTCAATTCGGGCGTCTCAATTCCTGCGTCGGAAGTCTATGCCGAGAATGGCATCCTCGAAATCACGCCGGCCGCGACCAATCCCAAGTTCACCGAACGCGGCATGTGGAATACGTTCCGCACCTGCGGACGCGACGACCAGCAGGGCAAGGTTGCCGGCGACTATGTCGCCAAGAACTTCAAGGACGCCAAGATCGCGCTCATCCATGACAAGACCCCTTATGGCCAGGGCCTTGCCGACGAAACCAAGAAGGCGCTCAATGCCAATGGCGTCAACGAAGCCATGTATGAAGGCATCAATGTCGGCGACAAGGACTTCTCGGCGCTCATCGCCAAGATGAAGGAAGCCGGTATCTCCGTCGTCTACTATGGCGGCCTGCATACGGAAGCCGGCCTCATCATCCGCCAGCTCGCCGACCAGGGCCTCAAGGCCCAGTTCATGTCGGGCGATGGCATCGTGTCGAACGAGCTCGCCTCGATCGCCGGCGACGCCGTCCAAGGCACGCTGATGACGTTCGCGCCGGATCCGCGCAAGAACCCGAACGCCAAGGAGCTCGTGGAGAAGTTCCGCGCTGCCGGTTTCGAACCGGAGGCCTACACGCTCTACTCCTACGCCGCGATCCAGATCATCGCTGCGGCCATCACGAAGACCGGCTCCGCCGACGATGCGCAGAAAGTCGCCGAGACGATCAAGTCGGGCGGCCCCTGGAAGACCGCCATCGGCGACATTGGTTATGACTCCAAGGGCGACATCACTCGCCCGGACTATGTCATGTACACCTGGAAGAAGGGCGAAGACGGCAAGTACTCCTACTTCGAGCAATAAGCCGGCAAAGAAGAACCGACTTTCCGAGATGCCCGGCGCTGAGCGCCGGGCATTTTTTGTTTGGCTGGGCATCCAGCCTGGCAATCGTATCCCCGCCAGGTTCGTCGGCGTTGTCGTCCAGGCGCTCGGAGGCCGTGGCGAAGGTTTGGCGCAAACGAACGATTTAAATCGATTGAAGTGTCGCGCTATTTTGTTTGCGCTGCAGCATTTTCAAGCTAATCATTGCGCCGGTTCACCTCACCTTCCGCTACTGGAGCCCAGTCCTTGGCAATCACGAAGATCCTCGTCGCCAACCGGTCCGAAATCGCCATCCGCGTCTTTCGCGCGGCCAACGAACTAGGCCTCAAAACCGTGGCGATCTGGGCGGAAGAGGACAAATATTCGCTGCACCGCTTCAAGGCCGACGAAAGCTACCAGGTCGGGCGCGGCCCGCATCTCACCAAGGACATGGGTCCGATCGAAAGCTATCTGTCGATCGACGAGGTGATCCGCGTCGCGCGCCTCTCGGGTGCGGATGCGATCCACCCCGGCTACGGCCTGTTGTCGGAAAGCCCCGAATTCGCCGAGGCCTGCGCTGCCGCCGGCATCACCTTCATTGGGCCGAAGCCCGAGACGATGCGCCGGCTCGGCAACAAGGTGGCGGCGCGCAACCTGGCGATCGCGGTCGGCGTGCCGGTCGTGCCCGCCACCGATCCGCTGCCCGACGATATGGACGAGGTGAAAAAGCTCGCTGCGGAAATAGGCTATCCGGTGATGCTCAAGGCCTCGTGGGGTGGCGGCGGCCGCGGCATGCGCGCCATCCGCGCTGAAGCCGACCTCGCGCGCGAAGTCATGGAAGGCAAACGCGAGGCGAAGGCCGCCTTCGGCAAGGACGAGGTCTATCTCGAAAAGCTGATCGAGCGCGCCCGCCATGTCGAGGTGCAGGTGCTGGGCGACACGCAGGGCAATGCCGTGCACCTGTTCGAGCGCGACTGCTCGATCCAGCGCCGTAACCAGAAGGTCGTCGAACGTGCCACGGCTCCCTACCTCAGCGAGAAACTGCGCGAGGAACTCTGCGCCTACGCGCTGAAGATCGCGCGCGAGACCAGCTACATCGGAGCCGGCACCGTCGAGTTCCTGCAGGACGCCGACACCGGCAAGTTCTATTTCATCGAGGTCAACCCGCGCATCCAGGTCGAGCATACCGTCACCGAGATGGTGACCGGCATCGATATCGTGAAGGCGCAAATCCACATCCTCGACGGCTTCGCCATCGGCACGCCGGAGTCCGGCGTGCCGGCGCAGAAGGACATTAAGCTCAACGGCCACGCCCTGCAGTGCCGCATCACCACCGAGGACCCGGAACACAATTTCATCCCCGATTACGGGCGCATCACCGCATATCGCGGCGCCACCGGCTTCGGCATCCGCCTCGACGGCGGCACCGCCTATTCGGGCGCGGTCATCACCCGGTTCTACGATCCGCTGCTCGAAAAGGTGACGGCCTGGGCGCCGACGCCGGGCGAGACGATCGCGCGCATGAACCGGGCATTGCGCGAGTTCCGCATCCGCGGGGTCGCCACCAACCTCACCTTCCTCGAAGCGATCATCAACCACCCGAGCTTCGCCGACAATTCCTACACCACCAAGTTCATCGACACGACGCCGGAGCTGTTCGAGCAGGTCAAGCGGCAGGACCGCGCCACCAAGCTGCTCAATTATCTCGCCGACGTCAGCGTCAACGGCCATCCCGAGACGCGCGGACGGCCGGTGCCGAAGGCGGATGCGGCGGCGCCTGTGGTGCCCTATCTCAACGGCAAGGTGCCGGACGGGAGCAAGCAGCGGCTCGACGCGCTCGGGCCTCAGAAGTTCGCGGCATGGATGCGCGAGCAAGCCCAGGTGCTCGTTACCGACACGACGATGCGCGACGGACACCAGTCGCTGCTCGCCACCCGCATGCGCACCTACGACATCGCCGGCATCGCCGGCACCTATGCGCGAGCGCTGCCGCAACTGCTCTCACTGGAATGCTGGGGCGGCGCCACCTTCGACGTCGCCATGCGCTTCCTCACCGAGGATCCATGGGAGCGTCTGAACAGAGTGCGCGAGGCAGCCCCCAATCTTCTGCTGCAGATGCTTCTGCGCGGTGCTAACGGCGTCGGCTACACCAACTATCCCGACAATGTCGTGCAGCATTTCGTTAGACAGGCAGCCGCCGGCGGCGTCGACCTGTTCCGCGTCTTCGACTGCTTGAACTGGGTCGAGAACATGCGCGTCGCCATGGACGCGGTGGGCGCCGAGGGCAAGCTGATCGAAGCGGCGATGTGCTACACCGGCGACATACTCGATCCGGAGCGCGCCAAATACGACCTGAAATATTATGTCGGGCTGGCGAAGGAACTGGAAGCGGCCGGCGCGCATATCATCGCCGTCAAGGACATGGCGGGCCTGTTGAAGCCCTCGGCGGCGCGCGTGCTGTTCAAGGCGCTGCGCGAAGAGACCGACCTGCCGATCCATTTCCACACGCACGACACCTCCGGCCTGTCGGCGGCGACGGTTCTGGCGGCGGTCGAGACCGGCGTCGACGCCATCGACGCGGCGATGGATTCGTTCTCCGGCAACACCTCGCAGCCTTGTCTCGGCTCGATCGTCGAGGCGCTCAAGGGTACCGAGCGCGACCCCGGCCTCGACCCCCAGTGGATCCGCCACATCTCGTTCTACTGGGAAGCGGTTCGCAACCAATACGCCGCCTTTGAAAGCGACCTCAAGGGACCGGCCTCGGAAGTCTATCTGCACGAGATGCCGGGCGGCCAGTTCACCAATCTCAAGGAACAGGCGCGCTCGCTTGGGCTTGAAACGCGCTGGCACGAGGTGGCGCAGGCCTATCACGACGTCAACCTGATGTTCGGCGACATCGTCAAGGTGACGCCGTCGTCGAAAGTGGTCGGCGACATGGCGCTGATGATGGTGAGCCAGGACCTCACAGTCGCCGATGTCGAGAACCCGGCGAAGGACATCGCCTTCCCGGATTCGGTCGTCTCGATGCTGCGCGGCGATCTCGGCCAGTCGCCCGGCGGTTGGCCGCAAGCTCTGCAGAAGAAGGCGCTGAAGGGCGAAAAGCCGATCACCGTCCGGCCCGGCTCGCTGCTGAAGCCCGCGAACCTCAAGGCCAGCCGCAAGGAGATCGAGGAGAAGCTCGAGCGCAAGCTCACCGAGTTCGAATTCGCCTCCTGGCTGATGTATCCGAAAGTCTTCACCGACTTCGCCGCCGCTCAGGAGACCTATGGCCCGGTCAGCGTGCTGCCGACGCCGACCTATTTCTACGGCATGAAGTCGGAAGACGAGATCTTCGTCGACATCGAGAAGGGCAAGACCCTGGTGATACGCTGCCAGGCGTTCGGCGACGTCGACGAAAAAGGCATGGTCACCGTCTTCTTCGAGCTCAACGGCCAGCCGCGTCGCGTGAAGGTGCCGGACCGCGCGCATGGCGCTTCGGCCGCCAAGGCGCGGCGCAAGGCCGAGCCGGGCAACGAGGCGCATGTCGGGGCGCCGATGCCGGGCGTGGTGTCGGCTCTTGCCGTGTCGCCAGGCCAGGCGGTCAAGGCGGGCGACGTGCTGCTCTCGATCGAGGCGATGAAGATGGAGACCGCGTTGCACGCCGAGCGCGACGGCGTGGTGGCAGAGGTGCTGGTCAAGGCCGGCGACCAGATCGATGCGAAGGATTTGCTCATCGCCTTTGGCTGAATGTGCTGATCTTCAGGTGAGGCCGGCCTGCAAAACGCCGGCTTCCTGGGGTTCCGGCCTTCGCCGCCGAAGCACTCACCAGGCACGTCGCAGTTAAGGCTACGGCCAGCTTAGGCCCGTGCCCACGTACTCCAAGCATGCTCGGCTCCGGTTCTCGGAACAACCGTTCTCGCCGCTTCGCGCCCGTCTTCGACTCCGGCTCGGCCTGACCAGAATCTCAGCACAGCCTGGGGTGCTCCAACCCTTCATGCCGCATCGATAATGTCTTGACCCGCCGCGCCTGCTCGGGCATCGAACCCGCTCCAATTTTGCCGGGCGGGAATCGCCGTGGCGCAAAAAAACGCGGAGAGAAAAAATGGCCGACGAGATCACCGAGACCAGCCAGACTGTAGCCGCCGGCCAGCTGCGCGCCATCATCGAGCGCATCGAGCGGCTCGAGGAAGAAAAGAAGACGATTTCCGACGACATCAAGGACGTCTATGGCGAGGCCAAGGGCACCGGCTTCGACACCAAGGCGATCCGCACCATCGTCCGGCTGCGCAAGAAGGATCAGGCCGAGCGCCAGGAGGAGGAGTCGATCCTCGATCTGTACAAGGCCGCGCTCGGCATGGTCTAAGGCTCGCGGCTAGAGCAGTTCAGCGTTTGATGGAATCGCTGAACTGCTCCAACCATTTGCTTTTGCGCAATTCCGGACGGAAACCGTTACACTTCCTGAAATTGCCTCCAGGGACGGCCATGAGTGAGTTCGACTTCGGCGGCCATCGCGCTTCGGAGTTCCGGCATCGCGGGTTCTGGGCGCTGTTCGCCGAACGGCACCCGGAAGAAAGAGCGCGGCTGGCGCGACGCGGGCCATGGTTCTGGCAGCGCGGAATGCCGGAGTTCGCCCTGGTGCTGTCCATGTATGTCGCGCCAAGCGAGAACGTGGTCGGCGTCTTCTTCGGCCGCAACGAGAAGCTCGGCGCGACGGAGGTCTGGACGCGGCTGATGCCATTCCAACCGGCGATCGAGGCGCGGCTGAAGCTCAGGCCGGAGCAGAGCGCGCAGAATCTCGGCATAAATTCGCAGTGGCGGGTCAACTGCTTTGCCGAGGACAATTGGCCGGCCATGGCCGACTGGCTGGCGACGGAATGCTCGCGCTTCGAGCAAGCCGTCACCCAAGTGCTGAGGCAGGAGTAGAGCACAGATGGTTGCCGGCTTCTTCCGCTCGCGCTGGCAAGGCATTGTGCCGCTCGACCGGCTGTTCTGGCGCGACATGCTGCTCGCCGGCACGGCGATCAACATCGCTTCGTCCGGGCTGGCGCTTGTCCTGCTTGGGCTGAAGCTGCCGCTCTGGCTGGTGCTCACGGTGCATTTCCTTCCCGCCCCCTACAACATCTTTCTCGCCCTTGCCGTCTGGCGGACGGCGGAAACGGCCGGCGGGTTCAAGGCGCAGCTGATGATGCTGGGCTCGGCGCTCTGGCTGATCGCGACGGTCGTCGTTTGAATCGAAAAAGGGCGGCCGAAGCCGCCCTTACAAGGCTATGACGACCTGCCTGTCAGGCCGCCGGCTCGAAGCGCAGCGCCACGCCGTTGATGCAATAGCGCAGGCCGGTCGGCGGCGGGCCGTCCTCGAAGACATGACCGAGATGGCTGCCGCAACGCGAGCAGTGGCATTCGGTACGGACCATGCCGTAGCTGCGGTCGACGGTGGTCTCGATCGAGCCCGGGACCGGATCGTTGAAACTCGGCCAGCCGGTGCCGCTCTCGAACTTCAGCTTGGATTCGAACAAAGGCTGGTCGCAGCCGACGCAGAAGAAAGTGCCGGCGCGTTTCTCGTAGAGCAGGGCGCAGCTGCCGGGACGCTCGGTGCCGTGGTTGCGCATGACGGCATACTGCTCCGGCGTCAGCCGGGCGCGCCACTCGGCATCGGTGCGGGTGACGGGATAGGCGTGGGTGTCCATGAAATCTCCTCGGCCTTGGCGGCTCGTTGTTGGTTGGCATGTCATGTTCGCACGAAGATAGGTGTTTGTTACACCACTGACCAGCGCTGCGACTGACAACGCAATCGCCGCTGGTTTCCGCGAATTACTGTCACACTCAATGCTTCCTCGATAGCTGCTTCGTTGCCGCTTCGAGCCCGGCAAGCGTCAGCGGGAACATGCGGCCGCCGAAGATGTCGCTGATCATCGCGATGGAATGGGTGTAGCGCCAGTTCTTCTCAGCCTCAGGATTCAACCAGACCGCGTTCGGCCACTGCTGCAGCAGCCGACCGAGCCAGACGCCGCCGGCCTCCGGGTTCCAGTGCTCGACCGAGCCGCCGGGATGCGCAATTTCGTAAGGGCTCATCGAGGCGTCGCCGACCACGATCACCTTATAGCCCGGCCCATATTTGTGGATGAGGTCGAAGGTGGGGATCGTCTCGGCCAGGCGGCGGCGATTGTCCTTCCAGACGCGCTCGTAAAGACAGTTGTGGAAGTAGTAATACTCGAGCTGGCGGAATTCGGCGCGCGCGGCGGAGAACAGCTCCTCGACGGTTTTGACGTGACCATCCATCGAGCCGCCGACGTCGAAGAACATCAGGAGCTTCACCGCGTTGCGCCGCTCCGGCCGGGTTCTCACGTCCAGATAGCCGTGCTCGGCGGTGGCGTGGATGGTGCCGGGCAGGTCGAACTCTTCCTCGGCGCCCTCGCGCACCCAGCGCCGCAGCCGCTTCAGCGCCACCTTGATGTTGCGGGTGCCGAGCTCGATCGCGTCGTCGAAGTTCTTGAACTCGCGCTTGTCCCAGACTTTCACTGCGCGACGGTGGCGGCTTTCGTGCTGGCCGATGCGCACGCCTTCCGGATTGTAGCCATAGGCGCCGAAGGGCGAGGTGCCGCCGGCGCCGATCCATTTCGAGCCGCCCTGGTGCCGGCCCTTCTGCTCCTCCAGGCGCTGCTTCAGCGTCTCCATCAGCTTGTCGAAGCCACCCAGCGCCTCGACCAGCTTCTTCTCCTCGTCGCTCAGGTGCTTTTCGGCGAGCCGGCGCAGCCATTCCTCGGGAATGTTGGCGACGTCGACAGCGTCCGGGCCGGCGAGCGCTTCGACGCCCTTGAAGACATGCGCGAACACCTGATCGAAACGGTCGATATGGCGCTCGTCCTTCACCAGGGCCGAGCGCGCGAGGTAGTAAAAACCCTCGACGTCGTAGTCGACCAGCCCAGCTTCCAGGCCTTCCAGCAGCGTCAGATACTCCCGGAGCGAAACGGGAACCCGCGCGGCTTTCAGTTCAAGGAAGAAGGGGATGAACATCGCCAGACGGCTATCTCTGCCCCTCGATCTTTTCACGCGCGGCACTCGCAATGAAGGCAGAGCGCGTCAGGCCCCGGCGGCTGGCTTCAGTATCGATCGCCGCAAGCAGACCAGCGTCCAACGACAGGTTTGCCCGGACTGACCGACCGGAGTCGATCAGCAGCGGGATCATGACGGCAGACTCGCCTGCGGCGCTATCGATCTCACCTGATCGTAACAAGTCCGCCACCGTTCGTGCTTCGGGTAACGAGACGTGCTTTGCCAACCGAGTTTCGGCCCATTCGCGTATCGCCGATGCTGCATCGGCAATCGCCTCCTCGGGGCTGGCGCCGCCGCCATGGCAGCCCGGGAGATCGGGGACCCGGATTCCCCAGACATTATCTGCGCCGTCCAGAACTCCGATATAATGCGTCATGCGATCAGGCTTCAAATCCATCCGGCGAGCTTGGCGATCGAGCGTGCAACGCCCGGAGATTGCTCGCGGTGCCGCGGCACGATGATGGTCACATCCGGTTTCCCGGATGCTCATATTTGTCGTGCTTGCCGCCTCCGACGCTCGACCAGCCGTCGCGCAAAAGCCGCGCTATGATCTTGCGCGTGTTAGTCTCAATCAGCGGCACGGCGGCTTTCCAATGCGCAATATATTGCGCAGCTGGACCGGTTTCAACCGTTTCACAACAGATCGTACTCGATGAAGCCCGTGCGCCGCGCCACATGGTCGTACAGCCGGCGCGCGGTGGCGTTGGTCTCGTGCGTCATCCAGTAGACGTTCTTCACGCCGATCTTGCCGGCCTCGTCCTGCACCGCTTTGATCAACGCCGCGCCGATGCCCTTGCCGCGCACTTCGGGGTCGGCGAACAGATCCTGCAGATAGCAGGTGTTGACCTCGGACCAGCAGGAGCGGTGGTAGAGATAGTGGGTCAGGCCGACGGCCTTGCCCTCAAGCGTGGCGATAAAGCCTTTCGGCTCGAACTCGCCAGGCGTGAACAGGCGCTTCCAGGTGACGTCGTAGACCTCTTCCGGCAGCTTGGTCTCGTAGAAGGTGAGGTAGGCGGTCCATAGTCGGCGCCAGTCGGAGCGGTCGGACTGGGCAAGCGGGCGGACGGTGATCTCGGACATGTTTTCTCCAACGTTTGGTCGGAAGCTGCGGCAACCGCCGCCTGTCGGCAACGGTCCACAGAGGACAAAGCGCTATTGCTGCCAAGCCTATTGCTGGCGCCTGGCCATGAAGGCCAAGCGTTCGAAGAGGTGCACGTCCTGCTCGTTCTTGAGCAGCGCGCCATGCAGCTTCGGCAACATATTCTTCGGATCGGCGCGCAGATCCTCCGGCGCGATGTCGTCGGCGACCAGCAGTCGGATCCAGTCGAGCGCTTCGGAGGTGGATGGTTTCTTCTTCAGCCCGGGCACGTCACGGATCTCGTAGAACTGGGTAAGCGCGGCCCGCACGAGATTCTGCTTGATGCCGGGATAATGCACGTCGACGATCCGGTGCAGCGTCTCGATATCGGGGAAGCGGATGTAGTGGAAAAAGCAGCGGCGCAGAAAGGCGTCCGGCAACTCCTTCTCGTTGTTGGAGGTGATGATGACGATCGGCCGAAATTCGGCGCGGATGGTCTCGCCGGTCTCGTAGACGAAGAACTCCATCCGGTCGAGTTCCTGCAGAAGATCGTTGGGGAATTCGATGTCGGCCTTGTCGATCTCGTCGATCAGGAGAACGACCTTTTTCGATGCCGCGAAGGCGTGCCACAGCTTGCCGCGTTTGATGTAGTTCTTGATGTCGCTGAACCGGTCGTCACCGAGCTGGCTGTCGCGCAGCCGCGAGACGGCGTCATACTCGTAGAGGCCCTGCTGCGCCTTGGTGGTCGATTTGACATTCCATTCGATGAAATCGAGGTCGAGCGCCGCCGCCACTTGACGGGCGAGTTCGGTCTTGCCGGTGCCCGGCTCGCCCTTGACCAGCAACGGTCGCTCCAGAGCGATCGCGGCGTTGACCGCCACCATCAAATCCTTGTCGGCGACGTAAGCCGCGGTGCCTTCGAAACGCATTTCTTCTCCTGATCGTTGGGCCGCGACCCTAAGGACGCTGGCCAGGCTGTGCAAGGCATGACAACGCCGCAAGGCCCATGACGCAGATTTGCGGCCGCTTGGAGCGGTGTCCTTCTGGCGCTCGGTCAACCATGGGCCTATATTGGTTTTGGCGGTCTGCGCTTCCCGGCAGGAGAAACTTATCCCCGGGGCCTTATCGATCCTTAGGGAGCTGTCCCTGGGAAGACCCGTGGGTTTTCTCACACGGCGCCCACCTACTTTGTAGGCACCCGGGATCGACCTCTCCACCGGTTGTGTGGATCGCCACTCTCCCGTTTTTGAATTTGATGCGGTAGAAAGCGTCGCTCCTGCAACTTCGTCCGGATACGACCTTTTCTAACGTCTGCGCATGACCTCATCAAAAGACCTGAAAAAACAGCTTCGCAAGGAAGCTCTGGCGCGGCGGGATGCGCTGGACGAATTCTGGCGGGTCGAGATCGCGCTCGAAATGGCTGAGACGGCGCGTGACCAGATCGCCGTCGAACCGGGCCAGATCGTCTCCGGCTTCTGGCCGATGCGCTCCGAGGTCGATGTGCGGCCGCTGATGTTCGCGCTGCGCGAGAAAGGCGCCAGGCTTTGCCTGCCGGCGATCCTCGACAAGACAACCATCGTCTTCCGCGAGCTGGTGCGCGGCGCGCCAATGGTCGAGATGGGTTTCGGCACGGTCGGACCGCACGAGCAGGCCGAAGAGCTCGACCCCTCGCTCATGTTTGTTCCGCTCGCAGCATTCGACGCGCGCGGCCACCGCATCGGCTACGGCGCCGGCTATTACGACCGGGCGATCGCCAGGCTGGCCGACAAAGGGCTGGCGCCGCGGCTGATCGGCATTGCGTTCGACTGCCAGGAGGTGTCGCAAGTGCCGGATGAGAACCATGACGTGATCATCCCGGAAATACTCACCGAGAGCGGGTTACGCCGGTTTACCGCCTCTTAGAATATTCCGACCCGCTTCGCGCGATTCCAATACCTATCCAACAGTATTCCTGCTAGCCAATCCAAGTTGAGGTTAGCAAGGGGATTTGTCTTCATGCGATTCATCCTGATGCCGTTTGCTCTGATCGCGGCAGCACTGTTTGCGATGGGATTGCATATCACCGGAACCACCCTGTACCACCAAGCCGCCTGGGGGCAGACGGTCGCTACCGTGACGGATGTCAGTCCTTTCACTGAAATGCACAAAAATGGCCTCGCCATAGAGCGCATCAATGTCGCCCTCGCCTATGTGGTTGACGACGTGCCGATGACCTGGTCCGGAAAGGGAAACCTTGTCGATCTCCACGAGGCGTCGATCGGCGACAAGGTGAAATTCTACTACGACCCTGGCGATCCAGCGACCCTCGATACCGCCGGAATGAAGGGCTGGCGCGGCATGCTGTTGATCCTTGCAGGTACCGGCGGCTTCACCGTCTTCTACGTTTGGTTTTTCTGGCTGCGCGGACGGAGCGCGCGTTAGACGTCGCCTTCGGCTGCTAGGACGGGGCGGTGGTGCCGTATAAGACCATCATGTGATCATCCCGGAAATACTCACCGGGAGCGGGTTGCGCCGGTTCACGCCGCAATTGTAGAACAGCGGTTGAGAAACGCATGATCTTTTGCGGAAAGTCATGCAGCTTTTGCTTGGCGGACTTTCGACGCGGGATCGTATGAGACTTCTCTTCCTCGGCGACATGGTCGGAAAAACTGGGCGCACGGCGGTGTGGGAACAGCTGCCGGGCTTGATATCCGACTTCAAGCTCGACTTCGTCATCGTCAATGGCGAGAACGCCGCCGGCGGCTTCGGCATCACCGAGGAGATATTTCGCGAGACGCTCGCGGCGGGCGCGGATGTCGTCACCACCGGCAACCATGTCTGGGACCAGCGCGACGCGCTGGTCTTCGCGCCGCGCGAGGAGCGCTTCCTGCGCCCCTCCAATTTTCCCAAGGGCACGCCGGGGCGTGGTTCTGGCGTCTATATCGCCAGGAACGGCGCGCGGGTGCTGGTCGCCAACATCATGGGGCGCGTCTTCATGCATCCCGAGCTCGACGATCCGTTCCAGGCCGGCGAGCGCGAGCTTGCCGCCTGTCCGCTTGGCGAACAGGCCGACGCAGTAGTGATTGATTTCCATGCCGAGGCGACTTCGGAAAAGATGTGCTTCGCGCATTTCGTCGACGGCCGTGCCAGCCTTGTGGTCGGCACCCACACGCACCAGCCGACCGCCGATCATCAGATACTCAACGGCGGCACCGCCTATATTTCGGACGCCGGCATGTGCGGCGACTATGATTCCTCGCTTGGCATGGACAAGGAAGAGCCGCTCAACCGCTTCCTGTCGAAAGTGCCGAAAGGTCGTTTCGAGGCCGCGAATGGACCGGCGACGCTCTGCGGCGTCGGCGTGGAAATCTCCGACCGCACCGGGCTCGCCGAGAAGATCGCGCCGTTTCGCCGCGGGCCGCGACTCGAGGAAACCGCGCCGTCCTTCTGGTCATGATATTGATATGAGCACCGGTCGTACCTAACTGGCGACGAAACCCGCGAAAACTGCTCTAGATCGTAGAGGGGACGACCTCCATGCAGCTTGTCGAGTTCCTGGCGCCGCACTTTGCCTTTGTCTCCGATCCCACAGCCTGGATCGCGCTGCTGACGCTGGTGGTGCTGGAGGTGGTGCTCGGCATCGACAACCTGATCTTCATCTCGATCCTGACCAACAAGCTGCCGGAAGCGCAGCGCGCCCGCGCCCGCAAACTCGGCATCTCGGCGGCACTGGGCATGCGGCTGGTGCTGCTCGCCACGATCTCGATCATCGTGCAATTGACGACGCCGGTGTTCACGGCGTTCGGGCATGGCTTTTCCTGGCGCGACCTGATCCTGATCGCCGGCGGCCTGTTCCTTGTCTGGAAGGCGACCAAGGAAATCCACCACACGGTCGATCCGCAGGATCATCAGGACTCGATGATGGGCGGCACACTGCAGATGAGCCTGGCCGGCGCGATCTTCCAGATCCTGCTGCTTGACCTCGTCTTCTCGATCGATTCCATCATCACCGCCGTCGGGATGACCGACGAGATCGCCATCATGTACATCGCTGTCATCGTGGCGGTGAGCGTGATGATGCTGGCGGCGACGCCGCTCGCCAACTTTATCGCCAAGAACCCCACAATCGTGATGCTGGCGCTCGGCTTCCTGCTGATGATCGGCATGACGCTGATTGCCGACGGCATGGGCTATCACGTGCCCAAGGGCTACATCTACGCCGCCATGGGTTTTTCCGCGCTGGTCGAGGGCCTCAACATGCTGGCGCGGCGTCGAAAGAAGCAGCGGTCCGGCGGCGGGCATTAAACTAGGGCAGGTTGATCTGCCAGGAAACGCCGAAGCGGTCGTTGAGCCAAGCGAAACGGCGGCTGAAGCCGTAATCGTCGGTCGGCATCAGAAACGCGCCGTCCTTGGCCAGCACCCCGACAATGCGATCGAGCTCCTCCTCGGAGGAACAGTCGACGAAGAGCGAGAACGACGGCGTGAAGGAGAAGGCGTGATGCACGGGGCTGTTGAAGACCATGACCTCAGTGCCGCCGATCACGACACGGGCCAGCTTGAGCGCACGTTCGGGCCCGTCCTCACCGGCGCCATAGCGTGTGACGTCGACAACGCGGCTTTCTGGAACGGTGTCGCAATAGAGGGTCATGGCCTCCTCGGCCTGACCTTCGAACATCAGGAACGGCGTTACCTTCACGGCCGGGCCTCCTCGCTCAAAGGAGTCAAATATTGGTCTCGTTGGCCGGCTCGCCTTTCATCTCGGCGCGATAATAGCCGTCGCGCAAATTGATGCCGTATTCGAGATACGCCTTCATGCAGGCGAGCATCTGCGACCAGCCCTCGCAATTGAGGTAGGATTTCTTCAGTCCGACCTCGCCTTCGTGCCAGCCGGCCTCGGCGATGGTAACGAAGGTGCCGCCGTCGTCCAACGGCTCGAAGTTCATCTCGATGCGTGTCTTGTAGGCCGGCTTGCCGTCAGTGTCGGCCGCGTCCCAGCGCAGCACGATACGCCTATCCTTGATCACCTCGTCGACCTCGACCGGCACCGTCTTCCACCAGGTGACGGTGGTGCCGGCGACCAGCGGAGCAGAGGCGCCGCCAATGGTGGTGAAATAGCCGCTGAGCTTCGTCGGGTTGACCACGGCGTCGAAGACTTCGGCGACCGGCTTGCCGATGCGTCCGGAAATCCTGAATCCAAGAGACATATCCACAGCTCCTTCCTTGCCTCGTGAAACAATATGTTATAAAAACATAACATGTCAAGCCCAACGTCGGACGATCGTGTTTTCAAGGCCTTGGCGCACTCGCGCCGGCGCGAGTTGCTCGACCGGCTCAAGGATCAGCCGCAGACCACCGGGGCGCTCTGCGAGGCTTTCCCGGACATGGATCGCTGCACGGTCATGATGCATCTGAAGGTGCTGGAAGAGGCCGATCTGGTCGTGGCGAGGCGCGAGGGGCGCGAGCGCTGGAACCATCTCAACGCGCTGCCGATCAGGCAGATCCACGACCGCTGGATCGGCCAATATGCGGGCCATGCGATCAGCATCCTCGACCGGCTGAAGTCGGATCTGGAGGGATGATGCCGCGCTGCAAGGGCAATCTCGGTCTGTCCGCCGTCAGGGTCGACGGTCCGGCTGGACGAATTGAGCCGATTTATCTATAAGCCGGCCATTCCGACAGAGAGCCCCGCGGGCCTTCGCAGGCACGCTTGCAGCGTTCTGAAATTTTGAATTCGAGCATTTGCCGGGTGATCGCGCCCGGCCGAGAAATGCTCTAGCCGAACACGACAGGGGTGCCATGGCTGGCCATTCGCAGTTCAAGAACATCATGCACCGGAAAGGCCGCCAGGATGCGGTGCGGTCGAAAATGTTTTCCAAGCTGGCACGCGAAATCACCGTCGCCGCCAAAACCGGCACGCCGGACCCGGCGATGAACCCGCGGCTGCGCCTTGCGGTGCAGAACGCCAAGGCGGTGTCGATGCCGAAGGACAACATCCAGCGCGCCATCAACAAGGCCTCCGCCGGAGATGCCGAGAACTACGAGGCCGTGCGCTATGAGGGCTATGGCCCCGGCGGCGTGGCGCTGATCGTCGAGGTGCTGACCGACAACCGCAACCGCTCGGCGTCCAATGTGCGCGCCGCCTTCACCAAGGCCGGCGGGGCGCTCGGCGAAACCGGCTCGGTGTCGTTCATGTGGAACCGCGTCGGCGAGATCTATTACCCGGCTTCGGCCGGCAGCGCGGACACGGTGATGGAAGCCGCGATCGAGGCCGGTGCTGACGACGTCGAGTCGGACGAGGAAGGCCACACCGTCTATTGCAGCTTCGAAAATCTCGGCGAGGTATCGAAGTCGCTCGAAGCCGCGCTCGGCGAAGCGGAGTCGGTGAAGCCGATCTGGCAGCCGCAGAACAATGTGCCGGTCGATGAAGAACGGGCGCAGTCGCTGATGAAGCTGGTCGCCACTCTCGAGGACGACGACGACGTGCAGAGCGTCTACGCCAATTTCGAGGTCGACGACGAAACGATGGCCAAGCTCAGCGCGGCCTGATCGGCTGATCTATGAGCGGAACTCGATCCGACATGAGCGAGAAGCCGCGGCCCGCCATCCGCATCACCTACTGCACGCAATGCCAGTGGCTGCTCAGAGCCGGCTGGATGGCACAGGAGCTGCTCTCGACCTTCGGTACCGAGCTCGGCGAGGTGACGCTGGTGCCGGGCACCGGCGGCATCTTCACGATCTCCTGCAACGACCAGCTTATCTGGGAGCGCAAGCGCGACGGCGGTTTTCCGGAGGCGGCGAAGCTCAAGCAGCTGGTCCGCGATGTCATCGACCCGGAACGCGATCTGGGACACGCCGACCGCAAGACGCACAAGAAGACGGACCCCGCCTGAGGCGGTGTTTTATCCGCTGGCCGCTCTCTTCAAATCAGCGCCAGGATAAAGCAGGCCATCGCCACGATCGCGGTGATGGTGCGGACGTGGTTCCACATTACCCATTGGCGCAGATGGTTCGCCCACACGGCGGCGCCGTTGCTGCTGGCCGGGTCGACGGCGGCCAGGGCGTCGTTGAGCGGTACGTTGAACACCATGGTCACGATCGGGTTGCCGACGAGATAGATTACGGCGCCGGCAAGCAGCCAGTACGAGCCCGATTGGCTCCAGCCCATGATGACAGCGGCAATCAGCACCAGGCAGATGAGGCCGGTGCCGAAAAGCGCCGTCATGAAGGCGGGCGTAATTACGGTGATGTTGATCGAATTCATCGCTGCGATGCCGGCTGGGACGGGCAGCCTGGCAAGTGCTGCCATGACGAAATTGGAAAAGGCGAAGAAGACGCCGCCGACCACGCCAGAGCCGATCGCGGCAATGAAGGCGAGGGCGGGAAGAATTTTCATCATCTCAGTTACTCCAGACGCGCCTGGCTGCGGTTTCGGTTGCATAGGCGAAGAAGTCTTTCGGCCGGCGGCCGAGCGCGCGCTGCACGCCGTCGGTCAGCGATTCGTTGCGGCCGTCGAGCACCTCGGTGAAGAGCTCGTTGAGCAGCCAGGCGAATTCCGGCGGCAGGTTGTGCGCAGCCACCGTTTCGGTGAATTGGGCATGCGAGATCCGCCGATAGCGGATGTCGCGGCCAGTGGCTTTGCCGATTTCGGCGACGGCCTGAGCAAAGCTCAGCAGACGCGGGCCGGTGAGTTCGTAAAGCTGGCCGGCATGGCCCGGCTCCGTCAGCACGGCTTCGGCGACATCGGCGATATCGTCGACATCGACGAAGGGTTCGCCGACAGCGCCGACCGGCAGGGTGACTTCGCCTTCGAGTATGGATTCGATGAGGAAGCCTTCGCTGAAATTCTGCGGAGAACCATGAGCAGCGCAGGATCGTCCAATTGGCACCGGAAACCTTGACCATTTCCTCGGCGCGCTGAGCCTCCGTCTCGCCGCGGCCGGAGAGCAGCACCAGCCGCTTGTTGCCGCGCTCGACGGCAAGTTTGGCCAACGCCTCGACAGTTTCGGCGGCGCCCGGCACCGCGATGTCAGGATAGTAGCTGATGTAGACGGCGCCGACGCCGTCGAGGGCCGCGCCCCAGGTGTTCTTGTCCGACCAGTCGAAGGGAGGCGTGCCTGCGCGGGAGCCGATCCGCACCGGGATCCTGCGGGCGATCAACCGTTCGGCCAGCCGCCGGCCGGTCTTGCCGGTGCCGCCCAGGATCAAAATCGGTTTCTGTGACGTGTCGGTCATCTCGATCTCCTCGTTTTCTGAATATGAGTAATCCTCATGTTTGCAAAACGTGATAAACCCTCGTATTTTGTGAGTCAAGCCAGTTTCTCGAGGATCTTTCGGAGGAAGCTCATGCAAGGCAGGGTAGCCGCGAAGCTCGACCAGGAAATCGCAATGCCCCGGCGAGCGCCGACGCAGCAGCGCAGCCGCGAGCGGGTCGAGCGGATGCTTGCCGCCGCCGCGGCGCTGATCGCCGAGCAAGGCAGCGATGCCATGCGCATGGGCGAGGTGGCGGAAAGAGCAGGGGTGTCGATCGGCTCGCTCTACCAGTTCTTTCCCGACAAGCGGGCGATCGTCTGGGCGCTGGCCGAGCGCTACACCGCCGAAAGCCAGGCCTGCATCTCGGCGGCGCTGAAGGACGTCAGCGACGCCGAGGGGCTGAAGCGGGCGTTTTCGGAGCTGGTCGACATCTATTACGGGATGTTCCTGGCCGAACCGGTGATGCGCGACATCTGGTCGGGCACGCAGGCCGACAAGGCCTTGCGCGAACTCGAACTGGCCGACAGCCGGGCCAATGCCCGATTCCTCGTCGCGGTGCTGAAGCGGTTGCGTCCCGGCGCAGATACCGTGGCGATGGAGACGGCGGCGCTGCTAGTCTGGCAGATGGGCGAGGCGGTCATGCGGCTGGCGATCTCCGTCGACCGGGAGGAGGGCGACAGGCTGGTCGCGGCCTATAAGCGCATGGCGCTGCGGGAGCTGGTGGAAGGGTAGGTACAACCTGGTCGGGTTTCCCGCAGCGTCTGTGGCCAACAAAAAACCCGCCTCGGAGGCGGGTTTTTGATCTGCGACACGTTTAGAAAGGCTTAGAGGCCGAAACCTTCGAAACGCTTCTTGAACTTCGACAGGCGGCCGCCGCGGTCGAGCAGGGTCTGCTGGCCGCCGGTCCAGGCCGGGTGCGTGGTCGGGTCGATGTCGAGGTTCATCGTGTCGCCTTCCTTGCCCCAGGTCGAGCGGGTCAGGTATTCGGTGCCGTCGGTCATGACGACCTTGATGGTGTGGTAGTCGGGATGGATATCGGCCTTCATTGTCGTGTTCCTGGCTTGCCGGCGCTGGTGACGGGCCGATGGCCTGCGTCGATGCGCCCCTTTTTAAAACTCGAAGCCGCAGCTAATGAAAAGCCACGGCTTCTAAAACGGTCGGCGAGCCTATACATCAGCCGGAATTGAATCACAAGGCCGCGGCAGGCGCATATTGAAGCGCATGACGAACACGCGGCCAGAGGAAACGCTCATGGCGGATATTGGTGTCAGTGGTGACGAGCGCAGGCGCTCGGTCCGGCCGCTCAGGAACCTTTTTCCGTACGTCATGCAGTACCGCAAACTGGCGGTCGGCGCGATCATATCGCTGATCGTTGCGGCAGGGACGACGCTGGCCCTGCCGATGGCCGTGCGGCGCATGATCGATCACGGCTTCCAGGCGGCGGGCACTACCTTCATTGCCGAGTATTTCGCCGCGCTGGTGCTGATGGCGGCCGTGCTGGCGGCGGCCTCCGCCAGCCGCTACTACTTCGTCATCACGCTCGGCGAGCGGGTCGTCGCCAACATCCGCCGCGATGTCTTCTCCCATGTCACGACGCTCTCGCCGGCCTTTTTCGATCGCTCGCAGTCGGGCGAGATCGTGTCGCGGCTTGCCGCGGATACCACGCAGGTGAAGTCGGCGGTCGGCGCCACGGCATCGGTCGCGCTGCGCAATCTCATCCTCGGCGTCGGTGCCGTGGCGATGATGGTCTTCACCAGCCCAAAACTGTCCGGCCTGGTACTGGCCGCCATCCCGCTGATCGTGCTGCCGCTCGTCGCCTTCGGCCGTTCGGTGCGGCGCAAGTCGCGGCTGGCGCAGGATACGCTGGCGGAAGCCACTGCCTATGCCAGCGAGCAGATCGGCGCCGTGCGCACGCTGCAGGCCTTCACCAACGAGAAGCTGGTGACGGGGCGCTTCTCGGCCGCCGTCGAGGCCGCCTTCGAGGCGGCGCGCACGTCGGTCTTCGCCCGCTCCTTTCTCACCTTCTTCGCCATCTTCATGATCTTTTCATCGGTGGTGGCGGTGCTCTGGTTCGGCTCGCGCGACGTGCTTGCCGGCACGATGTCGGCCGGCACGCTCGGCCAGTTCCTGCTCTATTCGGTGTTCGCCGCCGGCGCACTCGGCGCGCTGTCGGAAGTGTGGAGCGAGCTGTCGCAGGCGGCGGGCGCCGCCGAGCGTCTGACCGAGATCCTGGCCGAGAAGCCCGCCATTCAGGCGCCCGCAGATCCTCAGCCGCTGCCGGCCAAGGCCAAGGGCGCGATCAGCTTTGACGATGTCTCCTTCTCCTATCCGGCGCGGCCGGACCGGGCCGCCGTGCATGGGCTGAGCTTCCAGGTGAAGCCCGGCGAGACGGTGGCGATCGTCGGTCCTTCGGGCGCGGGAAAAAGCACCGTCTTCTCGCTTATCCTGCGCTTCTACGATCCGGAGAGCGGCCGTGTCGTCATCGACGGCGTCGATCTGCGCCAGGCCGATCCGGCCGCAATCCGCCAGCGCATCGCCATCGTGGCGCAGGACGTCACCATCTTCGCGGCCAGTGCTGCCGACAATATCGGCTTCGGCCGGCCGGGCGCCAGCGATGCCGAGATCGAGGCGGCGGCAAAGGCGGCGCTTGCCGACGAATTCATCGGCAAGCTTGAAAAGGGCTATGACAGCCAGGTCGGCGAGCGCGGTGTGACGCTTTCGGGCGGCCAGCGCCAGCGCGTGGCGATCGCCCGCGCCATTCTGCGCGACGCACCGATCCTGCTGCTCGACGAGGCGACCTCGGCGCTCGACGCCGAAAGCGAAACGCTGGTGCAGACGGCGCTGGAGCGGCTGATGCGCGGCCGCACCACCATCGTGATCGCCCACCGGCTGGCGACGGTGCTCAAGGCCGACCGGATCCTAGTCATGGACGGCGGACGCATCGTCGAGGAAGGCACGCATCAGAGCCTTGTCGCCAAGGGCGGCACCTATGCGCGGCTCGCCAAGCTGCAGTTCGAGACCGGAGCGAGCGCCTTCAAGGGCGCGGCGGAGTAGCGCCCGCCGGCAGGCGTTATCAGTCGCCGTACCGCTTGCGCAGGTGCTCGGTGAAGTAAACGGCGTTGAGCTTCTCGCCGGTGGCGCGCTCGAGCAGGTCCGGCGTCGACCAGCGCGAGCCCTGCGACCAGATCTTGTCGCGTCGCCACTCATTGATGGCGCTGAAGTCGCCCTTGGCGAGATCCTCGTCCGCGCACGGGTGCTCCCTGGTCAGGGCCGCCCATTGCTGCGCCGCCATCATGGCGCCCAGGGTGTAGGACGGGAAATAGCCGAAGGCGGCGCCCGGCCAGTGCACGTCCTGCATCGGCCCGTCGGCCGGGTTGTCGATGGTCGACAGGCCGAGATAGTCGCGCATCTTGGCATCCCAGGCCTCGGGCAGGTCGGCGGCCTCCAGCCGTCCTGAGACGAGCTCTTGCTCGAGCTCGTAACGCAAGATGACATGCAGCGGATAGGTGACCTCGTCGGCGTCGACGCGGATAAAGCCGCGTTCCACATGATGGACATGCGGCAGGATGTCGTCGATCGACCAGGCTTCGCCGAGATGCTTCTCGACAACCGGCAGCGCCCAGCGCCAGAAGGCGGGGTTGCGGCCGATCTGCTTCTCCACGAACAGGCTCTGGCTCTCATGCACGGCCATGCCGCGCGCCTTGCCGAGCGGCCAGTGCGACCAGGCTTTCGGCAGATTCTGTTCGTAAAGCGCGTGGCCGGTCTCGTGCAGCACTCCCATCAGCGCCGACAGGAAATCGGAAGTCTTGTAGCGGGTGGTGATGCGCACATCGGTCGGCACGCCGCCGCAGAAGGGATGGTGCGACACCGCCAGCGAGCCATGGGTGAGGTCGAAGCCGACCGCCGCCATCATGGCAAGACCAAGCTCGCGCTGCTTCTCTACGGCGTAGCTGCCGGAGAGCGGCTTGAGCGCGTGCTTCGCCAGCCGCGCATCCTGCACGGCCAGCGCATGCGGCAGGAAATCCTTGAGGAAAGCCTTCAGCTCGACGAACACCGGCGTGATGTCGGCGGCGCGGTTGCCGGGATCGTACTGCTCCATCAGCGCGTCATAGGGGGCGAGGCCGAGCGCCTCGGCGCGCAGCGCCGCTTCTTCTCGGACCAGCGCCACGACGCCTTCGAGCGCCGGCAGGAAGCCCGCCCAGTCATTCTTGGCGCGCAGGTCGCGCCAGAGCTGCTCGGAGCGCATGCGCGCCGTCGTCTGGCGCTCGACAAATTCGACCGGTAGGCAGGTGAGGTTGGTATATTGCCGGCGCAGTTCCCTCACCGCAGCCTGCTGCTCGTCGTTCAGCGGTTCGGCTTCGGCGGCGGCGATCCAGTCGCCGATCTCCGGCGCGGTAGCCTGGGCGTGCAGCATGCCGGCCAGGGCCGACATCGCCTCGGCGCGCTTCTCGCCGCCGCCAACCGCCATGTGGGTCGCCTCATCGGCGCCGAGAATGGCCAGCGCATGTTCCAGCGCTTCGAGCCTATGGCCGAGTAGATCGAGTTTTTGGAAGGACATGGATGGTTTCCGGCTGCAAAGGGGTTGGCGCGAAAAGATACCAAGGCGCGCAGCTTGGCAACCCTGATCCGCCCGTTCCGGATCAGCCCATCTTGCCTTGCAACAGCGCTGCGTGATCAAAGGTTGGGGCCAACGAGCGGAGGGGACAATGATCGGCAATATCCTGACCGGGCTGGTAGCGCTGATCCACTGCTACATCGTCTATCTGGAGATGGTGCTGTGGGACACGCCGCGCGGCCACAAGGCGTTCAACCTCAAGCCGGACTTCGCCAGCGCATCGAAAGTGCTCGCCGCCAACCAGGGGCTCTATAACGGCTTTCTTGCTACAGGCCTGATCTGGGGGCTCTATCTCGGCACCGGCGGGTTCCAGATCAAGATGTTCTTCCTGCTTTGCGTTGCCGTCGCCGGCCTCTATGGCGGGGCGACCGTCGGCCGCAAGATCCTGTTCGTCCAGACGCTGCCTGCGGTGCTTGCCATTATCGCGCTTTGGCTCGGCCGGTGACTGAAAAAAGGACGCCCTCGGGCCAGGTCCCTCGGGCGCCAGATCGTCCCTTCCTGGTCTCGAAACGGCAGTCGCGGCCCGAAACTGCTCAGCCGTTCGGATAGTGACCGCCGTCGGCGCCGTCGCCCATCAGGAAGCCGCTGCCGGTATCGGTTCTCAGCTTCTGGTCGACATTGTCGAGACGGCGCAGCAGATCGTGATATTGCGCAGCCGGAATCCTGCCGTGATCCGAAGCGGCTACGTGCTCGGCCACCTGGCTGATGTGCGCGGCGCGCATATGCAGTTGCTGCGCTTCCGAGGCCGAGATGTCGTTTGCTTGCCGCGCGTCGGCGATGCCCTGATCCACACCCTGGACCTGCTCGATCAGGCTGGTCACCCGCGGTCCGGTGAAGTCGGTTGGATCGGTTGCGTCGAGAGCGCCCTTGTGATGTCCGGCGGCGTAGGCGCCGGCGAGCGGAGCGGCAATCAGAACCGCGGCGAGAGTTGCAGTCTTGAGAGATGTTAAAGCGCGCATGACGGCGCATCCTCCTGCTGGGGAAGGAGCGGCCATCCCGCTCTGCTTCCGAGCTAGTGGGCCGTCCGGTTCCGTCGCGTCGCGATGGGAGGCATCGCCGGCGGTTCCCGGCCCTGCGCAGCAAATTAGGGCCGCCAAGTCGCCGAGTGTAATTAAAAAAAGATAATGTTTTCAGGCCTTGCCGGCGGGCTTCTGCGCGCTAGAGTTGAGCCGGCGAACAAATTCGCGTGAGTTCGCGTGATGCCGGATCAACGTTCGGTGAGCTTCAGTTCAATTCGGCGGTTCTTGCTGCGCGCCTCATCCGTGTCGGCCGGATCGAGCGGCTGGAATTCGCCGAAGCCGGCAGCTACCAGCCGGTTCGCCGGCACGCCGTTCTCGATCAGGAACTTCACCACCGAGGTCGCGCGGGCCGTCGACAGTTCCCAGTTGTCGCGATAGCGTCCGGTTCCGGACAAGGGCTTGTTGTCGGTGTGGCCATCGACGCGCAGCACCCAGCTGATCTCAGGCGGGATTTCTCTCTGCAGCTCGATGACGGCATCGGCGAGCTTCTTCATCTCGACCTTGCCGGCGTCGTTGATCTCGTCGGAGCCGGTCGGGAACAGCACTTCCGACTGGAAGACGAAGCGGTCGCCGACGATGCGGATGTTCTCGCGGTCGGCGAGGATCTCGCGCAGTCGGCCGAAGAAATCGGAACGGTAGCGGTTGAGCTCCTGGACGCGCTGCGCCAGCGCCACGTTCAGGCGGCGGCCGAGATCGGCAATCTTGGTGTTGGACTCGCGGTCGCGCTGCTCGGACACGTTGAGCGCGTCCTCGAGCGCCGCGATCTGCTTGCGCAGTGCGGCGATCTGCTGGTTGAGGATCTCGACCTGGCTCAGCGCTTGCTGGCTGATCTGGCGCTGGTTGCTGAGTTCGCCGGACAGCGCGTCTGCCCGCTTGTTGGCCGCGTCGCCGGCGCCGGCACCCTCCTCCAGCAATTGCTGAAGACGGCTCTTTTCCGCCTCCGCCGCCGACAGCGAGGCCTGCAGATTGGCGAGCGTGTCTTCCTTGTCCTGGCTGTTCGAGCGCTCCAGCGCCAGCAACTGCGTCAGCTCGTTGATCTGCGAGTTGAGGCGGCTGAGCACGGTGTCCTTGCCGGAGATTTCGCGGCTGAGCAGGAATTGCGCCAGCACGAAGACCGTCAGCAGGAACATGATGGCGAGCAGAAGCGTCGACAGCGCGTCGACGAAGCCGGGCCAGTAGTCGATGCGGCGATCGGCGCGCCGCCTTGCCAGCGCCACGTCAGTGCACTCCGGTCTTCTTCAGGGCGTCAGCGATCTTTTCCAGCGTGTTGCGCATCGCCTTCTGTTCGTCCGACTGCGCCTCGACCCAGTCGCGCATGATCTGCTGTTCGGAGCGCATGTTCTTGACCAGTCCGGAAATGCCGTCCGCCAGGTTGGCCATGGCGGTGGCGACGCGCGGGTTGGAGCCGCCGCCGTTTTCCTGCAGGCTGCGCAGCCGTTCCGACAGCAGGCGGATCTCCTCCGACGGCTCGGCGCGCGCCGATTCCGACACGACGATATCGGACGAGAGATCGGTGACCGAGGACAGCCAGTTCTCGAGCTCGGTGTAGAAGCGGGTCTGGGCGCGGCCGGCCTGCAGGTCGAGGAAGCCGAGCACCAGCGAGCCGGACAGGCCGAACAGCGAGGACGAGAAGGCCGTGCCCATGCCGGCGAGCGGCGCCGAGAGGCCCTGCTTCAGCGCGTCGAGCACGGCGGCGGCATCGCCGCTGCCGGGGTCGAGCGCTTCGATTGTCTCGCGGATGGAGGCGATGGTGTTAAGCAGGCCCCAGAAGGTGCCGAGCAGGCCGAGAAACACCAGCAGTCCGACGAGATAGCGCGAGGTGTCGCGGCTTTCATCGAGGCGCGTGGCGATGGAATCGAGCATGGTGCGCATCGAAGAGGTCGAGAAGGCGATCGTCGACGAGCGGCCGATCATCGCCTTCATCGGCGCCAGGAGCACCGGCTCGGTGGTCTCGGAGCCGGCGCGGAAGGAATTGACCCAGCGCACCTCTCTGAACAGCCGGCCGACCTGGGCGAAGGCGAGCAGGATGCCGACGGCGAGCACGCCGATGATCAGCCCGTTTAGGCCGGGATTGCTGGAGAAGGCGGAGGAGATCTGGCGGGTGAGGATGGCGGCGATGAAGGCGACGATGACCAGGAAGATCACCATCGTGAGCAGGAAGACCTGCGGGCTCGACAGCTTGTGCGGATCGTAGACCAGGACATCCGAGCGCCTGCCGAAGGATCTGAGAAAAGCCATCCGTGCCCCGTTTTCGATGCCACCCGCCGCAGAATTGTCGCGACTCTAAACGGAATTATGACCAAATTGAATGGTGCTTGACAATATCGCCCCGCGCGGGTCGTTTCAAAAACGGCTAATGACCAGACAGTCGACCATGGCGGCCAGGTGCAGCCCGGCGCCGGTGACGACGAAGCCATGCCAGACGGCATTGTGGAAACGCAGGCCTTTCGAGGCAAAGAAGATGACGCCCAATGAATAGACGATGCCGCCCGCGAGCAGCAGCATGACGGAGGCAGGCGGCAGCGTCGCGACCAGCGGTCCGGCGAGCACGACGCCGCTCCAGCCGATGGCGAGGTAAAAGAGGATCGCCAGCCGGTCATAGCGCCCGGGCAGGAACATCTTGATGGCGACGCCCATTGCCGCCGCGCTCCACACGATAACGATCATCGGCACGGCAAGCGCGGACGTGTGCAGCTGGGTCAGGAAAGGCGTGTAGGTGGCGGCGATCAGCAAATAGATCGCGGCATGGTCGAAGCGGCGCAGGATCCACTTCGCCGGCCACGATATCGGCCACAAATTATAGGCCAGCGATATCGACAGCACGGTGAGCAGCGACACAACGTAGAACACGGCGGCGACATACTCACCCGGGCCGGAATGGAAGGCGGCTAAAGCCAGGAAGACCGAGCCGGCGGCGATCGCCAGCACGATGCCTACAGCATGGACGATGCCATCGGCGATGATCTCGGCGCGCGAATAGTGCCAACGGCCGACAACGGGGATTTCGATCGATGTATTTGCGCGAGCGTCGTTCATGAATGATCCTGCAACCATAATCTGGGCAGTCGCGGATCAGTATTTCAAGCTTCGGTTGCGGTTTTGCGACGAGCCCGCCGCGCGTCCTTTCGACGCGCAAAGGGGCTGCAGCCCTTTGATTTGCGCTTATCCGTTCCGAACCGGAGGTCTGCGAAATCGATTCCGATTTCGGGGTGATGCGATAGCGCGCTTCAGCGCGCAGCCAGCGGCTTCTTTACCGTCTTCAAGAGGGCGCGTTGGATAAGCTCGTTGCCGGCGACGATGGAGCCGGCCTCCAGCATGTCCTGCCCGCCATCCATATCCGAAACGAAGCCGCCCGCTTCACGGATGAGCAGGGCGCCGGCGGCGATGTCCCAGGCCGAAAGGCCGGTTTCCCAAAACCCGTCCATGCGGCCGGCCGCGACATAGGCGAGATCGAGCGAGGCTGAGCCAAGGCGGCGGACGCCGGAGACCTCGGCCATGACATTGCGCAACTCGATCAGGAAATTGCCGTGCTGGCCGCGCCCAAGATGCGGCACGCCGCAGCCGATCACGGCATCGGTGAGCTTGGCGCGTCCGGCGACGCGCAGCCGGCGGTCGTTCATGAAGGCGCCGCCGCCGCGCTCGGTGGTATAGAGCTCATCCATGGCCGGATTGTAGACGACACCGGCGACGATCTGGCCCTGGCGCTCGAGCGCGATCGAGACCGCGAAGAGCGGGATGCCGTGGAGGAAGTTGGTCGTGCCGTCGAGCGGGTCGACGATCCAGCGATGCTGGCCGTCCTCGCCGTCGACGGCGCCGCGCTCCTCCATCAGGAAGGCGTAGCCCGGCCGCGCCTTCGACAGTTCGGTAAAGACGATCTCTTCGGCCTTGCGGTCGGCCTGGCTGACATAGTCGCCAGGCCCCTTCATCGAGACCTGCAGGTTCTGCACCTCGCCGAAATCGCGCGACAGCGACCGGCCGGCCTTCATCGCGGCCTGGACCATGACATTGAGGAGAGCGGAACGCGCCATTCTTCTTCTTCCTGTGTTGGCCGTTTTATTCTGCGCGACGCACGTAAGTGATCTCGTTGGTGTCGACGATGATGCGCTCGCCCGCCGAGATGAAGGGCGGCACCAGGACGCGGACCCCGTTTTCCAGCACTGCAGGCTTGTAAGAGGACGCCGCCGTCTGGCCCTTCACCACGGGGTCGGCCTCGGTGATGGTCAGCGTCACCTGGTCGGGCAGCGAGATGCCGATCGGCCGCTCCTCATAGAGCTGGACCGTGACCATCATGCCGTCCTGCAGGAAAGCGGCGCGCTCGCCGACGAAATCCTTGTTCAGTTCGAGCTGCTCGTAGCTTTCGGTGTCCATGAAAACCAGCGCGTCGCCCTGCTCGTAGAGGAAGGAGAAATCCTTCATCTCCAGCCGGATCTGCTCGACGGTCTCGGCCGAGCGGAAGCGCTCGTTGAGCTTGGTGCCATTGATCAGGTTCTTCAGCTCTACCTGGTTGTAGGCGCCGCCCTTGCCGGGCTTCACGGTGTTGGTCCTGACCGCGACCCAGAGGCCGCCGTCATGCTCGATGACATAGCCGGGACGGATTTCGCTGCCGCTGATCTTGGCCATGTTGAACTGATCCGGAATGAGATTTTTGGCGCGGAGCGCGCTTTGGCGCCTCCAAGACCACAAATCGCATTGAGTGGCAAGGGAGGGCGTCGCGAACGCTCATGGAGATGGCCGCTGCCGTGAGCCGTCTTTTTTCAGGGCAGCCGGTTCGCCCTCTGCAGCGCCTGCTTGGTCTGACCGTCGTCGAGGCCCTGCAGGAAATCGTCCATCTGCGGGTCGATCAGGCCGGCGCGCCGGGCGACGATATACCAGGCTCCGGCCAGGATCAGATCGGGGTCGGTACCGATGCCGCCCATATAGAGTTTGGCGAGGCGGTTCTGGGCGGCGACATTGCCGCCTTCGGCCGCGCGCCTCATCCAGGCAAAGCCCGATTTCAGGTCGCGATCGCCGCCGCGCCCCTCGATCATCCATGCGGCGAGGTCAAGTTGCGCGGTGTCGTAGTTCTGCCGGGCGGCCTGCGCCAGCAGTGTGCGTGCCTTGGCGTCGTCGCGCGGTTTGCCACCGGCGCCGTTGGCGTAGATCTGCGCCATCGCATATTCGGCGTCGGCAAGGCCGGTACTGGCGGCGCGCTCATAATATACAGCGGCCTTGGCTATGCCGGCATCGCCCGGATCCTGCTGGACGAGCAATTGGGCGAAGTTGAACTGGGCCAGGCGGTTGCCCGCCTCGGCGGCGGCCTGCATCAGCGCATAGGCTTCCTTGGCGTCCTTCTTCACATAGCGTCCGTCGAGCAGCATCAGCGCATATTGGAACTGCGCCTCCGGCACGCCCTGCTCGGCGGCGAGCCCATACCATTTCGCGGCCTCTGCCGCGTTGAGCGGCACGCCCAGCCCACGCGACAGGATCTCGGCGACCAGTGTCTGCGCCGCGGGGTCGCCGTTCTTGGCCCGCACCATGGCAAGGTTGTAGGCGGTTTTATAGAGGCCACGCTGGAAGGCGCCGTAGGCGGCGTCCGGGAGCTTGGCGCCGAAGCGATCGGGATTGATGGTATCGGCTGATGGCGGTTGAAGCGTTGCCGGCTGCGGCAGCGGTGTTTCGATCGGCTTGTCGGCATGGGCCGCGCCAGCATTCGGAGCGCCACTATTCGGGGCGCCAGTGCTTGGGGCGATTGCATTCGGGGCGCTTATATTCGGAATGCTTGTATCTGGGGCGCCGGTAGCAGGGGCGCTTGTATCCGGCGCGCTCGTGTCGGGTGTGGTCGTGTCCGGTCTGGGCTGCGGCACCGGCGGGGTCTCGGCGGCGGCCACGGCGGCGGCCGCCTGGATCGTCAAGGCCGCGGCCAACGCCGCGAAGGAAAGCCGGGACCAGCGCACGTCAGTCCTCGAAGCGCGGCGCGATTTGGTCGAGCAGCGCGTTGGCCGCGGCGACCGCCGCGCGCGGATCGAGTCCGTCGGCGAAGACGGCGCTGGAGAGCGCCACGAACTCGGCGCCGGTGGCCGCTACCGTTTCCACCGACGCAAGCTCGGAGCCGGCCATCACGATGCAAGGAATCTGGATCATCTGCGCCCACCATTCACCGAGAGCGAGATTGCGGTGGTGCGGCTCGGGCTTGTTGTCATAGCCGAAGCGGCCGAAGAACATGTAGTCGGGCCGCTCCTCGCCGAGCTCCAGCGCCTCGTCGCGGGTCTTGGCGCCGCCCGCCCCGACCATCATCCTGTCGGCCAAGCGCTCGATCGTCTCGGCCAGTTCCTGGCGGTTTGCCTCGACATGGATGCCGTCGGCATGGACGCGGCCGGCGATGCGGCTGTCGCCGGCGACGATGACGGCGACGCCGGCGGCCTGCGCGATCGGCACGATCTTCTCGGCGAAGGCCTGGAAGGCGGCGTCATCCATGCCGTTTTCGGGCAGGATCAGCGAGGCGACGTCGCCGCCGTCGAAGGCGGTGCAGATGTGCTCGGGAGTCACAAGCGGCGGCGCGATCAGCACGATTCGGCAGCGATTGGGCGGGGTTGCTTCATTCATCGGTCTTCGATCCCGGTTTTCGCCTATGCCGGGCGAACATGGTGGCATTGCGGCATAGAGCAAAGCGTCCGGCTTGAACAGGAGGCGGGCGAAGATCGCCGCTGAAAAGCGTCGCGGCAGCAGCGGCTTGCGCAATCTTCAAGGACTGACAGACGGCCTGTTGAAGCTGCTGATGGACGCTAACGAAACGACCGCTAGGTTAGCAAGCGAAAGCACGGGAAGAGCATGGCGCAAAATATCTACGACAAGGCCGATTTCTTCGAAGGCTACAGCCGTCTGCATCGTTCGGTGGAAGGGTTGGACGGCGCGCCCGAGTGGCCGGTTCTGCGCGCCATGCTGCCGAAGGTGGGTGGTCTAAGCATCGTCGATCTCGGTTGCGGCTTCGGCTGGTTCTGCCGCTGGGCAGGGGCGCACGGAGCCAAGCAGGTTCTGGGCCTCGACCTGTCGGAAAGGATGCTCGCCCGAGCACGCGCCGCCGGCTCCGACGAAGCCATAGCCTATGAGCGCGTCGACCTCGACGAGCTCAGTTTGCCAAAGGCGCGCTTCGACCTCGCCTATAGCTCGCTTGCCCTGCATTATGTCAGCGATGCCGCGCGGCTGTTCGCGACGGTTTACCAGGCCCTGGTCCCTGGCGGGTTCTTCGTCTTCTCGACGGAGCATCCGATCTTCATGGCTCCAAGCAATCCGGGCTGGTCCGTGGACGCCGCAGGAAGGAACGTCTGGCCCGTCGATCAGTATCTGGTGGAAGGGCCGCGCACGACCGACTGGTTCTCCGAGGGCGTGGTGAAGCACCACCGCACACTCGGCACCACGCTCAACAACCTGATCCAGGCCGGGTTCACCATCGGCCGCGTGGAGGAATTCTGTCCAACTGAAGGGCAGATCGCCGCCAGGCCTGAACTGGCCAAAGAGGTCGAGCGGCCGATGTTTCTTCTGGTTCAGGCGCGGCGATGAGAGGTCGCCGGCATCGCCGGCGCGGGTGCGTCAAAGATCCAGCTTGTAGCCGATGTGGCTCGCCTTGAAGCCGACCCGTTCGTAGAAGCGGTGCGCGTCGAGCCGGCTCTTGTTGGTCGTCAGTTGCACCACCCTGCAGCCGCGCTCGCGGCATCTTTCGATCGCCCATTCCAGCAGGCTATGCCCGAGCCCCTCTCCGCGCCGGCTCGCCGCGACGCGCACCGCCTCGATCTGGCCGCGCCAAGCGCCCTGCAACGACAGGCCTGGGATAAAACTGATCTGCAAGGTGCCGATGACTTCGGCGCCGTCCGTCATCACCGCCAGGAAATGGTTCGGGTTGCCGTCTATGGTCGCGAAGGCGTCCTGATAGGCTTGCGCCAAAGGCACGCTTGCATTCTCGCGGGCGCGGCCAAGCGCGTCATCGGCAAGCATCTCGACGATCGCCGCAAGATCGGCTTTGTCCGCGCGGCGGATCAGGACTTCGCTCATCGTCAAACCTCATGCTGGGCGGGTGACCTTATGCATGGCCCGCCGCCAGCCGCAAACTCGGCAGGCTGGATTACGGACAGTTGATCGCGCCGACCGGCTGGCGGGGCGCTTCGGCTATCGCGGTCTTTCGCTTTCTGGTCTATTGCAAGTCTCCCGCCATCCTCCCCGTTTCTTGTCGCCGTATCTCCCATGTCAGGCCTGCTCAGCGATCCCTGGTTCTATGCCGCCGCCATTCCGGCGGTCATCCTCGTCGGCCTGTCGAAGGGCGGCTTCGGCGGCGCCGTAGGCTTCGTCGGCGTGCCGCTGATGGCGCTGGCCATCCCGCCGGTGCAGGCGGCGGCCATCCTGCTGCCGATCCTTTGCCTGATGGACATCGTTTCGGTGTGGACATGGTGGGGCGTCTATGATCGCAAGATGCTGGTCGACATGATGCCCGGCGCCGTCATCGGCATCGGCCTCGGCTGGCTGACGGCGGCCCTGGTGACGGAGGAAATGGTGCGGCTGATCGTCGGCGCGGTCGCGCTGGTCTTCGTCCTGCGCTGGATCTATCTGCAGTTTCGCCACGGCGCCGACCACGAGGTGGAGCCGAACCGCATCGCTGCGGCGTTCTGGGGCATCGTTGCGGGCTTCACCAGCTTCGTCGCCCATGTCGGCGGCCCGCCCTTCCAGGTCTACGCGCTGCCGATCCGGCTCGACCCGAAGGTGCTGTCAGGGACGGCGGCGATCTTCTTCGCCGCTACCAACGCGCTGAAGCTCATTCCCTATTTCGCGCTTGGCCAGTTCGACAGCGCCAATCTCACCGCATCGTTTGCGCTGATGCCGCTGGCGCCGCTTTCCACCATCGCCGGCGCCTGGCTGGTGCGCCGCATGCGGCCGGAGGTGTTTTATCCGTTCACATACGCGACGGTGGCGGTGGTGGCGCTCAAGCTGCTCTGGGATGGTATTGCGGGCCTGATGTGATGGGCAGGGCGGCGCACCGGCGCCGCCCGCTAGAGAAGGATCAAGCGGCGCTCGGCACCAGCTGGCGGCCGCCGCCAAGCGCAAGCGCTGCGCCGGATGCGATCACCAGCACCATGCCGGCGAGGATGCCGATGTCGTGAAGCGTAGGCTTCAGCACCATGTCGGCGATGATCACCAGCATCACCGCGTAGTCGAAACGCGCCCAGCGCATCATGCGCTGGCCGATGGCGAGAACCGCCGGCGTCACGCCTTCCTTGGCGACCATGGCCCCCATCCGCTCGCCGGTCGGCTTGAAAACGAGCATGCCGATCGAGAAGGTCGTGGCGTAGCCGACAAGGCCGATGATGATCCACAGGTCGGAAAAGCCAACCCAGAAGCCGCACATGATCAGGCCGAAAATCAGGGTGAGCATCGACATCGGCGCGAAGAAGCGGCCGCCGAGCTCGCCGCTCGCCCGCATCGCTTGCAGCTTGTCCTGGATGATGCCGGCGCGCTCGGCGAGCACGCCGAGCAGGAACAGGACGAAGCCGCCGCCGACCCACAGGATGGCCGAGACGACGTGAAGGAATTTGACGATCGAATACCAGTCCATGGTGTGCTCCTGCATTTCTTGATCGGTGACGGCGTCGACTGCGCCAGCCCAGAGGAGCGGGCGTTTAGCGCGGAGCGTGTTTCGAAACGATGTCGCGGCGGCGGGGCCGATGTTTCGGCGCCACCATATGCATCCAGGGCTTGATGGCGCGGGAGGAGTCGGGCCGTCCCGTTCCGGCACAGGAAAAGTCCGTTCGCTTGAAAATTCCGCGCGGCGTTAAGGCTTCATTAAGCTTTACAGGCGTTTACTAGGACCATCCAGTTTGTCTGGATTCTTACCGAGTGGTTGGAGCCACTTTGTTTGACGCCTCCCTGTTAAACTCCTGAGAGCCGCCTTATCCGCGGCTCTTTTTTTGCCCGTTGGCCGCCGGCGGGCAGCGCGCCTCGGCGTTAACCGTTTGTTAAACATGCGCTTGCCTTCATGGGCATCGAAGCGCATTTTCAAGCCTCAGTCGTTTAAGGGTGCAGGACGTATCGGCAAGGATGCCGAATCGGCTTGCGGCAGTGCAGGGGCGTATCGATGAACGAGCCTTCGAAAGGCAGCGCGAAAACCATAAAGCTCGCGGAACGCCGGGTTTTCTCCCAGTCCTTCAAGCCACTTTACCAGGAGGGCATGGGCCTGGTCGAACAGGCGGCCGAATATCTTGACGGCAAGGGCAGGCTCGAAGCCAAGAAGCTGTCGCGCACGGCGGCGACGCTCTATGCGGCCGAATCGATGCGTCTTACCACGAGGCTGATGCAGGTCGCCTCCTGGCTGCTTTTGCAGCGGGCGGCCAATTCCGGCGAGATGACCCGCGAACAGGTCGCCTCGGAAAAATCCAAGGTGCGGCTCGATACCGCCTCCGCGCATGACGAGGCGCTGGGCTGGAGCGAATTGCCAAAGGACTTCCTGGACCTGGTGAGCCGGTCGCTGCGCCTGCAGGCGCTGGTGAAGCGCATGGACGAGGAGATCTACGGCGGCGCCATGAACGACACGCCGGCCGCCGGCCGCCGCGCCAACCCGGTCTCCGATCAGATCAGCCTGCTGAACACGGCCTTCGCCCGCGGCTAACAGGCTGCTCCACAATTCGCTCTGATGGCCATCTGGCGCCGTTTCTTGCGCGTCCGGTGCTCGCGAAGTAAAGCACGCTCCGCACCGGTTCTTGAAAACGCCGCCATACGGACTCATCGGACCGAATTCTGAAGCACCCCGTCCTGCACAGGCTGTTTCTGGTTTGTTCACAATTCGCTGGCATCGCCCTGCGCCGCGGTTAGACTTGGCGCATGGGGGAAGCGATTCGCATCATCGGCATCGATCCGGGCCTGAGGCGCACCGGCTGGGGCATCGTCGAGAGCCTCGGCAATTCGCTGCGCTTCGTCGCCTCCGGCACCGTGCGTTCCGACGACAAGGCGCCGCTCGCAACGAGGCTCTGCCAATTGCATGATGGGCTCGCCGAAGTGCTGCACCAGGCCATGCCGCACGAGGCGGCGATCGAGCAGACCTTCGTCAACAAGGATGCCACAGCGACGCTGAAGCTCGGACAGGCGCGCGGCATCGCCATGCTGGTGCCGGCGCGCGCCGGGCTGGCGGTCGCGGAATACGCTCCCAACGCGGTCAAGAAGGCGGTGATCGGCGTCGGCCACGGCGAGAAGAAGCAGATCCATATGATGGTGAAAGTGCTGATGCCGAAAGCGATGTTCGAGACCGACGATGCCGCCGATGCCCTGGCCATCGCCATATGTCATGCGCATCACCGTCAAAGCGTCGCCTACCGAATGGCGGCGCTGGCCGGGTAGTGTTCTTGACTTGTTCTCATTTGCGCAGTAAGTAATACCTTCGGAGTATTACCATGCGTGTGACCACCAAAGGGCAAGTCACGATCCCCAAACAAATAAGGGACCACTTGGGCATAGGCCCGGGTTCGGAGGTCCAGTTCGTGGCTACTGACGAGGGCGCCCGGCTTGTCGCCGTCAACGAAAACATTTCGGAGGAGGAAGCTGCCCGCAAATTCAAAGAGGTCCTCGGCAAGATGGAGGGGACGCTGGATTTGGGCGGCATGACGACGGACGAGTACATGGAGTGGTTGAGGGGACCACGTGAAAATCTCGACGTTGATTGACACAAACGTGCTCATTGACGTCTGGGGTCCGGCTGGGCCGCTGACGGAATGGTCTTCGTCCGCGATTATCTCCTGCCGACGCGATGGCGCGTTGGTCATCAACAGCATCGTCTGGTCCGAGCTTGCTCCCCTGGTTGCTTCCGAAGCAATGCTGAGGAAAGCAGCCGAGAGGCTTGAAATGGATCGCGAGTTTTTGCCCTGGGAAGCCGCATTCTTGGCTGGGGTGGCACATTCCCGTTATCGGCGGGCCGGCGGTGTTCGAGAGCGGACCTTGCCAGATTTTTTCATTGGTGCTCATGCTGCCGTTGCTGGTCACCGCCTATTGACGCGCGACGCTCCTCGCTATCGCAGCTATTTTCCCGACCTCGAAATCGTCTCTCCGGAAACGCATCCATGAAGGCCAGGACATGATCGGCAAGCTGAAGGGCACGCTGGATGAGATCGACGAGGATTCCTGCGTCGTGGACGTGCACGGCGTCGGCTATGTCGCCCATTGCTCGGCGCGCACGCTTGCCGCGCTGCCGTCCCCCGGCGAGGCGGTGGTGCTGTTCATCGAGACCTATGTGCGCGAGGACATGATCCGGCTATACGGCTTTCAGACCCCGCTCGAGCGCGAGTGGTTCCGCCTTTTGATGAACAATGTGCAGGGCGTCGGCGCCAAGGTGGCGCTAGCCGTGCTGTCGACGCTGGCGCCGCCCGACCTCGCCAATGCGATCGCGTTGCGCGACATCGCCATGGTGTCGCGCGCACCGGGCGTCGGCAAGAAGGTGGCCGAGCGCATCGTCACCGAATTGCGCACCAAGGCGCCGGCCTATGCGGGTGCCGCCACCGGCACGATCAGCCTCAAGCAGGAGCTTGGCGAAGGCGTGGCGGCAGCACCCATCACCGACGCAGTCTCGGCGCTGGTCAATCTCGGCTATTCGCGCGACATCGCCGCCAATGCGGTGGCCGCCGCCCTAAAGTCGGCCGGCGAAGGGGCGGATGCCTCGAAGCTGATCCGCTTCGGCCTGAAGGAGCTGGCGCGGTGAGGTGGCGCTTGTCCCGGTCCTTGCCGTATGCAAGGAAGACCGCATGAGCCTTTCGCCCCGTCTCATTGCCCCCGACAAGCGCGGCGAGGATGCCGACCAGAGCTTGCGGCCGCAGTCGCTTGACGAGTTCGTCGGCCAGGCTGCGGCGCGTGCCAATCTCAAGGTCTTCGTCGATGCCGCCAAGAGCCGCGGCGAGGCGCTCGACCATGTGCTGTTCGTCGGCCCGCCGGGGCTCGGCAAGACGACGCTGGCGCAGATCATGGCGCGTGAGCTCGGCGTCAATTTCCGCTCGACGTCGGGGCCGGTCATCGCCAAGGCCGGCGACCTTGCGGCGCTGCTCACCAATCTCGAGGAGCGCGACGTGCTCTTCATCGACGAGATCCACCGGCTCAATCCGGCGGTGGAAGAAATCCTCTACCCGGCGATGGAGGATTTCCAGCTTGATCTCATCATCGGCGAGGGGCCGGCGGCGCGCTCGGTCAAGATCGATCTTGCCCGCTTCACGTTGGTTGCGGCGACAACCCGGCTCGGACTTTTGACGAATCCTCTGCGCGACCGTTTCGGCATCCCAGTCAGGCTCAATTTCTACACGGTCGAGGAACTGGAGCAGATCGTGCGCCGCGGCGCCCGCATCCTCTCGATGCCGCTCGGTGACGACGGCGCGCTGGAGATCGCGCGCCGCGCTCGCGGCACGCCGCGCATTGCCGGACGTCTGTTGCGCCGGGTGCGAGACTTCGCCTCCGTCGCCGGAAACGGCCATGTCGATAAACGCATTGCCGACGAGGCGCTGACCAGGCTGGAAGTCGACGGGCTCGGCCTCGACGCGCTCGACCGCCGGTATCTCTCGATGATCGCCCGCAACTTCGGCGGCGGACCGGTCGGCATCGAGACGATCGCGGCTGGGCTGTCGGAACCGCGCGACGCCATCGAGGACATCATCGAGCCCTATCTGATCCAGCAGGGGTTCATCCAGCGCACGCCGCGCGGCCGCGTGCTGACCGCCAATGCCTGGCGGCATCTCGGCCTTGAAGCACCGAAAGACCTCGCGCAGCAGCAGATCAGCCTGTTCCAGGAAGAGTAACGGACATTTGTTCGTCGGACGCGCCTTGAAGGGCTTCCTGCGCGAAATCTCCCCAGCTCCGCCAAGCTGAAGGCACAATTGCAGCCTCTAAGGCAGCTTGACGCATTTCCGGGGGTCGGGGCTGACCGATGATCACCAGACGTGGCTTTCTGCGCCTCATTGGCGGATCGTTCCTGTCCATGGTGTCGTTGAGCGCCTATGCGGTCGGCATTGAGCCGATGCTGCTCGCCCATGTGAAACGCTACTCGCTGACGCCGCCGCACTGGCCCGCGGGCCTCAAGCTGCGCGTCGCAGCACTGGCCGACATTCATGCCTGCCATCCCTGGATGACGTCGGAGCGGATCGCTTCGCTCGTCGAACGGACGAATGCCCTGCAGCCAGACCTGATCGTGCTGCTCGGCGACTATGTCGATGGAATGCGGCTGGTCACGGCCGAAGTGTCTGCACCGGAGTGGGCCGCCGCTTTGTCAGGGCTGAAGGCGCCGCTCGGCGTGCTCTCGATCCTCGGAAATCACGACTGGTGGCACGATCATGCGGCGCAACTGGCCAAGGCCGGGCCGACGGCCGCGCGCAGGGCACTGGAGAGCGTCGGCATCCCGGTGCTGGAAAACGACGTGATGCGGCTGGAGAAGGACGGGCAGGGCTTCTGGATCGCTGGACTCGCGGACCAACTGGCAATCCGGCCGAGCAAAGCCCTGGGCCGCCACGGCTTCAAGGGCCTGGACGACCTCGGCGGGACGCTTGCCAAGGTGCAAGGCGACGAGCCGATCATCCTGCTCGCGCATGAGCCGGACATCTTTCCGAAAGTGCCCTGGCGGGTTTCGCTGACGCTTTCGGGCCACACCCATGGCGGGCAGGTGCGGCTGTTCGGCTATTCGCCGGTCGTGCCGTCCGACTTCGGCAACCGCTACGCTTATGGCCATGTCGTCGAGAACGATCGCAACCTGATCGTTTCCGGCGGGCTCGGCTTCAGCATCATGCCGGTGCGGTTCGGCATGCCGCCGGAGATCCTGCAGATCGATCTCGGGTAGCTCCAGTATTTTTCACGCGGACGGAAAACCGCGCAGGCGCCTAGCGCCAGCTGCCCTGCCATCAAGGTCTTGATCATCGCGCCCATCGGTGCCATCCGGTTCTCGCGCCAAAGTTCAGGCTCGAAAAGGAAAGCGCGATGGACGATCATGGTGAATCCGCAGCGCTCAGCGCCGGGCTTTCGGGGGCGCTGACGCAATCCGGCCATCGCCTGATGGCCCGCGTCTACTATGCCGACACCGATTTCTCCGGCGTCGTCTACCATGCGCGCTATCTCGAATTCTTCGAACGCGGGCGCTCGGACTATCTCAGGCTCGCCGGCGTCCATCACATCGAGCTTGCCGATGGCAAGCATGGCGAGCGCATCGTCTGGGTGGTCCGGCGCATGGAAATCGAGTTCCGTTCGCCGGCCCGCATGGACGACATCCTCACCATCGACACGCGCACCGAGGACATTTCGGGCGCCCGCATCCTCATGGCGCAGCAGTTGAAGCGTGGCGGCGAGGTGCTGGTCGAAGCGAAGGTCGAGGCGGCGATCATCGGCGAGAACGGCCGGCCGCGCCGATTTCCGAAGGAATGGGTCGCGGCCTTTATGCCGAAGGCGAACGACTGATCACAGCGAACCGGCTTCCGCCGAATCCCTGTCACGCAGGAGTTGCCCGTTCTGGGACAACGACATGCACCAAAACAACTAAAGCGCGTCGCCTGGACCTGCTTCATCGCGATGTGCACCGATCAGCCCCGTCCAGCATGGCGCCGGCCCGGTGGGCGCGGCAATGCGCCACGCTTCATATCCTAACCCATCCTTAACCATAACGGTTCATGAAGGAATTGGTGAAGATTGGCGCAATTCGTGTGCCTTCCTTTCACCAAGATTTGCCCCGAAAACGCCGCGAAACGGTGCATTCGGGGCTTGTCCCGCGAGCTTCAGGCTTCGCGCGATCGGACCAAAGGGATGCCATGGGCCAGCCGCCAGCGATGCCCGGAAAAATCTTAAGGACGTAGTCATGGAAAACATCGCACTCGCCGACCCGGGCGCGCATTTGTCGATATGGGCCTTGTTCATGCAGGCCGGCTGGGTGGTCAAATTGGTCATGATCGGCTTGCTCTGCGCCTCGATCTGGACCTGGGCAATCATCATCGACAAGCTTGTCGCCTATAGCCGCATGCGGATGGCGCTCAACCGCTTCGAGCAGGTGTTTTGGTCGGGACAGTCGCTCGAGGAGCTCTACCGCACGCTCGCCGACCGCAAGACCACCGGCATGGGCGCGATTTTCGTCGCCGCCATGCGCGAATGGAAGAAGAGCTTCGAGAAGGGCGCCAAATCGGCGCTGGCATTGCAGACTCGCATCGACAAGGCGATGGATCTCGCGCTGACCCGCGAGATGGAAAGGCTGGAGGGTCGGCTCGGCTTCCTCGCCACCACGGGTTCGGCCGCGCCATTCATCGGCTTGTTCGGCACCGTCATCGGCATCATGACCTCCTTCCAGGCGATCGCCGCCTCGAAGAACACCAGCCTCTCGGTCGTGGCGCCCGGCATCGCAGAAGCGCTGCTGGCGACGGCCATCGGCCTGCTCGCGGCCATTCCGGCCGTCATCGCCTACAACAAGCTGTCGTCGGATGCGAACAAGCTCGCCGTGCGCATGGAAGGGTTTGCGGATGAGTTCTCCGCCATACTCTCGCGCCAAATCGATGAAAAAGTCGCGCAGAAGGCCTGAGGTACGATCATGGGTATGTCTGCTGCTAGCGCAGGTGGCATAGGGCGAGGCGGACGCGGCCACCGGCGGCGCGGTCGTCATCATGGCCTGATGTCGGAAATCAACGTCACGCCGATGGTCGACGTGATGCTGGTGCTGCTGATCATCTTCATGGTCGCGGCGCCGCTGCTCACCGTCGGCGTTCCGATCGACCTGCCCGACACGAAAGCCAAGGCGATGAATGTCGACACGCAGCCGATCACGGTGTCGATCAACGCGGCCGGCCAGATCTATCTGCAGGAAACCGAGATCCCGATCGAGGAGCTGGTGGCGAAGCTGCAGGCAATCTCGAAGACCGGCTATGACGAGCGCATCTTCATTCGCGGCGACAAGTCGACGGATTATGGCACTGCCATGAAGGTCATGGCCCGCATTTCAGCCGCCGGCTACAAGAACATCGGCCTGGTTTCGCTGCAGGAACAGGATCAGTAAACGCCAAATGCGGACCGGCCTCACCTCATCGGTCATCTTGCATGCGGTGGCGCTGGCCTTCGGGCTGTTCACGCTGTCCTCGCCGCCCGCCATGCCGGCTTCCGACGTGGAGTCCGTCTCGGTCGACATCGTGCCGATGGAAGCGATCGCGCAGACCCTGCAGGGCGACAAGAAAGCGGTCATGCATGACAAGCCGGCGCCGCTGCCGACCAAGCGCCCGGATATCGTCCCCGACGCGCAGAAGGTCGGCGAGAACAGCGTCGACACCGACAAGCCGGTAACCGAAGAGGCCAAGCCGAAGCCGGTCGAGAAGACATCCGCGCCGCCCCCGGCGCCGACGCCGACCGAGAAGCCGGCGGTCGAGGACGTGCCGAAGCCGCAGGAAAAGCCGAAGCCGACCCCGGCGACCGAAGTCGCGCCGACGCCGACACCTAAGGAAGAGGTCAAGCCCGAGCCGGTCAAGCAGACGGAGCCGAAGCCGACACCCGCCAAGGAGCCGACGCCAGCACCGCCGAAGGACACGACCGCCGCCATCCAGAAGGAAGAGGTCAAGCCGGACGCCGTCGCCGAGGCGATCGCCAAGGAGCAGCCGACCGAGGAGGCTAAGCTTCCGGACTCGGCACCCGCCCCTGCAGCGCGGCCGAAGCCGCAGCCCGCTCCCGCCGAAAGCGCCAAGGCGCCGGAACGCAAGGACGCGGAAAAGCCGGTGAAGGAAGCTTCCTCGAAGCCGAAGTCGGATGAAAAGCAGTTCAACGCCGACGAGATTTCAGCACTTCTGGACAAGCAGAAGCCGTCCGGTGGCGGCGCCAAGCGCTCCACCCAGCAGTCGTCGCTCGGCGGCGAGAAGGATCAGGGCCAGAAGCTGTCCAAATCCGAGCAAGGCGCGCTCGAAGCTCAGCTCGGCGGCTGCTGGACCTTGCCCGTTGGACTGGAAGGTTCGGAGAACTTCGTCGTCGTGGTCCGGTTCAATCTCGATACCAACGGCAAGCTCGACGGCCGCCCGTCGGTCGAGCAGTCGAGCGGCAACCGGCAGTTCGACGAAAGCGCAGTGCGCGCGGTTCAAAAATGCGACGTGGCCGGCCTGCAGGTTCCCGCCGGCAAGCAGGATATTTGGAACGACATCCGGGTCACCTTCGACCCAAGGGAGATGCTTGGCCTATAGGCCTTGCGTCGGAACCATCAAAGAAGAGAAGCGAGAAGACATGAGATCTTTCCTCAAGCCGCTCCTGACGATTGCAGCCATGGCGCTGGGCATGACGACCGCCGCCACCTTGCCGGCCTGGGCGCTCGTCGAGCTCAACGTCAACAAGGGCAATGTCGAGCCGCTGCCGATCGCCATCACTGACTTCCAGTCCAATAGTGAGCTCGGCGCCCAGATCACGGAGATCGTCACGGCCGACCTCAAGCGTTCCGGCCTGTTCGCGCCGATCGACAAGAGCGCTTTCATCGAGAAGATCTCCGGCCCGGACGCCACGCCGCGCTTCGACGACTGGAAGGTGATCAATGCGCAGGCGCTGGTCACCGGCAGCGTCGGCAAGGAAGCCGACGGCCGTATCCGCGCCCAATACCGGCTATGGGACACCTTTGCCGGCCAGCAGATGGCCGGGGAGCAGTTCTTCGCCAATGACGCCAATACCAGGCGCGTCGCCCATATCATCGCCGATGCGATCTACGAGCGGCTGACCGGCGAGAAGGGGTATTTCGATACGCGCGTCGTCTTCGTCGACGAATCCGGCGCCAAGAACGCGCGCAAGAAGCGTCTCGCCATCATGGACCAGGACGGCGCCAACGTCCGCTACCTGTCGGATGGCCGTTCGATCGTGCTGACGCCGCGCTTCTCGCCGAACCGGCAGGAAATCACCTACATGTCCTATGAGAGCGGACAGCCGAAGGTGTATCTGCTGCAGATCGAGACCGGACAGCGCGAGCTGGTCGGCAATTTCCCCGGCATGACGTTCGCGCCGCGCTTTTCGCCCGATGGCCAGAAGGTGATCATGAGCCTGCTGCGCGATGACGGCAACTCCAACATCTTCGCCATGGATCTGAGAAGCCGTTCGACCACGCGGCTCACCGACTCGACCGCCATCGACACCTCGCCCTCCTATTCGCCCGACGGCTCGCAGATCGTCTTCACCTCCGACCGCGGCGGCGGCAGCGGCCGCTCGCAGATCTACGTCATGGGTGCGGACGGCTCCAACCCGCACCGCATCTCGTTCGGCGACGGCGTCTATTCCACGCCGGTGTGGTCGCCGCGCGGCGACCTCATCGCCTTCACCAAGCAGTCGGGCGGCGAGTTCCAGATCGGCGTCATGAAGACCGACGGTTCGGGCGAGCGCATCCTGTCCTCCGGCTTCCAGCAGGAGGGGCCGACCTGGGCGCCGAACGGTCGCGTGCTGATGTTCTTCCGCGACTCCGCCGGCGGGCCGAAGCTGGTCACGGTCGATCTTACCGGCCGCAACGAGCAGCAGATCCCGACCTCGAACTTCGCCTCGGATCCGGCCTGGTCGCCGCTGCTGGAGTAGGCAGAGGAACGGAAGAATTTAAGAACGGCGAACTGACGAACTGAGGAAAATGGAGGACCGGGGGCGCTTGTAAATCTCAGAGAGAAGCTGGCTTAATTTCTTCCTTCAATTCCTCAGTTCTTCAGTTCCTCAATTCCCCCTTTTTTCATGTTTTGGCCGCATTTCCGCCTACGGTCGCCGCGCATTGTGAGCCTAGCTAAATCGGCCGAGGACGGCGGCTCGAAACGAAAAATTAACCGTGTTTCTTGAATGCCGGTTAACCCAAACGTGGTTACTGGGTGATCAACGAAATCACTCGAATGCGAAGGAGAGGCGGCATGGGCCGTATCGCAGCACTTACCAGAAATCCGGCGATGATCGCGCTGGTGGCGGCTCTGGCCATCACCGGCTGCGCCTCGAAGAAGACGCCGAACAGCGCCGCCGATCTCGGCCTCAACGGCGCCGGCTCTGCCACGCCCGGCTCGGCGCAGGACTTCACCGTCAACATCGGCGACCGCATCTTCTTCGACACCGACTCCTCGTCGATCCGCGCCGACGCGCAGACGACGCTGTCGCGCCAGGCGCAGTGGCTCAACCAGTACAGGCAGTATGCCATCGTCATCGAAGGCCATGCCGACGAGCGCGGCACGCGCGAGTACAATCTGGCGCTGGGCGCCCGCCGCGCCGCTGCCACCCGCGACTTCCTGGTTTCGAAGGGCGTCGCAGCCAACCGCCTGAAGACGATCTCCTACGGCAAGGAACGCCCGGTCGCCGTCTGCGACGACATCTCGTGCTGGTCGCAGAACCGCCGCGCCGTCACCACGCTCTCGGGCGCCGGTTCCTGACGCGCCGCACCGGAAATCGATATCGATTTTCGGAAACGCTCATAAGCGCCACAGCGTCCTTGGCGCGTCCGACGACGCGCGGCGCTGTGGGCGGCAAAAATACAACATCGCTGAACGAAAGGCGGCCTCCGAGCCGCCTTTTTCATATGCGACAGCTTGAAACAAAATTTGGCCGAAGTCTCGCGTCCTGCTAAGAGCGCGAGGGCGCTTTATCCCCTCCGATTTGGAAAGGCGCATCGGGCCAACAGATTTCACGGCGAGAGACATAATGCATTTCAGAACGGTCCTGAGCGGCACGCTTGCGCTGCTGCTCGTATCAAGCATCGCAGGCGTCGCAGCCCCGGCGGACAGCGGGCAATCCTCGGACAGCGGGTTCACTTTCCATCTGCCGACGCTCGGCATTTTCGGCGACAAGAAGAAGACCGAGCAGGCGCAAGTCGCCCAGCAGGACGGCGCCGGCATGACCGGTCTGGAGGATCAGATCCGCCAGATGAACGGCAAGCTTGAGGAGCTCAATTTCCAGATCCTGCAAATGCAGGAGCAGATGCGCAAGCAGCAGGAGGACAACGAGTTCCGCTTCCAGCAGCTCGAAGGCGGCTCGCAGGGCGCGAAGCCAACGGGCCAAAAGAAGTCGGAGGCCGCGCCGCAGGACGGCAGCAACGGCAACACGAATATGGGCGATGCTGGCGCCGGCGACAGCGGCACCGACACCAACGTCGCAACGGCTCCGGCGACGCAAGCTCCGGCCGGCTCGGCTCCGCAGGACGATGGCGGCGGCAAGAGCGTCGGCGACGTCATCGTCGAGTCTCAGACCGGCGACCCGGGCAAGTTGATCACCGGCGCGCCGCCGAAGACCTTCGGCACCATCACCGTCGACAAGAACGGCAATGTCGTCAATGCCGACCCCGCCCCGCAGGCGGGCTCGCAGACGGAAGCTCCCGCGGCTACGGCAAACGCGCCTGCCGCGGAGACCGGCAGCAAGGCTGGCAAAGGCAAGTCCGGCGGCACGGTCATGGCCTCGCTGCCCTCGACCAACAATCCGGACGAACTCTACCGCAACTCCTACCAGTTCATCCTGTCGGGCGACTATCCCACCGCCGAGCAGGGGTTCCGCGACCATATCTCGCGCTTCCCCAAGGACGCCAAGGCAGCGGACGCGCATTACTGGCTGGGCGAATCCCTGCTTGGCCAGCAAAAATATCGCGACGCGGCGGAGGTTTTCCTGGCCGCCAGCAAGGATTATCCGAAGGCCAAGAAGGCGCCCGACATGCTGCTCAAGCTCGGCGTATCGCTGGTCGGCCTCAAGCAGAACGACGTGGCCTGCGCCACTTTCAACGAGATCGGCAAGCGCTACCCGGATGTTTCCGGCACGCTGAAGGAACGCATCAAGCAGGAAAAGGCGCTGGCCTCGTGCTAGCTTGCGTGTCGTTGTCCCAGAATCGGGACCGCTTGTGGACGACGCGCAGTGATGTTCGGTACCGAGACTGACCTTTCGGATCGCCTTTTCCAAGACTTCGACTTCTCCCACGGCGCCGTTGCGGCCGTGTCCGGCGGCAGCGACTCGACCGCCCTTCTCCATCTGCTCAAGCACCACCTCGACCGTACCCTGCCCGCGGCAAGGCTGCTTGCGGTGACGATCGATCATGACCTCAGACCAAGCTCGGCGGCCGAAGCGCAAGCTGTCGCCCGGCTTTGCGCCGAGCACGGCATCGCGCATTGCACGCTCGTCTGGTCCGGCCGCAAGCCATCGACCGGCTTGCCGGCCGCCGCGCGCGAGGCGCGCTACCGGCTGCTGGCCGAGGCAGCCGAAGCGGAAGGCATCCGAACGGTGGTGACCGGACATACCGCCGACGACCAGGCCGAGACCGTGCTGATGCGGCAAGCTCGTGAAGGGGATGCACGCAACGAGGATCCACGCGACGGCCGCGGCCTCGCCGGCATGGCGCCCGCGACGCTCTACGATTGGCGGGTCTGGATCGCCCGCCCGCTGCTCGCCACGCGCCGCGCGGCATTGCGGGAGATGCTGAAGCGTCGCGGCATCGGCTGGACCGAGGATCCGACCAATGTCGACCGGCGCTTCGAGCGGCCGCGCCTGCGCATCTCGCTCACGGGCGGGGCCGGCGAGGCGCGCCTCATGGAAGCAATCGCCAAGGCCGGACAGGCAGCCGCCGAGCGCGAGAACCTCGGCCAGCGTGCGGCGGCGCTGATCGGCGCCTTCGCTCGCCAGCCGGCTCCGGGGCTCATCCGCCTCGATCGCGATTTCGCAAGTGGTGAGGATAGCGAAGCCGCCGTCTATGCATTTCGCATCCTGCTCGCCACGGTCGGCGGCGTCACGTTCCTTGTCGACGAGGCGCGTTGCCGGGCGCTGTTCGAGCATCTGCGGTCGGGGACGCTTTGCGCCACATTGTCGCGGACGGTGGTCGACGCGCGCCGCACCGGCATTTTCCTCCACCGCGAGGCCCGCAATCTGCCCGCAGTTCCGGCTGCTGAGCAGGCCCTATGGGACGGTCGGCGGAGGATCACATTGAGCGACAGGCCGAGCGGGTTGGTGATCGCGCCAGCAGGTCCCGGCGCCGCCAAGCGATTTACCCCGGAAGGCGACGTTCCGGCGAGCTTGCTGCGCAAGGCGCTGGCCGCCGAGCCCGCGCTGTGGCGCGGCGGCGAACGCCTTGATTTGGCTGGCGGTGATGCCGCGCCGGCGGCGACGGCGATCGTTCCTGCGGTGTCGCCCTTCACCCGCTTCCTGCCGTCCTTCGATCTCCGGCCCGCTGCCGCCGTCGCCGCGCTGATCGGCGCGCCGCCGCTGCCGCCCTCGCCTTTTCGCGGCCATGATCCCGGCGGAGCATGGGCGAAAGCTTAACCGAGGCATGCTGTTCTGCTTGGCAAGGGGAGACGCTCTCCCTATGTTAGGCCCAAGCCTCCAATCACCATCGTGGGTCCGCGCGCGGACGCCAACAGGACAATAGATGAATCCGAATTATCGCAACCTCGCGCTCTGGGCGATCATAGCGGTCCTGCTCATCGCCCTGTTCAATCTTTTCCAGACGCCGCAGACGCGCGGCGCTTCGAGCGAGATTGCCTATTCGCAGTTCCTGCAGGATGTGTCTTCCGGCCGGGTCAAGAGCGTGACGATCGCCGGCGCCCGTATCTCGGGCAACTATACGGACAACGCCAACGGCTTCCAGACCTATTCGCCGGGCGATCCGTCGCTGGTCTCCAGGCTGCAGGACAAGAACGTCACCATCAATGCGCGGCCTGAAAGCGACGGTTCGAACTCGCTGTTCGGCTATCTGATCTCATGGCTGCCGATGATCCTGATCCTCGGCGTGTGGATATTCTTCATGCGCCAGATGCAGTCCGGCTCCGGCCGCGCCATGGGCTTCGGCAAGTCGAAGGCGAAGTTGCTCACCGAGGCGCATGGCCGCGTCACCTTCCAGGACGTCGCCGGCGTCGACGAGGCCAAGGAGGACCTGGAGGAGATCGTCGAGTTCCTGCGCGATCCGCAGAAGTTCCAGCGGCTCGGCGGCAAGATCCCGCGCGGCGTGCTGCTGGTCGGCCCTCCCGGAACCGGCAAGACGCTGCTCGCCCGCTCCGTCGCAGGCGAGGCCAACGTGCCGTTCTTCACCATCTCCGGCTCGGATTTCGTCGAGATGTTCGTCGGCGTCGGCGCAAGCCGGGTGCGCGACATGTTCGACCAGGCCAAGAAGAACGCCCCCTGCATCATCTTCATCGACGAAATCGACGCCGTCGGCCGCCATCGCGGCGCCGGCCTCGGCGGCGGCAATGACGAGCGCGAGCAGACGCTGAACCAGCTGCTGGTCGAGATGGACGGCTTCGAGTCCAACGAAAGCATCATCCTGATCGCCGCCACCAACCGGCCCGACGTGCTCGACCCGGCGCTGCTCAGGCCGGGCCGCTTCGACCGCCAGGTGGTCGTGCCCAACCCCGACATCGTCGGCCGCGAGAAGATCCTCAAGGTGCATGTGCGCAACGTGCCGCTGGCGCCCAATGTCGACCTCAAGGTCATCGCGCGCGGCACGCCCGGCTTCTCCGGCGCCGACCTGATGAACCTGGTCAACGAATCCGCGCTGATGGCGGCGCGTCGCAACAAGCGGCTCGTCACCATGGCCGAGTTCGAGGACGCCAAGGACAAGATCATGATGGGCGCCGAGCGCCGCTCGTCGGCGATGACGCAGGCCGAGAAGGAGCTGACCGCCTATCACGAGGCAGGCCACGCCATCCTGGCGCTCAACGTGCCGACGGCCGATCCGCTGCACAAGGCGACCATCATCCCGCGCGGCCGCGCGCTCGGCATGGTCATGCAGCTGCCGGAAGGCGACCGCTATTCGATGAGCTACAAATACATGATCTCGAGGCTGGCGATCATGATGGGCGGCCGCGTCGCCGAGGAGTTCAAGTTCGGCAAGGAGAACATCACCTCCGGCGCCTCCTCCGACATCGAGCAGGCGACCAAGCTGGCGCGCGCCATGGTCACGCGCTGGGGCTTCTCCGACAAGCTCGGCCATGTCGCCTATGGCGACAACCAGGAAGAGGTCTTCCTCGGCCATTCGGTGGCGCGCCAGCAGAACATCTCGGAAGAGACCGCGCAGATCATCGACGCCGAGGTGCGCCGGCTGATCGACGATGCCTATTCCACCGCCAAGACCGTGCTGACCAAGAAGAAGAAGGACTGGATCGCGCTGGCCGAAGGGCTGCTCGAATACGAGACCCTGACCGGCGAGGAGATCAAGCAGCTGATCGCTGGCCACAAGCCCGCCCGCGACCTTGGCGACGACACGCCGCCCAGCCGCGGCTCGGCTGTGCCGAAAGCCGGCACCGGCGGCCGTCGCAAGAAGGGCCCCGAGCCCGAAGGCGGCATGGAGCCGCAGCCGCAGGGCTAAGGCTCGATCGAAAACGAAACATAAAAACGACGCCGCGGCTCAGACCGCGGCGTTGTTGTTTGCGAGGTCACAGACGATTGGCGAGTCGCTCGCGGACCGCACCTGCAAGATCGGCGTCCGGCGCAAGCGCCAATCTTCCTTCTGGCTCATCACGCTTCTGGCCTCGCATGGCACCCCGAACCTCCCGCGCAAAACGCACGAAACTGTTCGCGATGTCTTCGCACACCTGTTCGCGATGTCCTCAGTCCATATAGGGGGAGATTGGTAGCTTCGCCGGCGGGGGTTCTTTTGCGGCGCCGATATGCCTCTTTAAGCGCGTCCAACGAAAAAGCCCGCGCATCTCGCGATGCGCGGGCCTCGGTCTTGGAGGTAAGCGCTGAGCGATCAGCTCTTCAGCTTGGCGTTGCAGAGGCTGTAGAAGCCGCCGCCCTTCTGGATCCACCGCAGGCCGTTCAGCGTGTTGGCGTCCTTGTTGGCATAGTACTGCTCGAGGCAGGTGTGCATGCGGGCCTTGGCCGGCGTCTCGTTGGCGAATTTCGGCGAGATGGCGGTCGGGAAGGTCACGCCCTTCGGCGCAGCCACGCTGGGCTTTGCCGGTTCCTTGGTGAAAGTCGCCTCGGTCGGAGCCGGCACGGTGTCGTCGTCGTCGCCGGCGCCGCATTCGGTCTTGCGGAAGTCGTTCCACTTCATGCCGTTGAGCTTGTTGGCGGTCTTGGCAGCCTGGTACTTGCTGCTGCATTCGGCCATGGTCAGGCCCTTGGCCGAACCACCGTCAGCGGCGGTGGAAGTCTTGCTGGTGGCAGGTTTGGCGGTTGCCGCAGCAGTGGCGCCGGGGCCGCATTCAGCCTTGCGGAAATCGTTCCACTTCATGCCGTTCAGCGTGCCGGCCGCCTTAGCGGCCTGATACTTGGTGCTGCATTCCTTTGCGGTCAGGCCCTTGGCCGTGTCGTCCGAGGCAGCTGCCGTCTTTGCCTTCTTGGTGTCAGAAGCCTTGGTCTCGGTCGCAGCCTTGGTCTCAGTCGCCGCCTTGGTGTCGGTCGCCGCCTTGGTGTCGGTCGTGGCGGAAGCGTCGCTGCCGCACTGGGCCTTGCGGAACTGGTTCCAGGTCTGGCCATTGAGCGTTCCGGCGTCCTTGGCCGCGTTGTACTTGGTGCTGCACTCGGCCATGGTCAGCGCGTTGGCCGGCGCCGCCAGGAACAGGGTTGCGACGGCGATGCCCGTCAATGCTGCAAGTCTATGAATAAGCATGGCGTTTTTCTCCCTTGCTGCCGCCAAATGGTGCCTATACCAAATCAATAGCTCTCAACTTCGGGCTGCGCCAGATGCTTCCCGCGCGGATGCCCTCACAAAGTGTGTTCCTGCCGACAAGGTGCTAAATTGCTGGCGCTCGGTTCGAGCAAATAAGGTTTTTACAACCGTGTCGGGCGGAAAAGCTGTCTGGGCTTCTATATTCCCGTTACAACGAGAGGTCGTGGCAGGCCGCCGAATCACTTGACCCGTCCGCGACAATGATTTTCTAAGCAATGGTAATATATAATCACGAAACGTGATGATCGGATGCGGCCCAATTGTGGCAATACGGGCGGCTGAAAACGACGGGGACTTTGGCAGGTATGGCAGGGCAGTATTTCGGCACCGACGGCATTCGCGGACGCGCCAACAAGTTTCCCATGACGGCCGAGGTGGCCATGCGGGTGGGTATGGCCGCCGGCCTTTCTTTCCAGCGGGGCAACCATCGGCACCGCGTCGTGCTCGGCAAGGACACGCGGCTTTCCGGCTACATGATCGAGAACGCGATGGTGTCAGGCCTGTGCGCCGCCGGCATGGACGTGTTCCTGCTCGGGCCGATTCCGACACCGGCGGTCGCCATGCTGGTGCGCTCGCTGCGCGCCGACATCGGGGTGATGATCTCGGCCTCGCATAACCCCTATTACGACAACGGCATCAAGCTGTTCGGCCCCGACGGCTATAAGCTCTCCGACGAGATCGAGGAGCGCATCGAAGGCATGCTCGACAAGGACATCGAGTTGTCGCTTGCCGATTCCGACGGGCTGGGGCGTGCCAAGCGCGTCGACGGCGTCCACGACCGCTATATCGAATTCGCCAAGCGCACGCTGCCGCGCTCGATGTCGCTTTCCGGGCTTCGGATCGTCGTCGATTGCGCGAACGGCGCCTCCTACAAGGTGGCGCCGGAGGCGCTGTGGGAGCTCGGCGCCGAGGTGGTCGCCATCAATGTCGAGCCGAACGGCTTCAACATCAACAAGGAGTGCGGCTCGACCCATCCGGCCGGCCTGCAGAAGAAGGTGCACGAGGTGCGCGCCGATATCGGCATCGCGCTCGACGGCGACGCCGACCGTGTGGTCATCGTCGACGAGAACGGCGCCATCGTCGACGGCGACCAGATCATGGCGCTGATCGCCGAGTCCTGGCACCAGAGCGGACGGCTGGCCGGCGGCGGCGTCGTCTCGACGGTGATGTCCAATCTCGGTCTTGAGCGTTTCCTTGGCGACATGAAGCTGCAGCTGCACCGCACCAAGGTCGGCGACCGCTATGTCGTCGAGCACATGCGCGCGCACGGCCTCAATGTCGGCGGGGAGCAGTCCGGCCATATTGTGCTGTCCGATTTCTCGACCACCGGCGACGGCCTGGTTTCGGCGCTGCAGGTGCTGGCCTGCATCAAACGGCAGAACCGGCCGGTCAGCGAGCTGTCGAAAAAGTTCGAGCCGGTGCCTCAGCTTCTGAAGAACGTCCGCATCTCCGGCGGCAAGCCGCTGGAGGAGGCGCCGGTCAAGGCAGCCATCGAGGAAGGGCGCAACCGCCTGGGCAAGGCCGGCCGCCTCGTTATCCGACCGTCCGGCACCGAGCCGCTCATCCGCGTCATGGCCGAAGGCGACGATCCGCAGCTGGTCGAGGCCGTCGTCAACGAGATCGTCGGCATCATCTCGGATACCCGCAGCGCCGCCTGATCGCCGCCGCAAAGCGGACGATCGCATCTGCAAGCCCGCCGCCAGGCGGGCTTTTTCGCGCGCTCACAACACCCCGGACAACGGAATACCCTCTAAAATTGTAGGCATTCGTGGTTAATCGGTACGGTTAAACGGCTTTTAACCTTTGCAATTCATTATCCACGCCGAGGTTCATCTTCGGGCGATGTCGTCCCGAGGCTTCTTAGGGGTGACAGCATGTTCGATACCGCAAGAATGGCACTGTTTGCCGCGCTGTTGGCGGGAGTGGCCGGACCGGCCCTCGCCGCCGACCTGGGGGAACCACCGCCGGTGGAGGAAGCTCCGCCGCCGCTGGTCGAGGCTCAACCGATCGACGTCGGCGGCTGGTATATTCGCGGCGACATCGACTACCACAAGTCGACCTTGCGCGGCATCGACTACATTACATACGGGCCACCGCCCGGCACCAACGATTTCGATTTCGGCAAGCTGAAGGGCGGCTTCTCGCTCGGCGGCGGCGTCGGCTACAAGATCAATGATTACTTCCGAACCGATCTGACGGCCGACTATTGGTTCAAGTCGGACTTCAACGGCCAGACCTCGGACCTCGTCACGACATCAACCGAGGTGTCGAGGATGAGCGCGCTGCTGCTGTTGGCCAATGCCTATGTCGATATCGGCACCTATCACGGCATCACGCCTTACGTCGGCGCCGGCATCGGCGGCGCGCACGTCAAGTGGGACACGGTCCACGATCCGAACACCACCGAAACCAACCCGGGTTCGTCCAACTGGCGCTTCGCCTATGCGCTCATGGCCGGCGCTTCCTACTGCCTGACCGACAGGGTGATCCTCGACGCAGGCTACCGCTTCACTCACATCCAGGGCGGGCGCATGTTCGAGTTCGATTCGACGAGTTCCGGGCCGGGGTTCGACCACGGCATCAACACGCATGAGGTGCGCGGCGGTCTGCGCTACCAATTCGGCGGCAACAATGGGTGCACTACACCGGTGGCCTACCAGCCTGAGCCGGAGCCGATCTACACCAAGTAGCCGCTTCGAGATCCTGAAATTCTGCCAATCGCCCGGCGCCAGCCGGGCGATTTTCTTTTGTGGGTGGCCGGCAAACAGCATCGAAATCAATTCGGTAACCCCCTGTTATCCTTAACCGGCACTTAACCACTATGGTTAACAATGCTCCTGAAACGGCAGCTGTGCTCGCGTTCGCGACTGGCGCCAATCTCAGGAGCCGGGGACCATGACATCAAAATCGTGTATCGCACTGGCGCTCGCCGCAATCGTGCTGATGCCGGCGACACAGGCGGTGTCGGCCGACTACGATCCGCCGATCTATGTCGATCAGGCGCCGGATTATCAGCCGGTCGAGGTAGGCTCCGGCTGGTACCTCCGCGGCGACGTCTCCTATCTGGTGGAGAAGAGCTTCAGGAATGAGGATTTCGCCTCCCCGCCGGGGAGCTTCAGCGACAAAGAAGACCCGATCTTTGCGAGTATAGGCTTCGGCTACCATTTCACCGATTACCTGCGTGCTGATTTCAATTTCGGTTATCTGCCGGGCAACAGGGTCAGTGTCGGCTACGATGACACATTGATCGTGACACCGCCGGCCACGGCAACCGTGGCATCCGCGACCCTCAAGAATTATGCATTCTCGGGCATTCTCAACGGTTACGTCGACCTTGGTACCTATATCGGCGTTACACCTTATGTTGGAGCGGGTCTCGGCATTGTGCGGAGCAAGTACAATCTTTCAGCGAGCTATTTCACCGACAACGCTGATCCCTCCGATGATTTCACCCAAACCGATAACAAGACGAAGTATTCACTTGCGTACACCTTGAATGCAGGTTTTGCTTACCAGGTCTCAAAGAATGTGCTGATAGATCTGGGATATCAGTATTTCTCAGCGCCTGATGCTGAATATGCGACAGCCGACAGCCTGACCTCCTACTCGATCCGAAAGGGGATCAGCAATCATCAGGTCAAGCTCGGGCTGCGCTACGATCTTTGGTAAGCGAGGGAACTCGGAAATTGCCGCCGGCGGGTCGAACGGGTCCGCCGTTCTTTTTCGTTTCCGGCGCGTGGTGCCGTCAGACAAATATCCCGACAGCGACAAAAACTTTGCTCTTGACGCCGGAAGGCTGAAAGCATATCGCCGTCCGTGGGCCACCCCTCCCCAACGAGGGGCCACTATCTGGAAGGATAGACCACGATGACGACGCTTACCAAGCCCGGACTCCGTCCGGCAAACCCCAATTTCTCCTCAGGTCCCTGTGCAAAACGCCCCAGCTGGTCGGTCGAGGCGCTGAAAGCTGCTGCGCTCGGACGCTCTCACCGCGCCAAAATCGGCAAGGGCAAGCTCGAGCAGGCGATCGAGCTGACGCGCAAAATCCTCAAGGTCCCGGCCGGCTACCGGATCGGCATCGTGCCGGCATCCGATACCGGCGCGGTCGAGATGGCACTGTGGTCGCTGCTTGGCGAGCGCGGCGTCGACATGGTCGCCTGGGAAAGTTTCGGTTCCGGCTGGGTGACCGATGTCGTCAAGCAGCTCAAGCTCGCCGATGTGCGCAAGTTCGAGGCCGGCTACGGCGTGTTGCCGGATCTGACGCAGATCGATTTCGATCGCGACGTGGTCTTCACCTGGAACGGCACGACCTCCGGCGTGCGCGTGCCGGACGGCGATTTCATTCCGACCGACCGCAAGGGTCTCACCATCTGCGACGCCACCTCGGCGGCGTTCGCGCAGCGGCTCGACTTCGATAAACTCGACGTCGTCACCTTCTCCTGGCAGAAGGTGCTGGGCGGCGAGGGCGCGCACGGCATGCTGATCCTCAGCCCGCGCGCCGTCGAGCGGCTGGAAACCTACAAGCCGGCCTGGCCGCTGCCGAAGATCTTCCGCCTGACTTCCGGCGGCAAGCTGATCGAGGGCATCTTTAAGGGCGAGACCATCAACACGCCGTCGATGCTGTGCGTCGAGGACTATCTCGATGCGCTTCAATGGGCGAAGTCGATCGGCGGCCTGGAAGCGCTGATCGCCCGCGCCGACGCCAACGCCGCGGTGCTGGACCGGTTCGTGGCCAGGTCGTCGTGGCTCGGCCATCTGGCCGTCGATCCGGCGACGCGCTCAAACACTTCCGTGTGCCTGTCCTTCACCGATCCGGACGTGGCGGCGCTCGATGCCGACGGTCAGGCGGCTTTCGCCAAAGGTATCGTCTCGACGCTCGACAAGGAAGATGTCGCCTACGACATCGGCTCCTACCGCGATGCGCCGCCCGGCCTTCGCATCTGGTGCGGCGCGACCGTCGAGACCTCCGATCTCGAAGCACTGCTGCCCTGGCTCGACTGGGCCTTCGCCATGCAGAAGGCGTCGCTGAAAGCGGCCGCCTGAGTCATTCGCGGCGGCCTTCGGGCCGCCGATCCCAAACGGATCAATCCCATTCTTCAAGGAGGCCGCCATGGCGCCCCGCGTTCTCGTCTCGGATAAACTTTCAACCACCGCCGTGCAGATCTTCAAGGACCGCGGCATCGAGGTCGACTACCTGCCCGATCTCGGCAAGGACAAGGAAAAGCTTCTCGAAGTGATCGGCCAGTATGACGGCCTCGCCATCCGCTCGGCGACCAAGGTCACCGAGAAGCTGATCAATGCCGCCACCAGGCTCAAGGTCGTCGGCCGCGCCGGCATCGGCGTCGACAATGTCGACATTCCGGCGGCGAGCCGCAAGGGCATCATCGTGATGAACACGCCCTTCGGCAACTCGATCACCACGGCCGAGCATGCCGTTGCGATGATCTTCGCGCTGGCGCGCCAAATCCCGGAGGCCAACGCCTCGACCCATGCGGGAAAATGGGAGAAGAACCGCTTCATGGGCGTCGAGATCACCGGCAAGACGCTGGGCGTGATCGGCTGCGGCAATATCGGCTCGATCGTCGCGACGCGCGGCGTCGGCCTGAAGATGCATGTCGTGGCTTTCGATCCGTTCCTGTCGGACAGCCGCGCTGAAGAGCTCGGCGTCGAGAAGGTCGAGCTCGACGAGCTTTTCGCGCGCGCCGACTTCATAACCTTGCACACGCCGCTGACCGACAAGACGCGCAACATCATCGATGCGGCCGCGATCGCCAAGATGAAGGACGGCGTGCGCATCATCAATTGCGCGCGCGGCGGGCTGGTCGTCGAGGCCGACCTGGTCGCGGCACTGAAGAGCGGCAAGGTGGCCGGCGCCGGCGTCGATGTTTTCGAGGCCGAGCCGGCGGAGAACAATCCGCTGTTCGGCATGCAGAATGTCGTGGCAACCCCGCATCTCGGCGCCTCGACCACCGAGGCGCAGGAGAACGTTGCGCTGCAAGTGGCCGAGCAGATGGCCGATTACCTGATCAAGGGCGCCGTTTCCAACGCCATCAACATGCCGTCGATCACCGCCGAGGAAGCGCCCCGACTGAAACCCTTCGTCAAGCTGGCCGAGGTGCTCGGCGCCTTTGTCGGCCAGGTCACCGAAGATCCGATCAAGGAGGTGGAGATACTGTTCGACGGCTCGACCGCGACGATGAACACGCGCGCGCTGGTGAGCGCCACTCTTGCCGGCCTGATCCGGCCGCAGGTCTCCGACGTCAACATGGTGTCGGCGCCGATCATGGTGAAGGAGCGCGGCATTATCGTCGCCGAGGTCAAGCGCGACAAATCTGGCGTCTTCGACGGCTACATCAAGCTCACCGTCAAGACCGAGCATATGACGCGCTCGATCGCCGGGACCTGCTTCTCGGACGGCAAGCCGCGCTTCATCCAGATCAAGGGCATCAACCTCGATGCCGAGGTCGGCCAGCACATGCTCTACACGACCAATGCCGACGCGCCCGGCATCATCGGCCTGCTCGGCACCGTCTGCGGTGAGAACGGCGTCAACATCGCCAACTTCCAGCTCGGCCGCAACCGGCCGGGCGGCGATGCGATCGCGCTGCTCTATCTCGACGCACCCTTCCCGGAAAGGGTGCTCGATCAACTGCGGGCGCACCAATCGATCGATTCGGCCAAACCGCTGCACTTCGATGTCGGCGCCGCCTGAAAGATCATGCCCCGCATGCTTCGGCATGCGGGGCATTTCCCCTACAGAACGGCCCTGCTGCCACTGTATTCGGCCAGCGCGATGCCTCCGAGCACGAGCGCAAGCGCAAGACCCTGATAGAATTGGAACTGCTCGCCGACGATCAGCACCGAAAGCAGGGTGCCGAAGATTGGCACCAGATTGATGAACAGTCCGGCGCGATTGGCGCCGATCAGCTCGTTGCCCTTGATGTAGAAGATCTGCGAGACGACGGACGCGCCGAGCGCGGTGTAGAACGCGACCGCCCATCCTCGCGCGTCCGGGACGATGACGCGGCCCGCCGCCACTTCCCAGACAAAGAACGGCACCGAGGTCAAAAGCGCGGCGAGCGACAGAGCCAGCATGAAGCTTTGCCAGCGAACGGCCGGCTTCAGGCGCAGCCCCACCGAATAGAGGCTGTAGCAGAGGACCGCGACCAGCATGATGGCGTCGCCGAAATTGAGCTCGAGCTTCAGCAGCTGACCGAGGTCGCCATGGCTCGCGGTCAGGGCGACGCCGAGGATGGTGAGCGCGACGCCGACGATCTGCAGGCGCTGCACGTGCAGCCTAAACAGCACGAAGTTGGCGAGGATGATGACGATCGGTATGGCGGCCTGCTCGATCGAGACATTGATGGCGGTCGTGTAGTTCAGCGCCGTGTAGAAGATGACGTTGAACACCGTGAAGCCGCAGGCGCCGAGGCCGGCGACCAGCAGCCAATGCCGGCGCAGTTCAGGCCAGTCCTCGCGAAACGTCCGCCAGCCGACGGGCAGCATGATCAGCACCGCCAGCACCCAGCGCAGGAAAACCAACGTCATCGGCGACACATGGCCGACGGCAAGCTTGCCGGCCACGGAATTGCCGCCCCACAGCAGCATGGTGGAGAGCAGGAACAGATATGCGGCTCGATGCATCGCTTAATCCTGGACCGGCAGGCGCGGTGGAAGAAGGATGCCGGCCTATTGCGATGGCGAGGCCAAGTAAATGATGCGAAAGCCGGAATTTGTTGTGCCTGGTTTGTTGTGCCCTGGGTGGTTTCGGGGACAAAGAAGGGGTCGCATCGGCCTGCACATGAGGCTATAGAGGCCTGTCGTTTCAAGCCGCCAAGGCGGCATCTCAAGGGAAAAGAACATGGCCAATGTGGTGGTCGTCGGCTCGCAGTGGGGCGACGAAGGCAAGGGCAAGATCGTCGACTGGCTGTCGGAGCGCGCCGACGTGGTCGTGCGCTTCCAGGGCGGCCACAATGCAGGTCATACCCTGGTCGTCGACGGCAAGGTCTACAAGCTTTCGCTCTTGCCGTCCGGCGTGGTCAGAGAGGGTAAGCTGTCGATCATCGGCAACGGGGTGGTCTTCGATCCGCACGCCTTCGTCGCGGAAACAAAGAAGCTCAAGGAGCAGGGCGTGGAGGTGACGCCCGAACGCCTGAAAATCGCCGAAAACACCGCGCTTATCCTGTCGCTGCACCGGGAGCTGGACGGGTTCCGCGAAGACGCCGCCTCGAATTCCGGAACCAAGATTGGCACGACCCGCCGCGGCATCGGCCCCGCATATGAGGACAAGGTGGGCCGGCGTGCGGTGCGGGTGATGGATCTGGCGGATTTGGAAACGCTTCCCCTGAAGGTCGACAGGCTGCTCACGCATCATAATGCGCTGCGCCGCGGGCTCGGCCATCCGGAAGCGACCCAGGAGGCGATCATGCAGGAGCTGACCTCGGTGGCCGGCGAGATCCTGCCTTACATGGACCGCGTCTGGAAGGTGCTCGACGACAAGCGCCGCGCGGGTGCGCGCATCCTGTTCGAGGGCGCGCAAGGCACGCTGCTCGATATCGACCACGGCACCTATCCCTTCGTCACCTCATCCAACACCGTGGCAGGGCAAGCGGCCGCCGGCTCCGGCACCGGCCCCGGCGCGATCGGCTATGTGCTCGGCATCACCAAGGCCTATACGACGCGCGTCGGCGAAGGGCCGTTCCCGACCGAGCAGAAGAATGAGGTCGGCGAGTTCCTCGGCACGCGCGGCCACGAATTCGGCGTCGTCACCGGCCGCAAGCGCCGCTGCGGCTGGTTCGACGCCGTGCTGGTGCGCCAGGCGGTGGCCGTCAACGGCATCAAGGGCATCGCGCTCACCAAGCTCGACGTGCTCGACGGGCTGGACGAGATCAAGGTCTGCACCGGCTATCGCCTCGATGGCGAGTTGATCGACTATCTGCCGGCCAGCCAGGGCGCCCAGTCGCGCGTCGAGCCGGTCTATGAGACGCTCGAAGGCTGGAAGGGAACGACGGCCGGCGCCAGGAGCTGGAACGATCTGCCGGCGCAAGCCGTCAAATATGTCCGCCACATCGAGGAGCTGATCGGCGCCCCGGTTGCACTGCTTTCCACCAGCCCGGAGCGGGACGACACGATACTTGTGACCGATCCGTTTCAAGACTAGTTTCACAGCGCTTCCAGGCGCTACGGCTGATTTGCGGCCGGCCCGGGAAAGAATTGCAGGTCGACTGACGCATGGCAGATTTCGTTGGTGTTCTGAAAAAACAGCTTGCGAAGCACAGCGAGCCCTCGCCCGAGTTGCGCAAGCGGATTTACGAGAATGCTCGTGAGATGCTGGCGAAGAAACTCGCGAACTATTCTCCGCCGTTGTCGGCCGAGGTCATCAGCAAGCAGAAACGTTCGCTCGAAGATGCCGTCGCCAGCGTCGAGCGCGAGTATGCCAAGCCTGCTCCGGCGCCCAAGCCGGCTCCAGCGGAAGATCCCCTGGCGGAGCTGGAACATATTTTTTCCTCGATCGACCGCAACAAGAACCAGCCGAGCCACGTCCGGCAGCCGTCGGTGGCGAAGCCCGAACCTGCCAAGCCGGAGCCCTTCAAGCCGGAGCCCTCCAAGACGGCGCCCGCACCGGCGCCGGTGAAGGCGGAACCGAGCTGGCAAGGCGCAGCAAAGACGGAACCAAGCTGGCAAGGGGCAACGAAGACTGAGCCCGGCGGCTGGCACAAGGTGCCCGCGGCACCGCCGCCCATGCCCTCGCCGCGCGAGGACGATGTCGGCCTGCCCGGGATGAACGCCGCCGAACCGGACGAGGACAGCGATGTCTTTGCCAATGACGAGCAGCCGGCCGATACTTTCCAGCGGCTGCGGCCTGCGCCGCGCAAGCGCAGCTATGGCGGGTTGATTGCTGCCGTTGTCGCATTGCTGGTGCTGGCCGGCGGCGGGTACGGCGTTTGGCTGAACAAGGATGCGTTCAGCTCCATACTCGGCTTGAAGGGCGGCAGCAGCCAGACCGTCTCGACCGAGCCTCTGGTCAAGCCTGCCGCCCCGACAAAGCCGACCGCCGAGACGGCGGCCGCGCCGCCGGCTGCGGGCAATAACGCGGCTGCAGCCAATGAGCCGGCCGAAACAGCGAAATTCACCCAGCGGCTGACGCCCGAGGGCAAGGAAGTAGATCCTGGTCCGGCTGGCGGCCAGAGCACCATCGGCGAGGGCGAATCCGTCGCCGCGCTGACCACGCCGCCGCCAGCCGCGCCTGGGATGACGCCGGCGCCCGCCGCCGGCACGCCGCCCGCCGCGCCAACTCCGGCCGCGACCCCGCCCGCCGCCGACACTCCGCAGGCTGCGCAAACCCCGCCCGCGAGCCCGCCTGCCGGGACCACGCCGTCGGCGCCCGCCGGTGCCGCCGCCAATCCGCCCGCGCCGGCCGCCGGAACCACGCCTCCGGCCGCGGCGGCCACTCCGCCTGCCGCTGGCACGACTCCGCCACCCGCGTCCGGGACTGCGCCTGCGACGGCCCAAGCGACCGTGCCGGTCGGCCAGAAAGCGATCTTCTATGAGGAGCGCACCAGCACGCAGCAGGGCACCGCCGAGCCCGGCAGCATCGTCTGGTCGCTGGTGCAGGAATCGCCGGGCGGCGACTTGCCGCCGGAGCCGGCGATCCGCGCCGAGGCGACGATACCCGGCAAGGACATCCAGCTGCGCATGACCATCCGGCGCAATACCGACCAGACGCTGCCGGCCAGCCACATCATCGAGATGATCTTCCTGACGCCGGAAGGGTTTGACGGCGGCGGCGTCGACAACATCCTGCGCATCGCCATGAAGAGCTCGGAACAGGACGCCGGCAGCCCGCTGATCGGCATCCCGGCCAAGATCGCCGACGGCTTCTTCCTCGTCGCCCTCAACGACACCAAGGCCGACGAGGACGCCAACCTGACGCTGCTCAGGGGGCAGGCCTGGATCGACGTGCCGGTGGTCTACAAGACCGGACGCCGTGCCCTGCTCACCATGGAAAAGGGCATTCCGGGCGAGAAGGTTTTTGATGAGGCGCTGAAGGCCTGGGCGACGAAGACGTCCGGTTGAGGCCGAGCGGCTCAGAAGCCCTGAAACAGCATGTCGAGCGCTGCAACGATCTCGTCGTGATGCTTCGCGAGGTTGAAACGGTTTTCCCCGAGTTCCGTCGCAGCCACCGTAGCGATCAGATGGGTGGCCATGACCAGCTTGCGTCCATTGAATTCGAAGACCGGGTGCAGCTTCCGCATTGGCGGCGGCGCCGACGCGAGGGGCAAAAGCGGAACGACGACGCGCGTCTTGAAATTGTCGAGCAGGTCGGATTGAACCTCGAGGAGGTAGCCGCCTTCGATGCCGCTGGCGGCAAAGGCGTCATAGCGCGCCATCAGAACTGCCTATGCTCCTTGAGCGGAACGCCGTACGTGTCGACATACTCGTTCCAGGCATCCATGGTGGCGCGGTTTTCGAGCTTCCACAGCCGCGTTTTCTCGGCTGCCACAGCTTCTGCGATCCCGGCTTCGGCGGCACGAGATACATTCACGTTGAGCCCCTTGGCTTCCTTCATGAGCTGTGAATCGATCGATAGATTTGCCGGCTGGCGGACCGCATTTGCGGCAATCTTGCGCATGATAGCCTCCGCAACATGCGTATAGAATATGCGCATCACGCGAGTGCTGCAATGGATAGCTTGGACCAGCGCGACCTTCGCGACCGGACCGGCATGGCAAATTCGCCCTCAAATGCTATAGTCGCGCAAGCGGCAGGTCTGACCGGAGACGGCGATGACCAGTGCGAAGATCGACGTTCGTGAGCTGGGTGAAGCCGTTTTCCTGACCGATGGCGGCCTCGAGACCTCGCTTGTTTTTCTGGAAGGCCTCGATCTGCCCTCCTTCGCCGCCTTTCCGCTTCTTGGCGAGGAGGAGGGGCGGACGACGTTGGCCCGCTATTTCCGCCAGTATCTCGACATCGCCGACAAACACGGCGTCGGCTTCGTGCTCGATACTCCGACGTGGCGCGCCAATCCGGACTGGGGCGAAAAGCTCGGCTATTCGAAAGTCGCATTGTCGGGCATAGACATGCAGGCAGTGTCATGGGCGCGGGCGCTGGCTGCGCCCTATGTTGCGCGTGGCATGACCGTGCTGGTCAATGGGGTGGTCGGGCCCCGTGGCGACGGCTACCACGTTGACACAGTCATGTCGCCCGCCGAGGCCGAGACCTATCACGGCGATCAGGTCAAGGCATTCCGCGATGCCAGCGCCGATATGGTCAGCGCCATTACGATGACCTATGCGCAGGAGGCTGCCGGAATAGCCTTTGCCGCGATGGCGGTGGGGCTCCCGTCGGTGATTTCGTTTACCGTCGAGACGGACGGACGCCTGCCTTCGGGGGAGAGCTTGAGAGACGCCATCGAGACCGTTGACGACGAAACGGACGGCGCTCCCGCATATTTCATGATCAACTGCGCACATCCGAGCCATTTCGACGCCGTCCTTGCCGGCGACGGACGCTGGATCAGGCGCATTCGCGGCGTGCGGGCCAACGCCTCAGCCAAAAGCCATGCCGAGCTGGATGCGGCGACCGAACTCGATCCAGGCGATCCTGTCGACCTCGGCCGGCGCTACCGCGCCATGCGCGACCGCTTCGGCCAGATAGCCGTGCTCGGCGGCTGCTGCGGCACCGACAGACGCCATATCGCTGCGATCTGCGAGGCCTGCCTCTGAGGCTTGCCTATAGCGGTTAGCCTTCCATCTCCTCGCGCAGCATCTCCAACTCCAGCCACTCTTCCTCAAGTGAGGCCAGCGTGGTGCGCTCCTTGCCCAACGCCGCAATGGTCTTCTGGAACGAGACCGGATCGCGCTCATAGAAGGACGGATCCGCGATATTGTTCTCCAGCCTTGAGATGGACGCGCTCACCGCCTCGATCTTCTTCGGCAGGGATTCCAGCGCGAATTTCTGCTTGAAGGAGAGCTTCTTGGCCGGGCTTTTAGCGCTGGTCTGTTCGGCCCTGGCCGTCGCTTCGTTCGCTTCAGCCTTCGGCCTTGCCTTGCGCTCCTCCAGCTTCGAGCCGCCGCGTTGCGCCAGCATGTCGGAATAGCCGCCGGCATATTCGATCCAGCGTCCGGCGCCGTTGGGCGCGATCACGCTGGTGACTGTGCGGTCAAGGAAATCGCGATCATGGCTGACCAGGACGACCGTTCCGGCAAAGCCGGCGACCAGTTCCTGCAGCAGCTCCAGCGTCTCCATGTCGAGGTCGTTGGTCGGCTCGTCGAGCACCAAAAGGTTCGCCGGCCGCGCCAGCACCCGGGCCAGCAGCAGTCGCGCCCGCTCGCCGCCCGAAAGCTCGCGCACCGGCGTGCGCGCCTGCTCCGGCTTGAAAAGAAAATCCTTCATATAGGAGACGACGTGGCGCTGCTCGCCATTGACCACAAGGTTCTCGCCGCGCCCGTCGGTCAGGTAATTCGCCAGCGTCTCCAGCGGGTCGACGGCCTCGCGCTTCTGGTCGAGTGTTGCGATTTCCAGATTGACGCCGAGCCGCACGGTGCCGGCATCCGGCGGCAGCTCGCCGGTCAGCATCTTGAGAAGCGTCGTCTTGCCGACGCCGTTCGGCCCGACAAGGCCGACGCGATCGCCGCGCTGAATACGGGTCGAAAAGCCCTTGACCACGGTGAGGTCGCCAAAACTCTTCTCGATGCCCTTGGCTTCGATCACCAGCTTGCCGGATTCAGCGGCGTCGCTTGCCACCATCGTCGCCGAACCCTCGGCGCCGCGATGGCTGCGAAAACGCTGGCGCATGGCCTGCAGCTCGCCGAGCCGGCGCATGTTGCGCTTGCGCCTGGCGGTCACGCCATAGCGCAGCCAATGCTCCTCGCGCACGATCTGGCGGCCGAGCTTGTGCTGTTCGCGCTCTTCCTCTTCAAGCACCTGGTCGCGCCATTCCTCAAAGTGCGCGAACCCCTTGTCCAGCCGGCGCGTCTGGCCGCGGTCGAGCCAGACGGTGGCGCGCGAGACGCGCTCGAGAAAGCGGCGGTCGTGCGAGATCAGGATCACGGCCGACGAGGTGCGGGCAAGCTCTTCTTCCAGCCATTCGATGACCGACAGGTCGAGATGATTGGTCGGCTCGTCGAGGAGCAGGATATCGGGCTCCGGCGCCATGACGCGGGCGAGTGCTGCGCGGCGCGCCTCGCCGCCGGAAAGGTCGTTCGGCCGCTCCTCGCCGGTCAGGCCGAGATGCTCCATCAGATAAGTGGCGCGATGCGGGTCGTCGGCCGGCCCGAGGCCGGCTTCGACATAGGCGCGCACGCTGGCGAAGCCATCCATATCGGGCATTTGCGGCAGGTAGCGCACCGTTGCCGAGGGCTGGCGGAATACTTCGCCGTCCTGCGGTTCGATCAGCCCCGCGACGATCTTGAGCAGCGTCGACTTGCCCGAACCGTTGCGGCCTACAAGCGCGATCTTCTCGCCGGCGGAGGCGCTCAGTGCCGCGCCGTCGAGCAGCGGCGTGCCGCCAAAAGTCAGTTTTATGCCATCCAGATTGAGAAGAGGCGGGGCCATGTCAGCTTTCGGGAAGAGGATAGGGGTGGGCGAGCAGCAGCGCCCGGCCACGCTCGAGCGCGATCTCGAGCCGACCCTTGATCTCATTTGATATGGTAAGCGATGAGCCGAACGCCACCTCGACACCGTCCAGCGGCCATTTGGCGCCTGAGACCGTCAGGCCGGCGAGGTCGGAGAAGCCGAGCACCGAGAACAGCGTGCCCTCGGCGTAGTCGAAGCCGGCTTTGCCCGGCAGGATGGGCACGCCCTCCTGGGCGCCGCTGGTCAGCAGCACGGTCGTGCCCGCCTCGGCCAGCCGCACGCTTAGAGCCAAATGCAGAAAGGCATGATCGGCGCGCTTGCCGCCGAAGGCGCCGGCCAGCACCAGGCTGGTGGCGCCGCGCGCCAGCGCCTCGGCAATGGCGAGCTCGCCGTCGGTCATGTCCTTCTCGGTCGGGAAAATCTTGCGCGGCACGGCGGCCAGATTCTCCGGCAGGTTTGGCGGTACCGAGTCGAAATCTCCGACCCAGAGCTCCGGCAGGAGGCCAAGCATATGGGCATGGCCGATACCGGCATCGGCGGCGATGATGCGGGAGCCTTCGATCTGGCGATCGAGGCGAGGCGTGCGGACGAGATCGCCGCCAAGCAGGATGGTGAATGTGCCCATGGCCGTCGCCCTTACCAGCCCGGCCCACGAAACGGAAGCGGGCGCGTCCAAACGGAATCGCGCTTCGCTACCGCGGTGAACGATGATGATCCCCGGAAACTTCCGCTTGCGCGCCGCATCGGCCGGGCCTATGTCTCGAAATGCTCTAACGGGGTGCCGGACGCTGATTTTGCGAACCGGCTGAGAGGCAACGAAAGCCAACCCGCTGAACCTGATCCGGTTTGTACCGGCGGAGGGATTAGACGTTTCGGACCATCCGACGCCTCAATTCCTTTAACGCGAACGAAGGAGGCGCCGATGCGCTCGCTATTGTCCAACCTTGTTCTTGCAGTCGGCCTTGTTTCGCTTTTGGCAGGCGGACCTGCCGAGGCTAAAGACAAGCTTACCGTCTACACCTACGAAAGCTTCACCGCCGACTGGGGTCCCGGGCCCGCGGTGAGGAAGGAATTCGAGGCCGAATGCGGCTGCGATCTTGAATTCGTCTCGGTTGCCGACGGCGTGGCACTGCTCAACCGCGTCAAGCTGGAGGGCGCCGGCACCAAGGCTGATGTCGTGCTCGGCCTCGATACCAACCTGACCGCGGATGCCAAGGCGAGCGGCCTATTCGCGCGGCATGGCGCGGTGGCCGATTTGAATGTGCCCGGCGGCTGGAAAGACGACACTTTCGTGCCTTTCGACTACGGCTATTTCGCCGTCGTCTACGACACCGAAAAGCTGAAGACGCCGCCGAAGAGCTTGAAGGAACTGGTCGAGGGCGCCGGCCCCGACAAGATCATCATCCAGGATCCGCGCACTTCGACGCCGGGCCTCGGGCTGCTGCTGTGGGTCAAGTCGGTCTATGGCGACAAGGCGCCGGAAGCCTGGGCCAAGCTGAAGCCGAAGGTGCTGACCGTGACGCCGGGCTGGAGCGAGGCCTATGGTCTGTTCACCAAGGGCGAGGCGCCGATGGTTCTCTCCTATACCACCTCGCCGGCCTACCACATGGTGGCCGAGAACACCGAGCGCTATCAGGCGGCGTCCTTCGAGGAGGGCGAATATCTGCAGATCGAGGTCGCCGGCATCACCAAAACCGGCGCGAAGAACCCGCTGGCGGAAAAATTCATAGCCTTCATGACCGGGCCCAAGTTCCAGGACATCATCCCGGAGACCAACTGGATGTTCCCGGCCGGCAAGACCGACAAGCCGCTCAACCCGGCCTTCGAAAAGCTGGTGAAGCCGACCAAAACCCTGCTGTTCAGCCCGGACGAGGTGGCGGCCAACCGCAAGGCCTGGGTGGATGAATGGCTGGCGGCGATGAGCAAGTAGGACGCAGGATGGCGCTTGAGCACCCCCCTCTGTCCGGCCGGCCATCTCCCCCGCAAAGGGGGAAATTCGCGGTCATCGGTGATTTCGCTAGCCGCCGACGGTGTAGGAAGAGCGGCAAAGCTGCCAATCTCCCTCCTAGAGTGGGAGATGTCCGGCAAGACAGAGGGGGGCGCGACGGAACGCGGCGTTCGCTAGCTCGAGCCAACGTGGTGCAGCGTGCAATCCACGCCGCGCCCTGACCCTCGCATCACTGCCGGCATCATCGCCCTTGTCGCCATCACTTTGCTCATCGGCGGCGCCTTCGCCGGCCTGATCCTCGAAGGCGCGAGCGGTCCGTCCAGCGCTGCCGCGGCCTTCGACAGCTATCTGCTCCGCGTCGCCCGCTTCACGCTTTGGCAGGCGCTGCTGTCGACATTGCTTTCGGTCTTGCCGGCAGTGTTCGTCGGCCGCGCCCTGTCCAGGCAAACGAACTTTCCCGGACGTCGCCTGATCCTGCAGTTGTTCACGGTGCCGCTGGCGCTGCCGGCCATCGTCGCCGCGCTCGGCGTGTTGGCGCTCTACGGCCGTGCCGGTTATTTTGCCGGCATCCTCGGCACGTTCGGCGGTGAGGAATGGCCGGGCATTTACGGCCTTTCCGGCATCCTGGTCGCGCATGTCTTCTTCAACCTGCCATTGGCCACGCGGCTGTTCCTCGAGGCGCTCGCCACCGTGCCGGCCGACCAGTGGCGGCTGGCGAGCCAGCTCGGTATGGACGCTCGGTCGGCCTTCCGGCTGATCGAATGGCCGGCGCTGCGCACGGCGCTGCCGGGGGTCGCCGGGCTGGTCTTCATGCTGTGCATCACCTCCTTCACCATTGTACTCACGCTGGGTGGCGGGCCGGCGGCGACGACGCTGGAGGTCGCGATCTACCAGGCGCTGCGCTTCGATTTCGATCCCGCGCGGGCCGTAACACTAACGTTTCTGCAGATCCTGCTGACCTTCGTCGTGGTCGCTATGCTGACGCGACTCGGCGCCAACACGGTCGGCGACGCTAATCTGCCGGTAGCGCCACGCCGCTATCTTGCGGCCAGCACCGCCGAGGCCGCGTTGAATGCCGGCCTGATCGTGCTTGCGCTGCTGTTCGTCGCCGCACCGATGGCGGCGACCGTGCTCGCCGGGCTGGAGGCGGATCTCGGCCGGCTGGCCGGCGAGGACGCCGTGCGCCGCGCGACGCTCACCAGCGCCGGGCTCTCCTTTCTCTCGGCGCTGCTTTGCGTGATGCTGTCGCTGTCGCTGGTTGCCGCCCGACGCGCACTGGCCCTGCGGCGCCGCGCGGGCGGCGCCATGTCGCTGCTCGAACGCGCCGCCGACACCGGCGCCGGTTTCGTGCTGGTCGTGCCGCCGATCGTGATCGGCGCCGGCTGGTTCCTGGCTCTGCGCAACATCACCGATGTGTTCGCCATGGCACCCGTCATGGTCGTCGCGGTCAATGCGGTGATGGCAATGCCTTTCGCCATTCGCGCCGTCCGCCCTGCCTATGATGCGGCGAGCGAGCGCCACGAGCGACTCTGCCTGGCGCTCGGCATTTCCGGCTGGAACCGGCTGCGGCTGGTCGACTGGCCGTCGCTGCGGCGGCCCTTGGCCACCGGCTTTGCGTTCGCCATGGCGCTGTCGCTCGGCGATCTCGGCGTGATCGCACTGTTCGGCAGCGATTCCGTCCAGACCTTGCCCTATCTTCTACTCGCGCGCATGGGCAGCTACCGGACCGCCGACGCCGCGGGGCTGGCCTTGCTGCTCGGCCTCGTCTGCCTGCTGCTGGTTGTCGCCGCCGACTGGCTGGGGCGGGAGGCAAAGGCATGACGAGGGATAATAATGGCATCGCGGCCACGAAGGGCCTGGCCGTCACGTTGGACGGCGTATCCTTCAGCTATGGCGAGGCATCCTTCCGGTTCGATGTCGAATTCGCCGCCGGCAGGATCACCGCCATCATGGGGCCGAGCGGTTCAGGCAAGTCGACGCTGCTCAATCTGGTGGCCGGCTTCGAATCACCCAATGCTGGCAAGGTGCTGATCGGCGGGATCGATGTCGACAATGCGCCGCCCTCGGTGCGGCCGGTCTCGATGGTGTTCCAGGAAAACAACCTGTTCGCCCATCTTTCGGTCGAGGGCAATGTCGGGCTTGGCCGCTCGCCATCGCTCAAGCTCACGGCCGACGACCACCGCGCGGTCGCGGACGCGCTGGGGCGTGTCGGTCTCGCCGGCAAGGAAAAGCGGTTGCCGCGCGAGCTTTCCGGCGGCGAGCGGCAGCGCGTCGCGCTGGCGCGGGTGCTCATACGGGACCGTCCGGTGCTTCTGCTCGACGAGCCTTTCGCCTCGCTCGGCCCGGCGCTGCGCGAAGACATGCTCGATCTCGTGGCCGGCATCCACGCCGAGCGACAGATGACCGTGCTTTTCGTCACGCATCAGCCGCAGGACGCGCGCCGCATCGGCCAACGGATCGCGTTCGTCGACGAGGGCAGGGTCGCGGCAACAGGGTCGGCCGCCGATTTCTTCGACGGTGCTGGACCGGAGGCCTTTCGGCGCTATATCGGCGATCGAGGCGGCAGCGTTGCCGGATGACAACACATTGCCCGGAAGCGGACATAATTTACGGCCAAACCGGCTGCGGGTGATCAGGCGTTTGCTTGCCTTGTCCGGGGGAGTGTGGCTAGGTCCGGCCATGCTGGTCCGGGTGGGCCGTGATTTGCCGCAAGATTACGAAAGGAAGCCGATCTGACAGCCGGCATCGAGAGGGTATGGACTAAGCCGCTGGCGCGATTTTTCGCGATGGCCGGCTTTGCCGTGGCGCTGGCGAGCTGCCAGATGTTCACGCCGCCGGACGTGCAGGAGTCCGGCTTCCAGCCCTCCGACAAGCCGATCACCGTCGACAATGTCGTCGCCAATGCCAGGCTGGCCGAAATGGCCAAAGCGCAGCATCCGCGGATTCTCGCCACCTATGGCGGCGAATATTCCGATCCGAAGCTCGAGCGCATGGTGGCCAAGGTCGTCGGCAACCTGACGGTGGTCTCGGCCAATCCGACCCAGACCTATCGCATCACCATCCTCAACTCGCCCAACGTCAACGCCTTCGCGCTGCCGGGCGGCTATCTCTATGTCACGCGCGGGCTTTTGGCGCTGGCCAACGACTCCTCCGAGCTTGCGGCCGTCATCGCGCATGAGATGGGCCACGTCACCGCCAATCACGGGTTGCAGCGGCAGCAGCTCGAGGCCGAGGAAGGCCTGGCGACCAAGGTCGTCTCCGATGTGCTCGGCGACAGCCCGACCGCCAAGGCCGCTCTCATCCGCGGCAAGCTGAGGCTTGCGCAGTTTTCGCGCAACCAGGAACTGCAGGCCGACGCGATCGGCATCAAATCGATCGGCGAGGCGGGCTATGACCCCTATGCGGCCGGCCGCTTCCTGCAGTCGATGTCGGCCTATACCGATTTCCGTTCGGTCAGCGGCGCCACGGATGCCAGCCTCGACTTCCTGGCCACTCATCCCAACACGCCGCAGCGCATCGAGCTGGCGCAGCGGCTCGCCCGCAACTTCGGACCGCCCGGCGTCGGCACGCGCGACCGCGATGCCTTCTTGGCCGGCATAGACGGGCTGCTCTACGGCGACACGCCGGAAGAGGGCTATGTGCGCGGCCAGACCTTCCTGCATCCCGGCCTTGGCGTGTCGTTCTCGGTGCCCGAGGGTTTCGTCATCGACAATTCGGCGGCCGCGGTAACCGCGACCGGTCCGGGCGACATCGCCATCCGCTTCGATGGCGTGGCGATCGACAAGTCTGTGTCGCTCACCGACTATATCCGCAGCGGCTGGGTCGCCGGACTGGACGATGCCAGCGTGCGCCAGGAAACGGTCAACGGCAACGAGGCGGCGATGGCGCATGCCAGCGCGCAAGGGTGGCAGTTCGATATCGCGGTCATCCGGGCCGGCGGACAGGTCTACCGGCTGCTGACTGCGGCACCCTCGGCCAGCACCGCGCTGGAGCCGGTCGCGCGCTCCGTCAGCAGCTCCTTCCGCACGTTGAGCGCGGCCGAGAAGGCGGCGCTGAAGCCGCTGCATATCCGGGTGGTCACTGTGCAGCCCGGCCAGAACATGGGCACGCTTGCCGCTCAGATGGTCGGCGTCGACCGAAAGCTCGACCTGTTCCGGGTGCTCAACGCAATGTCGCCGGGCGCGAGCGTGTCGGCCGGCGACAAGGTCAAGATCGTCACCGACAAGTAGGGTCGGCATCCGCGCAAGTGCTTCCGCAACGAATCAGCCGCGCGCTTCTATTCGGTCAACCCGGGCGCGCGGCTGCCGCAGCAATCAGAGCCCGCCACTGCTGCCGCCTTCAGGGCTGGTCTGGCCGCCGGTGCTGCCTCCGCTGCCCTCACCACTTTGGCCGCCGCCGGACCCCGAATGATCGCCGCTACTGCCGCGCCAGGGCGCCGGCCCGGTATCGGTCTGAGGTGGTTTGACCACTGTCGGGACTGTCACCGTCGGCGTCTTCGGCGCGGGTGTGCGGACAACCTTTACCTTGGTGACTATTTTCGTCACAACCTTCGGCTTGCACACTGCGACCGTTAAGGTGCTGCGCGCGGGAAGGCCGAGAATGCTCATCGAATATGCCTCTTGCCGCGCGATGCCGGCTTTGAGGAAAGCCAAGGCGCGGGCCTCGTCGGCGGGCACGCCGTTGCGGCCATCCTTGAAGATCACGGCGAGATCGTTCATCGCGTTGACGTGCCCCATGGCCGCCGCCTTGAGCAGCAGGTCCAATCCCTTGCCGGTATTCCGCTCGACATCGACACCATTGAACAAGGCTCGCCCCCAAGCGGCCATCGCATAGGGGTCTCCCTTGTCGGATGCTTCTGAATAGAAGCTGATCGCTTTCGCGGAGTCCGCGGCCAGTCCTATTCCGGACGAAGCGATATGGCCGAGCTCGAACATGGCGCGGACGTGCCCCCTGTCGGCAGCTTCCTGGATAGCTTTCCTGGCCTCGTCGACCTTGCCGGACGCCAGCAGCGCCCGCCCAAGCTCGTAACGAAACCGAGCGACGTCGGGGTAGGCCTTCACCGCCGCCTGGCAAGCCTCAGCGGCCTCGCCGGCGATCTCGTTCTGCAAACGGCCGGGCGCGACGCCCTGCAGGTCGAGCGGTGCGCCCGCCGCCTGGTCGCAGGGGTCGACGCTTGGCGACAGCTTCATCATCGCTGCCTTGGACGCGTTGCCGCCGCGGATTTGGAAGCCAATCTGGACCGGAGCAGCCGAGCCGATCTGCGGCTCGTAACGCAAATTATCGACTTCACCGGCCATCAGGCTGGAATCCGGAGACAGGGTCCGGTCCGGCAGCGACAGAGTTCCCGTTGCCGGATAGCTTGCAAGCTTCAGGCTGAGCGCGGGGTCGTTGCTCGGGAAATCGAGCTTCAGCGGAACCGGACCGACGCCAACCGGGATGCTGATATCGCGATTTGCGATCGCCTCGGCGGCGCCGGTGATCTGGCTGCCGCTCTCCGGATCCGGCTGCTTCTGCTTGGCCGTGACCTCCTGACCCTCGGCGTCATCGTGGCGCATCAGCACCACCTCGTCGACCAGCGAGGAATTCTCCCACGGAACCTGCTTGCCGTTGGTGGCTTTGACCACGTCGCGGCGAACCGCCGCCATCACCGTGCGGATTTCCTGGTTGGGCGCCAACGCGTGGCGCGAAAAGGCAGATGAGAACGGGCTGAGGGCACCGCGCCCGTCATAGGCGACCGCGCCTGGCTCGGTGGCGAAGGCAATCAGCGTGTTCAGTGAGCTCTTCACCTGCGCAAGGCCGGCGTCGCCCGCGACGATCAGCTGGTCCCTCAGCCAGTAATCCTGGCGGGGGAAAGGATTGTTCCGGCAGGCGTCGAGGATGATCACCTGGATCTTCGCTTTCGAGCGCAATTGCTCCAGCACGTCGTCAAGCTTGATCGCCTGGACCTCGATGTCGGCGGCATCCTTCAGCGACGCGTCGACGGGGATCAGGAAATTCTCGCCCCCGATCTGAAAACCGTGGCCGGAATAGTAGACGACGGCCAGATCCGCACCGTCCGCCGCGGCGAGATAGTTGCGGAACCGCTCCTCGAACTGAAGCTTGGTCAAGTCCTTTGCGACGAACACGTCGAAGCCGGCCAGCCGGAACGTGTTCGCGACGTCCTGAGCATCCTTGTCCGGGTTTTTGAGAGCCGGAATATTTCGGTATTCGGCATTGCCGATGACCAAGGCAACCCTTCGATCGGCGTGAGCCTCGAACGCGGTGAAGCACACGAGAACCAGGGCTGCAAGGAACGCGCAGCATCGCAGCATGGCAAACCCCCATCCGCTAAAGTTGGTGCAGTCAGGAAGACAGTTTACGCCGCGAGGGTCTGTTAAAGAATTCACAATCCATGGCTACGGATGCAGAAAGCCGCCGGGATGGCTGACTGATAGTCTCCTGGCGACTTCGAGTCGCTGCCTTGGCTTTCAGGCGGCTTCCGCCAGGAATTCGGGGTTCTGCTTCACCAGCGCCGCCCGCAGCTTTTCCATGGCGCGGGCTTCGATCTGGCGGACGCGTTCCTTGGAGATGCCGAGCGCCTCGCCAAGCGATTCCAGGGTGGCGCCGTCGTCGCTCAGGCGGCGCTCCTCGATGATGCGCAGCTCGCGCGCATTGAGCGCGCCGAGCGCGCTCTTCAGCCAGACCGCGCGGCGCTCGACGTCTATCGTTTCGCCGACGACCTCGTCGGGAAGCGGATCCTCCGAGACCAGGAAATCCATCCGCTCGGCGGCGCCGTTCTCATCGGCAAGCGGGGTGTTGAGGGAGCTGTCGGGGGCCGAAAGACGCGAATCCATCATCGCCACGTCGGCTTCCGGCACGCCGAGCGCGGCCGAAACCTCGCGGTAAAGCGAGGCATTGGAGAGCGGCTCGGCGCCGTTGGCAAGCCGCGCGCGCAGTCGCCTCAGATTGAAGAACAGCGCCTTCTGCGCGGAGCTGGTGCCGCCGCGCACGATCGACCAGTTGCGCAGGATATAATCCTGCATCGAGGCGCGGATCCACCAGGTGGCATAGGTCGAGAAACGCACTTCGCGGGCGGGCTCGAAGCGGGCAGCCGCTTCCAGCAGGCCGACATGGCCTTCCTGAATGAGGTCGCCGAGCGGCAAACCGTAGTGGCGGAATTTGGAAGCCATCGAAATCACCAGCCGCATATGGGCGACGGTGATCAGATGCAGCGCGTCCTGATCCTTTTTTTCCCTCCAGCGTATGGCCAGGAGATGCTCCTCGTCGCGCTCGAGATAGGGAGCCTTCATTGCCGCCCGGACCAGTGTCCGTCCTGCCACATCCTCGATCATGCCGGCTCCTTTGGGGGTCGTTGCACTGGATGACGGTTGAAATGACGTCGCAGCGCCCTACAACAGCCAGCAACGTGCCAGAAGCGCGAATGGTTCCGTAGTGCCGGCGGATGCATATGCCTGCCGAAAACGTTTCTGTTATCGATCCGTGAGGCTTGGCTTGGCGGATTTTTCGCTGGTTTTGAGAACTGGATTTCTGGAACGGTCGATTTTTGAAATCTGGTTCCTTATTTCTTGAGGTTCCATCTGCCAGTTTGCGGCTCTCACCATGCGCCGGGGCACCGGTCAAAACGGGATCACAGAAAAATGAAATGGCTCAAATCGCTTCTCGTCGCCGGAACGCTGCAGGTTCTGGCAGTCACAGCCGGTCATGCCGGCGCCAATCTCGACCAGATCAAGCAGGCGGGCGTGATCAAGGTCGGCACGGAGGGCACCTACGCGCCCTTCACCTATCATGACGAATCCGGCGCCCTGGTCGGCTTCGACGTGGAGATCGCCAAGGCGATCGCCGAGAAGCTCGGCGTCAAGGTGCAGTTTCTCGAGGGCAAGTGGGACGGCCTGATCGCGGGGCTCGACGCCAACCGCTACGACGCCGTCATCAACGAGGTCGGCATCACCGACGCGCGCAAGGCCAAGTATGATTTCTCAGATCCCTACATCGCCTCCAAGGCGGTGCTGATCGTGCGCGGCGACAACAGCGACATCAAGACATTCGCGGATCTCAAGGGCAAGAAGGCGGCGCAGTCGCTGACCTCGAATTTCGGCAAGCTCGCCGAGAAGAACGGCGCCGAATTGGTCGGCACCGACGGCTTCGACCAGTCGATCCAGCTGCTGCTCACCGGTCGCGCCGACGCCACCATCAACGACAGCCTGTCCTTCCTCGATTTCAAGAAGCACAAGCCCGACGCCAATGTGAAGATCGCCGCGCAGGAAGAGAATGCCGACTATTCCGGTGTCATCGTGCGCAAGGGCGATCCGGAACTGGTGGCGGCGATCAACAAGGCGCTGGCCGACATCAAGGCCGACGGCACCTACAAGAAGATTGCCGACACATATTTCGGCCAGGACGTCTCGCAGTAAGCCCAATCATCCCTTTGCTTGAGTTCCGGGGGGGGGGGGGGGGGGGGGGGGGGGGGGGGGGG
>NZ_JARTVM010000002.1:342500-626637 GCF_029625765.1 Mesorhizobium sp. WSM4983 | reverse complement strand
GTCCCGGGGGGCCGTCTTTGACGGCCCGCCGATTTTTACCTGATAGTCGCTCGGCATGCGGCCAGAGGGCCGCAGCGTCCGGAAAGGAGAAGGGCTCCGTGCCGCACTGGTTGCAATTGATGCTGGAGTCGCTGCCGACGCTGCTATGGGCGGCACTGATCTTCACCGTGCCGCTGACGCTGCTGTCCTTCGCCTTGGGGCTTATGGCCGGGCTGGTGACGGCGCTGATCAGGCTGTTCGGCCCGAAAGCGCTGGTCGCGCTTGTGCGCTTCTATGTCTGGATCTTTCGCGGCACGCCGCTCCTGGTGCAGCTCTTCCTGATCTTCTACGGCCTGCCGTCGGTGGGCATCCTGCTCGATGCCTTTCCCGCAGCGCTGATCGGCTTCACGCTCAATATCGGCGCCTACACGTCGGAGATCATCCGCGCCGTCATCGGCTCGGTGCCGAAAGGGCAGTGGGAGGCCTCCTATTCGATCGGCATGACCTGGAGCCAGGCGATGCGGCGCACGATCCTTCCGCAAGCGAGCCGCGTCGCGGTGCCGCCGCTCTCCAATACGTTCATATCGCTGGTCAAGGACACCTCGCTCGCGGCGGCAATAACGGTGCCCGAAATGTTCCAGGCTGCGCAGCGCATCGTCGCCACCACTTACGAGCCGCTGATCCTCTATGTCGAGGCGGCGGCGCTCTATCTGGCGATGAGCTCGGTGCTGTCGGCTCTGCAGGCGCGGCTGGAGGTGCGGCTCAACCGCTATGGCGGCTTCCTGGAGGCCAATGCATGATCGGCCTTACCAACATCGAGAAGCGCTTCGGCGACAATCTTGTCCTGAAAGGTGTCACCGTCAGCATCGACGAAGGCAGTGTCACGGCGCTGGTCGGGCCTTCGGGCGGCGGAAAAAGCACGCTCTTGCGCTGCATCAACCTCTTGGAAATTCCGACCTCGGGCACTTTGCGCATCGGCGACGAGACGCTGGAATTTCGGCCGGGCGCCAAGGTACCGGCGGCGGACATTCAGCGCGTGCGGCTGCAGACCGGCATGGTGTTTCAGAATTTTCAGCTCTTTCCGCATCGCACCGCGATCGAGAACGTCATGGAAGGGCTGGTGACGGTGCTGAAATGGCCGCAGGCGCGGGCGCGCGAGCGGGCGATGGCGCTGCTCGAGAAGGTCGGCATGGCGCATAAGGCCGATGCCTGGCCGGCGACTCTGTCAGGCGGCCAGCAGCAGCGCGTTGCGATCGCCCGGGCGCTGGCGCCGTCGCCGCGCGTGCTGCTTTGCGACGAGCCGACCTCGGCGCTCGATCCGGAGCTGGCGCAGGAAGTGGTCGACGTGCTGGGTCAACTGGCCCGCGAGGGCACCACCATGGTGATGGCCACGCATGATCTGAGACTCGCCTCCAAGATCGCGCAGGAGGTGGTGTTCCTCGATGCCGGCTCGATCGTCGAGAAGGGCCCGGCTTCGATCGTGTTCGACAACCCCGAGCGCGAGCGGACCAAGCGCTTCATCGCCTCGCTGCGGCAGGAGGAGGCGCGGAAGGAAGGCGGGGGCGGGGGATCAGGTACGATTCCTTCATAAGTTGGCGCTGCCCCTCATTGCCCTGCCGGGCATTTCTCCCCGTATAGTGACGGGAGAAAGGACGCTTTCATCAGAGAGTTCGCCAATCGCCAACGTTTCAGAATGGGCGCCAACGACGCCGTCATCTCGCTTCTCCCCGTTCACTATACGGGAGAAGGTGCCGGCAGGCGGATGAGGGGCAGCGCCGACCTTCCGATATTGCGCGCAACAAAAAACCCGGCGCCAGGCCGGGTTCTTCGTTGTTCGGCAGGCGAATGCTCAGGCAGCTTCTTCCTGCTCGGCTTCCTCGTTGTCGGCCTTGGCGCCGCGCTTCGGACCCTTGTTGAGGTTGACCTCGATGAGGCGAACCGCCTCGGTCTCCGACATGCGGTTGACGGCGGCGATCTCGCGAGCCATGCGGTCGAGCGCGGCTTCGTAAAGCTGGCGCTCGGAATAGGACTGCTCCGGCTGGTTGTCGGCGCGATAGAGGTCGCGCACCACTTCCGAGATCGAGATCAGGTCGCCGGAATTGATCTTGGCATCATACTCCTGCGCGCGACGCGACCACATCGTGCGCTTGATGCGGGCGCGGCCCTGCACGACCCTCAGCGCGCGATCGACATAATCCTCTTCCGAGAGCTTGCGCATGCCGATAGAGGTCGCCTTGGCGACCGGCACCTTAAGCCTCATCTTGTCCTTCTGGAAATCGATGACGAACAGCTCCAGCTTGTGACCCGCGACTTCCTGCTCGTCGATGGCCACGATCTGGCCGACGCCATGCGCCGGGTAAACGATAAACTCACCGGTCTTGAACCCGTGACGGGCCGCGGTGGACTTCTTCTGCGGGGTGATCGTTGCCATTACGCCCTGAACTCCTTAGTTGTAGCGCCGGCATGGCGGCGCCGGCTGAACTCAGACGATCGGCGGAAGCCGATCTTTAGCCGCACAACAAGTGAACTCACCGGAATAAGCCGGGGCCGACAAACCGCACGAATGCGATTGCCTGCCCCAGATCGCTCTGGTCCGGATTTGAAAAGTTCACCTTTCAGTGATTTGGGGCGTTAGCGCCATAAATCGACGTTGTGTCACCGGCATGTTTCGCGGATATAACACAAAAAGTCGGAAGAATCAAGGTTTTGCTGCATTCGCTAACGCCATGCGCCATCGCTGGCTGTCAAGACAGCAATTGTATCGGCTCGCTTACGTGGCGTCATGCCGGCTTGCCCGGTCCAGCCTTCAGTCGCCTTCGCCGGGCTCCGGCGAGAAATACTTCTCGAACTTCCCGGCCTCGCCGTCGAAGTTCTTGGCGTCGGCCGGCGGCTCTTTCTTGGCAGTGATGTTGGGCCATTTCTCCGCGTATTCGGAATTGACCTGCAACCATTTGTCGAGCCCGGACTCGGTGTCCGGCTTGATCGCGTCGGCCGGGCATTCCGGCTCGCACACGCCGCAGTCGATGCACTCGTCAGGATGGATGACGAGCATGTTCTCGCCTTCGTAGAAACAGTCGACCGGACAGACCTCGATACAGTCCATGTATTTGCATTTTATGCAATTATCGGTCACGACATAGGTCATCGCAGGCTCCGGGACGTCCCGTATTTGCTGGGCTTTTTTGGTGAGGTAACGCCTTTGCCCGCCGCTTGCAAGGGCAGGACTTCCCGCCTGAGCCGGCATCGCGGAAAGGAATTCCGCGCGCCTGCCGCGACGAGGTTCCGTCGAATCTTCTAGTCCTCGCCGAGCAGCCGGTCCGTCTGCCGCCGCTGCCGCTTGGTCGGACGGCCGGTGCCGGCTTCGCGCAGCGCCGGAATGGCGTCAGGAACCGCCTCGCCCTTGGGCGTCGGCGGCGGCGACATATCCTCGTAAAGCAGCCGCGCCTCGTCGGCAGGACCACGCCGGGCGCCGGGCCCAAGCACCTTCCAGACAAGGATTCGGCGGTCGAGCGTGATGGTCAGCACATCGCCGGCCTTGACCAGATCGGAGGCCTGCGCTGCTTTGTCGCGATTGATGCGGACGCGCCCGGCAACGACGAGCTTCGCCGCCAGCGACCGGGATTTCACCGCACGCGAGAAGAACAGCCATTTGTCGATGCGCTGGCGGCCTTCTCCAACCATCGGGACCGGCCGAGGCTATTTCTTCAGCTGGTCGCGCAAGGCGGCGAGCTTGGCAAAGGGTGAATCCGGATCAAAGCGCTGCGGACGCTCCTCGCGCGGTTTGCCCTGGAAGGCCGGCTTGCTGCCGCCTGCGGCATTGCCTTTGCCGTCCTGCCTGTTGCCTTTCCAGTCCGGCCGGCCCTCGCGGCGGCCCCCCTCGTGGCGATCGGCACGCTCGCCCTGCGGCCTGCCTTCGCGCCGTTCGCCGCCTTCGCGTTCCGGTCTCGGCTTGAACTTCGAGCGGTCGAAGCGCGGCTTGCCGGCCCCGTCGCGCTGGTCGCGGCGGCCCTCACGGGCTGGCCGATCGCCGGCCTGGCCACCCGTGGCAGCCGCCTGGCCATCGCCTGCAGCCTGGCCGTTGCGCGGACGATTGTCGCGGCGATTGTCATGGCGGTGGCGCGGGCGCGAATGGTCGAAGCGCGCCTGCCGCCACAGCAGGATCGGCTTCGGCTCTTCCGGCTCGGCGGGGGGCTCTGCGCCTTCACCGCTTTCGCCCTCGTGGAGAGCGCCGGCGTCGGCGGTGTTGGTGCCGTCTGCATCGTCGGCGCCGTCAGCCCCACCCGCGTCGCTTCCCGCCGCGACCTCCCCCATCGAGGTGGAGGCGTCGCCGCTTTCAGCCGACCCAAACGCTGCTGCAGCGTCCACCGCTGCAGCGGTCTCCACAGGCGGAGTCTCTTCCGCGACCGCAGCCGAAGCTTCCGCCGGATCTTTCGCGTCAGGCTCCGTCGCGGCTTCCGCGATGGCGTCGGCAGGAACTTCAGCGGCAGCCGGCTCGGATCCCTCGATCGTTGCCTCTACAACCGTGTCTGTTGCCACGGCGTGCGCCTCTGCCGCCTGTGCAGCACGCGCAGCCTCTTCCGGCGCAAGCTTCGCAGCCGCGGCCTCGCGGGCGGCATTGTCCAGCGCGTCGAGCTTGGCCTTCACCTCCGCCGCCGGCTTCGGTTCGGCGCGATAGCCAAGGCCTTTGAGGATCTCTTCCATGTCGTCGGCGGTGGCGCCGAGGATCGACATCATGGGCGGCGTCACCATGAAGGCGTGGCCGTCATAGGCGCCGTCCGGTCGCTGGCCGAGGCCGGGCTTCCAGTTTGTCGCGGGGCGAATGAGATCGGCCAGCCGCTCTAGGATATCGACGCGTACGGCGCGGCGGCCGAGATTGCGATAGCCGGCGAGCTTGTAGAACGTCTTGTCGAAAGCAGGATCGATCACCACCGAGGTGCGGCCCGATGCCAGCGCATGCACCACGTCGCCGAAACCTGGCTTGTCCTTGCCGTCGCTCTTAAGCGCCCAGAGCAGCGTCACCAGCCCGGCCGGCGCCGGCTTGATCAGCGCCGGCACGAAGACGTGGTAGGCACCGAAGCGCACGCCAAGGCGCCGCAGGGCCGCCCGGCCTTCCTGGTCGAGCGACTTCATTTCCTCGGCGATGTCGCGGCGGTTGATGAGACCGAAATGCTCGACGAGCTGGAAGGCGATGCCGCGCGCGATGCCGGTGAGCTGCTCGGCGTTCTTCAAATCGACCAGCGGCTTCAAGAGCGACTCGATCTGAAAATTGACGAAACGCTCGGCGCGCGCCGCGACCTTGTCGCGGGCAGGGCCGGTGAGCTGCTCGTCGGCAAGCAGCACAAGGCGCGGCTTCAAAGCCTCGTCGCCGGCAACCAGGGTGCCGATCGGCGCGCCGATCCAGCGCAGGACACCGTCCGAGCCCAATGCCAGATCGCCGTTGGCGCACGCGGCGAAGCGCTCGGCGCGCGCCTCGAACTCAGCCGCGAGCGCCTTCTGGGCAGCGGTGCGCACCGCCTTGGCGTCCTCGCCGCCGGCGCTCTGGTCGGCGGTGAAGCGGAATCCCTGCAACTCGCCGACGTGATGGCCTTCGACGAGCACGGTTCCGGTTGGGCTGATTTCAGCTTCAGGCATGGTATTTTCTCTAAGGCGCCGCATGAGGACGGAAGTCCTGCGGTCTACGAAGCGTTTCGTCAACCGCTCATGCAGCGCATCCGACAATCTGTCTTCGATTTCGCGCGTCTTTTCCTGCCAGTGTAGCTGATCGGCCAGCCAGCCCGGTCGGTTGGAGACGAAGGTCCAGGTGCGGATCTGGGCGATCCGGTGCGACAGCGTGTCGATATCACCATCCGTGGTGTCGGCCCGCCGCACCTGCTCGGCCATGTAATTCTCATCGACATGGCCATGGCGTGCAAGGTCCATGTAGATCGAGGCGATGAGGTCGGCATGCTGGGCGGGCGCGATCTTGCGGTAGTCCGGCAGCGCGCAGGCCTCCCACAGCAGCGCCACGCGCTCCCTGCCGGTGGCTAGCGTCCTGATGTCCGCGTCGCGCGACAAATGTTCCAGCGCCTGGGCGTCGACCGCCGGCAATGCCCGGGTCAGCCCTTCGACCGGCGCGTTGGTCTCGATCGAGCGTTTCAGGGCATCGAGGCTGGCAAAATCGAAATCGGCGGTGCGCCACTGCAGCACCTTCACCGGGTCGAAATCGTGCCCCTCGATCTTCTTGACCAGATCCTCGTCGAACGGATCGACCTGGCCGGTGACGCCGAAGGTGCCGTCGCGCAGGTGTCGGCCGGCACGCCCCGCGATCTGGCCTAGCTCGGCGGCGGTCAGGTTGCGGTATTGGTAACCGTCGAACTTGCGGTTCTGGGCGAAGGCGACGTGCTCGAGGTCGAGGTTCAGGCCCATGCCGATGGCATCGGTGGCGACGAGATAGTCGACGTCGCCCGACTGGAAGATCTCCACCTGGGCATTGCGGGTGCGGGGACTGAGCGCGCCGAGAACGACGGCAGCACCGCCCTGCTGGCGGCGGATCAATTCGGCGATGGCATAGACCTCGTCGGCGGAGAAGGCGACGATCGCCGTGCGCCGCGGCAGGCGGGTGAGCTTCTTCGAGCCGGCATAGGCAAGATGCGACAGCCGCGGCCGCGTCACCACCGAGACGCCCTTCAGCAGGCGTTGCAGGATGCCGTGTATGGTGGCGGCGCCCAGAAGCAGCGTCTCCTGGCGGCCGCGCAGATGCAGGATGCGGTCGGTGAAGATGTGGCCGCGTTCGAGGTCGCCGGCGAGCTGCACCTCGTCGATGGCGACGAAGGCGGCATCGGTCTCTCGCGGCATCGCCTCCACGGTGCAGACGGAATATCTCGCGCTCGCCGGCACGATCTTCTCTTCGCCGGTGATCAGCGCCACCTTGCTGGCGCCGACCTTCTCGCAGACGCGTGTATAGACCTCGCGGGCAAGGAGCCTCAGCGGCAGACCGATGATGCCGGTGTCGTGCGCCACCATGCGCTCGATGGCGAGATGGGTCTTGCCGGTGTTGGTGGGGCCGAGCACGGCCGTCACGTCGCGGCCGGAAAGGATCAGCGGCTGGGAGGGTTTCGGCTGGATATTCATCGGCTCGGAAATGAGGCTTTCTGCCGCTCGTTGTCGGGGACGCGGCGGTGCCGCCGCGTGTGACAGGGCACACATAGGGATTTCAGACGCGAAGCGAAAGCGGAATGTTCTCATCAACAGATGGCGCGACGACAGGCAAGGTCAAAATCCGCGGTCGATTAACCGTTGGAACGAGTCTGGAACGAATCGGCGACGAATCACTGACTCACTCTGATTCAGGTTTTGTTCACGGCTATATGTGGATTTTTTGGCCATGAGTCTCACCACATGCTGAATCTGTGAACTGGCCCGTTTCGTGCTTGGCTCGCGCTGGTTCCGGAGCGTCGTTAACCTTTGCGGGGGAGCGACCGCGACGGACTCGAGCGCGGCCGCGAACATTATGAAATGGTTGATCTTTCCTAATCGTCGTTAATCTTTTTCGCGCTGTTTCCGGCGTGGCCCGTTAACCTTTTGGCCAAAGCCGGAACGAATCGGCGACGAATCAGCGATCTGCAAAAATTCCCGGTTTGTTCACCCCTAGATATGGTGTTGTCCAAAGCTTGTGCACCGAAAAATTCACAGCATGTGAACCGGGTTTCCACAGGGCGCGGGGAGGCCGTTAAGTATTGCGTGCCAAATTGAGGCATGCCCACCCGGTGCCGCCGGAGCGCAGACAAAAACAGGCGGCCCGTTTGCGGCGGGCCGCCTGCCATCGGTGTCAGAAGAGTTCAGCCGAATAAGATCTCAGGCGAAATACTGGCCGCCATTGGCGCTTATCGTCGAGCCGGTGATGAAGCCTGCGTCTTCCGAGGCGAGGAAGACGACGCAGCGCGCAATCTCCTCCGGCTCGCCGAGACGGCCGACCGGGATCTGAGCGATGATCGATTCCCGCACTTTTTCCGGCACGGCCATGACCATGTCGGTGGCGATGTAGCCGGGGCAAACAACGTTGACGGTGATGCCGGCGCGGGCGCCTTCCTGGGCAAGCGCCTTGGTGAAGCCGATGTCGCCGGCTTTCGAGGCCGAATAATTGACCTGGCCCATCTGGCCTTTCTGGCCGTTGATCGAGGAGATGGTGATGACGCGGCCGAACTTCCTATCGCGCATGCCGTTCCATAGCGGATGCGTCATGTTGAAGACGCCGGAAAGGTTGGTGTCGATGACCTCCTTCCACTGCTCGCGGGTCATCTTGTGGAACATGGTGTCGCGGGTGATGCCGGCATTGTTGACCAGCACCGAGACCGGACCGAGATCAGCCTCGACTTGGGCGATGCCGGCGGCGCAAGCGTCATAATCGGCGACCGACCATTTGTAGACGGGGATGCCGGTCTCGGCCTTGAATTTCTGGGCCGCCTCGTCATTGCCGGCATAGTTCGCGGCGACCGAATAGCCGGCATTCTTCAGGGCCACCGATATCGCCGCACCGATGCCGCGCGATCCGCCCGTGACGATTGCTACCTTGCTCATGCATTTCCTCCCTTTGGTCGGGAGAGCGAATAGGGAGTGGCGAACAGCGAGTAGGGATCCGATAGCCCGTCGTGCAACGCCATTTCCCCCTATTCGCTACTCCCCATTCGCTATTCGCTCAGTTCGCCATTCGCTCAGTTCAAGGCTTCCACACACATCGCAACGCCCATGCCGCCGCCGATGCAAAGCGTCGCGAGGCCCTTCTTTGCGCCGCGGCGGCGCATCTCGTAGACCAGCGTGTTGAACACGCGGGCGCCCGAGGCGCCGATCGGATGGCCGATGGCGATGGCGCCGCCATTGACGTTGACGATCGAGGGATCCCAGCCCATGCCCTTGTTGACGGCGCAGGCCTGCGCGGCGAAGGCCTCGTTGGCCTCGACGAGATCGAGGTCCTTGGCCGACCAGCCGGCCTTCTCCAGCGCCCGCTTCGACGCCGGGATCGGGCCGGTGCCCATGATCGCCGGATCGACGCCGGCGGTCGCCCAGGAGGCGATGCGGACCAGTGGGGTGATGCCGCGCCTGGCAGCCTCGGCCTCGCTCATCAGCAGCGCGCCGGCGGCTCCGTCATTGATGCCCGAAGCATTGGCGGCGGTGACGGTGCCGTCCTTGTCGAAGGCCGGCTTCAGCTTGGTCATGGCATCCAGCGTAGCGCCGTGGCGGATGTATTCGTCCTGGTCGACGATGGTGTCGCCCTTCTTGCCCTTGATGGTGACGGCGACGATCTCGTCCTTGAACTTACCGGCCTTCTGTGCCGCCTCGGCCTTGTTTTGCGAGGCCAGCGCGAACTCGTCCTGGACTTCGCGGGTGATCTGGAACTGACGAGCGACGTTCTCGGCGGTGTTGCCCATATGGTAGCCGTTGAAGGCATCCCATAGGCCGTCCTTGATCATGGTATCGATCATCTTGTAGTCGCCCATCTTGACGCCAGCGCGCAGGTGCTGGGCGTGCGGCGACAGCGACATCGATTCCTGGCCGCCGGCGACGATCACCTTGGCGTCGCCGGTGGCGATCTGCTGCATGCCGAGCGCAATGGCCCTCAAGCCCGAGCCGCAAACCTGGTTGAGGCCCCAAGCAGTCGTCTCCTTGGGCAGACCGGCATTGACGGAAGCCTGGCGGGCCGGGTTCTGGCCCTGAGCGGCGGTCAGCACCTGACCGAGGATGACTTCGTCCACCTCCGCCGGATCGACCTTGGCACGCGCGAGCAATTCCTTGATGACGACCGCGCCGAGCTCGTGCGCGGGCGTGGTGGCGAAACTGCCGTTGAAGGAGCCGACTGCTGTGCGGGCTGCGCTGGCGACGACGATTGAATTGGAAGCGGACATTTTCTTCTCCAGGCTTCGAGGTGTCGTTAGGCTATCCTTGGAGACTTTCTTGCCCGTTCAAGCACCTGAGTCAAACCGGAAATCGGCATGGCCGCCATGCGCGGCAAGCAAGTCGAGCGCTTATCGTGACGGCGTGGCCATCGCGCTGCAGCACAATTTGGCCCGCCCTTTCGGCATTAATTGATGCCGCACTGCACAAACCGCTTGGAATTGTGACGCTTTTGCGCATATCCTCGACAAATGGCGCAATCGTTACCGGCCGCTTACTGTGAACGCGCCGGTATCCTGGGGAGGATACGGATGGCCGCAAAAGACGACCCGATCGTCATCAAGAAGTACGCCAACCGCCGGCTCTACAACACCGGCACCAGCACCTATGTGACGCTCGAAGATCTGGCCGAGATGGTCAAGAAGGGCGAAGAATTCACCGTGCAGGACGCCAAGACCGGCGACGACATCACGCATCCGGTGCTGACCCAGATCATCTTCGAGCTGGAGAACAAGGACGGGCAGAACATGCTGCCGATCCCGTTTCTGCGCCAGCTGATCTCCTTCTACGGCGACCAGATGCAGATGATCGTGCCGAGCTTCCTCGAACAGTCGATGATCGCCTTCTCCAAGGAGCAGGAGCGCTTCCGCGAGCAGCTGAAGGGCGCCTTCGGCAAGGCACCGATCGACATGATGAAGACGCCGATGAAGGCGCTGGAGGAACAGACGCGGCGCAACGTCGAGATGTTTCAGAACGCGATGCGCATGTTCACGCCGTTCCCGTCGGGCGGCCCCAATTCCGCGGCGCCCGCCGAGCCGCCGAAGAAGGACGAGAAATCCGACGACCTGCAGGAATTGAAGGCGCAGATCGCCGCCATGCAGCGCAAGCTCGACACCATGTCGTGACGGCTAGCCGTCAGGTGTTCCTGCAGGGCCGTCATAGCGGGCTCGCGGCCTGATCGGCCTGTTGCTCGTCACCTGCTCGATGGCATGCGCCGTCCAGCCGATGCTGCGACCGAGCGCGAACAGGCGAAAGGGCGCGTCGGCGGGGAGATTGAGGCTGCGCGTCAGCGCGGCCAGCGCGAAGTCGACATTCGGGCGCATGCCGGTCGCGGCAAGGACGGCGTCGCGCAGATGAAGCAGATCGTCAGCGATGTCAAGGTCGGGCAGCAGAGCCTCGGCGCGCGGATCGCCTTCGGGATAGAGCTGATGGCCGAAGCCGGGCAGCGGCCGGTCGTGGGCCAGCCAGCGCGCGATCGTCTCGTCCGGCCCGAGCCGCTCGGCATCCTCGACCAGCGCGATGGCCGCGGCGCCGGCGCCGCCATGACGCGGGCCGGTAAGGGCAGCGAGCCCGGCAAGCAGGCAGGCCACGATCGGCGCGCCGGTCGAAGCGGCGACGCGTGCGGCGAAGGTCGAGGCGTTGAGCTCGTGATCGGCCAAAAGCACCAGCGCCTTGCGGATGAGATCGGCACCGGCAGCGTCGACCGACCAGCCGCGCGCCAGCCTTTCATGCACCGGCTCCGCCCCCGGGCTTGCACCGAGTGACGTCGCGAGCACGCTGGTGGCGCTGGCGCCATCCTGCTGCAGCATGCCCGGCCTGCGGCCGAGCGAAGGCCGGCCAGCCGCGGCAAGCGCCGACAATCTTGCAAAGGCCGTCGGGGTGCCGCTCTCGCGAACGATCGAAGCGGTCAGCGACGCGAAGGATATCGCGGTGCCGGATGCCCAAAGCAGGCTTGCTGCATCTTCCAGCGTCGCTGTCGCGGCAAGCGCAACGGCATCCTTGCCGCGATAAACGAGGCGGCCATGCAGCACGGTCGAGATGGCGGTGGTGATCGCTGGCTCGCCCCAGGCGATGGCGCTTTCGGCGATCGCCCGGGGGCTGCGCCCGCGCGCCCGGCGGGTGGCGAGCGCGGCTATGTCGTCGGCTCGATACTGGCTGCGGCGCGGATCTGCCCCGTCGGGCCGCATGCCGATGCGGCCGCGGCTGACATAGGCGTAAAGCGTCTGCGGCCGGACCTTGAGCCGCGCCAGCGCTTCCTCCCGCGTCAGCCATTCGGACAAGTTCGCACCGCCTCATATTGATTCAGTTGATCAAGATTGATGCGTTGATTGTAGAGCATTAACTGCAGTGCACAAAGGGTCAAGGAGACAGTCATGGCAAATGGGCTCGATGATGTTGTGGCGGCGGAGACGGTTCTTTCCGATGTCGACGGCGCGGGCGGCCATCTCACCATCCGAGGCCATTCGTTGACGGAACTCGCCGGGCACTGGCGCTACGGCCAGGTGGTCCGCCTGTTGTTCGACGGGTCCTTCGACGAGCTTCCCGGCGACAGCGAGCTGGAGAAGGCGATCGGCAATGCGCGTGTCGAGGTTTTCGAGCGGCTGCAGCCGATGCTCGCTGAACTTCCAGCGCTCGATGTCTACAGCGGCATGCGCGCCGGCATCGCCCTGCTGCCCGACGGCGACTCGCTCGCCGACGCGCTCCGGCTGATCGCGGCGCCGGCGGCGCTAACCCCGGCCCTGCTGCGGCTCGGACGCGGCGAGAAGCCTGTTCCTCCGGACGCACGCGCCGATCATGCGACCGACATGCTGCGAATGCTCTCCGGTACGGCCTCGCCGGCGCTTGCCAAGGCGCTCGATACGTATCTGGTGACGGTCTGCGACCATGGGCTCAATGCCTCGACCTTCGCAACGCGGGTGGTGGCGTCGACGCAGGCGGGCTTGACCTCGGCGATCCTGGCCGGGCTCGGCGCGCTCAAAGGCCCGCTGCATGGCGGCGCGCCGGGGCCGGTGATCGAGATGCTCGACGCGATCGAGGCGAGCGGCGACGCGGCCGCCTGGCTGCGAAACGAGATCGCGCGCGGCGAGCGCATCATGGGCTTCGGCCATCGCATCTACCGCGTGCGCGACCCACGTGCCGACGTGCTGAAAGCCGTCGTGCGGCGGCTGGGCACACGTTATGAGACCGGCAGCCGGCTGGCCTTCGCCGAGACGGTGGAACAGGCGGCACTCGACGTGCTCAGGGTCGCCAAGCCGCAACGCTCGATCCAGACCAATGTCGAATTCTATACCGCGCTCCTGCTCGAAGCCGCGGGCTTCCCGAAGGAGGCGTTCTCCAACGTCTTTGCCGCCGGCCGCGTCGCCGGCTGGATTGCGCATGCGCGCGAGCAGCAGGCGACCGGACGCCTGATCCGGCCGCAGTCGCGCTATGTCGGGCCGGTGCCCGATCTCGTCGCCTGACGCCGCGAGCAAACCCCAATGCAATACTCCGCGTCCGGCAGCGGACAGTTTTTTCATGAGCGAAATTTCACCCGATCACGCTTGTGTGCTCGTGTTCTTGCCTTGGTCCGTCCTTATATGCTGCGCTGCAACATAGGCTGACGGCAGCGGTCCCGCTCCAATGACGCAGGGGCAGGCCGGCACATCGAGACAAGGAACGCCATGGCGAAGAACGGCAAGGCGGGGGACAAGAAGAAGATCAACATCGCGCTTCAGGGCGGCGGTTCGCACGGCGCCTTCTCCTGGGGCGTGCTCGATCGTCTGCTCGAAGACGGGCGGCTTGAGATCGCTGCCGTGTCCGGCACCAGCGCCGGCGCGATGAATGCGGTGGCGCTGGCCGACGGCTTCGTGCGCGGCGGTGTCGAGGGCGCGCGCACAAAGCTCGATGATTTCTGGCGTGCTGTGGCCTCGAAGGGGCGGTTCAGCCCGGTGCAACGGATGCCGTGGGACGTGGTCTGGGGGAACTGGTCGATCGAGAACACGCCCGGCTATTTCTTCTTCGACACCATGTCGCGGGTCTTCTCGCCCTACGTCGCCAATCCGCTCGGCCTCAACCCGCTGCGCGATGTGGTCGAGAAGGAGATCGACTTCGGCAACGTGCACGCCTGCAAGTCGATGGAGCTCTTCATTTCGGCGACCAATGTCGAGACCGGGCAGTTGCGCGTCTTCTCGGATGGCGAGATCGACATCGACACGGTGATGGCGTCGGCCTGCCTGCCGCAATTGTTCCGCGCCGTCGAGGTCAAGGGCGTGCCCTATTGGGATGGGGGCTATGGCGGCAATCCGGCGCTCTATCCGTTCTTCAAGACTGCGGCGACCGAGGACGTGCTGCTCGTGCAGATCAACCCGGTGGTGCGCGAAGGCACGCCGAAGAGTGCCAACGAGATCCAGAACCGCATCGACGAGATCACCTTCAATGCCGGGCTGCTGCGCGAATTCCGCTCGATCGCCTTCGTCAAGGAACTGATCGCGGCGGGACGCCTGCCGCATGGCGAATACCGCGACATCCGCATGCACCGCATCGATGCCGACGAGGCTTTCAAGGATCTGTCGGCCTCGTCCAAGGTCAACGCCGAATGGGCCTTCCTCGCCTATCTGCGGGACCTTGGCCGCAGTGCGGCCAGCGACTGGCTGGAGGAAAACTACGACGCGGTCGGCAGCCGAGCGACGCTCGACCTCTCGGGCGAGCTCGACGACGGCTTCAAGCCGATGCGCGGCCCGGCCCCGGGCCGGCGGGTCAAGGAATTCCTCGCCGCGCGCATCAAGCCAGAGTCAGCGCGCCGGCGAGCCTAGTCGCCCAACCCTGTCGCACGTTTCAGCAGGCGCTGAGGTTTCCCTTGCGGAACCGGCGATATGCTGGATTCACCTCCGTCGCGCGAGTAGTTTACCTCGACGTAAACGGGAGGTAGCGATGCTGCAGACCAGACAGAACTCTCTCGGGGTCAAGTTTGAGGCGCAGTGCAGGGCCTTCGAGAAGGACCCCTTTCCTGGCCTCGCAGTGCGCAAGGACCGGCTGAAGCGGCTGCTGGCGCTGACCGAAAAGCATGAAGCCGAGATCTGCACGGCGATCGACAGCGATTTCACTGGACGGGCGGCGCAGGAAACACGGCTTGCGGAACTGTTCGTCGTTCGCGCCGGCATCAAGCACGCCATCCGGCATCTGCGCGGCTGGATGCGCGAGCGCCGCGTCGCCACCAGCCTGCCGTTCCTGCCGGGGCGCAACCGCCTTCTGCCGCAGCCGCTCGGGGTCGTCGGCATCGTCTCGCCCTGGAACTATCCGTTCCAGCTTGCCATCGCGCCGGCAACTGCCGCTCTAGCCGCCGGCAACCGGGTGCTGCTCAAGCCGTCCGAGCTGACGCCGAACTTTTCGGACCTGCTCGCCCGGTTGGTCGAAGAGCATTTTTCTTCCGACGAGATGAGCGTTGTGGTCGGCGATGCCGAAGTCGGCAAGACATTCGTGTCCATGCCTTTCGATCATCTCCTGTTCACCGGCTCCACCGCGGTCGGCCGGCAGGTGGCGTTAGCCGCGGCCGCCAATCTGACGCCGGTGACGCTCGAACTTGGCGGCAAGTCGCCGGCGATCTTCGATGCGTCGTGCGATCTCGACGCTGCGGTCGCGAGCGTCGCCTACGGCAAGCTCTTGAATGCGGGCCAGACCTGCATCGCACCCGACTATCTGATGGTCCCGCAAGGGCAAGGCGCGGCGATCGCCGCAAAACTTGCCGGCGCGATGGCGCAGCTCTATCCGCGCCTGGGCGACAATCCCGACTACACGGCGATCGTCAGCGAACGGCACCAGCGGCGCCTGAGCGACATGGTCGCCGAGGCGCGCGAAAGCGGCGCCGATGTCACCGAGGTCAACCCGGCAAATGAAAGGCTTGGCGTGAGCGACCGCAAGATGGCGCCGGTGCTGGTCAGGAACGCCGGCGAGAGTTTGCGGCTGATGCGCGAGGAAATCTTCGGGCCGGTGCTGCCGATCGTTGAATACGGCGCGGTAGATGAGGCAATCGATCACGTGAACCGCGGCGAGCGTCCGCTGGCCCTCTATTGGTTCGGCAAGAACAGCGCCAATCGCCAAAGGATCATGCGAGAAACCGTTGCCGGCGGCGTGACGATCAACGACAGCATGATGCATCTGGTGCAGGAACGGCAGCCATTCGGCGGCGCCGGCGAGAGCGGCATGGGCGCCTATCACGGCGAATGGGGTTTCCGCACCTTCAGCAAGGAAAAGCCGATCTTCGTCCAATCCAGGCTGAGTGCCGGGGCCCTGCTCAGGCCGCCTTATGGCCGCACATTCGAGCGGCTGTTCCGCTTGCTTAACCTGATCACCTGATCGGATTTATTTTCGGATTGGGCGCGTCCTCTGATTGCCCCATGCCAATACGACATGTCATTTCGCAAAAAAATTCTTCATCATACTGACGCCTGCTGCCATTGAGTGTCCGATCGGCTGAAAAACCGGCCCCGATTGAGAAAAGCCAAGCAGTCCAGCATGTAAAACGCGGAAAAAACCAGCGCCCCAAGCTCGGCGGCGCAATAATCCATCAAAGTTTCTGACTGTTTTGCGCAACGGCTTTGCGGTAGAAGCGCGCTTCGCCGATCACGGCAAATTGAAGATGGCTCTGCGCGCCCCCATATCGGCCGCGCGCCCGGGGATCGAAACCGTCGACCCCGCCCAAGCCTGCAACGGAAAAAATGACGATGCCGAAAATCAGGTTTCACAAGCTTGCAGCCATTGCTGTGCTCATCGGATCCGCTGCCTGGATGGCAACGGGCGAGTTCTCGTCCGTGGGCAGCGCCGCCGATCACCAGAAGGACGGAGAAGCAGGCAAAGCCGCGCAGTCCGGCGCCGAAAAGCCGAAGACGGCGGAGGCCGAGCAGAAGGCAGCATTGCGCACCGTCGCGGTGGTGACGCCGCCGCGCAAAACCTTCGCGCGGGCGATACGGATCTCGGGCCTGACCGAAGCTGACAAGCGCGCTGTGCTTGCTGTCCGCGTCGCCGGTGTCATCGATAAGCTCCCGGTCAAGCAGGGCGATCACGTCAAGACCGGCGACCTCGTGCTGATGCTCGCCGCCGAGGAGAAGCTCTCGAATGTCGACAATGCCAGGCAGTTGCTGGCGCAGCGCAAGGCCGAGCTCGACGCAGCCGAGCGGCTGGCCAAGACCGGCAACCTGCCCAAGCTGCAGCTCGACACTGCTCGGTCGAACCTGACGGCGGCGCAGTCCATGCTGGAGACGGCGCAGGCCGAACTCGACCGCAATGAAGTGAAGGCGCCTTTCGACGGCGTCATCGACCGCGTGCCCGTCGAGCTCGGCAGCTCGGTGATGCAGGGCGGCGAGGTGGCCACCATCCTCAAGCTCGACCCGGTGATCGCGCGCGGCGAGATCAGCGAGCGCGACCTGCGCTACATCAAGATCGGCGACCAGGCCAATGTGCGCCTTGTCAACGACCAGAAAGTCACCGGCACGGTGCGCTACATCAGCCGTGACGCCTCCTCGCAGACCCGCACCTTCCGTGTCGAGGTGGCGATCCCCAATGCCGACGGCTCCATCCCCGCCGGCATGACGGCCGAGATCACGCTCAGCGCCCAGCCGACCGATGCGGTCATGCTGCCGCGCTCGGTGGTGACGCTGGGCGACAAGGGCGACCTCGGCATCCGCGCCGTCGGCAAGGACGACAAGGTGGCGTTCTTCCCGATCGACCTCGTCGACGACACGCCGAAGGGACTGGTGCTCGGCGGCATACCGCAGGACGCGCGCATCATCGTCGCCGGCCAGGAACTGGTGAAGGAAGGCGATGTGGTGAAGCCGGTCGAGGCCGACCAGGCAACCATCAACAAGCTGATCAGTGAAGCCTCCGCCGGCACGCAATAGCGCGGTCGCCGCGCCGGCTCGGCCGGCGCCGCTGGCCAATGTCGCGGCTTCCAGGGAAACAGCAGGCATAAGTCATGGACATCGTCAGACTCGCCATTCACAACGCCCGCCTCACAATATCGGCGCTGATGTTCCTGCTCGTCGCGGGCTGGGTCGCCTATCAGTCGACGCCGAAGGAAGCGGAGCCGGACGTTCCGATTCCGATGATGTATGTCAGCCTGATCTACCAGGGCATATCGCCGGAGGACTCCGAACGGCTGCTGCTCAGGCCGATGGAAAGCAAGCTCAAGAGCCTGAAGGGGCTCAAGGAGATGCGCTCGGCCGCCTTCCAGGGCGGCGGCTACGTGCTGGTCGAGTTCCAGCCGCAGACCAATCTGGCCACCGCGCTGCAGGACACGCGCAGCAAGGTGCAGGACGCCAAGGCCGACCTGCCGCAGGCGGCGGAGGAGCCGACCGTCACTGAAGTTAACGTCTCGGAATTCCCGGTTCTCGTCGTCACGCTTTCCGGCGACGTGCCGGAGCGCGTGCTGACGTCGGCGGCGCGCGAATTGCGCGACCGCATCGAGGAGGTGCCAGGCGTGCTCGAAGGCTCGCTGCAGGGCGCGCGCGACGATCTGGTCGAAGTCGTCATCGATCCGGTGAAGCTCTCCTCCTACGGACTCCAGCTCGATCAGGTGATCCAGGGCGTCGGCGCCTCCAACAGCCTGGTCGCGGCCGGCAATCTCGAAGGCTCCGAGGGCAAATACGCGGTCAAGGTGCCGTCGCTCATCGAGACGCCCGAGGACGTCGCCAAACTGCCGGTCGTCGCCACGCCCAATGCCGTGGTGCAGGCCAAGGACGTCGCCACCATCCGCTCCACCTTCAAGGACGCCGAGACGGTGACCCGCCTCGACGGCAAGCCGGCGATCGCCATCGAGGTGAAGAAGCGCATCGGCGCCAACCTGATCGACACGCTGAACCATGTCCGGGAGGTGTCGGACACCTTCATCAAGACGATGCCGGAAGGCATGCACGTCACCTACACGCAGGACAAGTCGGTCTTCGTCAACCAGCTTTTGGGCGACCTGCAGAACCATGTGATGATCGCGGTCATCCTGGTGTTCATCGTGATCCTCTACGCGCTGTCGGGACGCGCCTCGCTGCTCATCGGCCTCGCCATTCCGTCATCCTTCCTGATCGGCATCCTGCTGCTTGCGATGATGGGCTACACGATCAACATGATCGTGCTGTTCAGCCTCATCCTGGCGGTCGGCATGCTGGTCGACGATGCCATCATCGTCACGGAATTCGCCGAGCGGCGCATGAGCGAGGGCATGCCGAAGGCCGATGCCTTCGCGCTAGCCGCCAAGCGCATGGCCGGCCCGGTCATCGCAGCGACAATGACACGCATCGCCGCGTTCTCGCCGCTGCTCTTCTGGCCCGGCATCATCGGCGACTTCATGAAGTACATGCCGATCACGCTGATCGTGACGCTGTCGGCCTCGATGCTCTATGCGCTGGTCTTCGCGCCGACGCTCGGCGCCATCTTCGCCAAGGCGCCGGCGCATCACGAGGACAGCGATCGCGACGGCTGGTATATGGCGCTGGTCAAGCAGGCGGTGCGTTTCCCGATGACCGTCATCCTGCTCACCGTAGGCCTGCTGGTCGGCGTCGGTTTCGCCTATTCGAAATACGGCGCCGGCGTCGAGTTCTTCCCCAGCGTCGAGCCGGATTACGGCCTGCTCTATGTGCATGCCCGCGGCAACCTTTCGCTGGCCGAAATGGACGCCGCAACCAAGACGGCGGAAAGCCGCCTGCTCGGCTGGCCCGGCGTGAAATCGGTCTACACGCGCGTCGGCAAGACGCAAGGCGGCGGCCAGGACATCCCGGAAGACGTGGTCGGGGTGATCCAGTACGAATTCGTCGACTGGCGCGAGCGCAAGTCCGCCAACCAAATCCTCGACGATTTGCGTGGCGTCATGGCCGGCATTCCCGGGGTCGACGTCGAAGTACGCGTGCCGGAGGCCGGCCCGCCGACCGGCAAGCCGATCCAGATCAGGCTTTCGGCCGCCGACCCGGCCGGGCTCGACGACAAGGCGCGCGCCGTCGCCGCGCGCATCGCCAAGGTCCGCAACGTGATCGATGTTTCCGACGGCCTGCCGCCGCCCGGTGTCGACTGGGCGCTTGAGGTCGATCGCGCCAAGGCGGCGCAATACGGCATCAGTCCGACCTCGGTGGGCACGGTGGTGCAGCTGGTGACGAACGGTCTCAAGCTGTCGGAGTACCGGCCGGCCGGCGCCGACGACGCCGTCGACATTCGCCTGCGTCTGCCGGAAGACCGGCGCACGCTCTCGACGCTCGACGAGCTCAGGGTGCAGACCTCGCAAGGCTCGGTGCCAATCTCGAACTTCGTGGTCAGGAAGCCCGAGCCGACAGTCGGCGTCCTCAACCGCATCGATGGCGCGCGCACCGTGGTGGTGCAAGCCAATGTCAGCGCCGGCGCGCAAGTGGCAGCGGTGCAGGCGGAAGTCACCAAGGCCGTGGCCGACATGGATCTCGGCAGCGGCATACGCTGGAAGCTCGCTGGCTCCAACGAGGACAGCGCGGAAGCCAGCGCCTTCCTCAGCAAGGCTTTCGGCGCCGCGATCTTCCTGATCTTCCTGGTGCTGCTCGCGCAGTTCAACAAGTTCACCAGCGTGTGGCTTGTTCTCTCCTGCGTCGTCATGGCGACGATCGGCGTGTTCCTCGGGCTGCTTCTGACAGGGGAGGCCTTCGGCATCGTCATGTCGGGCATCGGCGTCATTGCGCTTGCCGGCGTGGTGGTGAACAACAACATCGTGCTCATCGACACCTATGACCGGCTGCGCGAGGAAGGCTGGGACAAGATGGATGCCGTGCTGCAGACCTGCCGCGAACGCGCCAGGCCCGTGGTGTTGACGGCGGTCTCGGCGATCCTCGGCGTGCTGCCGATCGCCTTCGGCCTCGGTCTCGAAATCTTCCATCACGAGACGACGATCAACGCGCCATCGACGCAATGGTGGATTTCGCTGTCGTCGGCGATCGTCTTCGGCCTGTCCTTCGCCACCTTGCTGACGCTGGTGGTGACGCCCTCGATGCTGATGGTGTTCACCCGCGCCAAGGTGAAGCCGGGCGCCCGGCGTGGCTGGTTCGGCCGCCTGTTCCGCCGCGGCAAGGGCGAGCTCTCGACAGGCGAGCCGGTAGCGGAAGCCAATGCCGAGCCGGCGGTCGCCTTCCCGAAAGCCGCCGAGTAGGGCGACTTCGCAACTCAGGTACATGGAAGCCGCTCGGGAACTACCGGGCGGCTTTTTGCATTGTTCCCTCGAAGTTCAACCAGACGGCGAGGGTTTTCAATGACGATCGGTACAATTCTCGTAATAATCCTGATCCTGATCCTAATCGGAGCCGTGCCGGCATGGCCGCACTCGCGGTCTTGGGGCTATGGGCCTTCGGGGATTGTGGGAGTCATTCTGGTAGTGTTGCTGATCCTGCTTTTGATGGGCAGGATCTGAACCGACGACCATTTGCGGCCGGGCCTTGAAGTCCGGCCGTTTTCATCTTGAGGTTGTTCTTTGCTCAGGCGGCCTGACGCATGGGCGCGCCGGCTATGCCGATGTCTTGCATGGCTTCCGCCACTGCTCGGGCGAGCGGGGTGTGCGGGATTTCGCCGATGACCTCTTCCAGGCGCGCTGACGCCAGCCGGTGCGGCTCGAAGCGCAGGTAGGACATCGAGACGATCTCGCGCCACATGGTTACGAACGGGCTGCCGGCGCGCAGCACCCACCAGGGCATGAAGGTGAGTTTCAGCTTGCGGCCGAGCGCCTTTTCGGCGGCAGCCTTGATGTCGAGATCGGTGACGGCGTGGCCGGGGAAATTGATGGCCTCGTAAAAGCCGAGCTTATCGAGATTGCGCGCCAGTGCGACAAAAGCCACCGCGAAGTCGGGCAGATAGGCCCATTCGTGCACGAGCTTGGCCGGGCCGGCGGCGGTGTAGACCCCCTTTTCCATCTTGGCGGCGACGACGAGATCGAACCAGCCGCCGCTGCCGGTGCCGCCGAAGAAGTCGCCGGCCCTAAGCAGAATGGTGCGCACGCGGCCCGCATCGGCTTCGCGACGGAAAAGCTCCTCCATGGCGACGCGGATGCGGCCCTTGTCGGTGGTAGGATGGAAAGTCGTTTCCTCGGTGATCACCTGCGGCATCGGCGAGCCGTAATTATAGACAGTGCCCGGGAAAAGATGCAGCGCGCCGTTCGCCCGACAGGCTGCCATGACGTTCTCGGCCATCGGCAGGCATTTGCCCCAGTCGGTATAGATCGGGTTCAAGCCATTGAAGATGATGTCGACGCCTTGCGTGGCCCGGATCAGCGACTGGCGGTCCAAAGCGTCGCCAGCGACGGCAATAGCGCCCTTGAGCTCGGGCGGCACCTTGCCGGTGCGGGTGACAGCGCGGACGTCGAAACCGGCGTCGATGAAGGCCTTGGCAACCACGCGTCCGAGCCGGCCATTGGCGCCCAGAATTGCGATCTTGGTCATTGTTCGTCTCCGTTGTTTGCGTTTGCCCGCTTAATCTGACGTCTACAAAGCCGAATGGAAATTGACTAAGATCGGCACCCTGTTATGCAAAAACGAATGAATGAATTCGACTGGAATCTGATCAAGAGCTTCGTCGCGGTGGCCGAGACCGGCAGCCTTTCGGCCGCCGCGCGCAAGCTCGCATCAAGCCAGCCGACGCTCGGCCGCCACATCGCCGAGCTGGAGCAGGCGCTCGGCGTCACGCTGTTCCGGCGCGGGCGGCGCGGCTACGAACTGACGGAGGCAGGCAGCGCACTCTACGAGCGCGGAAAGGCAGTCAGCGAGCAGGCCAATGCATTCTCATTGCTTGCGCTGGGCTCGGTCGAGGCGATCGAGGGTACGGTGCGCATCGCTGCCTCGGAGGTGGTTGCGGCCTGCGTGCTGCCGCAGATCACAGCGCGCCTTGGCGAGGAAGAGCCGGGCATCGAGGTCGAGATCGTCGCTTCCAACCAGGTCGAGAACCTGCTGCGGCGCGACGCCGACATCGCCATCCGCATGGTCAGGCCGGCGCAGAACGAGCTGATGGCGCGCAAGGTCACCGATATCGCGCTCTGCATATGTGCTGCGAAATCCTATCTCGACCGACATGGACGCCCGCAGAAGCCGAGCGATCTCGTCGACCATCCTTTGGTCGGTTTCGACCGCAGCGATGAGATCGTTCGCGGCCTCACCGCGTTTGGCATCCCGGTCAGCCGCAGCAACTTCCGCTTCAGGACCGACAACCAGATCGTGCTGTGGGAGGCGGTGCGGGCCGGCAATGGCATCGGCATCGGCCAGGAGCCGCTCGCTAGCCGCGATCCTCGACTGGAGAAGCTGTTGCCGGAGGTTCCCTTGCCCGAGCTGCCGGTGTGGCTTGCAATGCACCGTGACGTGCGCACCAGCATGCGCATCCGCCGCGTCGCGGATTTCCTGCATGAAGAGCTGAAGCGCTACTCCGCCGGCGCAGGCTCGGCGGCAAATTCGGCGCGGTAAGCGAGGTTCGCCATCAACAGCACGATGACCAGCAGGCCGGAAAGCGCTACGAAGATCGGGCCGAAGCTCGAATGCTCGGCGACGAAGCCGATCGCCGACGGCGCCACCAGGATTCCTGAATAGCCCATCGTGGTGACGACGCTCATGCCGGTGCCGGAAGACAAGCCTTCCTGGTTGCCGCCGGCCGAAAACAGGATCGGCACCATATTGGCGATGCCGAAACCGCAGAAGGCGAAAGCGGCAATGGCAAGATAAGGCGAGGGGGAGAGGCCGGCCACCAACATGCCGGCGGCAGCGACAAGCGCCGAGCCGCGCAGCGTCGCCACCGCGCCGAAGCGGTTGCGCACGCCGTCGCCGAGAAAGCGCATGAGCGCCATGACGCCGGAGAAGGCAGCATAGGCGAGGCCGGCAATCGCAAGGTCGGCGCCGAGCTCCTGCTGGAGGTAGAGCGCGGCCCAGTCGAGCACGGCGCCCTCTGAGACCATGGTGAGCAGCGCCATCAACCCGACCAGATAGACAATTGTGTGCCGCGGCAGCGTAAATTTCTGATGCCCGGCGGCCTGCGGCCTGTCGTCGGCGATGAGGTAGCGAACAGCAAAGGCGATGACCAAAAAGGCGAGCGCCGTCACCGCAATCGCATGCGCGAGATAGCCGTAGTTCTGAATGGAATAGCCACCAAGCGCGCCGCCGGCGAAGCCGCCGAGGCTCCAGAAGCCATGCGAGGACGACATGATGGCGCGGGAGAGCCGTCGTTCGACGATCACCGCGTTGGAATTCATGGCGACGTCCATGCCGCCGATCGAGCCGCCGAAGACGAGCATCGCGAGGGCCGCGAGCGGCACGTTGGGCGCAAGTGCCACGACCAGCAGGCCGAAACTGCCGCAGATGCCGAACCAGCGCAGCACGGGGCGCGAGCCGTGCCTGGAAATGAGATGGCCGCACCAGGTCATCGCCATCACCGCGCCGACACCAAACAACAGGATCAGCAGGCCGAGGGTGAATTTCGAGATGTCCAGCCGGGTCAGAAACACCGGGATCTGCGGCGCCCAGCTGCCGGTGAGAAAGCCATTGGCCAGGAAAATGCCGGCAACGGCCCAGCGGCCGCGCGTCGCGGCTTGCCTTGTGGTTTGCACGCTCATGGTTTGAAGTCCGAATGGCTTTGCGCGGCAAATTAGATCGATTCAATTTGTAGTCAAGAAGCGCTATGGCAGAAGCGTTGGACCAAGAGGCGCGGACCTGTGAGGAATGGGCCCTACTTTGGAGATTTGGCCGAAACGCCTCCTTTGACATCCATGGGCGAAGCAGGAGCGAAGCGACGCGCGCAGACCCTGGGATGACAAAGCAGCAGCGGCGAGCCAAATAGGACGGTTCAATGATCCTTCGGCCGCCTGGCCTCGAACTCAGCCTTCGTGGCCTCGGAGGCTTCGGTCTGGTTGAGCGCCTGCCATTCGGCATAGGGCATGCCGTAGATGATCTCGCGCGATTCGTCCTTTGTCAGCGCAATGCCGTCGGCCTCGGCCGCCTCGCGATACCAGTTCGACAGGCAGTTGCGGCAGAACCCGGCCAGGTTCATCAGGTCGATGTTCTGGACGTCGCCGCGTGCGCGCAGATGCTCGACCAGCCGGCGGAAGGCGGCGGCCTCGAAATCGCGTTTCCGTTCTTCGCTGAGTTCGGTCATTTCGTGGTCCCCGGCCTCTCGGCCGTTTTTTAGGCCGGCCCGGTGCGCGAGCCGAACATCTTCACCTCGTGTATATCGGCACGGCGGTCGACGGCGTCAACGATCGGAGCCAATCGCTCCGCCCATTGAAGAGCGCCAGCGCGGTCGGCGATCAAGTCCTGACGGATCTCGAGCAGGGCATGGGCATAGCCGTTGACAATGGCATGGCGGAACATGGTGTCGCCGCGCAGCGCGCCGTCATAGGGCTCGTTGTCCCCAACGATGAGCGCCTTGTCTTCGGCCAGCATGTCGATCAGCGGCCGCGCAACGCGGTCGTCGCGGTCCCACAAGATGCCGACATGCCAGGGTCGGATGAAGCCTTGCATGCGAGGGGTGAAGGAATGCACCGAGAAGATGAACGGCGCTTTGCCGGAGGCGTGCGCGACCGAGGAAATCATCGCCCCGACGGCGTCGTGATAGGGGCGGTAGAAGCGGTCGAGCCGTCTCTCCCGCTCCTGGGCGGCCATGGGATAGTTTCCGGGCACGACGGTGCCGTCATAGAGCTGGCGGATCAGCGTCGGGTCGTCCTCGCCCCGGTTGGGGTCGATCAGAAGGCGGGAGAAGCCGGCCAGGACGGCCGGCGCATCGAGCGCCGCCGCCAACTCGCGCGTCACCGTCTCGACGCCGATATCATAGGCGATGTGGCGCTCGAACTCGGCAGGCGGCAGGCCGAGGCTGCCATATTCTTCCGGCAGGTCGCGGCGGGCGTGATCGGCCAGAAGCACGATGCCCTTCTTGCGGTCGCCCTCGACGATGTCGAAGGGCGTGAAAGCTGTGGATCGGGTCATCGGCTGAAAACGGTCTGTTCGCTGGCGTCCGGGCGGGGTGGTATCGTCATTCCACGAAGAGGACTGAGGCGCAATGCCGTTGTTTGGCCACGGTTTCTGCAAAGAATCCCGGATGGGACGCCAAATTGTCCACCGGACCCTTCTAAATCGATTGGAATTGAATAAAACGGCGCGTTGACATGCGCCCGGAGTTTGCTGAAAAGGTGCTTCGACGATGCAGATGTGGTTCGCCAAGGGTTTTGGATTGGGTTGCGCCGGCAGGCTGCGCAAGCGCCTGAGCCTGCCGGTCCTGATCTTTGGCGCGGGCCTGTGCGCGCTCGCCGCGACCTCGCCGGCGCTCGCCGACTTCCGCGTCTGCAACGCGACGCAGAACCTGGTCGGCGTCGGCATCGGCTATCGGGCGAAGGCCGGTTGGATCACCGAGGGCTGGTGGCACATCGAGGGATCGACCTGCAAGACGCTGATCGAGGGGCCGCTGTCATCAAGGTTTTACTATCTTTATGCAGAAGATGCCGAGCGCGGCGGGCGTTGGGACGGCCCGATCAACATGTGCGTCGCCGACAAAGAGTTCAAGATTGCCGGCGTGAATGATTGCGTCGCCCGGGGCTTTCAGCGCGCCGGATTTCAGGAATATGACACGGGCGAGCAGGCAAGCTGGATGGTCCAGCTGACTGACGAGCCCGCAACGGGCGGCGCGCCAGCGGCCCCCGCTCCGGGAACGAACAATCAATGAGACGTAACCGCAAGGTCAAGATCCTCGCCACCATCGGTCCGGCTTCCTCCTCCGAGGAGATGCTGCGAAAGCTCTTCGAGGCAGGCGCCGACGTCTTCCGCATCAATATGAGCCATACCGACCACGAGCTGATGCGCACGCTTGTCGGCCGCATCCGGGCCGTCGAGGCGGCGGTCGGGCGGCCGATCGGCATTCTCGCCGATCTTCAGGGGCCAAAGCTCAGGGTCGGCAAGTTCGCCAATGGCAAGGAAGCACTGACCGTCGGCCAGACCTTCACGCTGGATGACAGTCCGGAACCCGGCACGTCGAAGCGCGTCTACCTGCCGCATCCGGAAATCCTGAACTCGGTCGAGGCCGGTCACCGTCTTTTGATCGATGACGGCAAGCTGGAGCTCAAGGCGGTCAAGAGCGACGGCAAGTCGATCGCCTGCACGGTGGTCGCCGGCACCGGCATCTCCGACAAGAAGGGCGTCAGCCTGCCCGACACCGATCTGCCGGTCGGCGCGCTGACCGAGAAGGACCGCGCCGATCTCGACGCGGTGCTGGCGGCAAGCGTCGACTGGGTGGCGCTGTCGTTCGTGCAGCGGCCGGAGGATCTGGCCGAAGCGCGCAAGATCGCGCGCGGCCGGGCCCTCATCATGGCCAAGATCGAAAAGCCGCAGGCGGTGGCGCGCCTGGCCGAGATCATCGAACTCTCCGACGCGCTGATGGTCGCGCGCGGCGATCTCGGCGTCGAGATGCCGCTCGAGGCCGTGCCCGGCATCCAGAAGCAGATCACGCGCGCCGCCCGCCGCGCCGGCAAACCGGTGGTGATCGCGACCCAGATGCTGGAATCGATGATCACCGCACCCGTGCCGACCCGCGCGGAGGTCTCGGATGTGTCGATCGCCGTCTTCGAAGGCGCGGACGCGATCATGCTTTCGGCCGAATCCGCCGCCGGCGCCTACCCGGTCGAGGCGGTCGCGATGATGAACCGCATCGCCACCAAGGTCGAAGCCGACCCGACTTATGCCGGCATCATCAACGCCCAGCGCTCGGAACCGGAAGCGACCGGGGCCGACGCCATTTCGCTCGCTGCGCGCGAGATCGCGGAGACGCTGAAACTGTCGGCGATCATTTCCTACACCGCCTCTGGAACAACTGGTCTGCGCGCCGCGCGCGAACGGCCGCAAGTGCCGATCGTGGCGCTGTCGCCGATCGTCAACACGGCGCGCCGGCTCTCGCTTCTGTGGGGTACGCATTGCGTGGTCTCGGAGGACGCTATCGACCTCGACGATATGGTCGACCGCGCCTGCCGCATTGCCCTCGAGGAAGGCTTCGGCAAGCCGGGCGACCGCGTCATCATCACGGCGGGCGTGCCGCTGAGGACGCCCGGCTCCACCAACATGCTGCGCATCGCCTATGTCGGCTCAGAGACGCACTAAGGTATGCCCGTATTCAGGTGGGACCGGCCTGTGAGGCGCGCCTTTCCTGCGCTTCCGGGGCTCATGTGGTCAAGTCGCTCCGCTCCGGTTCTGGGAATCCGCTCTGCTCGGCTCGGCCTAATTTGAATCTCGACACCTTCCGGTCCCGAGCTTAGCCCGGCGCCAGCTCGGCGTCCGGCACCTTCAGTTCCGGGTACCTGTCAGCGCCTTGCGCGTCGCCGGCGATCCGGCTTTCCACAACTCGCCATCGACTGCAAGTCGACCGGCGCGCCGGCCGCCCTTTCGATGGCGCCGACGACGAGGTCGGGGGCGATCCAGTCGGGCTTGTGGCCGAGATTCGCGACCCAGACCAGCTCGGCGCCGGGAATGTCGCGTTCGAGGCCGACGGAATGGACCGTGGCATAGACCACCTTGTCGCGATCGCCGGAGATGACCAAGGTCGGCGCCTTGATCTCACGGTAGCCAGGCGAGGCAGCGCGCACATAATCGTAAAGTCGGGCCACATCGCGGGCGTTGGCGCGGAAGGCAGGCGGCCTCAGAACAAGCGGAATGGAAGCCTTGCCGATATAGCCCGTCGGCACATTGTTCGGTGAAAACACGCAGGCCGTGGCATTGCCGATCCGCAGCATGCCCGCCGCGTAAGCAATGGTCTCGGAAAACAGCCAGCCGACCACCGGAACAGCCGTCAATTTGTAATACCAGGCGGTCGCGCCGCCCGGCCACGGATGGCTCACGGGCGCCAGGAAGACGAGGCCGAGCGTCTTTTGCGGATGCTGGCGCGCGAAGGCGGTTGTGACCGCGCCGCCGAAGGAATGGCCTATGATGATCGCCCTTGCGATGCCGAGCCGATCCATCAACGCGGCGACAGTGTCGGCCTGCGCCGCCAGCGTTTCGTTGTCGCCGCGCTCCGACCAGCCGAAGCCCGGTCGGTCGAGGAACAGCAGCTCGGCGCGGCCCTCGAGCAAAGGCCTCAGCGGCAGCATCTGGTCCTTGAGATTGGCACTGGCGCCATGGATGAAGACGACAGGCGGCAGATCGGCGCCGGCGGCGGGGACGTGGACATAATGGATGCGGGCACCATCGATGTCGGCGAATGCGCCGATCGGCGGATTGCGGCGCTCGATCAGCCAGACGCCGGCGCGGGTAATGCCGGCAAGGGCGATGAGGAAGGCAACGAGGGGGAGGAGCGCGAGGCAGATGAGGTCCATGCGGAAAGTACGGGCGAGTGGATCTAATTTAGGAGCGCGATGAGTTTGGCGAGCTGGCGGCCTGCTGCCAGGCCAAATTATTGCCCGCTTCGGTGGAGTATCGCAAACGTTCGGCTTGGCCGGGCTTGTCAAGGTCGTCGTCACCTTGCGCGAAGGCTGCAGCGGAGCAGAGTTCTGCACCACCGTCGCGGCGCGGAAAAGTCACGGCATGGGTCGTTGGCTCAAGCCCGAGGATGACGAAAAGCTGCCCCTCAAATGCCCTCGCCGGCCAGGTCTTCCGACAGCGTCGAGACCTGGCCCTGGGCGCTGCGCATCATCGGATAGATGGTGAGCACCTTCTGCCAGGCTTCCAGCGCCGACTGCTTGTGGCCGGTCTCGGCCATGATCTGCGCGAGACCCGACAGCGCGCCGAAATGGCGCGGTTCGAGCCGCAGCGTGTGGTCGATGTCCGACATCGACTTTCCATAGTTCTTCATCAGGAAATGCACGGTAGCGCGGCGGTTCCAGCCTTCGGCATAATCGGGCTGCAAGGTCACCACCTGATCGAGGAAATCGAGCGCGACGTCGAATTTCTGGTCTTCCGCCGCCCTTTGCGCCCATCGCATCATCAGGTCGATCGAGGCGCTGCCGGACTGGTTCCACTCATTCCAGATGCGGCCGGCGATGCGTTCGGCGGCCTTCTCGTTGCGCTCGCGTCTGAGATCGGCAAAGAGCTGGTCGAGCCGTCCCTGCCTGGTCGAGGCGACCGGCGGAGGCGTGATGGCGGGCGGCGGCGAAGCGGCGGGCGGCGTGGCCTCATCCTGCGCCGAAGCGGGCAAGGTCGTTCCGGAAAGGACGAGGGCAATGAAGAATGCAAAAAGAATCCGCATGTCCGGAATCTAGTCCCGGACGGCGGATCGTCAAAATGATTTTAGCGTGAGGGTCCGGCGAACCGGCAGTCGACATCAGCGGCGCGGCGCTTAGCGCCGCGCGCAAGTCTCAGCCCTGGCGCGCCTTGTACCGCGGAGCGGTCTTGTTGATGATGTAGATGCGTCCCTTGCGGCGAACCAGCCGGTTGTCGCGGTGACGCGCCTTGAGCGCCTTGAGCGAATTCTTGATCTTCATGGTCTTGCCTGTTCGGTCGGGGGCCCGGTCCCGGGCCGAATTTTAAAGGCGCGCCCGAAAAAAGCGCGCCTTGAACTTGCGTGGCTCATAAACGAGGAGCCTTGCCCGTGTCAACCGCAAGCGGGCGGCTCTTATGCCGCAAATGGTGCGCTGATCAAATATTCGCCATAGGTAACGCGCGGCATTGCGCGACTCAGAGGCGGCTGGAATGTTGCGGGCCACGCCAGAGCGGGACATAGGTCCCCTCCGGTTATGTCTATTTGTTTAGCCGCATTTCTGCGACGCCAAGCGATTCCTCTAGGTTGCAGATGCTCTCAGCGAAACGGAGTCTTATCATGCGCCGTCTCTTTCTGCCCGCATGCCTTGTCCTCATCGCGACGGTTCCGGCTGCATGGGCCGAGGACTGCGATCGCAGCGACGACAGCCAGTCGATGATGAATATCTGCGCCAATGCCGATTATCAGGCGGCCGATGCCAAGCTCAACGCCGCCTACAAGGATATTGTCGGCCGCAATGACGAGAAGGCCAACAAGTTGCTGCAGACCGCACAGCGCGCCTGGATCACCTTCCGCGACGCCGAATGCGCCTATTCGACCGCCGACAGCGAGGGCGGTTCCATCCACCCGATGGAGGTTTCGCAATGCCTGACGGAACTGACCACCGAGCGCACCAAGCAACTCACCTCCGGCCCCAACTGCCAGGAAGGCGATCCGAGCTGCGCCAGCCCGGACGAGGACGAAGACGTGCAGTAGTCGGCGTTAGCGCCGACGCTCAATGCGCGTGAAATGGCCCATCTTGCGGCCGGGCCGCGACTCGGCCTTGCCGTAGAGATGCAGCATCACGCCGGGCTCGGCGAGCAGCGCCGGAACCTTCAGCATGTCATCGCCGATCAGGTTTTCCATGACACAGTCGGAATGCCGTGCAGGCGAGCCCAGCGGCAGGCCGGCGATGGCGCGGATATGCTGTTCGAACTGCGAAACGATGCAGGCGGCTTCCGTCCAGTGGCCGGAATTGTGGACACGCGGCGCCAGCTCATTGGCTAAAAGCGAACCGTCGGCAAGCACGAAGAACTCGACGCCGATGACGCCGACATAGTCGAGCGCCGCAAGGATTTTTGCTGCCGCTTGCTTCGCCGCCGATGCGGTGTCCGGTGCGATGGCGGCCGGCAATGTCGACGTTCGCAATATGCCTTCGCGATGGATATTCTCGGCCGGATCGTAGGCTGCAACCGAGCCGTCCTGCCCGCGCGCGGCAATCACCGAAATCTCGCGCTCGAAAGCGACCAGCGATTCGAGGATCAGCGGCACATTGCCCATCGCCTCGCAGGTGCCGGCAAAGCCGCCGGTCTCCATGTTGCGGAAGACGCGCTGGCCTTTGCCGTCATAGCCCATGCGGCGCGTCTTCAGCACGCCGCTGCCGCTGAATTTCTTCAGCGCGGCCGTCAGCTGCTCGTCATTGTCCACTGGGCAGAATTCGGCTGTGGGAACGCCGATGCCGTTCAGGAAGCTTTTTTCGGTCACGCGATCCTGCGCGATTTCCAGCGCGCGGGCCGGCGGACAGACGGGAACGCGCGCCGCGAGTGTCTGCGCCGCTTGAACCGGGACGTTCTCGAATTCGTAAGTGACGACAGCGCTGGCGCCGGCCAGTTCGGCAAGGGCCGCCGGATCGTCATAGGCGGCGACGATCTGCCGGTTGGCGACCTGCGCCGCCGGGCAATCGGCCTCCGGCTCCAGCACGACCGTGCGGTAGCCAAGGCGAGCGGCTGCCATAGCCAGCATGCGGCCAAGCTGGCCGCCGCCGATGATGCCGATGGTCGATCCCGGGGCCAGACTCACGGGGTATCTGCCGGTTCGGTGGCGACCTTGGCGGTCTGTGCGGTGCGCCAGGCATCGAGGCGGGCGGCGAGTTTTTCATCGCTCAGCGCCAGGACGGCTGCGGCGAGAAGGGCCGCGTTGGCAGCACCGGCCTTGCCGATGGCCAAAGTGCCGACCGGAATGCCGGCCGGCATCTGCACGATGGAGAGCAGCGAATCCTGGCCGGACAACGCCTTGGATTCCACCGGCACGCCGAAGACGGGCAGCGGCGTCATCGCCGCCGTCATGCCGGGCAGGTGCGCCGCGCCGCCGGCGCCGGCGATAATCACCTTGTAGCCGGCCGCCTTGGCGCCCTTGGCGAATTCATAGAGGCGGTCCGGCGTGCGGTGTGCCGAGACGATCAGTTTTTTGTGCAGGATGCCCAGCGCATCCAGCGTTTCCGCCGCCTGGCGCATCGTCGCCCAGTCGGACTGGCTGCCCATGATGATGGCGACGTCGGCACGCTGATCGGTCAAGGTTTTCGCTCCCGGCGGCAAAGGCGCGCCTTAGCGGAATTCGCCGGCAGCCGCAAGGATTGTCGCGGCTGTGGGCCGACGGTGGCGAGGTCTAGTCCGGCCAGCGCAGCGCCCCGGATGAATCCTTGCGCGCCGCTTTCATGGCATCCGCGGGACGCTCCTCCGCGGTCAGCACGGCTCGCAGCCGCTCGGCGACGATCTCGGCCTCGCCGGGATGCAGGTTGCACGGGTCGAGGAAGAAGTGTCCGCGCTCGACCTCATGGTTGCGCACGATGACGGGCGGTGAGCCGGCGGCCAAAGCCGAGGCTAGGCCCGCGGCGGTGAAGCGGCTCTCCGGACGGACGAAGACCTGCAGGCGGTCGAGCGGGTTGGCGGTTGGGTCGGGCACGATCTCAGCGCCGATGCCCGGAATGCCTTGCAGCGCATCCTTCCACAGATCGAGCGCCGCCTCTTCGCGCCGGCGAATGCCGGCATGGTCGCGCTTTTCCCAAGCGTCGAGCGCCGCCATGGTGCCGGCGATGCTTTCCTTGCCGACCTTCATGGCCCGCGCGACGCCGCGATTTTGCAGATAGGCGGCGCGCACCAGGTCCTTGCGGCCGGTGACGATGCCGCTGGTCGGGCCACTCAGGAATTTGTGGCCGCTGTAGACGACGATGTCGGCGCCGCGCGCGAGGAAGGTACGCAGATCGTATTCCGAAGCGGCATCGACGATCACCGGCACATTCTTGGCGTGGCAGATCTCGCAGAACTCCTCTAGCGAAAGCATGCCGTATTGCACCGTGTGGTGGGCGACGACGTAAAGCGCGGCCGCGGTGCGCTCGTTGATCGCCTCGCGCACGTGGTAATCCTGCGTGACGCTAACGGTGCCCGCCGGAATGACCTTGGCGCCGGCCACGCGGATCGACTGATCGATCGGCGCGCCGTAATTGACGATATGGCCGAGCTGGATGACGACCTCCGATTTCAGCCCTTCGGTGTCGTCGGGCAGCCTTTCGATGGCCAGCAGGTTGGTGCCGGTCATCGCTCCGGCGATCGCCATGGTGATGCCTGAGGCGCAGCAGGCGGTGATGAAGCCGGCCTCGCCGCCGGTGAGACGGGCGACGACTGCGCTCGCGGCGCGCTGCAAATCGTCCATCTCCACCCATTGCGAGGCGATCTCGGCCATGGCGCTGATCGCTTCCGGGACGATGATGGAAGCGCCGAGTGTCGTCATCGTGCCCGAGACGTTGATGATCGGACGCAGTCCCAGCCGCTCGCGGATCGTGGTGTTGGAGCCGGTCTCGGAATAGGTTTTCATGGCAGCAGATCCCAGTGTCAGGCGGCGATCTCGACGACCGCTTCGATTTCGACGGTGATGTTTCCAGGCAGCGAGCCGACGCCGATCGCCGAACGCGCGTGGCCGCCGATCTTGTCAAAGACATCGGCGAAGAGATCGGAGCAGCCGTTGACCACCTTCGGGTGATCGCTGAAGGTCGGCGTCGCATTGACGAAGCCGAGCAGCTTGACGACGCGCACGATGCGCCCGAGGTCGCCCGCCGCCGCGTGCATGACGGCAAGCAGGTTGAGGCCGGTGAGCCGGGCATGCTCATAGGCCTGTTCGACGGTGACGTCCTCGCCGACCTTGCCGGTGCAAAGCGTGCCATCGGCACGCAGCGGCCCCTGGCCCGAGAGGAAGATCAGCCGGCCGCTCTCGGCATGAGTGACGAAGTTGGCGATGGGCGTTGGCGGCTCGGGCAGCGTCAGGCCGAGTTCGGCGAGCCGGGTGTAAGGCGTCATGGAAGAATGCTCCTTGGATGGCATTTGCCATCCGATGTCAGAATTGCGAGGCACGGAAGCGCGCCAAAAAAGTCCGCAGGCGCTCGTTCGTGGTCTCCGCGGCAAGCACCTCCTTCGGCGGCCCGACGGCACTGACGCCGCCGTCGGCCATGAAGACGATGCGGCTTGAGGCGTCGCGGGCGAAAGCCATCTCATGCGTCACCATCACCATGGTCATGCCGTCCTCAGCGAGGCTTTTCACCACGGCCAGAACCTCGCCGACGAGTTCCGGATCGAGGGCCGAGGTGATCTCGTCGAGCAGCAGGATCTTTGGTTCCATGGCGACCGCACGCGCAATGCCGACACGCTGCTGCTGGCCGCCGGAAAGCTCGGCGGGCAGGCTGTCGGCCTTGTGGGCGAGACCGACACGACCCAGCCAGTGCTCGGCGATCGAGCGCGCCTCGGCGCTGCTCTTGCCGCGTACCTTGGTGAGGCCGAGCATGATGTTGCCGGCCGCCGTCAGATGCGGGAACAGGTTGAAGCCCTGGAACACCATGCCGGTCTCGGCGCGCATGGCGGCCAAGTCGCGCTCGCTGCGGCGCTGGCGCGCGCCGCCGTCGCGAAAACCGACCTCCTTGCCGTCGATGCGGATCGAGCCGCTGTCGTAGCTTTCGAGGAAGTTGACGCAGCGCAGCAGCGTGGTCTTGCCGCTGCCGGACGGTCCGATGATGGCGACCACCTCGCCCTTCGCCACCTTGAGGCTGACCGAGCGCAGCACCTCGACCGAGCCAAAGGATTTCGAGACCTCGGCGATATCGAGAAGCGCAGGGCTGTTATCGGAAGTGGGGGCCATCGTGCTATTCCCGGATGAAGGCAAAGCGCTGCTCCAGCCGTCGGCTGGCAAGCGAAAGCGCGTAGTTGACGCCGAAATAGAGAAGGGCGCCGAGGATATAGAGCGGCATGGCCTCATAGGTACGGCCAATGACCTGGTTGATGGCCTGCATCAGATCGGTGATGCCGAGCAGCGAGACCAGCGCGCTGCCCTTGACCGCGTCGGTGACGCCGTTGATCCAAGGCGGCAGGAAGCGGCGGAAGGCCTGCGGGAAAATCACGTAGGTAAGGCGCTGGCGAAAGGTCAGGCCGATCGCCATCGCCGCTTCCGACTGGCCTTTCGGGATCGAGGCGACCGCGCCGCGCAGATATTCGACGACCTGCGCGGTCTTGAACAAGGTCAACGCCAGCACCGCCGCCCAGAAGGACTGGAGATGCACGCCGACGGCCGGCATGCCGTAATAGACGAAGAAGATCAGCACCAGGATTGGGATGCCGCGGACGGTGTCGCTGAAGATCCGCACCGCCCAGCGCAAGGGTGCGGGCCCGTAGACGAGGCCGACGCCGAAGACAACGCCGGCGATCAGCGACAGCACCACGACGAGCAGCGACACCCAAAGCGTCAGCGCGAAGCCTTCGGCGAGGAACGGCAGGGCGTAGGCGATCTGGCCAAGCATCAGCGCGCCGTCCTATACCAGCGCTCGACCAGCCGGAGCGCGAAGAGCAGGGCGTAACCCGTCACCAGATACATCGCCGTCACCACCAGATAGACCTCGACGATGCGGAAGGTGTTGAAGTTGATCCACTGCGCGCCATAGGTCAGCTCGGGCACGGAGATGACGGAAGCGACGGAGGTGTCCTTGAACAGCGAGATGAAGGTGTTGGAAAGCGCCGGCAGGGTGATGCGCATCATCGTCGGCAGCCGCACATGGACCAGCCGCTGCCATGGCGTAAGGCCGATCGCCTTGCCGGCATCGATCTGGCCGCGCGGCACGGCTTCGAGGCCGGATCGGAACACTTCGACCAGATAGGCGCCGCTGTAGACGGCAAGCGTGGCGACGAAGGACGTCTGCGCGCTGTAGGCCAGGTCGATGACGGTCGGCAGACCGTAGAAGACCAGATAGACCAAGAGGATCAGCGGCACGTTGCGGATGAATTCGACGTAAGAGGCGATAATGCCGCGCACGACACGCCCGGCCGAGACATACCAGACGGCCAGTACCAGTCCGATGACAATGCCGATGGCGATCGAGATCACGGCAAGCTCGAGGCTGAGCAGCAGTCCGCCCCAGAGCTTGTCGAAATGGCGCCAGATCAGGTTGAAATTAAGCGTATAGCCCATGCGTCCGTCTCAATGGCCTGTGGTGACGATCCAGAATTCGCCACTGCAGGAGCCCGTGTCGAGGAGAACAGGCGGAAGGGCGCTTGCTGCGGCCCTCCGCCGGCTAAAGTCAGACAGGCCTCGTCAGATGACCGGGAAGCCCGGATGGCGCGGCGGCGGTTCCTGGCCGAAATATTCCTTGAAGGCAGCGTCGTAGAGTGCCGTCTCGTGGCCGAACATGGCGATGGTGAAGGTCTGGTTGACGTAGGTCAGCCAGTCGAGGTCGCCCTGCCTGATGGCCGCGCCGTAAAGCATCGAATACCAGCTCTTGCCGGCGTCGAAATATTTGTCCGGGTTGCGCGAGGCGAGCCAGCGCACGGTGGAGAGGTCGACCGCGGCGGCGTCGACACGCTTGGATTCCAGCGCCTGCAGCACGTTGGCCTGGGTGTCGATCTGCATGACCTGCGCCTGGGGCAGGGCAAAGTGCACCGAGTTTTCGGCATCGACATTCTGCAGGATCGAGATGCGCGTGGCGGAGCCGTTCGCCAGCAGCTTGTCGAAAGTCTTGTTCTCGGACCCCGGCAGCGTCAGCAGCGCGACGCCTTCGACATAGTAGGGGCGCGAGAAGTGGATCAGCTGCGAGCGCTGCCCCGTCATGGTCATGAACTGGATGGTGATATCGACCTTGTTGGTGGTCACGTTCGGAATGCGCTGCGCCGGATCCTGCATGACGAATTCGACCTTGGTCGGGTCATCGAAAAGGCCCTTGGCGAGGATGCGCCCCATGGTGATGTCCATGCCGACCAGCTCGCCGGCATCGTTCTCGAAATGCCACGGCGCGTTGGTGCTGCCGGTGCCGACGATCAGCTTGCCGCGATCGAGCGCGGTCCGCAGCACGCTGTCGGACGCGGCTTGCGCGGCGGCCTTCTCGGCGCTGACCGCGGTGAGCGCGCCGGCGGTAGCAAGTCCGGCCATTCCCAATTTCAGAAAATCACGTCTTCCGGATGTGTCGTTCACGGCGACCTCCTTTGGTGGTGTGTTCCCCATCAATACACGCGTCAGCAATCGACATACGATTGTCTCTTACAAGAGACGTATGTATCCTGTACAAGACAGATACTAACACCGGGAATCGACAATGCAAGATGGCGAAGCGCTGACCAAGTGGCAGGCCGCAGGTTCTGAGGAAGAGAGGCCCGCGAACTCTCGCGAAAAGGGTCTCAACCGCGCGCTGCACATTCTGGAGTTCCTGCATGCCACGCAGCGTGCGATCGGCATCGGCGAGCTGGCCAAGGGGCTCAACGCCCCCCGCTCGACGACCTACACGCTGGTTCGGGAACTGGTCGGTGCCGGTCTCCTGGAGATGGCCGGCGACGGCAACCGCGTCTATTTCGGCAAGAAGCTTTACCTCTACGGAATGGCCTATATGCGTGGCAACGACCTGCTCAGACGCGGGCGGCAGGAGGTCGACACGCTGTCGCGCGAGACGGGCGAGACCTCGGAGCTGTGCATGCTGCAGAGCGGCCGCTACACGATCGTCCATTCGAGCCCGGGCACCAGGCCGTTCCGCATCAGCTCGGCGACCGGTCTGCAGATCCCGCTGCCTTGGACCGCGTCGGGCCGGCTGCTGCTCGCCGGCCTGGAACGCAGCCGGATCGAGGCGATGATCTCGCGGGACGACCTCGTGCTGCCGGACGGCCGCAAGATCGAGCTCGACGACTTCATCGACGACATCGCGAAAGCCCGCGTCACCGGCTACTGCGTGACGTCGGGCCTTGTCGACGCCTATACCAAATGCCTGGCGGCGCCGGTCTTTTCAGCGCCCGGGAAGATCGAGGCGACGATGTGCCTGGTGGTTCCGATCGACACGTCGGAGGAACGGACAGGTGAGCTGGTCGCGCTGCTGCGTGACCGGGCCGCGCGGCTTTCGATCCCGTAGTCGTCGAGCGAAGGAAGCTGCCGGTCAGGCGATGATGTCGGGGATGATGCGGTCTTCCAGCGCCATCAGCCGGTCCTTCAGCATCAGCTTCTTCTTCTTCATGCGCTGGATCTGCAGCGGGTCGCAACCCATGGCGATCATCGCGTTGATGGCGGCGTCGAAATCGGCGTGTTCCTGTTTGAGCCGGGAATATTCGAGGCGTATCTCAGCCTGTTCCTGTTCGGACATTATCTACCGTCTGCGTATGCGTCGCCCAGGGATGGGCCTTTGGGCGGGGCCGGTGGGTTTGTGACCGGCGCGCCGCTGATATCACATTTCACATTGTCGTGGAATGCTACCACGCGGCATTCGACATCGAGATTGGTTGGTGGCAAACTGTCATCGTGCCGTCACAGTTGCGACCTGCGGTGGACGTGCCTGAGACGGCTGCAATCGAGGAATCCATGAAAGGGAGAACCAATCATGTCTCTTGCATCCCATCTTGATGAGCTGCAGCGGAAGCACGGCGACATCGAGCGCGAGCTTATCGACGCGATGAATCATCCTTCGGTAGACGACCTCGAGATCGCCACTCTGAAGCGGCGCAAGCTGGCAATCAAGGACGAGATTGAAAAGCTGAAGGCGAAACCGACGGCACACTGAAACTCCTCTAGGCAGCATAAACCGCACCCGTCGGGTGCAACCCAACCGGTGGCAAGAATGCCGCCGGTACGGTGAGTTTACGCTGAATTTCCCGAGTCTTCCCGGAATGCAACCGCAGCCCGATGTGGGCTGCTGAACCGCGCGGCCGCCAACCAAGCGCAGCCGATTTGCGGACCGTGGCTGTCACCGGCCATTGACAAGCCATCTTTGCTCCGCCACCTCATGCCCGGAACTTCCAGATGAAGGCGGCCGGCATGACCGGATATTTTTCTTCTCCTTTCCCGCGGCGCGCATCGGTCGGCGTCGATGTCGGCGGCGTGATGGTCGGCGGCGGCGCGCCGGTCGTCGTGCAGTCGATGACCAACACCGATACCGCCGACATCGATCAAACCGTTGCCCAGGTGGCGGCGCTGCATCGCGCCGGCTCGGAGATCGTGCGCATCACTGTCGACCGCGACGAGAGCGCCGCTGCCGTGCCGCGCATCCGTGATCGGCTGGCCCGGCTCGGCGTCAACGTGCCGCTGGTCGGCGACTTCCACTATATCGGTCACAAGCTGCTCGCCGATCACCCGGCCTGCGCCGAGGCGCTGGCGAAATACCGCATCAACCCCGGCAATGTCGGCTTCAAGGAAAAGAAGGACCGCCAGTTCGCCGCGATCGTCGAGATGGCGATCAGATACGACAAGCCGGTGCGCATCGGCGTCAACTGGGGCTCGCTCGACCAGGAGCTCTTGACCCGGCTGATGGATGACAACCAGGGCCGGGGCTCGCCGCTCACCGCCCAGGAAGTCACCCGCGAGGCGATCGTGCAGTCGGCGATCCTGTCGGCGGAGATGGCGGAAGAGATCGGGCTCGGCCGCGACAAGATCATCCTGTCGGCCAAGGTCAGCGGCGTGCAGGATCTGATCGCCGTCTATACCGAGCTTGCGACCCGCTCCAACCATGCGCTGCATCTCGGGCTGACCGAGGCCGGCATGGGCACCAAGGGCATCGTCGCTTCCTCGGCTGCCATGGGTATCCTCCTGCAGCAGGGCATCGGCGACACGATCCGCATGTCGCTGACGCCGGAGCCGAACGGCGACCGCACGCGCGAGGTGCAGGTGTCGCAGGAACTTTTGCAGACGATGGGCTTCCGGCAGTTCGTGCCGATCGTCGCGGCCTGCCCCGGCTGCGGCCGCACGACCTCCACCGTCTTCCAGGAGCTGGCCCAAAGCATCCAGGCCGACATCCGCAAGAACATGCCGGTGTGGCGTGAGAAATATCCGGGTGTTGAGAACCTCAAGGTCGCGGTGATGGGCTGCATCGTCAACGGCCCCGGCGAATCCAAGCATGCCGATATCGGCATATCTTTGCCCGGAACCGGCGAGACGCCGACAGCGCCGGTGTTCATCGACGGCAAGAAGGCGGCGACGCTGCGTGGCCCCTCAATCGCGCAGGATTTCGAAAAGATGGTCGCAGACTATATCGAGCAGCGGTACGGACACGGCAAAGCCGCCGCGGAATGAGCCATGCAGCGCTTGCTCAGGACGGCACTGATCCTGATTTGCGCGCTGATCCCTGCCGGTCAGGCATTCGCCGATCCGCCGCAGTCGCGATCGGCCGCAAAGCGGCTGATCAATCGCGTCTGTGACCTGATCGAGACCCAGGCCGAGCAAAATGGCCTACCCAAGGATTTCTTCGCCCGGCTGATCTGGAAGGAGAGCCGCTTCGATCCCAATGCGGTGAGCCCCGTGGGCGCCGAGGGCATCGCCCAGTTCATGCCGGGCACCGCCAAGCTGCGCGGGCTTGCCGATCCGTTCGACATCGGACAGGCGATCCCCGCCTCGGCCAAGTATCTTGCCGAGATGAAGGCGGGCTACGGCAATCTCGGCCTCGCGGCTGCCGCCTACAATGCGGGCGAGAATCGCGTGTCACGCTGGCTCTCCTCCGGCGGCTTCCTGCCGATGGAGACCGAAAGCTATGTCTTCGACATCATGGGCGAGCCGGTCGACAAGTTCTCGGACACCGCCTATGCCGGCACGATCCGGCCGCTCGATCCGAAGATGAGCTTCGCGGCCGCCTGCCGCAGGCTGCCGGTGATCATGTCGCGGACCGTCGCCATGGCCTCGATCAACGTCAAGCCGTGGGGCGTCCAGGTGGCCGGCAATTTCCGCCGCTCCGCCGCAATCAGTCAGTGGTTGCGGGTTCGCGGCCGATTCCCTTCCCTGCTTGGCAGCCATGATCCTGTGGTCAGCCGCGTGCGCACGCCGATCGGCCGGCGCGGCATCTATGCGGTCAGGATCGGTGCCGACTCGCGCGCCGAGGCCAACGGCATCTGCAATAAGCTGCAAAGCGTCGGCGGGGCGTGCCTGGTTATGCGAAATCGGTAGCTCAAGCCGTCTTCGCCGCCACCGTCTCGCTGAGCCAGGTGCCGATCTTGGCGCCGAGGCGGTCGGGAGAGACCGGCTTCGGCAGGTAGTCGTCCATGCCGGCTTCCATGCATTTTTCGCGGTCGCCCTTCAGCGCATGCGCGGTGACGCCTATGATCGGCGTATGGCTGCCGCTCTGCCCTTCGATGGCGCGGATGGCGCGCGTCGCCTCGTAACCGTTCATCTCCGGCATGGAGACGTCCATCAGCACCAGCCTCGGGCGCAGCGAGCGGTACATCTCAACCGCGGTGCGGCCATTGCCGGCAATGCGATAGCTGAGGCCGAGGCCGTTGAGGATCTGGCCGAAGACCAATTGGTTCACGTCATTGTCCTCGGCGATCAGGATATCGATCGGACCGCTCGGCGCCGCCGCCGGTTCGGGCGAGAGGACCGGAACGGCTGGACCACGGATGACGGTGAAGGGCGGCGGAGCCGACTGGACGACGACCGGCTCGCGCACGAAATGCGCCTTGCCGCCTTGCGTGCGCGCCTTCTGGATGGCGGAGATCACGGTGCCGAGCAGCACCGCCGAACGCGCCGGCTTGGTGAGATGCGCGACGATGCCGAAATCGATCACCAGTCGGCCGAAATCGACCTGGTCGACCGAAGTGAGCAGCACGACCGGAATGGAAGACAGGCGGCTGTCGGCGGCGATCGCCTTGGCGACATCGGCGCCGTTCATGCCGGGCATCTGGTAGTCAAGGATGATGCAGTCGACCGAAGCGCCGAGCTGGCAGGCGCGGTCGAGAAAGGCGAGGCCGACGGCGCCGCTTTCGGCCGCGGCGCAGTCGAAGCTCCAGCTGCGCAGCTGCTCGAGCAGGATCTCGCGATTGACCGGGTTGTCGTCGATGACCAGGACGCGGGCGCCGGTGACGTCGACCGGCACGATCTCGTCGCGCGCTTGCTGTTTGTGTGCCGGCAGCGGTACGGCGAACCAGAAGACCGAGCCGCGGCCGATCTCGCTTTCAACGCCGATCTTGCCGCCCATCAGGTCGACGAGGCGGGCGGAGATGGCAAGGCCGAGCCCGGTGCCTTCGTGACGACGGGTGGACGAGCCGTCGACCTGGGCGAATTTCTCGAACACGCTCTGCAGCTTTTCGGCGGGGATTCCGATGCCGGTGTCCTCGACGCGGACCTTGAGCTGGACGGTCCCATCGACCACATCGCCGCCGACATCGATCAGCACATGCCCCTTCTCGGTGAACTTCACCGCATTGCCGAGCAGGTTGGTAACGATCTGGCGGAAACGGCCGGCGTCGCCGACGACGAAGCCAGGCAGGCGCGGGTCGACGCGCACGATGAGCTCGAGGTTCTTTTCGGCAACGCGGGCCGAGACCAGCGTGGCCACGTCCTCGACCGCTTCGGCCAGGCGGAACGGGGCGGGGTCGAGCGTCAGCTGGCCGGCATTGATCTTCGAGAAATCGAGAATGTCGTTGATGATGGTGAGCAGCGCGTTGCCGGATTTGACGATGACGTCGGTGAAGGTCTTCTGGCGCGGCGTCAGCTCGGTCTTGGCGAGAAGCTCGGCCATGCCGAGCACGCCGTTCATCGGCGTGCGGATCTCATGGCTCATATTGGCGAGGAATTCCGATTTCGCCCGGTCGGCCGCCTCGGCCTTGAACAACGATGCGGCGGTTTCGGCGAAGGCGCGGCGGATCGCGTTCTCCATCGGCCGGAAGATCAGAACCGCGGCGATGGCGATGACGGCGATCAGCAGACCGCTCGCCCATAGGAGCAGCCGGTCGCTGGCGGCATCGGCGAGGCGCCGCTCGTCATCGAGCGCGGTGCGCACGCGAACCAGCATCGGCTGGGCGAAAAGATCGTTCTGGTTGCGGATCTCGCGGTAGCTCCATTCGTCGACTGTCTGGGCCACCGACATCAGGTTGAAATTGCGCACCATGTCGCGCGCCGACCAGAACAGATCGTCGTTCACCGAAGCGGATTCGAGCGCATTGAGCGTATTCTTCGACAGCCGCGGCCTGATCGCCGCGAGCTGCGCGTTCAGGATTTCGATCTCGCCCATCAGCCGTTCGGAATGGCCGCGCGCGGCTGCGGTCAGCCCATCGCGGGTCTCGGCCCGCCACACGGTTCCGGTCGTCTCGGCGAAATTGGTGGCGTTGCGCAGGTCGCGCGAGAAGATGACGAAATTGGCGCTCAAGGCATCGACTTCGTGGCGGTATGAGTTCACGCGGTTGAGCGCGAACATGACGGCCGCCGAGGCCAGGGCAAAGACGAGCAATCCCGAAATATAGCGGACCCGGATCGACCGGATGAAGGAGGAATACTCCGGCATGCGTAACCCCAACCCAAACGCACAATTTTAACGGTCGGGATTACGCTTGATTTACATTAAGATTTCGTTGGTGCGGCTGCCTGTCTTGCCTGCGCATTTAGGGCTCAGGGGCAGATTTAAGCACGTCAATCCGTCCACAGGGAAAACTCGTTGGCGATGGTGACGTGGTGGTGAATGCGTCCCTCGAAATACTTGGCCAACACCGCCTCGGTCGCGGCGCGAGATTCCGCGCGGGCGGGGCTCGCGAGCGCGGCCTCGACCGCGGCCATGTCGCGATAGTTGATTGCCAGGATCATCGGGAATTCCGGCGCGCCGTCGTCGCGCTTCTCGGCAAAGCTGACGCGTACGTCTAGTGCGCCCGGGAAAGCCTTCCACTTCGGCAGGACGGTTCTGATCACATCCTCGCGGAAGGCTTCGGTTTGGCCGTCCTTCACCTTGCCTTCAAACAGCGCATAGCGTGTGATCATGCTGCGGGCTCCTCATCCTTGCGTCGGAAAAATTCCATCAAAGCGGCCTGGTCCTCGCCACCCAGTCCGGCGGCCGTCAACAGCCGGTGCACTTCGGCGCAGACGGCCGTCAGCGGCATTGCGGTGTGCGTGCGCCGCGCCAGGTCCTGCGCGGCGTTGAGGTCCTTGACCATATTGTCGATGCGGCCGGTGCGCCGGTAGTCGAGGGTCGCAAAACGCGGCAGGTATTCCTGCAGAATGGCGCTGTCGGCGCGGCCGCCTTTCAGCGCCTGCGGGATCTTGAGAGCGTCCACGCCGGCGTCGAGCGCCAGCCGGGTCGCTTCCGCCACAGCCATGAAGTTCAGGGCGCAGAGCACCTGGTTGATCAGCTTCGTCGTCTGCCCCGCACCGGCCGGGCCCATATGCGTATAGTTGCTGGCGACGTGGTGGAGCACCTTGTGCGCGTCCGCCACATCTTCCGCCTTGCCGCCGGCCATCAGCGTCAGCTCGCCGACGAGGGCTTTCGGCGCCCCGCCCGAGAGCGGGGAGTCGACCCAGCGCAGACTCTTTTCGGCGGCGTCCGCCGCCAGCTGGCGCGTCGCGTCGGGGTCGATGGACGACATGTCGATGATCAGCGTGCCGGGCTTCGCGCCAGCGGCGACGCCGCCATCTCCGAACACGGCGCGGCGCACGATCGCAGCGGAATTGAGGCTGAGGATGACGAAGTCGGCCGCTGCGGCGGCCGCGGCCGCGCTGGCCGCGGCGCTGGCGCCCTTCGCAACCAGCGTTTCCACCTTGACCGTGTCGAGATCAAACACGAAGAGCCGGTTGCCGGTAGCGAGCAGGCGTTCGCCGATCGCTCCGCCCATGGCACCGGCACCGATTAGCGCGACTATGTTGGTCATGACGGTCGCTCCTCAAATCTGGACGTTATATCCGCGACAATCTTTTCGAGCGGTGCGTCGATCGCCACCGCGATGGCATACTCGTCCTTGCCTGGCACTTCCAACGTCGCGAACTGGCTGTCGAGCAGGCTGGTCGGCATGAAATGGCCGGTGCGCTCGCTCATGCGCCGGGAAATCAGTTCACGCGAACCATCGAGATAGATGAACAGCACCGGCGCGCGGGCCTGCTCGGTGATGAAATCGCGATAGGCGCGCTTCAGCGCCGAACAACCGACGATGACCGGTGCGGGCTGCAGCCTCAGCGTTCCGCCGACTTTCGCCAGCCATGGCCACCTGTCGGCGTCATCAAGCGGAATGCCTGCGCTCATCTTGGCGGTGTTGGCTTCAGGGTGCAGCTTGTCGCCATCCACATACGTCGCGTGGATCGCACGGGCCAGCGCCTCGCCAACCGTCGTCTTGCCCGAACCGGTGACGCCCATGACGACCATGCGCGGCGGCAGGTCAGATCGAAGCTGTGATGCCGCCATCGACATAGAGGACATGTCCGTTGACAAAGGAAGAGGCGTCGGACGCCAGGAAGACGCAGGCGCCGACCAGTTCTTCGACCTTGCCCCAGCGGCCAGCCGGCGTGCGCTTTTCAAGCCAGGCGCTGAAGGCCGGGTCGGCGACAAGGGCCGCATTGAGCGACGTGTCGAAATAACCGGGCGCGATGGCGTTGCATTGCAGGCCGTGCCTGGCCCAGTCGGTCGCCATGCCCTTGGTGAGATTGCCGACCGCGCCCTTGGTCGCCGTGTAGGGCGCGATCCCCGGCCGGGCGAGCGCGGTCTGCACGCTGGCGATGTTGATGATCTTGCCGCGGCCGCGCCGGATCATGTGGCGCGCCACGGCCTGGCCGACATGGAAGACGCTGGCGACATTGGTCTGCAGCAGGCGCTCGAACGCGTCGGCGGGAAAGTCCTCGAGCGGCGTACGGAACTGCATGCCGGCATTGTTGACCAGAATGTCTATCGCTCCGTGAGCCTGCTCGAACGCATCGATGGCGGCGCGTACCGCATCATGGTCGGTTGCATCGAAGGCCAGCGTCACAGCACCGGGGATTTGCGCGGCCGCAACGGCGAGTTTTGCCTTGTCGCGGCCGTTGAGGACCACTTTGGCCCCGGCACCGGCGAGCCCTTTTGCCAAGGCAAAGCCGATGCCTTGCGAGGAGCCGGTGACGAGCGCGGTGCGCCCGGTGAGATCGAACAAGGTGGACGACATTTTCTCGATTGCCTCTCGTCGCTGTCCGTTTTATGTTATCGATAACATCAGCTGTCAAGTCAAGTGGAGCGAAAACCGATGCAGCGGCCCCATATCCTTCAGGTTGGACCTTATCCCGCGTGGGACGAGGTGCCGCTCAACGAAGCCTTCGTGGTGCATCGTTATTTCGCGGCCGAGGACAAGCCGTCCTTCCTCGCCGACGTCGGGCCGCAGGTCCGCGCCATCGCCACCCGCGGCGAACTCGGCGCGAACCGCGCCATGATCGAGGCCTGCCCGGCACTCGAGGTCGTCTCGGTCTACGGCGTCGGCTTCGACGCGGTCGATCTGTCGGCGTGCCGAGAGCGCGGCGTGCGGGTCACCAATACGCCTGATGTGTTGACCAACGACGTCGCCGATCTCGGCATCGCCATGATGCTGTGCCTGTCGCGCGGCATGATCGGCGCCGAGCGCTGGGTGCGCGACGGCAGCTGGGCCTCTAAGGGCCTTTACCCGCTGAAGCGCCGAGTCTGGGGCCGGCGGGCCGGCGTGCTCGGCCTCGGCCGCATCGGCTATGAGGTGGCCAAGCGTCTGGCCGGCTTCGGCATGGACATCGCCTACAGCGACGTCGCGCCCAAGGATTTCGCCGCGGACTGGGAGTTCGTCGCCGATCCCGTCGCCCTGGCCGGCCGTTCCGATTTCCTGTTCGTGACGCTCGCGGCGTCGGCCGCGACGCGCCACATCGTCAATGGCGAGGTGATCGCGGCGCTTGGCGAGGACGGCATGCTGATCAACATTTCGCGCGCCTCCAATATCGACGAGGGTGCGCTGCTCGATGCGCTCGAGAAGAAGGCGCTGGGGTCTGCCGCGCTCGACGTTTTCGAGGGCGAGCCGAAGCTCAATCCGCGGTTCCTGGCGCTCGACAACGTCCTTTTGCAGCCGCACCATGCGTCGGGCACTATCGAGACACGCAAGGCGATGGGCAAGCTGGTACGCGACAACCTTGCCGCCCATTTTGCTGGCCAGCCGTTGCTGACGCCGGTGCTGTGAAATTGTTTTACACAAGTTTTCACGCAAAGCCTGCCTGCACAATCCGAGGAGTTCGCCTGCCATGAAGTCGATCGTCATCCACGCCGCCAAAGACCTGCGCATCGAGGACCGTCCGGTCGAGGCACCGGGGCCGGGCCAGGTGCTGTTGCGTCTCGCCGCCGGCGGCATCTGCGGCAGCGACCTGCACTACTACAATCACGGCGGTTTCGGAACGGTGCGCCTGAAGGAGCCGATGATCCTCGGCCACGAAGTCTCCGGCGTGATCGAGAGCCTCGGGCCGGGAGTGAGTGGACTGCAGACGGGACAGCTTGTCGCCGTGTCTCCGTCGCGGCCTTGCTATAGCTGCCGCTATTGCCGCGAGGGCATGCACAACCAGTGCCTCAACATGCGCTTCTACGGCAGCGCCATGCCGTTCCCGCATATCCAGGGCGCGTTTCGTGAAATGCTGGTGGCGGACGCGATTCAGTGCGTCCCGGCCGACGGCTTGACCGCCGGCGAGGCGGCGATGGCCGAACCGCTGGCCGTCTGTCTGCACGCGACGCGCCGGGCCGGAGAGATGCTGGGCAAGCGCGTGCTGGTCACAGGCTGCGGGCCGATCGGCCTGCTGTCGATCATCAGCGCGCGCCGCGCGGGTGCGGCCGAGATCGTCGCCGTCGACATCGCCGATTTCACGCTGTCGATGGCCATGCGCGCCGGCGCCGACAAGACCATCAACACCCGAAGCGAGCCGGAAGGTTTGGCGCCCTACCTTGCCGACAAGGGGACCTTCGACATCCTCTACGAATGTTCGGGCGCGGCGTCGGCGCTGGCGCAAGGCATCGCGGCGCTGCGTCCGCGCGGCACCATCGTCCAGCTCGGCCTCGGCGGCGCCGAGATGGCACTGCCGATGTCGACGGTGACCGCCAAGGAACTGTCGATCAACGGCTCGTTCCGCTTCCATCCCGAATTCGCCGTCGGCGTCGAGCTGATGCGCAAGGGGCTCATCGACGTGAAGCCGCTGATCACCCACTCGGTGCCGGTCGACGAAGCGCGTTCCGGCTTCGAGCTCGCCAACGACCGCGGCCAGGCGATGAAGGTCCAGATCGCGTTTGCGTGAGCCGCAACGGCGCGTTGCATTCCGCCGTGATATCGATAACGTACGGCCATGCAATCTTCGCCCAAAAGGCCGACCATGGCCGATGTAGCGCATCGCGCCAACGTCTCGACGATGACCGTGTCGCGCGCTTTCAAGCGCGACGCTTCGGTCAGCGCCGATACGCGCGACCGCATCCTCAAGGCGGCTGAAGAGCTCGGCTATGTCTTCGACAGCATCGCCGCCAATCTGTCGTCGCGGCGCTCCGGCTTCGTCGCCGCGACGATCCCCTCGATCAACAACGCCAACTTCGCCGACACGGTGCGCGGCATGACCGAGGGCCTGCGTGACAGCGGGCTGGAGATCCTGCTCGGCTTCACCGACTATAATGTCGAGGAGGAGGAACGCCTGGTCGGGCAATTGCTGCAGCGTCGCCCGGAGGCGATCATCGTCACCGGCGGCCGGCACACGCCGCGCTGCCGCAAGCTGCTGGCAAATGCCGGCGTTCCGGTCGTGGAGACCTGGGATTTGCCGGCCGACCCCATCGGCCACGTCGTCGGCTTTTCCAATGCCGAGGCCGGGCGGCTGATGGTCGATCATTTCGTTCAGCGCGGCTATTCGAGGCTGGGCTTTATCGGCGGCGACACCTCGCGGGACACCCGTGGTCTGGACCGCCGACGCGGCTTCGTCGCGGCGCTGGAGGACCGCGGCCTCGACGCTTCGCGCGTGATTGCCTCCGGCGTGCCGCCGATCTCGATGCGCGAGGGCGCGACCGCCATGGTCGAGATGATCTCGCGCTGGCCGGACACACAGGCGGTGATGTGCGTGTCCGACCTCTCCGCCTTCGGCGCCCTGATGGAATGCGTTCGACGCGGCATCCGCGTGCCGGACGACGTGGCGATTGCCGGCTTCGGCGCCTATGATCTCGCCGAGCAGTCGGTGCCTTCGATCACCACGATCGACGTCGGCGCGCATGAGATCGGCATCCGCGTCGCCGAGCTGGTGCTCGACCTGCTCAACGGGCGGCGAGCGCTCGATGACCGCGTCGTAGTCGGCATGACGCCCAAGGTTGTTGTGCGACACACGGCCTGAAGCGTCGGAAAAAACGAACGGCCGGCGGATGATCGCCGACCGCTCGCTGATCGTTCTGGATGGCGTCTATTTGCCCCAGATCTTCTTGTATTGGTCGCGGTAGCCGTTGCCCGGGTCGAAACGGTTGTCCGGGCCGCCGTCGAACTCGACATTGTCGGAAGTCACCACATGCAGCGGGGAGATGTAGCCCGACCATTTCTCGCCGGCCATGGCGCGGTTGAGCTCGTCGACAAGCTGCCAGCCCTGCAGGTTCAGCGGCTCGGCCACCGTCACCTTCTGGAACTGGCCGGAGCGGATGCGCTGGTAGGCCGATTCCGAACCGTCGCCCGCCGCGACGTTGATCGGCGCATCGGTGCCGGACTTGCCGGCCGCCGCGAGCGACGGCCCCATAAAGTCGAAATAGAGGTCGTTGATCGCCAGCGAATGGGTCCATTGATCGCCGTATTTCTGCAGCAGCGAGGTGGTGAGCTGCGGCATGCGCTGCGAGGTCTCGGCGATCGGCGTGTCGACATATTCGAGCACCTTCCCGCCGAGATCCTCGATCTCCTTCTTCATCCGGTCCGCCTTGGCGATAGCGATCTGGTAGGTGGAATCGGTGAAGATGATGACGCCGGGCTTGCCCTTGGCGTCGACAAAGGCCCAGTCGGCCGCCGCCTTCGAAACTTGCATTGGATCGGTCGAGACGTTGGCGACGATGCCGAGATCGTCGATCGGGCCGACGGTCGGCGCGGCGTGCCAGGCCACCATCGGGATCTTGGCCGCCTTGGCCTGCTCCATCGCCGGCTTCTGCTCGACGGCGTCGAAGCCGTTGATGATGATGCCATCGGGATTGAGCGCCAGCGCCTGGCCGAAGGCAGCGGTGCGGCCGCCGATGGAGCCGGCGCCGTCAAGCGTCTTGACCGTCCAGCCCAGGGCGGCAGCGGCTTCCTCGACACCCTTGGTGACGCCGAGGATGCCGCCGTTCTTCATGTCGGCGCCGAGCACGACGATGGTCTTGCCGGCAGCCCCTTTCGGTCCCGTGGTCGGTCCGTCCCACTTCTCGACCTTGCTGGCATATTTATCCACCACCGCTTTGGCGTCGGCCATCGGGTCGGCCAGCGCCGGCGAGGCGATGCCAAGCGCCAGGCAGGCAATTCCGAGCTGTAGGACTGTTCTGCGCTGCATATCGTTTCTCCCATTAAGCATTGTCGGTTGTATTTGTTGATTGGCTGGTGGCTGGTCGGCTGGTGGGCGCGGATGCCGGCACCACCGCGCCGCGGCGCCGCTGCGCGTAGCCGGCAATGCCGATCGCGACGAGCAGGGTGACGCCGTTGAACAACGGCTCTACCCAGAACGACCCGCCGAACTGCTGGATGCCGGAAATGCCTACGGCGAGGATAACGACGCCGACGATCGTGCCCCAGACATTGACGCGGCCCGGCTTGATGGTGGTCGATCCGAGGAATGCGCCGACCAGGGCCGGCAGCAGGTATTCGAGGCCAACACTGGCCTGGCCGATCCTGAGCTTCGAGGCCAGCAGCACGCCGCCCAAGGCGGTGAGCGCGCCGGAGGCGACGAAGGCCCCCATGACGAATTTCTGCACCGGAATGCCGTTGAGCGCGGCCGCCTTCGGATTGGCGCCGATGGCGTAGAGGTAGCGGCCAAGCGGCATATATTCGAGCACCAGCCACATCACCAGCGCCAGCACGACCACGTAGTAGCCGGTGATCGGCAGGCCGAACAGCATGGTGCCGTTGAGGGAAAGGAAACCGTCGGGAAGCACGCCGACGACCTGGCGGCCGCCCGTGTACCACATTGCCAAAGCGTAGAGCACCGTGCCGGTGCCGAGTGTGGCGATGAAGGAATCGATGCGCGCCACCTCGACCAGCAGGCCGTTGATGAAGCCGGTGAGCACGCCGAGCAGGATGACGATGAGCACCGCGAGCGGCCAGGGCACGCCGAATGCGGTTTGCAGGCTGATGGCAAGGATGTGCCAGAGCACGATGCCGTAGCCGACGGTGAGGTCGATGCGGCCCGAAGCCATCGGAATCATCGCCGCCAGCGACAAGAGCGCGATGATCGCCTTGTCGGAAACGATCGAGCGCAAATTGAGCAGCGTCGGGAACGTCCGCGGCAGGAGCAGCGAGAAGAGCAGGATCAGGAGCAGCGTCAGGATCGGCAGGCCGTAGACCGGCAGATAGCGCGCCGCCTTCTGGCCGTAGCTCAGTCCGGCGAGCTCCGAACGGGTCGGCTCCAGCGCCGTCGATTTGATCGAGTTCATGGATCCTCCTCAGGCGGCTTCGGACACGGAAGCGGCGCTGATGAGCGCCGCCGTCGTCAAGGCATCGCCGGCGAGCTCGCGCACGATGCGATTGTGCGAGAAGACGAGCGCGCGGTGACAGATGTGGGCGACTTCCTCGAAATCGGTGGAGACGACGATCACTGCCAGCCCGGCTTCGACCGCGGCGGCGATCAGCCGATAGATCTCGGCCTTGGCGCCGACATCGACGCCCGCAGTCGGATCCTCGGCGATCAGAAGCTTACGGCCCGTCGCCAGCCAGCGGCCGACGACCACCTTCTGCTGGTTGCCGCCAGAGAGCGCCTCGATCGGCAGGTGCGGGTCATTGGGCCGCAGCCCTAGCCGTGCGCCGAGCTCCCGCGTCAGCTCGCTTTCCCGGGCCGGCTTCATAAAGGAGAAGAGCCCGCGGCCGACGGCCGAGGGGTTGAGATACATGTTCTCGCGCACTGAGAGCGACAGCGCCACGGATTCCTCGGTGCGGTCACGCGCAATCAGTCCGACGCCGGCGGCAAGAGCGGCGCCGACCGAGGACAGGTCGAGGCGCTTGCCATCGAGCCAGACCGAGCCGTCGAAAGCTTCGGCCCCAAACAGCGCGCGGCCGACGGCTTCCTGCCCGGCGCCGCGCAGGCCGACCAGGCCAAGCAACTCGCCGGACCGTGCCTCGAAGCGAACCGGACCGACACTGCCGCAGGTGAGGTTTTCCACCCTGAGCCGCTCCGGACCGTCCTGCCAATGCGACTTGGCAAACATCTGGTGCGCCGGCCGGCCGACGATGAGATCGACCAGTTCCTGCGGCGTGGTCTCGGCCACCGGCTTGACCGCGACCATGCGGCCGTCGCGCATGACGGCGACGCGGTCGGCGATGCGGAACACCTCGTCCAGCCGGTGCGAGACATAGATCATGCCGACGCCGCGCGCGCGCAGCGGCCGGAGCGCCTCGAACAGGCGCTCGACCTCGTCCGCCGGCAGGCTCGCCGTCGGCTCGTCGAGGACCAAGACGTCGGCCTCGGTGGCCAAAGCCCGGGCAATCGCCACCAGAGACTTTTCGGTGCGGGAGAGGTCCTGCACTCGCGTCGCCGGATCGAAGGCACAGCCGACCAGCGCCAGCGCGCGCTCGGCGCGGCGCTCGGTGTCTTGCCAGTCGATCAGGCTGATGCGGCGCGAAAAACCCTGCGCCATGCCGACATTCTCGGCCACGGTCATCCATTCGATCAAGCCGAGGTCCTGATGGATGAAGGCGACCTTCTGCGGCTGATTGGGGCGGGGCGGGCGATGGTGATAATCCTCGCCGCGAAAGCGGATCGTGCCCTGGTCGCGCTTGTGGATGCCGGCGAGCGTCTTGATGAGCGTGGATTTGCCGGCGCCGTTCTCGCCGAGCAGCGCGACGATCTCGCCCTCATGGATGTCGAGCGAGACCGACTTCAGCGCCAGGGTGCCGCCAAAGCGCTTGGAGATGTCGATGAATTCGATGAGCTTGGGCCGCATTTTTTGGCCTCCTCCCAAGCCAAGCAAATGACTGAATTGCGACCGATGTTATCGCTAACATTTATGCAGGTCAAGTCTTGAAAATGGATCAACGCGCCGGCTATCGATGAGGCGGTTTTCGCGGAGAAGCACCATGTTCGGAGACATTGAAGGCGCTGGGTTCGAAGTTCTCAACGAGCGGTTCGAGCGGTGTTTCGTCGGTCACGTTGCGGTCGAGCGGCTGTGGACCGGCGGGCGCTGGCTCGAGGGCCCGGCGTGGTTCGCCGCCGGCCGGTATCTTCTTTTCTCCGACATCCCGAATGACCGCATCATGCGCTACGACGACACCAGCGGCACGGTCTCGGTCTTCCGCTCGCCGTCAAACAACGCCAACGGCAACACCGTCGATTTCCAAGGGCGGCTTGTCACCTGCGAGCATCGCGCGCGGCGCGTCACCCGCACCGAGCATGACGGCTCGATATCGGTGATCGCCGACCGCTTCGAAGGCAGGCGCTTGAACTCGCCCAACGATGTGGTGGTGCGCTCGGATGGCACGGTATGGTTTTCCGACCCGCCCTACGGCATCGCCACCGACTACGAGGGCGACCGCGCCGAGCAAGAGATCGAGGGATGTCATGTCTATCGTGCCGATCCTGCAACCGGTGAGGTAACGCGAGTTGTCTCGACTATGGCAAAACCCAACGGCCTCGCCTTCTCCCCGGATGAGACGATCCTCTATGTCGGCGACACAGGCGTCACGCATCAGAAGGACGGGCCAAGGCACATCCGCAAGTTCGCTGTCGAGGGCAACAATCTGCGCGAACTCGGCGTTTTCACCACCTGCACGGCCGGTCTGTTCGACGGGTTCAGGGTGGACACGACCGGCCGCGTCTGGGCAGGGGCCGGCGACGGCGTCCACTGCTTCGATCCAGACGGCACGCTGATCGGCAAGATCCGCATCCCGGAGACGGTGGCCAACCTGACTTTCGGCGGTCCCAAGCGCAATCGCTTGTTCATCACGGCGCGGCAGTCGCTTTACGCGGCTTTCGTGGTGGCGAACGCCGCGGGGCGGGGGTGAAAACCGCGACCTGAGCTCCGCGACGTCGGCTGCGGTCTCAGCTGCTCCGCGTGGCGATAAACGTTGCCGCCGCCTTCAGCAAATCCGCCTGCTCGCCATAGGGCTCCAGCAGCGCATGCGCCTGGTCGATCAGGCCGTGGAGCTGCTCGCGCGCCCAATCGGCGCCGTGCAGCGCAGCAAGTGTCGCCTTGCCGGCGGCGGCGTCCTTCTTGGTCGCCTTGCCCATCTGCTTTGCGTCGGCGGTGAGATCGAGCAGGTCGTCGGCTAGCTGGAAGGCAAGACCGATCGCCGAGCCGAACTCCGCCAGCCTTTCACGGTCGACGGCGGATGCGCCGGCGATGATGGCGCCTGCTTCGCAGGCAAAACGGATCAGCGCGCCTGTCTTCATCGCCTGCAGACGGATGATGCCGGCCTCGTCCGGCCGCTTGCGCTCGGCCTCGAGGTCGAGCGTCTGGCCGCCGACCATGCCGCCGGTTCCGGCGGCGCGGGCGAGCGCCAGCACCAGCGCCGCCCGCCGCTCGGCCGGCAACGCCGTCGCCTCGTCGGCGATGATGTCGAAGGCCAAAGTCAACAGCGCGTCGCCGGCAAGGATCGCGGTTGCCTCATCGAAAGCTTTGTGCACCGTCGGCTGGCCGCGGCGCAGATCGTCGTCGTCCATGGCAGGAAGATCGTCATGGATCAGCGAATAGCAATGCACGCATTCGAGCGCGGCGGCGACGCGCAGCGCCGCCTCGTCATTTGCCGAAAACAGCGCCGCGCTTTCCATCACCAGAAAAGGGCGGAGCCGCTTGCCGCCGTTGAGCACGCCATGGCGCATCGCCGCCATCAGGCGTTCCGGCCGGGCGATCTCGCCGGAGAGCAGAGGCGCATCGAAAACCTGCCGCAGCAGGACCTCGACTGCTGCGGCGCGCGTAAAAAGCGCGGATTCGAAGGCCACCTGGTCGTCTTTCAACATGGCCGGACCGGTAGCCGACACTCAGACGTTGCGCAAGCAGCCTCGCGCCATTATGCCGAAGTAGCGGGTGGCACGGGTGGGGCGACTTGACGGAACCGATCGTCGAACATGAAAGCGAAGGGCTGGACATGGCACGGCCGCGGAGCCTGAACCGCGCCGGTCTCAAGCGCCTTGGCCGGCGCTGCCTGGTCGCGGCGATCGTGCTGGCCGCGATGCCGGTCGCGCTCACCTTTCTCTATCTGCCGCCTTTCGTGCATCCGGTTTCGACGCTGATGCTGAAGGATCTTGTCACCTTCTCCGGCTACGACCGGCGCTGGGTTTCGATCGACGATGTGGCGCCGGTGCTCATGCATTCGGTGATCATGTCGGAAGACGGGCAGTTCTGTTTCCATCGGGGCGTCGACCTCGGCGAATTGCGCGGCGTGGTCGACGATGCGCTTGCCGGCGAGGCAACGCGCGGCGCCTCCACCATCACCATGCAGACGGTGAAGAACCTGTTTTTGTGGTCGCGGCCGCTCGGCAGCGTGCGCAAGGTCGTCGAGCTGCCTCTGGCCGTCTATTTCGATGCGGTGATGTCGAAGCGCCGCATCATGGAGATCTATCTTAACATCGCGGAATGGGGGCCAGGCATATACGGCATCGAGGCGGCCGCGCAGCATCATTTCGGCGTCTCGGCCAGGCAATTGTCGCGCCGGCAGGCAGCGTTGCTTGCCGTCAGCCTGCCCAACCCGATCGCGCGCAATCCGGCCAGGCCAGGCCCGGGCTTGAGGCGCCTCGCCAATCTGATCGAGCGGCGGGCCGGGCGTTCGGGCGCCTATGTCGGTTGCCTCGATTAAGGTGAACCGGCGCCGGCTCAAAAAAATTCGTGCCAGTGCTGGCCAAAACGGCGCAAGGCGTGTATAGGCACCCGACTTTCTCAGATTATGGCCTCGATGCGGCCCTTTCGCGAGGGTTGCCGGGGCATTTTGACCATGTAGTGGAGCATATCCATGGCCGTTCCAAAAAGAAAAACCTCTCCGTCGAAGCGCGGCATGCGCCGCTCGGCCGACGCCCTCAAGGCCCCGACCTATGTCGAGGACAAGAATTCCGGCGAAATGCGCCGGCCGCACCACATCGACCTGAAGACCGGCATGTATCGCGGCCGCCAGGTGCTGGAGCCGAAGGAAAGCTGAGAAGCTTGCACGGGAAAGCTGAGAAGCTTCCATGGTTGTGACGTTTTCAGAGGACCGGCCGCTGGCCGGTCTTTTTGATTCTGGCGACCGGATGAAGGTCCTCGCGCTGGCTGGGCACGAGCCGCCGAAAAGGCAGCGGGAAAACGGCTGACATCGTTATTTCATTAGGATTTAGAGCGTGTTCGGCGCCGTCGCCGAAAAGCCTTGACGGCGTGCCCGCCGCGCCTTTTACAAAGGGTGCCTCATTGGAGACGCCTAGATGTTCGGTGCCATCCCGCTGCTGATCGTGCCCTTCGTCCTCTACAACCTCGGACTCCTCGGCTTGTTCGGCGGCGGCGACGATCCGTGGACGATCGAAATGTTCTCGTTCCGGATGATGTCGGGCGGCGTCTTTTCGATGACGCTCGGCGACCTGATGGTGCTGATCGGGCTGATCTTCCTCTTCGTCGAGATATCGAAATCGGTGCGCACCACCAATGCGTCGATCCTGGATCATCTGTTGTCGACGCTGGTCTTCATCGCCTTCCTGGTCGAGTTCCTGCTGGTGAAGGGCGCCGCGCATTCGGTCTTCTTTTCGCTGATGATCATCGCGCTGTTTGATGTGCTGGCCGGCTTCTCCGTGTCGATGCGGTCGGCAAGCCGGGATATCAACTTAAACTAGGATTGCACCCGGCGACCCGCGGTCCAAAACGCCGTCAACCTGCGGCGGCCTGAGGCTTGCGGGCGACAACCGCCTCATAGGCGGCCTGCAGCTGCCGGCGCACGGTCGGCGTGCCGGGCGGCGTCTTCACCGGCGCTCCAAGATGTTCGTGGCGCAATTCGTCCATGAACCGATCCCACAACGGCGGGCCGCCTTTTTCGAGCAGCTCGGCTCGGATCGACAGCTCCTCGCTGACCGGCAGCCAGACGCGGCCCCAGGCGCCGAGATGCGCCATGATCGGCACAAGGGTGATTGCCATCTCGGTCAGGCTGTAGATCGCCTTCTGCTTGTGGCTGGGATCGCCCGCCTTGGTCAGGAGGCCGAGCTCCATCAGCCGCTTCAGGCGATCGGCCAGGATGTTGGAGGCAATGCCTTCGATCGAGCCGTTGAGCAATTCCCGAAAATGACGCCTGCCGCCGAAGATAATGTCGCGCAGGATGATCAGGCTCCAGCGGTCGCCGAAAACTTCCAGCGACAGATTGATCGGGCAGCCGGAGCGGTGCTCGGTGTTCATGCCAGTCTCCAAAAACCGGTTGCACTATGATATCAGCCTGCTTATCGTGCAACTGATTGCAATATGCAAGCAGATTGAGAGATAGAGGAGGGAAGGATGACCGTCTTGCCTCGCCCTGAGATCCATTCGGAAAGCTTCGGCGACCCGGCCGACCCGGCGATCCTTCTGATCATGGGCGCCATGGCCTCGATGCTCTGGTGGCCGGAAGCCTTTTGCCGGGCGCTTGCCGAGCGCGGCCGTTTCGTCATCCGCTACGACAATCGCGACACTGGTCTCTCAACCAAGTATACGCCGGGCGCGCCGCCCTACAGGTTCGAGGACATGGTCGATGATGCCGTCCGTGTGCTCGACGATCACAATATCGCCAAGGCGCAGGTCGTCGGCATGTCGATGAGCGGGATGATCGCGCAGATCGTAGCGCTGAAATATCCCGAACGGGTCAGCGCGCTCACCGTGATCTCCACCTCACCGCTCGGTGTCGATACGTCCGGTTTGCCGGGGACGAGCGAGGCCTACCGAGAGCATTCCGCCGAAGGTGCGGATGTCGATTGGTCGAACCGGCAACAAGTGATCGACTTCATGGTCAGGGACGCTCGCGCAATCGCTAGCACCCTGCATTCGTGCGACAGCGAACGGACACGTGCGATGATCGAGGAGGACTACGATCGGTCCGGCGGTCTCGCCAGCGCCACCAACCACTTCCTGCTGAAGAGCAGCGGCCCGGAGCGGCGAATAAGGGATTTGACCGTGCCGCTGCTCGTCATCCACGGCACTACCGATCCGCTCTTCCCGATCGAGCACGGCGAGGCGCTCGCCGGCGCGGTTGCCGGCGGCAGGCTGGTGCGGATCGAAGGCGGCGGCCACGAACTGCACCGCAACGATTGGCCGCAAATCCTCGAAGCAATCGCCGCATTTGGCTAGCCCGGCGGATTAGGATTGACACCAGCGGTCTGCGAAAATAGTTAAGTGATCACTTCAGTATTGCCTCGACCTCCGCCGACAGGAGAAAAAATGTCCCTGACGCTGTATTTCCATCCGCTCGCTTCCTTCTGCTGGAAGCCGCTGATCGCGGTCTACGAAAACAACACGCCGTTTGCGCCGCAGATCGTCGATCTCGGCGATGCGCCGTCGCGCGCGGCTTTCTTGAAGGTTTCGCCGACGGGCAAGATGCCGGCCCTGCGCGATGACGCGCGGGGCCGCACGGTGCTGGAATCGACCATCGTGATCGAATATCTCGGCGCCTATTATCCCGGGCCGGTCGAGCTCATTCCCGCCGACGTCGACCTCGCCATCAAGGTGCGCCAGGCCGACCGCTTCTACGACTTCTACGTGCAGGAGCCGATGCAGAAGATCGTCGGCGACCGGCTGCGGCCAAAGGACAAGACCGATCCGTTCGGAGTCGAGCAGGCGCGCGAGCAGCTGCGCAATTCCTACGCCATCATCGAACGGGAGATGCAGTCAAAAACGTGGGCGGTCGGCGATCACTTCACTTTGGCCGACTGCGCCGCCTCGCCTGCGCTGTTTTACGCCAACAAGGTCGAGCCGTTCGGCGACAAATTTCCCGCCGTGAAACGCTATCACGATCGTCTGCTCGAACGGCCGAGCTTCGCCCGCGTGATCGAGGAGGCGCAGCCCTATTTCAAGTTCTTCCCCTACAACAATGGCTAAGCCTCGATGCTGCACGATCCCGCCCAGCTCGATCTGATGTTCCAGGCGCTTGCCGATCCCGCCCGGCGCCAGATGGTGGAACGTCTGTCGCGCGGACCGGCATCGGTCAGTGAGCTCGCCGAGCCGCTGGCGATGTCGCTGTCGGCCGTCGTCCAGCATCTCGCCGTTCTTGAGACGAGCGGGTTGGTGAGGACCGAGAAGCTTGGCCGGGTGCGAACCTGCCGGATCGAGCCAAACGCATTGCGGGCAGCCGAGCATTGGATCAACGAGCGGCGACTGGCCTGGGAACGCCGGCTCGACCGGCTCGGCGATTTTCTCACGGACATCAACGACCAAACCTGAAGGGATCCGTCATGACCGAACGATCCGTCGTCCATTCCACCTTCGTCATCGAACGTCTCTATCCGGCGCCGCCCGAAAGGGTCTATTTCGCGCTCAGCGATCCGGCGGCCAAGAAATGCTGGTTTTTCGATCCCGACAGCCCGATGCCGAGCCGGCATGAAATGGATTTTCGCATCGGCGGCAAGGAGGTGAATGCCGGCTGCCCGAGCGACGGGCAGACGCATTTCTTCAACGCCGTCTACCAAGACATCGTACCGAACAAACGCGTCGTCTACAGCTATGAGCTGCTGTTCGGCGAAACCCGAGTCTCGGTTTCGCTGGCGACGATCGAGCTCATCGCGGAAGGCAAGGGAACGCGACTGGTTCTTACGGAGCAAGGGGCCTTCTTCGACGGCATCGACTCGCCGGCCACGCGCCAGCATGGAACGGGCGAACTGCTCGACGCGCTTGGCGCGGCGCTGCAGGCAGCGAACTGAGGCCTCCGGCTGGTGGCCAGCGGTCACTCTCCAGGGGAGAGTTCCCAAAATTGATCCAGCCAGACATTCAGCCTGAGGAAGCCGGCGGTGCTGACGGCGTAGACGCGTCTGGTGCCCTCGGCCCTGGCTTTGACCAGACCGGCGTCGAGCAGGACTTTCAGATGCTGGGAAACGGCCGGGCGCGAAACCGGCAAACCGGCCGCCAACTCATTCACCGTCTTGGGACCGCGCCGGAGCTCTTCCAAGAGATAGCGCCGGTTGGGATCGGCTATCGCCACGAAAGCGTCGGAAAACATCATGCCTCATTTGTGGGGCAAAGTTCCCCAAATCTCAACCATCGGTTTCAACCTTTGTGCGCGGGTCGAGCCGCAAGGCTTCCGGCGTGACGGCGCGGTCGGCCGGCTGCGTCTTGAAGGCATCGCGGTTCTCGATCGGAACCGGCGCGCGGGCGCGGATGCGGAGCAGGGTGTAACCGGCAAGGCAGAGATGCGCGAGCGCTGTCGCAAGGAAGAGCGCTTCGGGGCGCAGCCAGCCCATCAAAGCGGCGGCCAGCAGCGGTCCGATCATGGTGCCGAAGCCATAGAGCAACAGCAGGCCGCCGGAAACCTTGACGAAATCCTCCGCCCGCGCGTGGTCGTTGGCATGCGCGACGGCGATCGAATAGAGCGTGTATGCGAAGGCGCCGTAGGCGGCCGTCAGCAAGATCACGAAAACGCCGGAACGCGGCTCGACCAGAAAGACCAGCACGGCAAACAGTGCCGCGCCGAAGGCTGCGCCCGCCAGCACGAAACGGCGGTCCGTGGTGTCGGATAGCCGGCCCGCGGGAAGCTGCATGGCCGCGCCGGCGATGACCACCAGGCTCATCATGAGCGCGATCTCGGCGGTAGAGATGCCGATGCGGGCGCCATAGACGGCGCCGAGCGTGCCCCAGGCGCCATTGGCTATGCCGATCAGAAGGCAGGCAACCGCCGACACGGGCGAATTGGCGTAGAGGCCTTTGACGTCGAGCTTGACATCCTGCAGCGGCTTCGGATGCGACTGGGTCGACACCGCAGTCGGAAGGAGCGACAGGCAGAACAGGATGCCGGTGATCATGAACAGCGAGGCCGATTTCACATCGCCGCCGGCGACGATCATCTGGCCGCCCATGATCGAAGCATAGGTGACCATCATATAGAGGCCGAAGACGGTGCCGCGATTCTCGTTGGTGGCCTTCTCATTCAGCCAGCTTTCGATGACCATGAAGGCGCCGGCCATGGTGAAGCCGGTGAAGGCGCGCAGCAGGATCCAGAAATACTCGTCGATGATGAGGCCGGTGAGGAGCGCAATGATTGCGCCGGAGGCGGCGAAGGCGCCGAACGCCCTGACATGACCGGCACGGCGCACCAGCCGCGGCGCGAAGAAACAGCCAGTGACGAAGCCGCCCGCCCATGCCGTGCCCATCAGGCCGAGCGAGGCGGTCGAGAACCCCTCAAGCTGGCCGCGCAGCGGCAAAAGCAGGCCATGCAGGCCGGAGGCCGCCAGCAGGAACGCGGTGCCGCGCAGCAGCGAGAGGATCGGTCGGTAGGTTGCGAACATAGGCTGATCCGGCTGGTAATTTCGAAGCGCAGGTCTGTTTGAGGGTGCAGCTCTGGCAGTCGCTTTCAGGCTTTTCCGGGGCGGCTGGCCATGCAGCCAGGATTATCCGCGGCGAAACAGTGCCTCGGCGGCGGATTTGGTGGCGCCCCTGGCGGCCCGCTCAGCTTCCAGCCTCGCGATCTCTTCGCGCAGCAGGTCAATGCGCTCGGACAAATCATCGACAGACAGCAGCGACAGATCCTGTCCGATCTCGTGTGGGCGGGGCTTCTTCCTGGGTTCGTCGTCGAAGATCGCCATCGTCGCTTCTCCCTGATTTCACCATTTGCCTGATTTGGTAATGAGCATACATAGGGCAGGGATGCCGATGCAAACAGCCGGCCAGCGGCATGAGGAAACGGGACAATTCATGGCAAGCGGACAGCATATTCCGGCAAAGATGACGGCGATCGCAATCTCGCAGCCTGGCGGTCCCAGGGTGCTGAAGCCGGAGACGCGCGACGTGCCCACGCCCGGCCCCGGCGAGGTCCTCATCCGCGTGCACGCGGCCGGCGTGAACAGGCCCGACGTGCAGCAGCGCAAAGGCGCCTATCCGCCGCCGCCCGGCGCCTCGGACCTGCCCGGGCTCGAGGCGGCCGGTGAGATCGCGGCGCTCGGCGACGAGATATCGCGCTGGCGCACCGGCGACCGGGTCTGCGCGCTGACGCCGGGCGGCGGCTATGCCGAATATGTCAAGGTCCACGCCGGCAGCGTGCTGCCGATCCCGGCGGGCTTTACCTATTCCGAGGCCGCGGCCGTGCCGGAGAACTACTTCACCGTCTGGCACAACGTGTTCGAGCGCGGCGGGCTGAAGAAAGGCGAGACGCTGCTTGTCCATGGCGGCTCGTCCGGCATCGGCACGACGGCCATACAGCTCGCCTCGGCATTCGGTGCCTATGTCGTCACCACGGCCGGCAGCAAGGAGAAGTGCGACGCCTGTCTTGGGCTCGGCGCCGACCGGGCGATCAATTATCGCCAGCAGGACTTCGTTGCCGAGGTCAAGGACGCAACCGGCGGCCGGGGCGCCGACGTCATCCTCGACATGGTGGGCGGCGACTATGTGGCGCGCAACTACGACGCCGCGGCCGTCGAAGGACGCATCGTCCAAATCGCCGTACAGGCCGGTGCGGTCGCCAGCACCGACTTCGCAAAGCTCATGGTCAAGCGCCTTGTCCATACCGGCTCGACGCTTCGGCCGCGCACCGTCGAATTCAAGGCAGCCATCGCGGCGGCGCTCGAGGCTCAGGTCTGGCCGCTGCTCGGCACCCGCAAGGTCGCTCCGGTCATGGACATGATCTTCCCGCTGACGGAGGCATGGCGGGCGCATGAGCGGATGGAGGAGGGCGAGCATATCGGCAAGATCGTCCTCGACGTCGGCTAGGATGCGCCCGATATAGGTGAGGCGGGCCTGCAAGCAATTGTGTCCTGCGCTTCCGCTGCTCACGTACTTTAAGTACGTTCCGCTCCGGTTTGCGGACCAACCGTTTTGGGCTTGGCCTGACCTGAATCCGCGACGCATCCTGGGCGTTCTGATCCCTGACGAGAGACTGAACAAAGGCCTAATGCTGCAATGCACAAAATGCATTGCCGCCATGCAAAAGAGTCCGTTCAATTCGTAGGCAAGGGTGCCTATTTACGCGGCATCGAACAACTGATCCAATGGAATGGAGGACTGAAATGAACCCGATCCGCGCTTTCCGCAACTGGCGCCTCTACAATGAGACGGTGCGTGAGCTGAACAAGCTGAACGCCCGCCAGCTGAACGACCTCGGCATCAACCGCGCCGACATCGAGCGTATCGCTCGCCAGGCTCTTTGATTTGAAGCGCGACCCGGCCGCGAGGCTGGGCCGTAGTCTCGAAGCCAGAGCCGTCGCAGACGCTTGCTCGTCTCCGGTTCCGAACCCGCTGGACTCCGTCCGGCGGGTTTTGTCTTTTTGGGTCCCAGCTGCTCCCCTCCCAAAAACATTGCGAAATCGTGACGGAGCGTTTATACAGGCCGCGAATTTCCCATTTTGGTGGCTCTAAAACCACCGCCCGCGCGGGAACGCGGGCGAACGAGAAGGATTTTTGACATGGCCAATACGCTGCTGATGCCCAAGGCCACCGCCGTCTGGCTGGTCGACAACACCGCGCTCTCCTTCGAGCAGATCGCGCAGTTCTGCGGGCTGCATCCGCTGGAGGTCAAGGCGATAGCGGACGGCGAGTCGGCGCAGGGCATCAAGGGCATGGACCCGATCATGACCGGCCAGCTCACCCGCGACGAGATCGCGCGCGGCGAGAAGGATCCGAACCACCGGCTGAAGCTGTCGGACCCCAAGGTGCGGGTGCCGGAATCGAAGCGCAAGGGCCCGCGCTACACGCCGCTGTCGAAGCGCCAGGACCGGCCGAACGCCATCCTCTGGCTGGTACGCAATCATCCCGAGCTCAAGGACGCGCAGATCGCGCGGCTGGTCGGCACGACCAAGTCGACGATCGAGCAGATTCGGGAGCGCCGGCATTGGAACTCGGCCAATCTGCAGCCGATGGATCCGGTGACGCTGGGCCTGACCTCGCAGATCGACCTCGACATGGAAGTCAACCGCGCCTCGCGCGGCCGCGAGCAGGCACAGCCGGTGGCCGGCGACACGCTGCTGCCGGCGGCGCTGACCGAAAGGCTGACGCCGGCTCCGGAGAAGCCGAAGGACGAGGATCAGGAGCTCGACGCCAATGCCGTGTTCGCCAAGCTTTCGGCGCTGAAGTCGAAGGACAAGAAAGAAGACGGGGAAGAGGAGTAAGGTCTCCCAGCCCGACAAAAAAGCCCGCTTCGCGCGGGCTTTTTTGTCGGCCGTGCCTGGGGAGGTCAGGTCCGCGCCGCTCGATCGGGCGCCATGCCGTAATCCTCGCTGCGTTCCACGGCGCGGTAGAAGTCGGCGAGCTGCTTGCCGCGCTCCGGCTTGTAGATACGCCCGGCAATCACCACCGAGGCGATGCGGTCGATGCGGAAGGCGCGAAAATCGTCGCGCATCTCGCACCAGGCGACCAGAGTCCATACCTTGCCCCAGAACCAGAGGCCCAGGGGCCGGATGTCGCGCGCCGTGCCGCGCCCGGCTTCGTCCGAGTAGTCGATGGTGAGCACCTGGCGCTTCTCGATGGCGCGCTCGATGAGGTCGATCGCCTCGCGCGCGGCATCGCTCACCACCCACATCGGCGTGTGGATCTCGGTGCGCGCGATGCGATCCTTTTCCGTGTCGGGCAGCACCGCGCCGATCTTGACCAGCGCCTCGTCGGCGGCCCTTGCCATCGCCGCGCCGCCAAAGGCGCGCACCATGCGGGCGCCGGCAACGAGCGCCACGATCTCGTCACGCGTGAACATCAGCGGCGGAAGGTCGAAACCTTCCCTCATCATGTAGCCGACACCCGCCTCGCCGTCGATCGGCACGCCGGTCGACTGCAAGTCGGCTATATCGCGGTAGATGGTCCGCTCGGACACCTCGAGCCACGTCCCGAGCTTCTGTGCGGTGACCAGTCTGCCTCCGCGCAGATGCTGCACGATCTGGAAAAGCCTGTCGGCGCGGCGCATCGTTTGACCCCTTGCCTTCGGTTCTACGCATGCCGCGGTCCCAAAACCGGTTCCCGCAGGTTCGAGGCTGCTTCAATAACGCAAGCCTCCTGACAACATACTGTCAGGAGGCTGCAGCCACTCCACCACCGGACAACGGCGTCTTTCCTGAAACCCAGCGTTTCAACCGACATTACATCTGGGCGCGGCATGGCCGCTATCCAAGTCATGCGCCGAAAAATTTCAGTTCTCACGCACGCGGCCGTTATAAAGGTCCGGCCAACCGATGTCCTTGCGAATGTCCGCCGGCAAAGTGTTCAGGAAACGCTGGGTCCGGATCTCGTTCCGCACGGTGCGGATCTTGCCGACATAGTGCTGCACGCTACGCAGGATGGTAAAACCGTTCATGACCGAGCTCCTCTTTTTTACGAGAGGAGTATCTCACACCCCTGCTGACAGCAGTCTGTCAGCAGGGGTGCGAGGTAGCCGAAGCCGGCGCCAGAACGATCAGCGCGGTCCCAGGGCGCCCCTTTGTTTGTCAGGAGCGATACGATGGCGAAAGCGCCCAAGAACCGCTTTGACAGCCGCCGAAGATGCTGGTCAAAGGCGGCATGACGAAACTGCTCGCCCTTGTCATCATCGGCATCATGCTCATCCAGATCATCAAGCCGCTCGGCTGGCCGGGGCTGAAGCGCCGCAGCGATTTCTGGAAGCTGGCGCTGCTTGCAATGGCCGCAATCTCGCTGGCGGCCATGCTTGGGCATTGGACTTGAGGCACGTCGATTTGAGGTGAGGACGGCCTGCGAAGGGCGGCGCTGGCCCCCGCTGGTTCGACGCCTCAGCTGGGAGTGCGGCCGGCAAAGATAAACCCGGGCCTTGGCCGCCCGGGTTCTCAGCGCTTTAGGGAAAGCTCAAAGCGCGTCGACGCGCTTCAAGTCGTTGTTGATGCATGTCGTTGCCCCAGAATCGCTGCACACTTCTGGGCGAGATGCATTGGTATCAGGCGGCCTTTTCCAGCGCCGGCTGCCATTGTCCGAGCGCCGCCAGATGATTCATGTGGGCGCGATGGATGAAGGCAGCCTGGCCGGCGGCGACGTTCGACGCCTTGCCGCTCCAGGCCTTCTGCGCGGCCGCCTGCAGGGCGCGGCCGTAGGAGAAGGAGAGCTTCCACGGATGTGGGCCGATGACGTTGATGGCGTTAAGGTTGGCCGTCGCTTCCTCGTCGTCCTGGCCGCCCGACAGGAAGGCAATGCCGGGCACCGCCACGGGCACGGTTTCGCGAAACAGCTTGATCGTCTTCTGGGCGACCGCTTCGGGACTGTCCTTCTTGCCCGATTTCTTGCCGGAGATGACCATGTTCGGCTTGAGGATGGTGCCTTCGAGCACCACGCGTGCGGCATAAAGCTCGCCATAGAGCTTCAGCAGGGTCGCCTTGCTCACCTCGTAGCAGGTGTCGATCGAGTGGGCGCCGTCCATCAGCACTTCCGGCTCGACGATCGGCACGATGCCTGCCTCTTGGCAGAGCGCGGCGTAGCGTGCCAGCGCATGCGCGTTGGAGGCGATCGAGGTGGCTGACGGCACGCCCTTGGCGGTGTCGATGTCGATCACCGCGCGCCATTTGGCGAACCGGGCGCCGAGCTTATAGTAGTCCGCCAGCCGCTCGCGCAGGCCATCGAGACCCTCGGTGATGGTATCGCCGGGAAAGCCGGCGAGAGGCTTGGCGCCGACATCGACCTTGATGCCCGGAATGGCGCCGGCGGCCTTGATGATGTCGACCAGCGGCGTGCCGTCGGCAGCCTTCTGGCGAATGGTCTCGTCATAGAGGATGACGCCGGAAATATACTTGGTCATCGCCTCCTTGGCGCGGAACATCATCTCGCGATAGTCGCGCCGATTGTCGGCGGTCGATTCGACGCCGATGACGTCGAAGCGCTTCTTGATGGTGCCGGAGCTCTCATCGGCGGCCAAAAGGCCCTTGCCATCCGCCACGATCGCGGCGGCAATGTCTTCGAGACGTTCGCTCATGGTGCTCTCCTAAGGTGCGTTTCATTCCGCGCTAGCAGAACACTACCGCCAAAGGAATGACGCCGAAAAGCTCGAATCGATTGAAAGTCTCGATAGCTGCGTCCGCTCGGAGAGTCTTGAATTGACTCAGCGCTTCAGCACCTCGACGCCCGGCAGCGGCTTGCCTTCCATCCATTCGAGGAAGGCGCCGCCGGCGGTGGAGACATAGGTGAAATCGTCGGCGACGCCGGCATGGTTGAGCGCGGCTACCGTGTCGCCGCCGCCGGCGACCGAAACCAGCTTGCCTTCCTTTGTGCGGGCTGCCGCATGCTTTGCCGCAGCCACCGTGGCGCGGTCGAAGGGTTCGATCTCGAATGCACCGAGCGGGCCGTTCCAGACCAGCGTGGCAGCGCGGTCGATCCAATCGGTGACGCTCTTCACGGTTTTCTCGCCGACATCGAGGATCATGCCGTCTGCGGGCACGTCGGAGATGGCGACGGTTTGGCTGGCGGCACCCGCCTTGAATTCCTTCGCCACGACGCCGTCGGCGGGCAGAATGATGGCGCAGCCGGCTTCGGCCGCCTCGATCATGATCTGCTTGGCGGTGGAGGCCAGGTCATGCTCGCAGAGCGATTTGCCGACATCGGTACCGCGCGCGGCGAGGAAGGTGTTGGCCATGCCGCCGCCGATGACCAGCGCGTCGACCTTCTTCACCAGGTTCATCAAAAGATCGATCTTGGTCGAGACCTTGGCGCCGCCGACGATGGCCACGACGGGCCGCACCGGATTGCCGAGACCTTGTTCCAACGCGTCGAGCTCGGCCTGCATGGTGCGGCCGGCATAGGCCGGCAGGCGGTGCGCCAGGCCTTCGGTCGACGCATGCGCGCGGTGCGCGGCGGAAAAGGCGTCGTTGACGTAGATGTCGCCATTGGCGGCGAGCTTTTCGGTGAAGGCCTGATCGTTCTTCTCCTCGGCCTTGTGGAAGCGGGTGTTTTCCAAAAGCAGGACGTCGCCATCCTTCATGGCGGCAACCGCGTCGGCGGCCTTGTCGCCGATGCAGTCGGAGGCGAAGCCGACCGGGCGGCCGAGCACTTCCGCCGTGGCGCGAGCGATCGGCTCCAGCGAGAATTCGGCCGACGGACCGTCCTTCGGGCGACCGAAATGCGCGAGCAGGATCACCCTGGCGCCTTTGCCGGAGAGCTCGGAAATGGTCGGCGCGATGCGCTCGATGCGGGTGGCGTCCGTCACCTTGCCGTCGGCGACGGGAACGTTGAGGTCGACGCGCACCAGGACGCGCTTGCCGCCGACGGCGCCGATATCGTCGAGTGTCTTGAAGCCGGCCATGGTCGTTCCTTTCCGCCAAAAAACGCGGCGACCTTACCCGCCACCGGGCACGATGCAAGGCCTGGGCCGCACAGCGCGTGCAAAAATGATGTCGTTGTGTGACGTCAGCTCTCGCTGGCTGATTTTGGCGCTATGGGCTTGGACGTCGTCATTTCGTCCGGCTCGCTTTGAGGAACCTTGCTTGGCGCTGGTTTGCGCCAGCCGCGGATAAAGGCGGCGATGCGGTCGGCGATCTCGCCGGCGCTCAGGAAAACCGGCACGCGCGCCACCGGCGCGGTCGGCTCGAAGGACAGGCCAAGCCCGGTGATCCGGCCCTTCTCGTCGACATCGCGTACGATCAGCTCGATCGGGCCGATCATCACGCGGTCGGCATATTCGGCCTGGCCGCCGAGCCGCTCGGTGACCAGCGCCGCGACGGTGAGCTTCTGTTCGGCCTCGGTGAGGCCGGGCCCATAGGCGGCTTCGAGCTCGGCGGCGGAGCGGGCCGGATCGACGGCAAAGGCGCCAAAGAAGTCGGCATCCTCGGGGTCGACGACGGCGCGGCTGGCGAAGAGCTTGTCGAGCAGGCGCGGATAGCGGTCCGGCACGAAGATGTAGACCTGATCGCCGGCGGCGAGCCGGCCCATGTCCTGGAACCGCATGGAGCGGCCATCGCGCAGCACCAGCGAAGGCCTCGCCCAGCGCGGGATGCGTTCGCCGCGCGCCACCGGACTACCGGGAGCGACGCGATAGGCGAGCAGCTCGTGGTGAGCCGAGCCCGGCAGCTCGAGCTCGACCTTGTCGAGCGGTCCAAGCCTTGCCGGCACGACGAGGCCGAGACGGCGCGCCAGCGGACCGACGGTCCAGCCCTGCACCACCAGCGAGACCAGCACGATGATGAAGGCGACATTGAAGATGAGGCGACCGTTGGCGAGGCCGCCGAGCAGTGGCGTGATGGCAAGCAGGATCGAAACGGCGCCGCGCAACCCGACCCAGGAGACGAAGGCGACCTCCGGACGTGGCAGGCGGAACGGCATCAGGCAGAGCCAGACGGCCAAGGGCCGCGCCACGAAGATCAGGAACAGGCCGAGCAGGATCGCCGGCAGCAGGATCGCTGGGAATTGCGAGGGCGTGGCAAACAGGCCGAGGATCAAAAACATGATGATCTGCGCCAGCCACGACATACCGTCCTGGAAGCGCTTCAGGATGGTGACGGCGCGAATGTCGGAATTGCCGGCGACGAGGCCGGCGAGATACACCGCAAGGAAGCCCGAGCCGCCGATGGCGCCCGCCGCGGCGAACACCATCAGCGACAGCGTCAGCACGAAGATCGGCAGCAGGCCATGGTCGAGGTTCAGTCGCTCGACGAGGCGCACGATCGCCAAGCCGCCGAGCACGCCGATGATGGCGCCGAGTCCCATGTTGATGACGAAGCCGATCACCAAACTGGTGGCGAGAACGTTTGCCTCGGGGTTGGCATGCGCGGCGATGATTTCGACCAAAGAGATGGTGAGGAAGATGGCGATCGGATCATTGGTGCCGGATTCAACCTCGAGCGTCGAGCGGACGCGCTCGCGCAAATGGATCTCCCCGGCGCGCAGTAGGAAGAACACCGCCGCTGCGTCGGTCGAAGCGACGGCGGCGCCGAGCAGCGAGGATTCCAGCCAGCTGAGATTGAGGAGGTAGTAGGCGGCGACGCCGAAGATGCCGGTGGTCAGGAGGACGCCGACGGTGGCCAGCGACAGCGCTGGCCCGGCCGCCTGGCGCAAGGCGTTGAGCGGCGTGCCGAAACCGGAATCGAACAGGATAATGGCCAAAGCCAACGAGCCGGCGAAATAAGCCAGCCGCGCATTGTCGAATTCGATGCCAAGGCCGTCGACCCCGGTGGCAAGGCCAATGCAGAGGAAGAGGAGCAGCAGGGGTGCGCCGAAGCGAAAGGCGATCAGGCTCGAAAAGGCGGCGGCGACAACAAGCGCTGTGCCGACCAGCGTCACGAGATAGATCGCATGCTCCATCCGGAATTGCCCCTCAAATCCGCGTCCCTCCCGCTTTACGGCAGAGTGGGGCGAAGACATGACCAGTGCAAGGCGGCAGCGTGGCTTTTTTGCCCCATGCCGCTGCGTCGAACGAAAAACGCCCGGCCGAAGCCGGGCGTTTCACACGATCAAAAAGGAAGCCTGAGGTCAGGCGATGGTCTTGCCGAAGGCGACAGCCGTGTCGCCCATGCGGTTCGAGAAGCCCCATTCGTTGTCGTACCAGGAGAGTACCGAGACGAAGTTGCCGTCCATGACCTTGGTCTGGTCGAGCGCCGCGATCGAGGAGTGCGGATCGTGGTTGAAATCGATCGAGACGTTCGGGTGATGGGTGACCGAGAGCACGCCCTTCAGCTTGCCCTTGGAGGCGGCGATTAGCGCTTCGTTGATCTCCTGCGCGGTGGTCGAGCGCTTGGCGATGAATTTGAAATCGACGACCGAGACGTTCGGGGTCGGCACGCGGATGGAGATGCCGTCGAGCTTGCCCTTGAGGTCGGGCAGCACCAGACCGATCGCCTTGGCGGCACCGGTGGAGGTCGGGATCTGCGACAGCGCCGCGGCGCGGGCCCGGTAAAGGTCCTTGTGCATGGTGTCCAGCGTCGGCTGGTCGCCGGTGTAGGAATGGATCGTCGTCATCATGCCCTTCTCGATGCCGACGGTCTCGTGCAGCACGGCGGCAAGCGGGGCCAGGCAGTTGGTGGTGCAGGACGCGTTGGAGATGACGACGTGGTCCTTGGTCAGCTTGTCGTGGTTGATGCCGTAGACGACCGTGAGATCGGCGCCTTCGGCCGGGGCCGAGACGATGACGCGCTTGGCGCCGGCGGTCAGATGCGCGGCAGCCTTGTCGCGCGCAGTGAAGATACCGGTGCATTCGAGCGCGATGTCGATGCCGAGATCTTTCCAGGGCAGCTGGGTCGGATCCTTGATGGCGGTGACCTTGAACTTCTCCTTGCCGACGGAGATCTGGTCGCCGTCGACCGTCACTTCATGCGGGAAGCGGCCATGCACGCTGTCGTAGCGGAGCAGATGCGCGTTGGTCTCTACCGGCCCGAGGTCGTTGACGGCGACGACGTCGATGTCCTTGCGGCCGGATTCATGAATGGCGCGCAGGATGTTGCGGCCGATGCGGCCAAATCCGTTGATGGCAACTCTGACGGTCATGTTTCTCTCCCTGGGGACTGGAAAGTGGATGGGTCCGCTGCTTCATAGCGGCGGGCGTGCAAAGAATCCAGCCGCAGAAGCCGGAATTTAAATCGATTAGGTTGGTCCAGTCCGGCGACATCCTTTGAAGGGCTTCGCCGGACGGGGCGTTGCTTTTTGTGCATGCCGCTCGAGATCGCTGCGCGCTTTTGAGCGACATGCGATGGCTCACTTGCCGTGCAGGCGCGCCTCCACGGCCTTCGCCGCGGCCTCGGCGGTGATGCCGAAATGCGGATAGAGCTGCTCGATCGAGCCGGAGGCGCCGAAGCCGGTCATGCCGACGAAGATGCCGTCGATACCGATCAGGTGGTCCCAGCCCTGGCGGATGCCGGCCTCGATAGCGACCTTCACCTTGGCGTTGCCGATGGTCTTCCTGCGATAGTCCTCGTCCTGCTGGTCGAACAGCTCGAAGCAGGGCACCGATACGACGCGGGTCGGATGGCCGTGTTTTTCGAGCAACTCGCGGGCGCCGAGGGCGACCTCGACCTCCGAGCCCGTGGCGAAGATCGTCACAGCCGCCTCGCCGTTTGCCGCGGCAAGCTCATAAGCGCCCGAGGCGCTGAGGTTCTTCTCGCTGTGTTCGCTGCGCACGGTCGGCAGGTTCTGGCGGGTCAGCGCGAGCGTCGAAGGCGTCTTTTCGGACTCCAACGCCAGCTGCCAACATTCCGCCGTCTCGACCGCGTCGGCCGGGCGGAAGACGTTGTGGTTCGGAATGGCGCGCAGTGCGGCCAGATGCTCGACCGGCTGGTGGGTCGGGCCGTCCTCGCCGAGGCCGATCGAGTCATGGGTCATGACGAAGATCGAGCGGATGCCCATCAGCGAGGCAAGGCGCATCGAGGGCCGGGCATAGTCGGAGAAACACAAGAAGGTGCCGCCATAGGCGATCAGGCCGCCATGCAGCGTCAACCCGTTGATGGCCGCCGCCATGCCGTGCTCGCGGATGCCGTAATGAACATAGCGCTGGCCGTAGTCGTCCGGAGTGATGTTCTTGGTCTGGCTGGTCTTGGTGTTGTTGGAGCCGGTGAGGTCGGCCGAGCCGCCGATGGTTTCGGGAACAGCGCCGTTGATCACTTCCAGCGCCATTTCCGAGGACTTACGGGTGGCCACCTTCGGCTTGTCGGCCGAGAGCTTCTTCTTGTACTCGGCGATGACGGCGTCGAAATTGTCCGGCAGCTTGCCGGCGAGGCGGCGCTCGAATTCGCCCTTCAGCTTGGCGTCGGCCTTGGCAAGGCGGCCTTCCCAATCGGCGCGCGCCTTGGCGCCGGCGGTGCCGACGCCGCGCCAGGCGTCGAGGATGTCGGCCGGAATCTCGAAGGGCGGCGATTCCCAGTTGAAGAATTTGCGGGCGCCGGCGATTTCGTCGGCGCCGAGCGGCGAGCCATGCGCCTTGTTGGTGCCGGCCTTGGTCGGGGCGCCGAAGCCGATGGTCGTCTTGCAGGCGATCATCGTCGGCTTGTCGGAATGGCGGGCGGCTTCGATGGCATAGGCGATGGCTTCCGGATCGGTGCCGTCGATGTGGCTGGCGTTCCAGCCGCTGGCCTGGAAGCGGGCGACCTGGTCGGTGTTGTCGGCGAGCGAGACCGGGCCGTCGATCGAGATGTTGTTGTTGTCCCAGAAGACGATCAGCTTGTTGAGCTTGAGATGGCCGGCGAGCGCGATGGCTTCCTGGGAGACGCCTTCCATCAAGCAGCCGTCACCGGCCAGCACATAGGTGTAGTGGTCGACAAGGTCGTTGCCGAAGGCGGCATTCATGATGCGCTCGCCGAGCGCGAAGCCGACCGAGTTGGCGAGGCCCTGGCCGAGCGGACCGGTGGTGGTCTCGATGCCGGCGGCATGGCCGTATTCGGGATGGCCGGCGGTCCTAGATCCGAGTTGGCGGAAATTCTTGATCTGGTCGATCGTCATGTCCTCGTAGCCGGTGAGGTACAGGAGCGAATAGAGCAGCATCGAGCCGTGGCCGGCCGACAGGATGAAACGGTCGCGGTCTGCCCAGTGCGGGGCCTTGGCGTCGAATTTCAGGAAGCGGGTGAACAGCACCGTAGCGATGTCGGCGCAGCCCATGGGCAGGCCGGGGTGGCCGGAATTGGCCTTCTCGACGGCGTCCATGGAAAGAAAACGGATCGCATTGGCCATCCGATCATGTTGTTCACGCGAGGTCATGCTTCCTCCGGAATAGGGGTTGGAGCTTTGGGAGAGCCCGTGGAAAGGGTGCGCGACACATAGCAGGCGCGGCCTTTGAGTCAACAAATCGGTGCTTTTTTGCCGGCCTTGTGAAGGCGGCGGCGACGCTACATTAGCGTTAGCGGGGGACAGTCGCGAGAGCTTTATTGACGCGCGCTTCACCCGGCGCCTAATCTTTCCGAGATAACGCGTTCTGAACGCGAGCGATTCGGTGACGGGCAGGGCATAGGACGAAGGCCATGACCGGGGAAACGACCCTCAAGGAAGTCATCGCCAGGCTCGGCAAAGCCATGGAGGGACTGGAAAACGCCGTGGCGGCGCGGCTCGAGCATGAGCGCGACTATTCCGAGGCCGAGGCCGAGGTGCAGCGCATGAACGCCGACCGCTCGCGGCTGGCGCAGGAGCTCGACAATTCCGAGGCCCGCGCCGAACGGCTGGAAGATGCCAACAAGGAAGTGTCGCGCCGGCTGGTGACCGCCATGGAAACCATTCGCGCGGTACTGGACAGGTAAGCCAATGGCACAGGTCACCGTTTCCATCGACGGCAAGCAGTACCGGATGGCTTGCGACGAGGGCCAGGAAGAGCATCTGATCGACCTCGCCGAGCGCTTCGACCGGTATGTCATGCATTTGAAGGATTCGTTCGGCGAGATCGGCGACCAGCGGCTGACCGTCATGGCCGGCATCATGGTGATGGATGAGCTTTCGGAGCTCAACAAGCGGGTCAAGGGCATGGAGAGCGAGGTGCTGACGCTGCGCAAGACGCGCGACGAGGCGCTGACCAAGGCCGACAAGAGCGACAGCGTGCTGACGACCGCGCTCGCGGCACTTGCGCAGCGCATGGAAGACCTTGCGACGACGCTGGCGGTGAAGAAGGCATAAGCCGCCAATCCCCTGCGTCTGCTATGGAAATTCTGCTGTCTTTTCCAGGAAAAGCAGAAATTTTTCCATCGTTCCGATCACGCTTGCAGACACAAGCCTTTTGAACCGTTCCTTCCGGCGGTATAGAAGCTGACACGCGCCGATGGGGTTAGCCCATGCCGGCGCCATGTCACAGGGTAGGGAGCACGCGATGAGCCTTCGTATCAACGATATCGCGCCGGATTTCACGGCCGAGACTACGCAAGGGACGATCAATTTCCATCAATGGATCGGTGACGGCTGGGCAGTGCTCTTCAGCCATCCGAAGAACTTCACGCCGGTTTGCACGACCGAGCTCGGCACGATGGCCGGGCTCGAGGGCGAATTCAAAAAGCGAAACGTCAAGATCATCGGCATTTCCGTCGATCCGGTGTCGAGCCACGACAAATGGCAGGCCGACATCAAGACAGCTACCGGCCAGACGGTGAACTATCCGCTGATCGGCGACAAGGATCTCGCCGTCGCCAAGCTTTACGAGATGCTGCCGGCGGGCGCCGGCGAGAGCTCTGAAGGGCGCACGCCGGCCGACAACGCCACAGTGCGCTCGGTCTACGTCATCGGCCCGGACAAGAAGATCAAGCTGGTGCTGACCTATCCGATGACCACCGGCCGCAACTTCGATGAGATCCTGCGCGTCATCGATTCCATCCAGCTGACGGCCAAGCACCAGGTGGCGACGCCGGCAAACTGGAAGCAGGGCGAGGACGTGATCATCACCGCCGCCGTCTCCAACGAGGACGCGATCAAGCGCTTCGGCGCCTACGAGACGGTGTTGCCGTATCTGCGCAAGACCAAGCAGCCGACAGCGTGAGCTTTCCTTCTCCCCGTGCTGCGGGGAGAAGGTGCCCGAAAGGCGGATGAGGGGTGGCGCGGCGTTCGGTGATTACCGCGTCAACGGACGTTGTCCTGACGTGATAAGCTCGTAATCTCGGCGCTGCCCCTTATTGTCCTGGCGGACATTTCTCCCAGTATAGTGACGGGGAGAAAGGGGCACACCAGCTTTCGCCAATCGCGGGCGTTGTAGCGCCAAACAAAAACGGCGGCGCCAGATCCCGGCGCCGCCGTTTTGTCTTTGCGAATGCCTCGAGCTTTTACGCCGCCGGCTGCGCTTCGATGGTGCGCAGCGCCTGGTTTTGACGCTTGGCCGCGGCCTTGACCGCGTCCTGCACCTTCTCGAAGGCGCGCACCTCGATCTGGCGCACGCGCTCGCGGCTGATGTCGAACTCGGCCGATAGCTCTTCCAGCGTCAGCGGCTCTTCGGCCAGACGACGCGCCTCGAAGATGCGCCGCTCGCGGTCGTTGAGCACCGACAGCGCGCCCGACAGCATCGAGCGCCGGTTTTCCAGCTCGTCCTGCTCGATCAGCATCTCTTCCTGGCTTTCGTGATCGTCGACCAGCCAGTCCTGCCATTCACCGGACTCACCTTCGCTCGCCCTGATCGGGGCGTTGAGCGAAGCGTCGCCCGACAGGCGACGGTTCATCGACACCACTTCGGCCTCGGAAACGTTGAGACGCGTGGCGATCTCGGCAATCTGGTCGGGCTTGAGGTCGCCGTCGTCGAGCGCCTGGATCCGGCCCTTCACCTTGCGCAGGTTGAAGAACAGGCGCTTCTGGTTGGCGGTGGTGCCCATCTTGACCAGGCTCCACGAGCGCAGGATGTATTCCTGGATCGAGGCCTTGATCCACCACATGGCGTAGGTGGCGAGCCGGAAGCCGCGCTCCGGTTCGAATTTCTTGACAGCCTGCATGAGGCCGACATTGCCTTCCGAGATCACCTCGCCGATCGGCAGGCCGTAGCCGCGATAGCCCATGGCGATCTTGGCGACGAGCCGCAAATGGCTGGTGACGAGCTTGTGCGCGGCGGAAGTGTCCTGATGCTCGGCATAACGCTTGGCGAGCATGTACTCTTCCTGGGGCTGAAGCATCGGAAAGCGACGGATTTCTTCCAGGTAGCGGGCGAGACCGCCTTCACCGGAAACGATACTGGGTAGTGACTGGGCCATGATAGCGCCCCCTCTCTATTGGAGTGATGCCCCCGTAACGCGGCGGGCATGTGACGCGAATGCCAATCGGCTCACTCGCGGCAACTGCTGTATATAGGAACAAAACCAGAAAGGACAGGCATTTGTTCAACACGAAACAGTGTGTCACGCTGAAGTGAACAACGCCAGTCAGGTTTTTTGATGGCTGTTTGAAGCGTCTTGATGGCAGTTCAGAGCATTCGAAAGCCGCCGACAAGTTCCTCCATGTCCCTCGGCATCGGCGCCTCGAACCGCATCGGTAGATGGGAAGTCGGGTGTCGGAATTCAAGGAGCCAGGCATGGAGCGCCTGTCTGGAAAATGCCTTGACCTCGCCTTTCAGCGGTTCCGGCAGCCGGTTGGCCTTCGTGCGGAAGGCCTGGCCGTACTCCGGATCGCCGACCACCGGATGACCGATATGCGCCATATGCACCCTGATCTGGTGCGTCCGGCCGGTCTCGAGGCGGCATTCGATCAGGCTTGCGGTGGTGAATTCCTTCTGCCGCCCGCCGAAACGCTCGACGACGGTGAATTGGGTAACGGCATGCCGGGCGTCGTCCCGGTCTTCGGGAACCACCGCGCGCCGTACCCGATCGGCGGCGCGGCCGAGCGCGGCCTCGACGGTGCCGGTCGGCCGCTGCGGAATGCCCCAGACCAGCGCCAGATAGGCGCGTTCGAGGTCGCCCGTCCGGCCATGATCGGCGAAGGCCTCAGACAGTGCCTTGTGGGCGCGGTCGGTCTTGGCCACCACCATGACGCCGCTGGTTTCCTTGTCCAGCCGGTGGACGATGCCCGGTCGCCTGACGCCGCCGATGCCGGAAAGACTGTCGCCGCAATGATGGATCAGCGCGTTGACCAGTGTGCCGGTCCAGTTGCCGGCGCCGGGATGCACAACCAGCCCCGCCGGCTTGTTGACGACGATCAGCTCGTCGTCCTCGTAAAGGATGTCGAGAGGAATGGCCTCGCCTTGTGGCTCGGCAGGCTCCGGCTCCGGCATGATGACCGCGACACGCTCGCCCGGCGCCATCTTGCGCTTTGCCTCCTCGACCGGCTTGCCGGCGATCGTAACCGCACCCTGCTTGATGAGGGCCTGCACGCGGCTGCGTGAGATCTCCGGGCCGAGCTGGGCGGTGAGCCACTGGTCGAGGCGCTTGCCTGCGGCATCGGCGCCGGCTTCCAGCTCCACCGCTCCATCCAACTCATCGCCCGGCAATTCATCCTGTCTCAAAATCGGGGCCCTATCAAAATCGAGGTCTCTTCGCTATGAGCGCTCATCGAAACCGTTGCGGATTGTTTAGTCATGGCCCGGCCGATCGCCGAAGAAGATGAGGAGAAGCCGCTCGACCCTGCGGCCGAAAAAGTGCGCCGGAAGCTCATCCGCTTCATGATCGTCAATCTCGGTCTTCTGTTCCTCGCCCTTATGGTGGTGATCGGAGCCCTTGTCTACAAAGCCCGCAATGCGCCCGGCGCCGGATCGGTGCATGCCGGCGATGTCCAGGCTCCGGCCGGCGCGCCCCTCTCCGGCGATATCGTGCTGCCGGTCGGCGCCAAGGTCGTCAGCCAGGCACTGTCCGGCAACCGCCTGTCGATCGATGCCGAGCTCGCGGACGGCAGCCGTTCCATCTTTCTCTACGACATTGCCGAGCGCCGCGTGATCGGCCAGTTCGCGATTCGCAACAAATGAGCGGCTTTGCCGATAACCGCAGCATTGCGACCGTGGCGCTCGTCGTCGAAAACTATGACGAGGCGATAGCCTGGTATGTCGAGCGGCTTGGCTTCGTGCTGAACGAGGACGTCGACCTCGGCGGCGGCAAGCGCTGGGTGACGGTCACGCCGGCAAACAGGCAGGGCGCGCGGCTGCTCTCGGCGGCAGCTTCCGGCGAGAGGCAGGCAAGCCGCATCGGTGACCAGACCGGCGGCCGGGTGTTTCTTTTTCTCGAAACGGACGACTTCGCCCGCGACCATCAGGCGATGCTTGGCAGGGGCGTCGAATTCCGCGAGGCGCCGCGCTTCGAGCCCTATGGCACGGTGGCGGTGTTTGCCGATCTCTACGGCAATCTCTGGGATCTGATCGAGCCGAAACGGCAGGGTTGACGAGGGCAGTCCGCAAAGTCCGCGAACAGTCCGAAACCCCAGTTGCTTTTTTCCGGCCTTCATCCTATGTAGCCGGTTCTTGAGCGCGCCCATCGTCTAGCGGTCAGGACACCGCCCTCTCACGGCGGGAACAGGGGTTCGATTCCCCTTGGGCGTACCATTGATTCCAATAATTTAGCTGCTTTGAACGACGACGCGTCGAATAGCGATCGAGAAGCCTTAGCCAGGCAATGCGCGAAGGAACACACAGCACCGTCGGCCGTTTGCCTTTCTTTCAGTGAAAGGATGAGACATGCCGACACCCGCTGAGCTCGAAGCGAAATTCTGGAAAGCACTGAAATCGGACATGACGATGATGATCGGCCTCGACGGCTCCAACATCATCCCTCGGCCCATGACGGCACAACTGGAGAAGGACGATACCGGTCCGATCTGGTTTTTCACGGCGAAAGACACGGAGCTTCCGATGGGCCTTTCCGGCGGCGACCAGGCAACGGCCACGTTCGTCTCCAAGGGACATGACCTCTTCGCAACGGTGCAGGGCAAGCTTTGCGTCGACAATGATCGGGCTGTGATCGATCGGCTCTGGAACCCCTATGTCGAAGCATGGTTCGAGGGCGGCAAAGACGATCCGAAACTCACGCTGTTGCGCTTCGATCCGGACCGAGCCGAAATCTGGCTCGATGCGTCGAACGTGGTTTCGGGCATCAAGATGCTGCTCGGATATGACCCGAAGCAGGAATACAAGGATAATGTCGCCAAGGTCGACCTTTAGGGGCCGGTCGCGACAGGCTGTCGGCCGCGTAATTTCTGCTTGATTCTCGGTTGATGCGGCAAAGGCCGCCAGCCTGGAATGCAACCACGCATCCACTCTATGGGCTCGCGACCAGAATGAACCGCGCCAGTTTGCGGCGGCAATGCGTTACGCGCCGGGATGGAAGATAGGCGCACGAATCCGCCACTGGCGCGCGCCTGGCGTTATACTCGACGTTATCGGAGCGGCGCTTTTTTGCCCCTGGGCTTTGAAGCCCCTGTTTCCCCGCTGTCCCATGAGAGGAAGGCGCTGCGCTATTTCCCGGTAAGAAACGGCGTGGCTCAGTCATGCGATAGCGTCTAGGCACCGATTCGGCCTTGGCTACCATCCCAATTGGATTATCTGGGAAAGATCGGCGATGTCCCCATAGATCATCGAGCCTTTGACGAGAAAACACTTGCCATGCAAGACCTCGGACAGTGAGCTCGACGCGGTGCAAACCGGCAAAACTTTATGGCCATTGGCTTCGGTCGGGCCGATGCTGATGACGAGGAAAGCAATCGCAACGAGAGTCGTTCTGCTCATATCCAACCCCTCAAGCCTACTAGCTGCCAGGGCTGCAAAACCGGTTGCCTCCTCAAAGTAGCATCGGGCAATGATGGGATTCATCGTATCGATTGGAGAAGCGGCTCATCTATCTGCCGTAGGCGCAAAGACGGATTAGCCCCCGCCTGTTCAGTGGCCTCCACCATGCAGGCTAACGCTTCTTTGTTTCCCAGCCGAAATACAACGCCTCGAATTGCCCACCATCAAGGCGCTTGAATTCCGAACTTCTTCAAAGCGTTCAGGAGCTTCACGACGTGCATCTATCGCGCTTGCTGAAAAAGGCGGCGCGGAACAGTGCAGCCTAAAGATGGGGGCGCCCGGCCTGTGGCATATCGGGGGACCTAGGGCAGACAGGCCGGGCCTTTTACCCCATGTGGGCAAGGGGCAAGTCTGTACTATGCGCCACCTTTCGACGGCTGACATCAGAACTTTAGGCGTAGCTAATAAACGCCGTCGCGATTAATGAGCGCAAGCGAGGGACCTTTGGTTGCCTCTGCGGCTACACCCCTGATGGGATTGACCGCTCATAGTCAGCACGCTCCCAAACGGAAGCGGCAAACCGCTCACCTGCGAAAGCGGGATGAGTTGCGCCATGACCGTTGCAAGTCCTCGCGCTTCTCAAGACAGGCTTTTCGCAAACGCTGACGGACTTGGAGTGTGACCTTGCCGCGCCATCAACGCTGTGGTGGCACCGGATCGAGCAGGGTGACATCGTCGGGCCCCGCGGGTGGCAGTTCGCCATTGGGCGTCAGCTTGTTGACCGCCTCGGGCAAGTCCCTGGTTATCCTGGCTATCAGCTCATCGCGGGACAAGCCGGTCTGCATTGAAAGAGAAGCCAGTGTTTCGTCGTCTATTGCCGCCTCGACATCTTTCGGCTCGATCGGCTGGTTGGGTCCGCTACTAACCCAAGAATCCACCTTGGAACCGGCTCCCGCATTTCTGAAGCGGTCGACAATATCCCCAAGCGCCGTCCCCGATACGCCTTTGGACAGCTGATCCAAGATCCCTCCCTGCAGATTGTTTGGATCGCGATTTCCCGCGCCACGGAGCAGCTCTCCGATCTTGTCGCGATTTTGGTAGGCGAGAATGCCCAATATGCCGACAGCCAGTCTTCCCAGGTTTGCCATTGATTGCCTCCCAGCAATTACAAGGGAAGAGCCGGTGATCACAAAGGTTCCGTCTAACGTGAAAAGTTAGCCGAGAGGCCAGCAAGCGAGGTCACCTTGCAATCAACAGGCTGGATCACGAGACGCTTGATTTAGACGCATAAACTCCTGGACGAAGGCCGCTCGGAAAGCTGCAAAAATCTCCGGTGGCACCCCCTTCAACCTGCTTGCCACTGGCGACAAGCCATACTGAAAGAATCCTGCTGGCCGCGATCCCTATTGGCTTTTGTTCAGGAGCGTGGCGGGACCGAAAACCGGCAGCCGGGTCCTAGGGAAAAGAATGCCGGTACTCCTCGCTAAATCAAACCGCGCTCGGAACAAAGGTGTGGGTCGCTTGTTGGGTTCGCAGCACATCTGCCCAACTAGGAACTTCTCCATGAAAAATCGCCATCTACTGGTTGCGCTGACCACAGCCGCCGCCATCACATTTGCAGTGCCTGTCCTTGCCGCCGACGATGCCCAGGGGTTCGTCGACAAGGCTGCCAATGGGGGCATGTTCGAGGTCGAGTCGAGTAAGATCGCCCAAGCCAAAGCCCAGGATCAGGCGGTCAAAGACTTCGCCCAAAAGATGATCGACGATCATGGGGCGGCCAATGCAAAACTCGAAACGATTGCCGGCGAGCAGAAGCTCAAAGTGCCCGCCGAGACGGATGCCAAGCACAAGAGCGACCTCGACGCCCTTCAGAACGGCAAGGATCCGGTCGAAAAGACCTATGTGCAGATGCAGCGTGATGCGCACGCGGATGCCGTGGAGCTGTTCGTGAACTACGCCAAGGATGGCGACAATCCCCAGCTCAAGGCGTTCGCTTCGGAGACCTTGCCCACACTCAAAATGCATAAGGAAATGATCGAGAAGATCGCTTCCACCATGGACGATGAGACCGGCACGACGACGAGTTCGACAACTCCCGCCGTCACCACGACCGACACAAAAAATCCGGCTGCTCCGGTGCCAGGCGCCAATAGCTTCACCGAAGACCAGGCCAAGAGCCGGATCCAGGATGCCGGCTTCTCGGATGTCTCAGCGCTAACCAAGGACGATCAAGGCATCTGGCGCGGTCAGGCCACCAAGGACGGAAAGAAGACAACCGTGGCGCTCGATTATCAAGGCAACGTCGTTGCCGGCAGCAACTGAGAACGGATTGGAGTTCAACCATGAGAACCGTGACCGGACTATTTGACAATTATGACGACGCTTCCGATGCCGTCGGTGAACTCGAAGCAATCGGCGTTCCGCATTCCGACATCAGCATCGTCGCCAATAATTCGACCGGCTGGTACCAAGATGATCGCTCGAATGCCGCCGAAGATGCGGCTGGCGGTGCCGGTGTGGGTGCCCTCATTGGCGGCGCCGGCGGGTTGCTGACGGGGCTAGGGATCATGGCTATCCCAGGCGTGGGCCCTGTTGTCGCCGCAGGGTGGCTCGCCGCTACCGCTGCAGGCGCATTGGGAGGCGCAGTTGTCGGCGGGGCTGCCGGTGGCATCGTCGGAGCCCTTACCGACTCCGGGGTTCCGGAAAGGGATGCTCATGTCTACGCCGAAGGTGTGCGCCGCGGCGGGACGTTGGTCACGGCCAAGGTTAGCGACGCGTTGGCCGGCGAAGCCGAGAGCATCCTCGGTCAATCAAGATCGGTGAACTTGGAAGATCGCCGCAGTGCCTACGAAGCCGACGGTTGGACGAGCTTTGACGCTGGCGCCGAAAACTACACCGCCGACGAGATCGAACGCGATCGGGCGCGCTACGCAAATCGCGTTTGACCATATCGCCCCCACGCGAAGGGCTTGGGGGCTTCACGCTCTGGCGCGTAGACAGCGCCTCCATGCCCGGAGCAACGCAGCTCGGTCCATCCGCTCAATAAAGTTCTCTGCGGCCTCGACGCGCGAGCCAGCTGTGATGCGGGGAGTGAAAAGTGATTTTGCGGCGCGCAACGCGCGGGTTACGCTATGTCACTTGCCAAAAGGAGGATGATGATGAAAGCCTTCCTCGGAACGATCTTAGCGCTGGGCCTGTCCGTCTCTGCAGCGTCAGCCAATTGCCCGGCACACGCGAAGGATCAAGCCTCAGTCGACGCGCAGCAGACGGCGAGTGTTGACAAGTCCGACACGTCAACATCGACGGAAATCAAGAAAGAAACCCCGGCGAAGTCGGAGTAGTGCTTCTTCTTCGAAGGTAGATTGAGAGAGTGTCCGCGCTGCGGGCCCCCGAAAGCCGGCTACCATGAAGAGCCATGCGGCGCGAGGACGGCGTGAGCGTCGCCGCTATCGCTGAGAAGCTTCGCTGATCGGCGACATGAAAGCGTAGCGGTGTCGCCAGTTCGGGCGTCTTCAAGGACGGTCTACAAATAGGGCTTCCGTCGGCTGCCGACGCTGAACCAAAAGTCTAAATGCCGGCTCGGGTCCGTTCACGAGACGCTCTCTCCAATAACAGCGACAGATGATGCAGGTGCATCAATTGGGCGTCTTCAAGCAACTGCAAAAAGCTGGACGCCTTGCATCGCGGCAACCGGCGGCGCTTTAGCGCAGCGATGCGCGCGCGCTGGCGCTTGATGTGCTGCTCGGCCTGCAGAACATGGCGTTCCGCCATTTGGATGTCGTCGGCCAAGGCCATGGTTGTAAAGAGGGGTGTCGGGCAGGCGGTTCCGCTGACCCGGCCGGCCATCGAGCATGGTGCAAAGAGAGCCTTGTGCATCCTCCTTGCGGCCGGCGATGACCTGCTGGTGCGATGCCGTGTCGCCGCTTCTGGCGCAACGCCTCGGATTGAATTAGCATCCGATAATCAAAGTTTCGGCCGCGATCCAGCAGGACGCGAAAATGCGGAACCCAGCGGAGCGGAGCCGTGCGGCGGTCGCCTGCCGGGCGCCGATCTGAGGCTGCCTGGCCGTGTCGTCCGGCGGCAGGCGCGGCGGGGCCGGGAGGAGCCAATGCAAAAACTGCAGTCGCAAGGCGTCCATCACATCACGCTGGTCGGCGCCGATCGCCAGACCTCCATCGATTTCTGGGAAGGCGTGCTCGGCATGCCATTCATCTTCGAGCAGCCCAATCTCGACAAGGCGAGCGAAAGCCACCTCTATTTCGACCCGGGCGATGGCCGGCTGATCACCGTCTTCACCGACGAGAGCCGCAGCGCGGTCAAGCGGCGCACGCCGACCGATACCGGCTGTGTCCACCACATCGCGTTCTCGGTGTCGCGCGTGACGTTCCTGCAGGCAGTCGGCCGGCTCGACGAGCGCGCCATCAAGCACAGCGGCGTCAAGGATCGCGGATTCATGGATTCGATCTATTTCGAGGATCCGCTTGGGCTGCTGATCGAGCTTGCCTCCTACCGGTTCGAGCCGCCCGCGGGCTTCAGCCATGCCGACGTGCTGATGGCGGCGCACAAGATCCGCGTTGCGCGCGGCGACTACAATATCGCCGAGGCGCACCTTGCCGACGCCATCCAGGCGCTGGTCGAGCGATCGCGCGAAACATTGTCCGAGAACCGGGCGGCGAAAAATCCATGCTGAACAGGTCAGAGGGAGGACCAGATGGCAAAGGCTGCAACGAAGGGAACGAAGAAGGCCGCCGCCAAGCCGGCAGCGAAGATGGCAAAGCCGGCGGCAAAGGTGACTGCCGCCAAGATGTCGGCCAACGCAGTCAAGCCGGGCGCAAAAGCCGCGCCTAAAGCGACGGCAAAAGCCGCGTCTAAAGCAACGGCAAAGGCAGCGTTTAAAGCCAAGGCGAAGCCGGCGAAGAAGCCCGCGGTCAAGCTCAGCATGCTAAGGCCCAGCGTCAACAACATGACGGTCCGGGTGTTCACGCGAGCGGCCGGGCTCGACCATGCCGAGACCGACGCCTGGGGCCTGACGCGCACGCCGGAATTCCTGGCGCGGAACCCGGCGCATCTGACTCCGATGATCGAGGACAAAGGACTTCCCAGAGGCGTGCTTTGGGAAAGCTGCGCAATTATGCAGTACCTCGCCAACAAGCACGGGCTGGACAAGTTCTATCCGAAGGCGCCGGCCAAGCGGGCGATGGTCGACAGCGCCATGTTCTACCTGGTCGGAACGCTCTATCCCTATGTGGCCAGGGCCACTTATCCGGCACTTGGCTTTCCGCAATATGCCGGCGAGGTCGGCCACAGCGATGCCCATCCCGACAAGAAATCGGAGGCGCAAAAGGCTGCCATCGCCGCAATCGCCGAGCCGCTGGAGGTCTTTCATAGCTTCTTCAGGGACGGCAAGCCTTTCATCGGCGGCAACAACCCCTCGATCGCCGACATCCGTCTGGCGGCGACACTGGAGTTTCTGGCGGTCATCGACTATGCGCTGCCCAGCTGGGCGAAGGACTATATGGCTGCGATCGAGAAGAAGCTCGGCAAGGCCTATGCTGAGCCGGCCGGCGACGTGCGCGGCTACATCGCCCATGTGAAGGCCCAGGCCACGGCTTAAGAAATGCGCGAGGTTTAGGGTTTCGTTAACCAAACCCTTGTCTAGTGTCTCGGTCCTCGCTGCGACCACGGATGTACTGGCGCGATTGCCGAGGAGAAGGAAAGGTCGGCTCAGCGCCGGCCTTTTTGCTTTTCCGCCGGCGCGCCAGCGTCACGGCAGCATGATTTTATCGGGTGCCGGCGCGGTTGAAATTCTATTGTCATCCGCGTCGTTGATCGTACCATGCGAACGGGCGAAAGCGGCGAGGACAAAGCCATGAGAAGCACGGCTAGACTTTCAGCGATCGCAGGCGCGCTGCTGGCGATGCCTTTTCCGGCAGATGCCGCATCGCTCAACACGATGAACGAGGTCGGCGCCGCGCTGCAGGCGTGCTGGACGCCGCCGGCCGAAGCCGGAACTGCCTCGGTCACCTTGAGCTTCAGCTTCAAGCGCGACGGCACGCTGATCGGCCCGCCGAAGCCAACGGCCATCAAGGTCAACGGGGATGACAAGGCGCGTCAGGCCTATGTCGACGCGGCGACCGCCGCCCTGCGAAATTGCCTGCCGCTCAGCTTTTCGCCGGACCTCGCAAAAGGAATTCCCGGGAAGATCTTTACGCTTCAATTCAATTCGCCGAAGGACAACGCCAAAGCAATACAGCAGTAGAACTGCCAAGTTGCTCAGTTTCGCCTTCGCCGATTTCCAACAGAAAACGGCTATGCTTTCTAGGTGGCGCTTTGTTGCTGGACAGCGCTACGCCGGATTGCGCCTGCGGCGGGCATTGGCGTGTTTTTCCAGTTGCGGCATTTCGAAGACGTAGTCGCTCCAGGCCGATTCCGGAATTTGGCCGGCCAGATAGCATTCCAACAATAGATTTTGCTCGGGTGTCAGACGCCTCGGAGCCCGCTCGTGATCCAGTCCAAGCGAATGGATCAGGTTTCTGGTCAGGCCTGAGACGGTGAAATGAACAGACATCTTTGCTCCCCTTCGTGCTGCGCCGATAACGCCAGACGCCACACAAAGGTTTCACGCGCAGTGAGGAAACATGCGATCTTATCGTAGCCGCGACGCTACTCGCAGACCACGCGATAGCGCTTGCCGGGTTCGCTGACATTCCGGCAGGCGAGCGCCTTCTGTGGCTGGGAGGACGCATCAGCCAAATCCGGCTGAAAGGAAGGGGCCGTCGAAACACGTCTTCGACTGGGGGAACTCACCGGGGCGCTCGGCGGCTGAGGAAATACGTCCGTCGCGATCTGCCGCGAAGCTGTTGTTCCTGGCGGGGCCTTGTCCCAAATGCGCCTGACGTCCATCCGGCTTGGAATGATGACGGTTCCGTCGTCGCTGCGCGTGCAGCCGCTCGCCGCGAGCAGCGCCGGACAGAGAACAAAAGTCAGCATTCGACCAAGCATCAGCTATACCCCCACCGATTTTATAGCCCGGCAGCGGTGGGTTCGCCAACGGACGGATTACCGCAGCGAGATCGGACCGGCGTCCGACTAAAACCCGTTAACGGCATCGGGCGTGTTCGGTTGCGAATCGTTAAGGTTAGCCGATCGTTAATGCTTGTCGGGCACATTCCGCCGACGAACCGGGAGGGTTCGGCCTGGGGGTAGGGATGGCGGATAGCGACGGTACTTTCGAGATGGGCGCCGCCCGTTCTTTCGAAGGCGCGGTCGAGCGCGGCGAGGCGGCGGTCCCCCGCGCCCCCGATCAGCATGCGGCCGCGACCTCGGAAGCGCTTGCCAATCTTCGCCTGATGGTCGATTCGATGCCGATCGGCGTCATTATCCTCGATGCCGACCTCAGGGCGGAGATCATCAACCGCGCCTTCTACGACTTCTGGAAGATCGATCCGCTTCGCGCCACTGCCGGCTGCGGCTTCCGCGAGCTGATGGAGGCCAGCCGCGACGCCGACCCCTATGGTGCCGACGAGGTGGGCTGGCAACGCCACATCGCCGAGCGCGAGGCCGAAATCCGGGCAGGCGTTGCCGGTTCCAGGCAGTTGCCGCGCAATGACGGCCGCGTGCTGATCGCCTCGCTGGCACCGCTTGCCGGCGGCAAGCGTCTGATCTCCTATGTCGACATCACCGACATGAAGCATCGCGAGACCGAGGCAGAGGATGCGCGCAAGAATCTCGCCACGGTGCTGGAGTCGCTGCCGGCCGGCGTCATCATCTATGACCGCCACGATGAATTCGTCTTCGCCAACCGCAAGCTGCATGACAGTTTGCCGGCGCTGAAGCCGGCCTGGCAGCCGGGCCGCACCTTACGCGAGGCGCTCGCTCTCGGTCATTCCGCCGGCTATTTCCGGTCGAGCGGCGACGTCGAGATCGACAATCTCTATGGTGTCGACAAACAACGCTGGCTCGACGCCATGCTGAAGCGTTACCACCTGCCCAATTCGTCCTATGAACGGCTCAATCCCGACGGTCGTTGGTTCCAGGTCTACGACATGAGAGCGGACGACGGCACGTTCATAGGGGTGCGCGTCGACATTTCCGACATCAAGGCCCGCGAGAAGGCGCTGCGCGACTCGATGCGGCAGATCGACCTTTACCGGCATGTCATGGACGAATTGCCGGTGGCGGCGTTCATCAAGGCCGAGGATCTTACAATCGAGTTCGTCAACAAGGCCTGGTGCGCGCTGACCGGCATTGCCAAGGAAGACGTCATCGGCAAGACGGACCGGCAGCTTTTCGGCGCCGAGGACGCCGAAAGCTACAGCCATGACGATGCCGAGGTCATCGCGACCGGCAAGGGGCGCGAAGTCGAGGAGCCTGTCACCCATCGCGACGGCACGGTGCGGCAGCTGATGACGCGCAAGAGCCGCCTCATCGCGACCGACGGATCGGTGCATCTGGTCGGTTCCAGCACCGACATCACCGAGGTCAAGGCGCGCGAGCGGGCGCTCAAGGAAAGCATGAGCGAGAACGAGGTGTTCCGCAACCTGATCGACAACGTGCCGGTGTCGATCTACGCGAAGCGTTCGGATCTAAGGCAATTCTACGTCAACAAGGGCTGGTGCGATCTCACCGGCTTCAGCAAGGAAGAGGCGATCGGCAAGACCGACGTCGAGATCTTCGGCGCGGACGGCGAAGCTTTCGTCGCCGGCGACCTGGCGGTGCTGCGCACCGGCGAGACGCAGGAGATCGAAGAACAGGTGACGCTGCCGGACGGCAGCGTGCGTCACCAGTTCGCGCGCAAGGGCGCGATGATCGCGTCCGACGGTTCGCTCTATCTGATCGGGTCGACCACGGACATTACGGAACTGAAACAGCGCGAGGCCGAGCTCAGCGAGGCGCGCCGGCGTGCCGTGCTTGCCGACCGCGCCAAGTCGGAGTTCCTCGCCAATATGAGCCACGAGATCCGTACGCCGATGAACGGCGTGCTCGGCATGGCCGAGTTGCTCGCAAAGTCGGACCTCGACCCAAAGCAGAGGACGTTCACCGACATCATCGTCAAATCGGGCAACGCGTTGCTCACCATCATCAACGACATCCTCGACTTCTCCAAGATCGACGCCGGCCAGCTCGTGCTCGACCCGGCGCCCTTCAACCTTGCCGAGGCGATCGAGGATGTGGCGACGCTGGTGTCGACCCGCGCCAAGGAAAAGGACCTCGAGCTCATCGTTCGCGTCCAGCCCGGGCTCGACGGGCAGTTCGTCGGCGACGTCGGCCGGATCCGACAGATCGTCACCAACCTGCTCGGCAATGCGGTGAAGTTCACCGACAAGGGCCATGTGCTGGTCGACGTGACCGGCGAGCGCGTTTCGTCGGGGACGAAGCTCGCCATCTCGGTCACCGATACCGGCATCGGCATTCCCGAAGACAAGCTGAAGCTGGTGTTCGAGAAATTCAGCCAGGTCGACACCTCCTCGACAAGACGGCACGAGGGCACCGGGCTCGGCCTTGCCATCACCTCGCGGCTGGTCGAGCTGATGGGCGGCGAGATCGGCGTCGACAGCGCCGAGGGCAAGGGCTCGACCTTCTGGTTCACCGTCACGCTGCCGCGGGCCGAGCGAGGCGGGCAGCGGATCATGCCGGTCGACGTGACCGGCGCGCGCGTGCTGATCGTCGACGACAATGCCGTCAACCGCGCGATCCTCAGCGAGCAGATGGCTTCGTGGACCTTCGATTCCTGCGCGGCCGAAAGCGGCGCCGAGGGACTGAAGGTGCTGATTGCGGCTGCCGCCTACGGCGTGCCTGTCGACTGCGTCGTGCTCGACTACCAGATGCCGGGCATGACCGGCGCCGAAATGGCGCGCATCGTGCGCAACACCGCCGGCCTCGCGCACACGCCGATCATCATGCTGACCTCGGTCGACCAGTCGCTCGCCAGCGCCGCCTACCGCGATCTCGGCATCGATGCGCAGCTGATCAAGCCGGCGCGTTCCTCGATCTTGCTGGAGACGCTGGTCGCCACCATCCAGCGTCATCGCCACAGCACGGCGGCCATCCATCCGGCCTTGACCGGCGACGTCGAGACCGGGGCCGGCGCGCCGCAGGCGTCCACGGCGCAGGCGACCGCGGCGGATCGCGTCCTGCTGCAGCCGCCGCCGGCGCGTGCCCGTCCACGTCTGGCCGGCGCGGAGGCCGGGCTCGACATTCTCGTCGCCGAGGACAACGAGGTGAACCAGATGGTGTTCACGCAAATCGTGGGCGAGACTGGATACCAGTTCGAAATCGTCGGCAACGGCCGCAAGGCGCTGGACGCCTTCGGCAGGCTGAACCCGCGCATGATCCTGATGGATGTGTCGATGCCCGAGATGAGCGGCCTGGAGGCGACCGCGGCCATCCGCCGGCTCGAAGCCGAGATGGGCACGCATGTGCCGATCGTCGGCGTCACCGCGCATGCACTGAAGGGTGACCGCGAGCGCTGCCTGGAAGCCGGCATGGATGATTACCTGCCGAAGCCGATCAGCCCGAAGGCGCTGCTCGAGAAGCTTGAAAGATGGCTCGGGTCGGACGCGGAAGTCCGCCGCAGCGCCGGATAACAGCCTTTCTGCGCGGCCGTTCACGGCGTCATCGACGAGGTCCGTCATCTGCGTCCAACGCAGACGTATGGTGTGATCGCACCATACAAAATGAAGGCCAGGTCAGGACAATGGCTGCTGTCGATTCCGCCCTTCGGTTACGGGCGGGAGCAGCGACCGCCGGCAAGGAACAGCGTCGACTCTACCCCAACGGACCTGTTTTCGGCGATGGCCAGGCCATGATCCGCTCTGGCGCACAGGCAACGCGCTCTCGTCCGGATTTTATTTCCCGGCGGCCGGAGATCCGGCCGCCGGGATAATTTTTGATTCAAAAGTCGGACAAGCTACTGATTCCCGCGGCAAACTTCGGCTGGGTCCGCAAATGGCAGCCGCAGGCCCCCCAAGGCATCCCCGTTCAGGCGTTACCGGGCTGACACGAAACTGTCATGCGACTGTAATAATCGAAGTCTATTGCGCTCGTCAGGCGCCGATAGGAAGGGTGCCGAAAGACCACATTCCGAACAGGAGCAGGCCACATGAGATATTTCATCCGCTCGGCGGCCGTTGCGATTGCAATGGCTGCGGCATCCACGCTTTCCCTCTCCGCCGCTATGGCGGCCGACATCTCCGGTGCCGGCGCTACCTTCCCCTATCCGATCTATGCCAAGTGGGCCGACGCGTACAAAAAGGAGACCGGCATCGGTCTCAACTATCAGTCGATCGGCTCCGGCGGCGGCATCAAGCAGATCAAGGCCAAGACCGTGACCTTCGGCGCCTCGGACGCGCCGCTCAAGGGCGAGGATCTCAAGTCGACCGGGCTCGCGCAGTTCCCGATGGTGATGGGCGGCATCGTTCCGGTTGTCAACCTCGAAGGTGTCAAGCCGGGCGAACTGGTGCTCGACGGCCCGACGCTGGCCGACATCTTCGTCGGCAAGATCACCAACTGGAACGACGAGGCGATCAAGAAGCTCAACCCCGACGTCAAGCTGCCCGACCAGGCGATCGCGGTCGTCCACCGTTCGGACGGCTCGGGCACCACGTTCAACTTCAGCTACTATCTGGCCGAAGTCAGCGCCGACTGGAAGTCGAAGGTCGGCGTCAATACCGCGCTCGAGTGGCCGGTGGGCATCGGCGCCAAGGGCAACGAAGGCGTCGCCAACAACGTAGCGCAGACCGGTGGCGCGATCGGCTATGTCGAGTATGCCTATGCCAAGCAGAACAAGCTCACCTATACCGACCTAATCAATAAGGACGGCAAGAAGGTAGAGCCGACCGCTGCCGCGTTCTCGGCCGCTGCGGCCAATGCCGACTGGAGCTCCAAGCCTGGCTACGGCGTCATCCTGGCCAACCAGGCTGGTGCTGAAAGCTGGCCGATGACCTCCGCGACCTGGATCCTCGTCTACCAGAAGCCCGACGATGCTGCGGCCACCACCGAAGCGCTCAAGTTCTTCGCCTGGTCCTACGCCAAGGGTGACGACATGGCCGCCGAGCTGGACTATGTTCCGATGCCCGACGCGGTCGTGAAGAGCGTCGAGGAAATGTGGAGCAAGGACATCGTCGACAGCAACGGCAAGCCGCTCTACTCCGGCATGTAATTCCTCCGGAATAAGGAGGGCGCCTCGGGCGCCCTCCTGTCTCTTTCGAAATGCGAGGGGCAAATGACAGCCGTTTCCGAAGCCGTGACATCGTCCGCCATACGGACCAGGGAAGCGACGGTGCGCCGCTTCGCCCTGACCGACACGATCTTCCGAACGGTCACGCGCCTCTCCGCTATACTCGTGCTGCTTCTTCTCGGCGGCGTCGCGGTCTCGCTGATCGCCGGCTCGTGGGAGGCGCTGTCGAAGTTCGGCTTCTCCTTCCTCACCACTGAATCCTGGAATCCGGTCACCGAGAATTTCGGCGCGCTCGCGCCCATCTACGGCACCGTCGTCACCTCGGCCATCGCCATCCTCATTGCCGTGCCGATCGGCATCGGCATCGCCGTCTTCCTGACCGAGCTCTGCCCGCGCCCGCTCAGGCGCCCGATCGGCATCGCGGTCGAGCTGCTCGCCGGCATTCCCTCGATCATTTACGGCATCTGGGGCCTGTTCGTCTTCGCGCCATTCCTGCAGACGACGGTACAGCCATTCATCATCAATCTTTTCCACGGCATACCGGGTCTCGCCAGCCTGTTTGCCGGTCCGCCCTACGGCATCGGCCTGCTGACGTCGTCGCTGATCCTCGCCATCATGGTGCTGCCCTTCATCACCTCGATCACCAAGGACGTGTTCGCCACGGTGCCAGCGGTGCTGAAGGAATCGGCCTACGGCATCGGCTGCACGACCTGGGAAGTGACCCGGCGTGTGGTCATTCCCTATACGCGGGTCGGCATCATGGGCGGCGTCATGCTCGGTCTTGGCCGCGCGCTCGGCGAGACGATGGCCGTCACCTTCGTCATCGGCAATGCGCACCGCATCAGCGCCTCGCTTTTTGCGCCCGGCACGACGATCTCGGCGACCATCGCCAACGAATTCACCGAAGCCGACGGCGAGCTTTACACGTCCTCACTGGTGGCGCTCGGACTGATCCTGTTCATCATCACCTTCATCATCCTCGCGCTCGCACGCTACATGCTGTTGCGCATCGATAGCCGCACGGGAGCCTGACCGATGTCGACAGCCGCATCGCTCCACCGAAGCCGGAAGCGCAAGAACGCCGTGATGATGGCGCTCTGCACCATAGCGGCGGGCATCGGCCTCGTCTGGCTGGCGCTGATCCTCGGCGCCCTTCTCTATAAGGGGCTCTCGGGTGTCTCGCTTTCGGTGTTCACGGAAATGACGCCGCCGCCCGGCGACGCCGGCGGCCTGCTCAACGCCATTTACGGCAGCATCGTGATGACCGTGATCGGCATCGTCGTCGGCACGCCGATCGGCGTGCTCGCCGGAACCTATATGGCCGAGTACGGGCGCTTCTCGCGCCTCACGACGGTGGTGCGCTTCATCAACGACATCCTGTTGTCGGCGCCATCGATCATTGTCGGCCTGTTCGTCTACGAGCTGATAGTGCGGCCGATGGGTCATTTCTCGGCGATCGCCGGCGCGGTGGCGCTGTCGATCCTGGTGATCCCCGTCGTCGTGCGCACCACCGAGGACATGCTGAACCTTGTGCCCAACGCGCTGCGCGAGGCCGGCACCGCCATCGGCGCGCCGCGCTGGGTGGTGATCCGCTCGGTCGCCTATCGCGCCGCACTGTCCGGCATCGTCACCGGTATATTGCTGGCGATCGCCCGGATTTCGGGCGAGACGGCGCCGCTGCTCTTCACCGCGCTCAACAACCAGTTCTGGTCGAGCAATCTCAACGCGCCGATGGCCAGCCTGCCGGTGACCATCTTCCAGTTTGCGCTGAGCCCTTATGAGGAATGGCAGCAACTGGCCTGGACGGGCGCACTGATAATCACCCTGACGGTTCTCGGGCTGAGCATCTTCGCCCGCAGCCTTACCGGACGCAGAGAGGACAGATGAAACCGATGTTGTCCACCGACCTGAACGTAGCCGAGACGACCGCCGAGAAGGCCAAGATCGAAGTCAAGAACCTCAACTTCTACTATGGCCAGTCGAAGGCGTTGAAGGACATCAACCTGTCGCTGCCCGAGCGCAGCGTCACCGCCTTCATCGGACCTTCGGGCTGCGGAAAGTCGACGCTGCTGCGCGTGCTCAACCGCATCTACGAGCTCTACCCGAAGCAGAGCGCCGAAGGCCAGGTGCTGCTCGACGGCAAGAACATCCTCGACCGTTCGCAGGACCTCAACCTGCTCAGGACCAAGATCGGCATGGTGTTCCAGAAGCCGACGCCGTTCCCGATGTCGATCTACGAGAACATCGCCTTCGGCGTCAGGCTGTATGAGAAGATAAGCAAGGCCGAGATGGACAATCGCGTCGAACAGGCGCTGAAGCGCGCCGCGCTGTGGAACGAGGTCAAGGACAAGCTCAACGCCAGTGGCCAGAGCCTTTCGGGCGGCCAGCAGCAGCGGCTCTGCATCGCCCGCACCGTGGCGGTGAAGCCGGAGGTCATCCTGCTCGACGAGCCGGCATCGGCACTCGATCCGCTCTCGACCGCCAAGATCGAGGAGCTGATCGACGAGCTGCAGGCCGACTACACGATCGTGATCGTCACCCACAACATGCAGCAGGCGGCGCGCGTGTCGCGGCAGACGGCGTTCATGTATCTCGGCGAGCTGATCGAATTCGACCGGACCGAGAAGATCTTCACCTCGCCCCGCGAGAAGCGCACGCAGGACTACATCACCGGCCGCTTCGGCTGAGTTCATACGAGGACATAACCATGGCCCATACGGTCGCTTCCTTCGACGAGGATCTGAGGCAGATCAGCCAGCTTATCCGCGACATGGGCGATCTTGCCGGCTCGATGGTCGGCGCGTCGACCAAGGCTCTGCTGAATTCCGACAACGCGCTGGCGCAGCGCGTGGTCTCCGACGATGCCATCATGGACGCGCGCCAACGCGAGCTCGACGATCGCGCCATCACGCTGATTGCCAAACGCCAGCCGATGGCCGACGACCTGCGCAGCGTCGTTGGCGCCATCCGCATGGCCGGCGATCTCGAGCGCATTGGCGACCTTGCCAAGAACATCGCTAAGCGCGTCGGCTCGGTCGGCGTCAGCGCCGCGCCGCGCGACCTTTCGCACTCCATCGATTCGATGGCGCAGCTGGTGCTGATCCAGGTGCAGGGCGTGATCGAGGAATACGCGGCCGGCGACGCCACGGCGCTCGCCAAGCTCCGCAACGACGACGAGCGCATCGACGTCAAATACACCGCCGTCTTCCGCGAGCTCCTGACCTACATGATGGAGGATCCGCGCAACATCACGGCTTGCACGCATCTGTTGTTCTGCGCCAAGAATCTGGAGCGCATCGGCGACCACGTCACCAACATCGCCGAGAACGCCTACTATGTGCTGACCGGCACGCAATTGCCCGCGAATCGTCCTAAGCAGGACGAGACGACGATGTCGGCGCCGGCGGCCTGACAGCGAAGGTGCCTGCTATATGATCGCGCCACGCATCATGGTGGTGGAGGACGAGGAACCGCTGGGGGTGCTGCTCCGCTACAACCTCGAATCCGAGGGCTATCAGGTCGAGGTGGTGACCCGCGGCGACGAGGCCGAGATCCGCCTGCAGGAGAATGTACCCGACCTTCTGGTGCTCGACTGGATGGTGCCGGCGGTGTCCGGCATCGAGCTTTGCCGGCGCCTCAGGATGCGGCCCGAGACCGAACGCCTGCCGATCATCATGCTGACCGCGCGCGGCGAGGAAAGCGACAGGGTGCGCGGCCTCTCGACCGGCGCCGACGACTATCTGGTCAAGCCGTTCTCGACGCCGGAATTCATGGCCAGGGTCAAGGCGCTGCTGCGCCGCGCCAAGCCGGAGGTGCTGTCCAGCGTGCTCAAGGTCGGCGACATCGTGCTCGATCGCGAATCGCATCGCGTCTACCGCAAGAAGAGCGAGATCCGGCTCGGCCCGACCGAGTTCAGGCTGCTGGAATTCATGATGCGGCATCCCGGCCGGGTGTTCTCGCGCAGCCAGCTGCTCGACAATGTATGGGGCGAGACGATCTATATCGACGAGCGCACCGTGGACGTGCATGTCGGACGCCTGCGCAAGGCGGTCAACAACGGCCGGATGCCGGACGTCATACGTACCATCCGTGGGGCGGGCTACGCGATCAGGGAAGATTAGATCCAGGGCACCGAAGGTCTGACGGGTTCTATCTGCGCTGGCGGGTTATCGAGACGCTGGTGCTTCGCCGTCCACGGGCGGAGCACGAAGCGTCGCGACGCGCGCAGACCCGACGATCCACGCGACTTCCACGCGCCGCGGCGGTGCAGAAATTCTGCTCCGCTCATCCGACGATTGAGGTAATGGCATGGATTCCAGGGTCTCCGCGACGGAGCTTCGCTCCTGCTCCGCCCTGGAATGACGAAGCTGCGGGGCCTTCGCTAATCTCCGGCGTCTGCAGGACGCACAGAAGACAACGATCGCTATCGAAGCTGCTCAGGCCACGTTCTTGCCCGCTCTTGCCTGCACGCCCGGGGCGAAAATCTCCTGGTCGACGAAGGTCAGCGCGCGCACGGCGCAGCCTTCGCGGATCAGCGGCAATTCGTTCGGCTCGGTATCGAAGGAGATCGAATTTGAATGCTGGCCGCCGGCGGTCTGGGCGATCGCCTCGCGCAGCGCCGGCTCGATCAGGTCGAAGGCGGCGGCGCTGACGCCGACCATGGCGACCGGCGCCGGGTCGATCAGCGCGAACAGGCTGCCGAGGCCGAAGCCCAGCGCCTCCCCGGCCCGGCGATAGGCCTCGCGCTCCGGGCCATCTGTCTCGCGCGCCTTGGCGGCGAGCGCCCGCATGTCGGCGTCGCCGACATCGATCGGCTCGGCGTCCTCGCTCATCTTCATGGCGCTGCGCCAGATGGCGTAGTTGCCGGCATAGGCCTCGACGCAGCCGCGGCGTCCGCAACGGCAAAGCGCGCCGCTCGGACGATGGATCATGTGGCCGAACTCGCCGCCGGACGAATGTGTGCCGGTGAACAGCTCGCCCTTCAGCACCAGGCCCATGCCGATGCCGTGCGAGAGCAGAATGGCGATGAAATTGTCGCGATAGCGGTGGGGATCGCGCCACTGCAGCGCCACAGCCATCATGTTGCAGTCGTTTTCCATGGTGGCCGGAATGCCGAATTCCTTTTCCAGGATGTCGGCGAAGGGAATGTCGGTCAGCGGCGTGATCGGCGACCATAGCATGGCGCGGGCATGGGAATCGGTGATGCCCTGGATGCCCATGGCGATGCGGGCGACGCTGCCGACGTCGAGGTCCGGATCGTCCAGCCGGCGCCGCACGATCGCCAAGCATTCGCCGATCAGCTCGTTGCGCGGTATGGTGAGCGTATCGAGGCGGCGCTGCTCCTCGGCGATGACCTGACCCGCATAATCAATAACGGCGACCGAGAGGAAATTGAGCGACAGCACCACCGTTACCACCGCCGCCGCCTCCGGCTTGAGCGCGAGGCCCACCTGTGGCCGGCCGCGCTTCAGAGACGCGGTCTCGCTCGGCTTGCTCTCGGCCAAGACGCCTTCCTGGATCAGGTCGGAAGAGATCGCCGAAATGGTCGAATGGCTGAGCCCGGTGGTCGCGGCGATTTCCGTGCGCGACGGCTGGCCGGCCCGGCGCACGGCCGAGAGCACCATGGCGCGGTTGCGCCGGCGCAGATCGTCGTGGCGGATTCCGACCGACATTTTTGTCTCCTCCCAGTCAGCGCGGCCTCTCGATCATGCACAGGACTCGGCGACGCGCCAGATCGGTTCAGTCCCGCACGCCGGCACCCGAACCGTCCTGGTCTTACAAGTTTCGGTGGACCGGGCTGCGCCTCCTCCCGAACTGTTCCGCGATAGTGGCAGAAGCGGTCGGCACTGTCATTATTTATTGCGGGTCTCGAAAAAAGTACGTGACCACCTCAAAAACCGTCAGAATTGCAGTTGACAGCGCTTTAGCGTTAGATCAGTATTTTTTCGAGGCTCGAAAAAAAGCCTCATCGCCTTCGGGCCAGTCTGGGTCGCGCCGCGAGGGGCGCAGGGAGGATATCATGAAGAGATTCGCAGCCGCCATTCTGGCGGGCGTCGCCATGTCGTTGACGTTGGTGTCGGTCGCGCAGGCGAAGGACAAGGTGATCGGCGTTTCGTGGTCCAATTTCCAGGAAGAGCGCTGGAAGACCGACGAAGCGGCGATGAAGAAGGCGATCGAGGCCGCCGGCGACAAGTACATATCCGCCGACGCACAGTCCAATCCAGGCAAGCAGCTGACCGACGTCGAAAGCCTGATCTCGCAGGGCGCGAATGCGTTGATAATCCTGGCGCAGGACGCCTCCGCCATCGGGCCGGCGGTGCAGAAGGCACTCGACGAAGGCATTCCGGTCGTCGGCTACGACCGCCTGATCGAGAACAAGGACGTGTTTTATCTGACCTTCGACAACAAGGAAGTCGGCCGCATGCAGGCCCGCGAGGTGTTCAAGGCCAAGCCCGAGGGCAATTACGTCTTCATCAAGGGCTCGGGCGCCGACCCGAACGCCGATTTCCTGTTCTCCGGCTCGATGGAAGTGCTGAAGGAAGCCATCGACAGCGGCAAGATCAAGAATGTCGGCGAGGCCTATACCGATGGCTGGCTTCCCGCCAATGCGCAGAAGAACATGGAGCAGTTCCTGACCGCCAACGACAACAAGGTCGACGCGGTGGTGGCGGCCAATGACGGCACCGCCGGCGGCGTCGTCGCGGCTCTGACGGCGCAAGGGCTGGCCGGCACCGTTCCGGTCTCGGGCCAGGACGGCGACCATGCCGCGCTCAACCGCATCGCGCTCGGCACCCAGACGGTGTCGGTGTGGAAGGACGCGCGCGAGCTCGGCAAGCACGCCGCCGAGATCGCCTCGCAGCTCGCCGACGGCAAGAAGATGACCGACATCGCGGGCGCCAAGGACTTCACGACGCCTGGCGGCAACACCGTCAAGTCGCTGTTCCTGACCCCGGTCGCGATCACCAAGGATAATCTCAACCTCGTCATCGACGCGGGTTGGATCAAGAAGGATGAAGTCTGCGCGGGCGTTGCCGCCGGCAGCGTCGCGGTCTGCAACTAAGCTGGCCGTCAGGTTCAAACGCAGCGCCGCGGCCCGACAGCCGCGGCGTTTCTCCAAAGGCTTTCGGGCGTACTGAAGCCGGAGACCATTGGGGCAGTTCACTGTCCGGCAGGATCGCCGAACTGCTCCAGCCGTTTGTTTCCGCGCAATTCCAGGCGGCCACGCACTTTTCCTGGAATTGCTCTAGCATCGTGGTCCGGCATCCGCGCCAGACGGCAAGCCGGTGGGAGGAGATCATGACCGATACGACCTCTGATACGCCGGCCAACCCGCCGGCGGATCGCGCGCGGGCTTCCGAACTGAGCACCGTCGGGCGCTTCCTCAAGGCGACCGAGCTCGACACCCGCATGCTCGGCATGGTCGGCGCGCTGCTGATCATCTGGATCGGCCTGCATGTCATCTCGAGCCTGCGGCTCGGCGTCAATCCGCTCGATTTCGACAGCCGAACGTTCCTGACGCCGCGCAACCTGTGGAACCTGTCGGTGCAGACCTCGGCCGTGGCCATCATGGCTTCCGGCATGGTGCTGGTCATCGTCATGCGCAACATCGACCTCTCCGTCGGATCCGCCGAGGGTTTGATCGGCATGGTGATGGGCTTTGCCCAAGTGCATTTCCTGGTACGAATGGTTGGGCTCGAGCTTGGCAATCCCTGGATCTGGGTGCTGGCACTGTTGATCGGCCTGGCGCTCGGCCTGCTGATCGGCGCCTTCCAGGGCTTCGTCATCGCCTATCTCGAAGTGCCAGCCTTCATCGTGACGCTTGGCGGGCTGCTGGTCTGGCGCGGTGCTGCCTGGTGGGTCACCAGCGGCCAGACGGTGGCGCCGCTCGATGCCACCTTCCAGCTGATGGGCGGCGGACCAGCCGGCTCGATCGGCGCCAGGTGGAGCTGGATCGTCGGCGCCGTCGCCTGTGTTGCCGTGGTGTTTGCGCTGTTCAACGGCAGGGTGCAGCGCAAGCGCTTCCGTTTTCCGCTGCGTCCGATCTGGGCCGAGACGCTGCTCGGCGCGGTCACCTGCGGCGTGATCATGGGCGCGGTGTGGCTGGCCAATTCCTATCCGTGGCCGGTCGGCATCGTGAACCGCTATGCCGCCGCCAAAAACCTCACCGTCCCCGAAGGCGGCCTGTTCATTGCCCACGGCATCGCTATTCCGGTGCTGATGGCCATCGCCGTCGGCCTCGTCATGACTTTCATCACCAAGCGTACTCGCTTCGGCCGCTATGTCTTTGCCATCGGCGGCAATCCGGAAGCGGCCAACCTTGCCGGCATCAACACGCGCTGGATCACCATGAAGGTGTTCATGATCATGGGTGTGCTGGCGACGATCGCCGCGGCGATCTCGTCGGCGCGGCAGAATTCGTCGACCAATGCGCTCGGCACGCTGGACGAGCTCCTGGTCATCGCCGCGGCGGTCATCGGCGGCACCTCGCTCGCCGGCGGCTCGGGAACCGTGCTCGGCGCTATGCTTGGCGCGCTGCTGATGCAGTCGCTGCAGTCCGGCATGGTGCTCCTCGGAGTCGATTCGCCGCTGCAAAGCATCGTCGTCGGCGCCGTGCTGGTCGTCGCGGTCTGGCTCGACACCATCTACCGAAAGCGGGTGTGAAGGAGGCAGCATCATGGCAGACAAGAACGCTCCCGCCGGCGCCCCGCTGGTCGACATGCGCAACATCTCGATAGCCTTCGGCGGCATTCGCGCCGTCGACGACGCCTCCATCGATCTCTTCCCCGGCGAAGTGGTGGCGCTGCTCGGCCATAACGGCGCCGGCAAGTCGACGCTGATCAAGATACTGTCCGGCGCCTACAAGCGCGATGCCGGGCAGATCTTCGTCAACGGAGAGGAGGCAGCAATCTCCAACCCGCGCGACGCCAAGAAATACGGCATCGAGACGATCTATCAAACGCTGGCGCTTGCCGACAATGTCGACGCCGCCGCCAATCTGTTCCTCGGCCGCGAGTTGATGACCGCCTGGGGCACCCTCGACGACGTCGCCATGGAGGCCGAAGCACGCAAGGTGATGGGCCGGCTCAATCCGCGCTTCCAGCGCTTCAAGGAGCCGGTGATCAAGCTGTCCGGCGGACAGAGGCAGTCGGTGGCAATCGCGCGCGCGATCCTGTTCAACGCGCGAATCCTGATCATGGACGAGCCGACGGCAGCGCTCGGCCCCCAGGAGACGGCCCAGGTCGGCGAATTGGTGCGGCAGCTCAAGGCCGACGGCATTGGCATCTTCCTGATCAGCCACGATATCCATGACGTGTTCGAGCTGGCGGACAGGGTCTGCGTCATGAAGAACGGCCAGGTCGTCGGTACGGCGCGCACCAGCGACGTGACTCAAGACGAGGTGCTCGGCATGATCATTCTGGGCAAGTGCCCGCCGGGCGCCATGCCAGGCCCGGGAGCGCTGAAAATCGCGGCCTAAGACCATAAATTGGTTGGCTAATTTGCGACTTGTTTGATGAGCCAATCGCGGCGTTGGGTTGGCCTTGCCATTGTATTGGCGCGGAGACTTGCCCATAAAGGTGGCCAACCGTCCATGGGCCGCACCCTGCATTGAAAAAGCTTTTCCCGATCGTCGCCTTCATCGCCGTCGCGCTGATCAGCCTGACGATGGCGGGGTTCGCCTATTTCGCGACCCAGGAGGCGGCACGCATCAAGTTCGAGGGAACCGCCGACGATGCGCTCAACCGCATCGAGAGCCGCATCGACCTGCATCTGTCGCTGCTGCGCTCGACCCAGGCGCTGTTCGATGCTCGTAACGGCGATATTACGCGCGGCGAGTTCAAGGCCTTCCTCACCGCGCTCGACATCGACGACAATTTCGCCGGACTGCGCGGCATCGGCTTCCTGAGGCTGGCCAAGGCCGGCGACGAGGCCAAGCTTGAGCGCGACATCCTGCGCGCTCGCGGTTCGGCCCACCCGGTCTATCCGGCAATCACGCAGCAGCAATGGCGCACGCCCATCGTGCTTTTCGAGCCGCTCGATACCTCCAACCAGTCGATCATCGGCTTCGACATGTTCAGCGACCCGGCACGGCGGGCTGCAATCGAGAAGGCCATGGCCGACGACCAGCAGCATGCCAGCGGGCTCGTTCAACTTGGCCAGGGACAAGGGCTGGAGCAGACCTTCCCCGGATTTCTGGTCTTCGTGCGGCTGAACGTGGAAACGGCCCCGGACGTCATCGATGCCAGCCGCTCCTCGACCGCCGGCTTCCTCTACGCCTCCTTCCGCGCACGCGATCTGTTCCAGGTGGCGCTCAGCAAGGCTCCGCTGCTGCCGGTCAACGTCGAAATCTTCGACGGCCAGCCGGGTGCCGGCAATCTCCTGTTCCGGTCGGAGGCGCCGCCGGCCGAATCGCTCGGCGGAAAGCTGCTGGCGCGCCGGGATATCGTCGTGGCCGGCCGACCCTGGACTGTCCTGTTTCGGCCGACGAGCGCTTTCGCGCTGCCGTCCTCGCGCGCTATTCCCGTGATGCTCGGTCTGTTCGGCCTGCTGCTCGCCGGGGCGATCGCCTTGGTGGCCCGCTATCAGGAGCGCGCCTACGAGGCGAAGTCGCTGCTGCATGAGGCCACGGAGAAGAGCCTGCTGGAAAAGGAGCTGATCCTGCAGGAGATGAAGCACCGCATCAAGAACTCGATCACCAGGGTGCTGGCGATCGCACGGCAGACTGCTTCGCAGGCCACCGACGTCAAGGAGTTCTCGGCATCATTCTCGGCGCGGCTGCAGGCGATGGCCGCGTCGCAGGACATGCTGACACGCTCGCGCTGGCAGAAGGCGGACCTCGGCGACCTGCTGCGCACGGAGCTTGGGCAGGTGTTCGGCAAAGAGCTTTCCGAAGGCATATTGTCGGGGCCGGAAGTGCTGCTTGACGAGACGACGACGCAGGCGCTCGGCCTGACCTTCCACGAGCTTGCCACCAACGCGCTGAAATATGGCGAGGCCGGCAACTCGGTGGGCGCCCTGAAGGTCGAGTGGCGGGTCGAAGGACGTGGCCGGGAGCGGACGCTGGTGCTCGATTGGCGCGAGGCCGGGCAGAAGAAACTGGAGCCGCCGGCAAAGACCGGTTTCGGCACCAAGCTGATCGATCTCAATGTCACGCGAGAATTGCGCGGTACGATCAAGCGCGACTACCGGGCCGACGGGCTTAAGGTGGAAATAAGGATCCCGCTCACCGGATGAGCAGCGCCGGTGCGGCGGCGGGCCGTTCAGGCAAAGAAATGGAGGCCGGCAGGCCGGCCTTCATTGGATCGCTCTGTCGCGAGATCAGTTGCAGCGCGCAGTGTAGGTCGTGCCGTTACGGTAGCGATATACGCACTGGCCATTGCGCAGGTTGCGGACCAGGAGGCCGGACCCGGCGCCCACAGCCGCGCCGATCAGCGCGCCCCTGCCTCCGCCGACCAGGCCGCCGACGCCGGCGCCGATCAGGCCGCCCCCGACGACATCCTGCTCGGTCGTGGTGCAGCCGCTGACGGCGACCACGGCAACCATGGCAATGATCATTTTCCGCATAAATAGCTCCTCGCTTTTGTCCTCACTTTTGGCAGTGCCAACCGCCGTTTAGCACGAAAAAACGGGCTTTGCCTGCCCGATCTTGTTATTGCTGAAGAGAGTGTCTTACGGGCGTGCGCCGTTTGACGCGACAAGCGCGCCGGAAGCTTCCAGCGACGCGACGAGCCTGCCGTCGGGACGCACGGTCCACAGCAGTTGATCGTAGTCGTCTTCAAGTGCCGGATCGACGGCAAGGCACTCGCCCATGACACGCGGCGTGCGCCCCTGCAGGTCGCCCAGCGCAAACGGCCGTTCGGCGATGCAGGCCTCGAAAGTCTCGAAGACGCTGACCGGCACCGACAATTCGCGGCAATCGGTCATGGTGTCCGAGCAGCCAATGACGAGGAGCAAGGCGGCGATGTGTTCCACGGGTCGAATCCTCCCGCCGCAAAGAACGATTGTTGCCGCTCAAAAGTTCCTGCTCGGCGGCGTCGGCGCGCAATGGCGCGTGCCCTTGGCGCCGGCCGGCTGCTCGATTGGAAAGATCAGGCCAGTTGCCAGGCCGCCGCCAGCACGAGAGCAGCAACAAGCGCGACGGCGCCGAGGCGAAGCGATGGATGGGAGGAACGGGGCGAGGGCCGTGCTTCGGTGTCCTGGAAGCCGCTCATCGAGACGCGGGCGGCCTGCTCCAGCCTGTTCATATCGGCAATCATCATTCGGTTCCTCCCAAATCGCGGTGTGATTGCGCGGCTGGGTTTGCTGTGTCGCGAGCTGGTTCAGCGCCTGACGGGATCGCCGATCCGCTCCAAGGTTTTACGCAACTCGGAAGGGCATTGCGCGCTATCCTGGAGTTGCTTCTGCCGGGGAACACAATCGGATTTTATGGTGAATGGCAGGTTAACGCCTCTCCGGCGGCTGTCTGTTGCCCAAGACGTGGTTGTTCATTCTATCTCGAAATTGCCGCGCGGGATGGTCAGGCGATATTCGAGACGATCGTCGTCGATATCGAGACTGGCGGAGCCGTTCAGCGACGTCGGCACGACGCGTTCGAGGGCGACGCTGCCAAAACGATTTTCGGTGCGCCGACCGGCGCCGATCCTTTCTGTCCAAATCAGCAAAAGGCCAGGCGAAGTCTCGCTGCCGGCCGCGATCCTGGCGCTTACCCTGATCCGTCCGTCAGGCTGCGACAGGGCGCCGTAGCTTACCGAATTCACGGCCAGCTCGTGCATGGCCAGTCCGATATGAAGGGCAGCGTTCGGATTGAGGTAAGGGTTCTCCCCATCGAAACACAGGCTGCGACTTGGATCGGCGCTATAGCGGCCGACCTGGCCGGACACGAGCTCACGAAGCGCCGCTCCCCGCCAGTTGGAGGATGTCACCAGATCCTGAGACGAGGCGAGCGACTGGATACGGCCGCGAAAGTGCGTCAGAAAATCGCCGAGCGTCTCCGAGTAGCGTCCGGTCTGGGTGGCTATGCTCTGGATGATGGCCAGAAGATTCTTCGAGCGATGGCTGACCTCTCGCAGCAGCGTTTTCAGCGTCTGCTCGCGGCGCTTCTGCTCCGTCGTCTCGACCATGGTGGTGACGACGCCCTGAACCTCGCCGGAATCGCTGCGATCGGCATCGATCCAGACATGGAACCAGCGCACGCCGTCACTGTCGGAAATGCCGAGCTCGAGGCGATCCGGGTTGCCGGTTTCAATCACCTTGCGCTTGGCTGCGCCTATGCGCTCGGACTGCGCGGGGGAAAGCGCATCCTTGCCCTCGGCCGTCTCGCAGGCCCACGGGGCGCGCATGTTGCGCGCCCAGACGGTCTTCATTTCACGATCCTGGTAAAGGACCGAAATTCCAGCATTGTGGAGCGCGTGGAGTAGCGCGCGACCCACCTGCATCCCGCTTTCCGCCGGATGCATCGCGATCACTTCGTCGCTGCGCTCTTGCGTATAGTCCTTCTCTGAGGCCTTGGAACCCATTCGATACTTCCCGCATCCAGGCGAGCGGCTTACGAGGATTGCTGCCCCGGTCTTGACCTACTGATGCTTATGCTGCCCAAAAGCGGTCCGCCGGACGACATCCTTTTGGGGACATCGCCCGGCGGTGGCTGGAAACCGTTTGAGGGGTGCGGCTTCCAGTGTTCGGCACTCCCCCTGGTCAGGTTCTCCTGACGAGGCCGGCGATGAGTGAGATCACCAGGAAAGCAAGGAAGACGAAGAACAATATCTGCGCGATGCCAGCCGACGTGCCGGCGATGCCGCCGAACCCAAGCGCGCCGGCGATGATCGCGACCACAAGAAAAACGAGCGCCCAGTACAGCATGATATCTCTCCTTCTAACGTCCTGGAAAAAACGTGGCTGGATGGCGTTTGTTCCACCATTTGCGGAAAAAGACGATCCCCTGAAAACGCTTCACGGATGGGACTCCGCGCCGCATCGTGCGAGGTGCGGGCGCCTCGCATGAGACCTCAATGATCGGACATGCGGTCAGGCCGCGGCTTTCGCCTGGCGGTCGAAGAACAGCGCCTGACTGATCAGGGCCTTCACCATGTCTGGATTGAAGGGCTTGGTCACCAGAAACGCCGGTTCGGGACGCTCGCCGGTCAACAGGCGCTCAGGGAAAGCGGTGATGAAGATCACCGGCACCGGCGTCGAGGACAAGATCTCGTTGACCGCCTCTATGCCCGAACTGCCATCGGCGAGCTGGATGTCGGCCAGCACCATTTTCGGACGCGTCTTGCCGAAAACGGCGACCGCCTCGGCGTGCGTGCGGGCGGTGCCGACAACGCGATGGCCGAGGCTTTCGACCATCTCCTCGATGTCCATGGCGATCAGCGGCTCGTCCTCGATGATCAGCACGTCGGTGGCGACCTGGCGGGAAATCTCGCTGCTTGCCTGGGCAAGCAATTCGGAGAACTCCTGTTCGTCGGCATCGAGGATTTCCGCCGCTTCATCCTCGCTGAAACCCTCTACGGCGACCAGCAGGAAAGCTTGCCTCGGCCGCGGCGCGATTGCGTTCAGATTGGCGGCCGCCCGCTGCTCCCAAGCTGTCTGCGCATGCTCTTGCGGCACGCGGATCGCAATCGAAGTGAAAAGCCTGGCAAAGACCTTGTACAGCGCAATGCGATCGCTCGATGCCTTAGGGAAAACTTCGGTGTCGGCGATGATGGCCTCCAGCATCGCAGCAACCAGGGCGTCACCGCTTTCCTGCGATCCCGACACGGCGCGCGAGAAACGGCGGAGGAAAGGCAGGTGAGGAGCGATGGTTGCGGACAGGCTCATATTTGACGTCTCCCTCAGATGACGTTGTTGCATTGCAAAGGCTAGACTCACTGGAAGTCCCGGCAAAACCAACGTCGGCTTTCTGAAAAAGTTCCGCCGGGCAGGGAACTAAATTAGGAAGCGGGCGTTTCCGGCTTTGGGATGGGCAACCAGACAAGGGTGCCGCTTGCGTCGTGATCTATGGTTTTAAAGCGGTTTCAGGTGCTGGGACTTAGGGCAAACATGAAAGAAATGTCAAAGAATGCAGTAACTGGCGCCCCGAGCAGGCACCGGAACGGGGGTAGCAGTCCGCTCGGACCGAACTCCGAAATCGCCCGCAAACTCAAGCAATATTACGACGAGCTGGTCTCCGATCAGGTGCCGGATCGATTCGCTCAGTTGCTCAGCCAGCTGGAAAAGGCCGAACCCGCCGAGAAAAAGGACTGAGACATGGCGGCGGTCTCCCAGAGCTTCAAGACCGAGCTGCTCGGCGCGATCCCAAGCCTGCGCGCCTTTGCGGTGTCGCTGACGCAGAATGCCGACAAGGCGGACGACCTCGTCCAGGAAACCCTGGTGAAGGCGTGGGACAAACATGAGAGTTTCCAGCCGGGCACCAACCTCAAGGCCTGGCTGTTCACCATCCTGCGCAATGAATTCTATTCGCAGATGCGCAAGCGCGGCCGCGAGGTGCAGGACAGCGACGGCATCATGACCGCCAGGCTCGCCGTCCACCCGGCCCAGCATGGCCAGCTCGACCTCAAGGATTTCCGCGGCGCGCTGGAGCAGCTGCCGGAGGATCAGCGCGAAGCGATCATCCTGATCGGCGCGTCCGGCTTTTCCTACGAAGAGGCGGCGGAGATCTGCGGCTGCGCGGTGGGCACGATCAAGAGCCGGGTCAGCCGCGCGCGCGCCCGGCTGCAGGACATCCTGAAGATTTCTGGCGAGGACGAATACGGCCCCGACGCGATCTCGGCGCAGGTGACAGGATCAAACGCGGCCTGACACCGACCTCCGGCTCTTCGACGCTACGTCGTCACGCCGCGTTCGCGCGCCTGCAGGCGCGCGCCAGGGCCTGGATCAGATCGTCGCCCGAGTAGGGCTTGGTGACCAGCTTAATCTCGGGAAAAGAGCCCTCGAGATCCTCGGCGTCGGAGTAGCCCGACGCGAAGACGAATGGAATGCCGGCGCTGCGCAGCCGCTCGGCGAAGTCGAGTGTCGAGGTGCCGCCGAGCATCAGGTCGACGATAGCGGCGTCGAACAACGAAAACCCATCCCGCAGGTCGATTTCAGCCAGGTCCCCAACAATCGTGACCTCGGCTGCCCCTTGGTCGCGGCATAGTTGCTCGACATCCATCGCTATCAGGAATTCGTCTTCCAAGACCAGGATGCGCAATCCGTCTAGCAATGGGGGCACGTGGCGGCGACTCCTATAAGGCTGCAGTCATGCGCGGTATTCGGCGCTCTGTCATTTAAAAAAGACATGACCGGCGATGCATTGCGTGAGCGGCGGAACCTCGGTCCGGGTGAAGCGTTTGTATTCGCCCGATCGGGGCAGGGGTTTCGAAGAGGGGTCGAAATGTCCGGCCAGAGCGCATATTCCCTTGCCACCCGCCAATATCCTTGCGGCAAATGCCCGCTGCGGCCGCTGCCAGTCTTTCGCGAATTCGAGAGCCAGGAGCTGTTGTTCGTCAGCGGGTTCAAGAAAGGAGAGCTTGCGGTCGACAAGGGGGCGACCGTGCTGGTCGAAGGCAGCCACAGCGCGCATCTCTACACCATACTTTCAGGCTGGGCATTCCGCTACAAGCTGTTGCGCGACGGGCGGCGGCAAATCCTCAACTATTCCATGCCCGGCGATCTCATCGGCCTGCAAGGCAGCCTGATGGGCGAGATGCAGCATTCCGTCGAGGCCTTGTCGCCGATGCTGCTGTGCGTCTTCGAGCGCGACCAATTGCACGAGCTTTACCGTAACTACCCGGGCCTGGCCTATGACATCACCTGGATGGCGTCGCGCGAGGAGCGCATGCTCGATGAAAACCTGCTGAGCATCGGTCGCCGTTCCGCGCTGGAGCGCACCGCCTATCTTGTCGCCTTCATCTCCAGCCGTGCCCGGGGCGCAGGCCTGAACGGCAAGCGGCCGGTGCAGATCCCGATCACGCAGCAGCATATCGCCGATACGCTCGGCCTTTCGCTGGTGCATACCAACAAGACGATCCGCAAGCTGATGGACCGTAAGCTGATCGTTTGGCGTGACGGTGGTTGCGAGGTTCTCAGCCATGAGGGGCTGACGGAGCTGGCCGGCTGGCAAGGTTTGGGTGAGGAGCGCAGACCGCTGATCTGACGACGAGCCGGACCGGCAGAACGGAACCCCGGTCTCGGCCAAGCGTTGAAATGGAAGCAAACATAAGGAGTTACGCAATGGCGACCGCCGCAGGCAGATCCGCAACAGACACTCCCCCCAGCGCCGACCTCGAAGCCGACATCCGGCAGTTGAAGGCCGATATCGAAGAGCTCACCAGGCAATTGGCCAAGACCCGGGACGACAGTTACGGGGCAGCGCGCCGCGCGGCCGCCGAAGGCGTCGAGCAGCTGCGCGCGCACGGCGAGGCAGCGTTCGAAAGCATGCGCGGAAGCGCTCAGGATTTGGAAGCGCAGTTGATAGCCAGCGTTCGCGAAAAGCCGGTGACGTCGCTGGCGATTGCGGCGGGAGTAGGTTTCCTGTTCGCGCTGCTGTCGCGCCGCTAGCAGCCCTCATATGGGGACGCTGGTTTCGCTTATTTCCGGCCTTGCTTCCGGCGAGGCGGTGGCGGCCTTGCAAAGAGCGCGGCTGACCGCAATCCTCTACGGACTTGCCGGTGTTTTTGCCCTGTGCGGCGTCGGTTTCCTCATCGGCGCGGCCTATATCTGGCTGGCGGCGCGCTACGGGCCGCTAGCGACCAGCCTCGGCTTCGGCATCGGCTTCCTGGTGATCGCCGGGCTGATTGTCGTGATCCACAAGTTGACAACCAGCATGCGGGCGCGGCGGCGCGCGCGAAGGCGAAAGGCCGACATGACGGCGGTTGGCGTAACCGCGGCGCTCGCGTTGCTCCCGGCGCTCGCGAAAAGCAAGGGCGGCCTGGGCACGCTTCTCGCGCCCGCGATCGCGCTCGCCGCCTACGCCATCTACCGCGAGAACGTGAAGGCTGGGCCTCGAGAAAAGGATCGCAGCGAAACGCCATAGGCGCGGCAAGCCGGTCGAGGCGGCCGACCGTTGCCGGATGATTGGGAACTTTCGCGGAAAGGGTCCGTTACCCGACCATGCCGTGCTCGGCGTGCCCGCCCCCACACCTGGAGACCGACCATGCCCAAGACCGTTCCTGAAAACGAAGCCCGCCAGGGGCATTGGGGCTGGCATGCGCTCAGGATTCTCGTCGCCGGGCTGCTGCTGGTATTCATCGCCTGGGGCGTAGCCGAGATTTATGGCGTGCTGATCAAAGAGCCGAGCACCGAGCAGCAGCACGTCCCACAACCTCCAGGGACCGAGCAGGCGCCTGCTCCCAGCGGTCAAACGCAGTAGTTTTGGAGTCTTGGCTCCATTCAGGCTGCCTTTGCCTGCGCGCTGCTTCTAGGGACCAGCACGTTAAGGGTCGCTGGATGGATTTCGACCGTGGTTTCGCGTTCCAGCTTGACCAACTCTCCGTCCATCACCGCCTTGAACTTTGTCGGCGAGGAATGAATTTTCAGCACGGCCTTGTCAGCCTGGTGGATCTCGACATGTCCGCTTTGGCGCCACCGGCCGCGCAGCATGGCAAGCAGCAATTTTACCAAGTCACGGCGCCGGCGCGCAACGCTGACATAGATGCCAAGCACGCCGCCGGCCGGATTGTCCGCATAAGGCAGATGACCCTCGCCGAACAGGTTGTTGCTGATGCCAATTCCGGTCGCGCGGGTGATGATGTCGGTCTTGCCGATGGTCAAGGTCACCTTGAGGGTGCGCGGGTTCTTGATCGTTGCCCATGCGGCGCGAACCGACGCCCGCATCTTTCCCAGCCGCGAGCCAAAATCCATCTTCTCGCGGAGCTGGACCATTCTGGCATGCATGCCGATTGAAAATTGATGCACGAAGGGACGGCCATTCGCGGTCGCCATATCGACCGCCTTGACCTCGCCGTCGGTAAAGGCCTTCAAGGCGGCTTCCAGTGTCTGGGGGATGCCAAGGCTGCGCGCGAAAAGGTTCATCGTACCAGCCGGCAATATGGCCAACGCCTTCTTCTTGTTCATCAGAAGCGAGGCGGCGGTGGACACCGTTCCGTCGCCGCCTCCGGCGAGCACGACATCGACGTTGCGCCTGGCTATGGCCTTTTCCAAAGCCGCAGCGATTTCGCCGCCCGCAACGATGTCGATCTGAACCGAATGGCCAGCCGCTTCCAGAAGCTCGCGGACCCGGTCGGCAAAGGCTGCAACATCGGTCGTGCGCAGGGTGCCCCCGTCCTTGTTCAGCACCGCAGCAAACCGCATGCCCCTCTCCGTCCTGCTATTGTGGGCCAAAAACGAGCTCTCAGCCGGAGGCTGAAACGGAAAGGGGCCGCCGAAGGTTCCGCGTCAGGGAGCAAGTCAAGCGCCGTGGACCGGCGCCGTTTGGAACAAGGCTCCCCTCACGACGTTGTGAAATCGTGGAATATTGCCGCGCTCGCCCTTGCCCTGTGCGAGGCCGCTAACGCGGCGCGTAGGAAATCAGGCACGAGGAGAGACGATCATGATCCGCACTCTTTTTGCAACGACCGCGCTTGCAACCCTCCTAGCAACCGGGGCCTTTGCGCAGAACACAACGCCTGCACCGGCGCAGGCGCCCGCCACCGAAACCCCCGCGCCCGCCGCCGAGACCCAAGCTCCAGTAGTACGTGCAGACGGGGCGCTGATGACCAATATCATCGGTGAATCCGTCTATAATGGGACCGGCGACGATGCCGAAGACATCGGCAAGGTCGACGACGTCGTGTTCGATGCAAGCGGCAACGTAAAATCCGTCATCATCGGCGTCGGCGGATTTCTTGGCGTCGGCACCAAGGATGTCGCCTTCGATTACAACAAGCTGGAATGGGCCGAGAAGAACGGCGACCGCTGGCTCGTAGCGAAGACGACCAAAGACGAGCTGAACGCACAGGCGGCCTTCGATCGCAAGGCCTATGATCCGGCCCCGGCGCAAACGACCGATGCCACGCAGCCTGCGACCACCGACACCGGAACGGCGCAAGCGCCCGCGCAGCCGGCCCAGCCGGTAGAGAAGGCTGAAGGCAATCTCGCCACCAACATCATGGGCGAGTCGGTCTATAACGGAACCGCCGACGACGCCCAAAAGATCGGTGACGTCAACGACATCGTTCTTGCCAAGGACGGCAAGGCCGAATCCCTCGTGATCGGCGTCGGCGGCTTCCTGGGCATTGGCGAGAAGAACGTTACCTTCGACTTCGCCAAGGCCAAATGGGCAGAGAAGAATGGCGATCGCTGGTTGATCGCCGAGACGACGAAGGAAGAGCTGGAGGCTCAGCCGGACTTCAACCGCAAGGCCTATGATCCGGCGCCGGCCGCAGCCACCACGGCTTCGAACACTGCTCCGGCAACGACCACCCCTGCCGTGACCTCGTCCGACACCACGGCCGACAAGGAGGCCAAACCGGCTCAGCCGGCCCAGACGACGGCTGAGACCAAGCCCGCGGCGCCGGCTGCGAATACGACGGCTGAGAACAAGCCAGCCGATACCGGCACAGCCGCCACCGACACGACCAAGACAGCCTCGATCGACAAATCGACGTTGAACGAAATGCCGATGGGCAACATCAGAGTCGACGATCTGAAGGGCACCACGGTATACGGCGCCAACGATGTCGAGATCGGCGAGATTGGCGACGTCGTGCTGACGCCCGACAACAAGCCGGATGCGGTGGTTATCGATGTCGGCGGTTTCCTCGGCATCGGCGAGAAGGAAGTCGCCCTCGGCATGGATAAGCTGAAGTTCATGACCGACAAGGACGGCAACAAGTATCTCTACACCAACTTCACCAAGGAGCAGTTGGAGGCGCAGGCAGCCTACGACAAGAGCTCCTATGCCGCAAACCGCGACAAGCAGAGGATGGTCCTGCAGTAAGGGACCAGGCAGCGGGCAGCAGGCAGCAGGGAATACGCGTTTCGCTATTCCCTGCTGCCTGCTGTCTTGCTCACGTGGCCGGCCACTCCGTCCTTTGTCAGCTCCGCCAGCGCGAGTGATTGGTCGAGATGGTTGGCGCGCCAGGTGAGCATCTTCTCGGCGAGTTCCACGCGCACCGGCAGATAGGCGGGGTCGTGCGCGACGTTGCTCAACTCGTCCGGATCGCTAGCCAGGTCGAAGAGAAGCGGCGGCAGGCCGCCGCCGAAATGGACATATTTGAAAGCCTCGGTGCGAAGGACGGCAAGGTTGCAGTCGCGTGATCCGATGCCGAAATGCCGCTCGGCTTCGCCGTCGGCGACCGAGCGGAAATCGAATTCCCAGTGCGCCGCGTCGCGCCAGTCGGCCGGCTCCTCGCCGTCGAGCCAGGACGCCAGCGACCTGCCGTCGAGGTGCGGTTCGGGTGCTGCGCCGATCAGGTCGAGCAAGGTCGGGAAGACGTCCACCGCCTCGGTGAAACGATCGATGGAAGCGCCGGCCGCTTCTGTCCGGCGCGGATCGCGCACGATCAGCGGAATGTGGTAGCTGGCGTCGAAGAAGCCGCCTTTGCCAAGCATGAAGTGGTCGCCCATCATCTCGGCATGGTCGGAGGTGAGCACAACCACAGTGTCATCCCAACTGCCGGCCGCCTTCAGCGCTTCCCAGATGCGGCCGAGCTGCGCGTCGAGCTCGGAGATCATGCCGTAGTAAAGCGCACGGATCCGGCGGAAATTCTCCTCGCTCCAATCCCGCACCTTGCCCTCGGCGCCGGGAACGAACTTCGTCCGCTTCTGCAGGCCAAGATCGTATGCGAGGTAGGGGTGGCTTTGCGCCTCGGCCTGCCAGTTCGCCGCGCGCCGGAAAGCGGGGCCGTCGGCCGGGTCGTACATGGTGTTGTAGGGCTGCGGCACGATGAAAGGCGGGTGCGGGCTGATGAAGGAGATGTGCCCGAACCACGGCGCCGCCTGCTCCTGTTCGCCAAGCCAGCGGATGAATTCGCCGGCCAGGAAAGCCGCCGGCGTCTGGTCCTTCGAATAGACCGACGGCGCGTTGCTTACATCATCGCCGACCTTGCCCTGCTTGCCAGCCGGACGATGGATGCCCGGTATCCCGGTGCTCGTGTCGATGCCTTGCGTCCGCAGCCAGGACAGCCACTGCTTCTGATGTTCGGGCAGCAACTGCCGGACGCTGAAGCCGGGCAGCACGCCTTCATAACTCCTCAGCCGCGGATCGCCGGCCGCAAGCCGGCGCGGATCCGGCGCAACATCGGTATAACCGAACAGCGTGGGGTCATAACCCACCGCGCGTGCGGAAAGCGCGATGTTACCGTGGCGGGCGTCGAGCGGCGAGCCGTTGCGGCAGACCCGGTTGTTCATCTGATAGAGGCCGGTGTAGAGGCAGGCGCGCGCCGGCGAGCAGGGCGCCGCTCCACCGTAGTGGCGCCGGAACAGCACGCCCTCGGCCGCGAGCGCATCCACATGCGGCGTTTTCACCACCGGATGTCCCGCCGCCGACAGACAATCGCCGCGCCACTGGTCGCAGGTGATGAGAAGAACATTCGGGCGACTCACTCGGTTGTCCAAACTCTTCTCCTCAAGACGGTGCGGCCGCTCATGGAGCCGAATTTCCCGATCGGCGCAAGGAGGCAGCTTCATCAATTGGTGAACATCGGTCTTCTGGCCGTTCACTTTTGTGATACAGTCCATTCTGAGTTTGGTCGCTTTGCCGGGCCAGGCGCTATCCTCATATTGCGGTGGACAGCGGCAAGGGCCGCAGCAAGGATAGGGAAGGAGCAAGACGATGCTCAATCAGATCAAGGGCCTGCATCACGTTACCTCGATGGCAAGCGATGCGCGCCGCAACAATGAGTTCTTTACCAAGAAGCTCGGCCTGCGCCGGGTGAAGAAGACCGTCAATTTCGACGCACCGGACGTCTATCACCTCTACTATGCCGACGAGTTCGGCACGCCGGGCTCGGTGATGACCTATTTCCCGTTCCCCGACATCGGCAAGGGCCGGCATGGGGTGGGTGAGGTCGGCACCACCGTCTTCTCAGTGCCGGAAGGCACGCTCGGCTATTGGGAAAAGCGCTTCGCCGACGAGGGCGTCAGCGGTGTTGGCCGCAGCGAAAGCTTCGGCGAGAAGCGGCTTGCCTTCACGGGCCCCGACGGCGACAGTTTTGCGCTGGTCGAAGACAAGGCCGACGGCAGAGCGCCCTGGGTGAAGGGCGGCGTCCCCGTCGATGAGGCGATTCGCGGCTTCCACTCGGTCGCGCTGAGACTGAAGGACGGCGGCGCCACCGAGGAGCTGCTGAAGTTCATGGGCTATGAAGAGGTCGACAAGTCCGGCAACGTCCGCCGGATGGCGATCAAGAACGGCAACGGCGCCGACGTCGTCGACATCGAATCGCTGCCGGGCGCCGGCTTTGCCAATCTCGGCGCCGGCTCGGTGCACCATGTCGCCTTCGCGGTCGAGAATCGCGCGCGGCAGCTCGAAGTGCGCAAGGCACTTGTCGACACGGGTTACGGCGTGACGCCGGTCATCGATCGCGACTATTTCTGGGCGATCTATTTCCGCACGCCGGGCGGCGTGCTGTTTGAGGTGTCGACCAACGAGCCGGGCTTCAACCGCGACGAGGACACCGCGCATCTCGGCGAGGCGCTGAAGCTGCCGACGCAGCATCAGCATCTGAGACCCTATCTCGAACAGCATCTGCAGAAGCTGGAAGACTGACGCCATGAGCAAGAACGCCTACATCCACAAAGTGCTGCCCGGTTCGCCGGGCAGCGCGCTGCTGTTCGTCTTCCACGGCACCGGAGCCGACGAGAACCAGCTTCTGTCCTTCGGTCGCGAGCTCGCGCCTTCGGCGACGATAGTCTCGCCGCGCGGCGATGTGTCGGAGCAAGGTGCCGCCCGTTTCTTCCGCCGCACCGGCGAAGGCGTCTACGACATGGACGACCTCGCGCGGGCGACGGCCAAGATGGCCGGCTTCGTCAAGGCGCATGTCGAGGCGGCAAAGCCCTCGGCGGTGTTCGGCCTCGGCTATTCCAACGGCGCCAACATCCTGGCCTCGGCGGTGTTCGCCGAGCCAGGACTGTTCGATGCCGCGGCGCTGATGCATCCGCTGATCCCGTTCGAGCCGCAGGTGCAGGGCAGCCTTGCCGGGCGCCGCATCCTGATCACGGCCGGCAGGCGCGACCCGATCTGCCCGCCGAACCTGACAACGCGGCTGGAGGCCTATTTGCGCGCCGACGGGGCCGATGTCACAGTGGAATGGCACGACGGCGGGCACGAGGTGCGGCCGAATGAAATCGAAGCCGCGCGGCGGCTGTTCGCCCTCACGCCCGCCAGCGAAGGAGGCGCAAAAAATGGCTGACCAGCTGCCTGAGATCGAACTGGAAGATCGCGGCTCCAAGGGTCGCTACCTGCTGCGCGGACCAGGCGGCGCCGAGGCCGAAATGACCTTCACCAAGGTCGGCGAGCACCAGCTCATCATCGATCACACCGAGGTGCCGGATGTCTTTCGCGGCCAGGGCGCCGGGCTTCGCCTGGTAGCCCGCGCCGTCGAGGACGCGCGCGCGGCGGGCAAGAAGATAATCCCGCTCTGCCCCTTCGCCAACGCCCAGTTCCGCCGCCATCCGGAATGGGCCGACGTGCTGAAATAGTAGCACTTGTCTTCCCCTTCTCCCCCGGGGAGAAGGGCCGCGAAGCGGCCGGCTGAGGGAGTTCCAGGGAAAACCGACGTCTCACTCCGCTGCAGCGCCCCGAACCGTCTCGGCGCTGCGCGCCGATCCATCGCCGCCGGGGGCGAGCGACGCGTCTCGTCCAGCCATAAATGCGAACACGCGTCTGGCATTTGCGCAGTTCGGCCATCTTGCCTAATTAGACAGATCACCTGGGATTCTCCCGCCCCGATCCGCCACCTCAAAAAAGCGAATGGCCTGATGACCGAATCCGACCTCATTCCCGTTTTCGACGGCCACAACGACACGCTGCTGAGGCTCTACCAGTCGAACGAAGCGGATGTCGAAAAGCTGTTCATCGAGGGCACGCCGGGCGGTCACATCGACATGCCGCGCGCCAAAAAGGGCGGTTTTGCCGGCGGCATGTTCGCCATCTTTCCGCCGCCGATCGAAAAGACCAAGCGCAGCGCCGTGCCGCCGGCGCCGAGCGACAACGAACCACTGCCGCCGGAACTGCCGCGCGCCGAGGCGGTCACGTCGACCATCGGCATGGCCTCGATCCTGTTCAGGCTCGAGCGCGCCGGCGCGCTCACCGTCTGCCGCAGCGCCGGTGATGTGCGCGAGGCGATGGCGAATGGCTCGATCGCCGCGGTGTTCCATATCGAAGGCGTCGAGGCGATCGATCCCGAACTTGCCATGCTCGACGTGCTCCATGCCGCCGGGCTCCGCTCGCTGGGAATCGTCTGGAGCCGGCCGAACGCCTTCGGCAACGGCGTCCCGTTCCGCTTTCCCTCGTCGCCCGATACCGGGCCGGGCCTGACCGACGCCGGCAAGGCGCTGGTCAAGGCATGCAACCAGCTCAGGATCATGATCGACCTCTCGCATCTCAACGAGAAGGGTTTTCGCGATGTCGCCGCGCTCAGCGATGCGCCGCTGGTCGCGACCCACTCCAACGTGCATGCGATCTGCGGCCATTCGCGCAACCTCACCGACTGGCAGCTCGGCGCGATCCGCGAAACGGGCGGCATGGTGGGCCTGAACTTCGCCACCGGCTTCCTGCGCGAGGACGGCCGCATGAATGCCGACACCAGCCTCGACATCATGCTGCGCCACATCGAGTCGCTGTTGCAGGCGCTGGGCGAGGACGGTGTCGGTCTCGGATCCGATTTCGACGGTGCCATGATCCCGGCGGTGATCGGCGACGTGGCAGGCCTGCCGAAGCTCCTCGATGCGCTCGCCGCTCGCGGCTTCGGGCGCGCGCTGATCGAGAAGATCGCTTATCGGAATTGGCTGCGTGTCCTTGAAAGGACGATCGGATAAAGTGACAATCTTGGACGTTCGGAATTGGGCCAGAACGCTCCCCCAATGTCGTCATCCTAGGGCGAAGCAGGAGCGCAGCTCCGTCGCGCTGCGGGCTTACGCACCCAAGCGCTTAAGCCATTCCTTGCCGACACCGCGGTCGCGGATGATCGGCAAGGGGTCTTCATGGTCGAGCCGAGCGCAGATGCGGTAGACCTCCAGCGTGTCGGCATCCATCTCGCCGCGCTTGAAGAAGAACATCGCCGCCGCATAGCGGGTGCGGCCGGACCACATCTCGCCGAGCGGCGTGTTGACCAACTGCCACTGCTCGGCCGCTTCCGCCTCCGCGTCCAGCCTGTCCGCATCCCCTTCCACGTCAAAAATCCGCCGGCGGGTTGGCGGTGCGGCGGTCGAGCTTGATGAACGGTCGCGGCACCACTTTCGCCCGCTTCATCAGCTTCTGGTACCGCAGCTCGCGCAAGGCGTAGATCTCGACCCAGAGGTCGTCGACGACCCTATCGCCGTAAGGCCGTTGCAAGGAGGCGATGGCGATGTTGCGCTTGGGCATGGGCGACCACATCGCCGCGCTGACGAGCCCGACCTCCCGGCTCTTCTTCCAGTAGACGATGGCGTGCTCGGCCGGGATGTTGCCTTCGATCTCCAGCCCGACCAGCACATGGCGCAGCTGCTTCTTCGCCCGCGCTTCGAAGATGGGGCGGCGGCCGTTGAAGTGGCCTTTGTCCGGATCGACCATGAAGCCGAGGCCGATCTCGTCCGGCATGCGCAGGCGGTCGGCACGGATGGCGTGCTCGGCAGTGGTGAAGTCGGCATTGGCGACGATCAGCCCGGCTTCTAGCCGGGCGCGATTGAGCGCCGTGTAGCCGATGGCGCGGATGCCGCGCAGCCCGCCCGCCGCCATCAGCCGGTCCCATAGGCTCAACGCCTTGTCCGCCGGCACGAACAGCTCGTAGCCGAGATCGCCGGTGAAGCCGGTGCGCGAGATGGTGATGGCAGCGCCGTCATGCGCGAAGTCGGCGAGGTCGAAAACCTTCAGCCGCTCGATGCCGGCAAAGCCGGCGTCGCGCAGGATGGCGAAGGAGGTTGGGCCTTGCAGCGCGAGCCCGGCGATCGCTTCGGTTTCTTCCTCGACGCTGACCTCGTAGCCGATGGCGCTGTCAAGCAGCCAGGGCAGATGCCGCTCCTGCGAGCACAGCCGAAAGCGCGTCGGCGACAGCCGGAACAGCGTGCCGTCATCGAGGACGAAACCTTCGTCGTCGCACCAGGCGGTGTAGTGGACGCGGCCCGGCTTCAGCCTAGTCACGTCGCGCAGCGTGACACGGTCGAGATAGGCTTCAGCGTCCGGACCCTCGATCCGGTATTTCGTCATCGGCGAGATGTCGAGGAGTGCCGCCTGGCTGCGAATGGCAAAATATTCCAGCTCCTCGTCCCAGAGCGAATGCGGCGCGCGGTAGCCGGCCCAATTGTACCAGTCGTTTGTCAGCGCCAGCGCGTCGATGCGCGGCTGGAAAGGTGTGCCAAGCCGAAGCGTGCGGAAGTGGGATTGCGCAAGGGTGCGAGCGGAATTGATTTTCACATGACGGTTCATGTCGGCATCGTAGAGCGCTGCGTTTGTGAATGGCGAAATCATCTCATGCCCTTATCGCGATGATGCGGCGTGCGGCGTTGAGGCCGGGGGCGCCGGAGATGCCGCCGCCGGGATGCGAGCCGGCGCCGGCAAGGAATAGCCCTTCGAGCGGCGTGTCGTAGCCCGACCAGCCGGAGATGGGCCGCGACATCAGCATCTGGTCGGCCTGCAACTCGCCGTGGTGCCAGTGGCCGCCAGGCATTCGGTAGCGTGCCTCGATGTCGGCCGGAGTCAGCAACTCGGCATGACGCACCGTGGCGCCGATGCCAGGCGCATAGGCTTCGAGCTGCGCCATGATCGCCTTGAGGAATTGCGGCTTGCCGGCGGTCCAGCCCTGTTTCAATGCATAAGGTGCGTATTGCACCACCGCGGAGAGCACGCAGGCGCCGGAGGGTGCCAGCGAAGGATCGACCAGGCTGGGCAGCGTGATCTCCATCACCGGCTCGGGCGAGAACTCGCCATATTTCGACGGGTTGAAGGCGCCCTCGACATGGTCCGGCGAAGGCGCGATGACGAGTCGGCCCTTGTGGCCAGCGGCGTCGACGCCGGCAAATTGCGGCGGCCGGTCGAGCGCGAGATGAAGCTTCGCCGCATCGCCCTTCATGCGGATGTTCTTCATCTTGCGCACGAAACCGGTGTCGACCTCGCGCGGCCCGGCCAGATCGAGGATCGTGGTTGCGGGATTGATTGCCGAGACGACCGCTTTTGCGCGCAGCGCTTCGCCGCCCTGCGTGACGACACCGACGGCGCGGCCCTTCTCGACGACGACCTTGGCGACCGGCGAAGCCAGACGGATCGAAACCCCCGCTTGCTCGGCCGCCGAGCGGATGGCGGCAACGACCGCGCCCATGCCACCCTTGGGCTGTATCTGCGCGCCGGCGAGCCCGCCGATCTCGCCAGCGAGCCGATAGTAGAGGCCGAGCAGCGATGTCGGCGAGCGCGGACCGAGATGGCTGCCCAGTGTCGCGTCGAAAGCGAGCAGGCCTTTCAGCCTGTCGTCGGAAAGCTGCTCGTCGAGCAAGTCGTAGACGTTCATCAAGAGCACGCGCAGGAAGTCGCGCATGTCCTCCTTGCCGAGCTTCTTCAGCGCCAGCGCCGTCTGGCCGAGCCCGGTCATTTCGGCGAGCGACATGCCGGCAAGGTCCGGCGGACGGCGCGACAGGAAGGGTTTCAGCACGCCGGCGTAGCGCAACAGCTGCGCGCGCAGGTCGCGCCAAGCCGACTGCTCCGACGGGCTGGCGCCCGTCAGCGCCTCGCCATAGGCGCCGTGCAGCACCAGCGGGCCGTCTTTCGACAATGCAATCGACGGCACCAAATCGCCGCGCTCGATCTTCAGCCCGTGGCGCTCGAGCTCCAGCGTCTTCACCACATCGGGATGCAGGCGGTTGAGCAGATGAGCGACCGAGGAGACGCGAAACCCCGGCGCGAATTCCTCGGTGCGCGCCGCGCCGCCGACCTCCTTGCCGGCCTCGAGCAGCAGCACCTTGCGTCCCGATTTCGCCAGCGTGGCGGCGGCGACCAGGCCGTTGTGCCCGCCGCCGATGACGATCGCGTCCCAATTCGTTTCAGATGACGTCATGGGCCGGGCTCATATGCAGGGTTGGTTTGGCGAGATCGCGCAGGATCTCGGCGGCGGCGTTGCGTCCGGGCGCGCCCATGACGCCGCCGCCCGGATGCGCGGAGGAACCGCACATATAGAGCCCGCCGACCGGCGAACGGTATTGCGCGTAGCCCGGCACCGGGCGATTGAACAGCAGCTGGTCGAAGGTCAGTTCGCCTTGGAAGATGTTGCCTTCGGTGAGCCCGACCTCGGCCTCGATCTCGCGCGGCGTGCGCACCTCCATATGGACGATGCGGTCGCGGAAGCCGGGCGAATATTCGGCGATCTGCGCAACCACGCTCTCGGCGAAGCCGTCGCGGTCGGCGTCCGTCCAGTCTCGGCCGCCAATTTTGGGCGGCGCGTATTGCACGAAGCAGCTCATGAAATGTTTTCCCGGCGGCGCCATGGTCGGGTCGAGTGTGGTCGGGATCACCATGTCGAGGAAGGGATCGGCCGACCAGCGCCCGGCCTTCCAGTCGTCATAGGCGCGCTCCATGCGCTCGATTGAATCGGTGAAGTGCATGTCGGCGCGATAGACCGGCGAATCCTTCGGCAGAGCCGGGAATTGGGGAAGTGAATCCAGCGCGATGTTGACCTTGCCGGACGAGCCGCGGATCTTGAAGTTCCTGACCCGCCGAAGGAAGATGTCGGGCAGCTCCTTCTCCTCGACCAGCTTCAGGAAGGTGCGCTTCACGTCGGCGTTTGAGACGACGAGCTTGCCGTGGACCTCTTCGCCGCCGGCCAGTACGACGCCCTTGGCCCTGCCGTTCCTAATCAGCACGCGCTCGACCTCGGCGCCGGTGCGGATCGTGCCGCCGGAGGCCTTGAATGAGGCGGCGAGCGCCTTGGTTACGGCACCCATACCGCCACGCGCATAGCCCCATGCGCCCACCGAGCCATCGACCTCACCCATATAGTGGTGGAGCAGGACATAGGCCGTGCCGGGCGACATGGGCCCAAGCGCCGTGCCGATGATGCCGGAAAGCGCAAAGTTCGCCTTGATGACGTCGGTCTCGAAATACTCGTCGAGGAAGTCGGAGATCGACATCGTCCAGAAGCGCAAGGTCAGCGCCATTTCCTCAGCGGTGAGACCGGCGAATTTCTTGCCGAGATAGAGCAGCTCGCCAAGATCGCGCGGCTTGAAGCTGGTGGGATCGGGCGCGGTGCGCATCAACAGCGGCTGGATGAAGCGGCACTGCCTTGTGACGTCGCGCGAATAGCGGTCGTAGGCCTCGGCGTCGCGCTTGGAGAAGCGGGCGAATTCGCGGCGATGCGCATCGTGGTCGCGGTAGTTGGCGAGATAGTCGCCGTCGCGCGTGAACACCGCGCCGCCTTCATAGGAGATCACCTGCAGGCCGAAGCGCGGCAGCTCCAGATCGCGCATGATCTCGGGCCGGAACAGCGAGCAGACATAGGAGCAGTTGGAGTAGAGAAAGCCCGGCGTCAGCTCGCGGCTGGTGGCCGCACCGCCGACCCAGTCGTTCTTCTCGACCACCAGCACGTCGAGCCCGGCGCGCTGCAGATAGCCGGCGTTGACCAGCCCGTTGTGGCCGCCGCCGATGACGATCGCGTCCCATGCCTTCATGTGCGCTCAACCTCCGGCCGCCCGTTTTTGGGTGCGATTTGTTCCCCGATCAGCCGAATTTGGCACGGGTCACGGTTTTTTGTCCAGCCATTTTGAATGAATGTTCAACAAATGGTGTTGCGTTTCTGCGTTGATGCGCTAGGCTTTGCCCCGCATTTCTGGTGTTCCGCTAGCGCGAAGGTGACTTCCGCATTTGAGGCTCAGTCCGATGATCGAAACGGCTAACGCCGAGCCGGAATATGACGACGCGGCCATTCGCTTCCTCGAGGCGCTCTGGGGCGATGGCTACCTGTCGCCGGGCGGCCCGGACGAAGTGGACCGCGTGGTCGAAGGCCTCTCGCTCAAGGGCAAGACGATCCTCGATCTCGGCTGCGGCGCCGGCGGCGTCACGCTGGATCTGGTCGCGCGCCATGGTGCGGCGCATGCGACCGGTTTCGATGTCGAGAGGCCGGTGATCGAGACGGCAAAGCGAAACGCGGCTGCGCAGGGTCTCCAAGACCGCGTGAGCTTCCTCCAGGCGCCGCCGGGACTGCTGCCTTTCACCGATGCTTCCTTCGACGTCGTCTTCTCGAAGGACGCACTGTTGCATGTCCGGGACAAGGATGCCCTGTTCGCCGAGATCTTCCGCGTGCTGAAGCCCGGCGGCGTCTTCGCCGCGTCGAACTGGATGATCTCGCACGACGGCGAGCCGTCTGCGGACATGAAGGCCTATCTCGCGGCGGAAGGCTTGTCCTTTGCCATGGCTTCGCCGGCGCGCTACGCCGAGGCGATGCGTCGTGCTGGCTTCCGCGACATCAGCGTCCGCGACCGCAACGCATGGTACCGGGAGGTGGCGCGGGAGGAACTGGCGCGCCTGAAGGGGCCACTCTATCAAGCGCTCGCCGCCGCGGTCGGCGGGGGCTATGTCGACAAGAACATCCGGACCTGGGAGGCGATGCAGAAGGTGCTTGACAGTGGTGAGCACCGCCCCACTCATCTGCGCGGTTGGAAGCCGGTCGGATAGCCGGCAATGCTGGAGACCGTCACGGTCATGAAGAATGCAGAGGTCAGGGATGCCTTGCCCGAACCGGCACGGAAAGGAGACGCCGAGAAGCGCGGCCGCAAGGCTTCGAAAGAAGTCAGGCAACTCCAGTTGATCGAGGCGACGATCGATTCACTGGCCAAGCGCGGCTATGCGGAAACGACGATGGCCGATGTGGCCGACGGCGCGGGCCTGTCCCGCGGCATCGTCAACTTCCATTTCGAAAGCAAGGAGAAGCTGCTCGTCGCCACGCTGCAATATATGTATGACGAGTATTCGGCGCATTGGCGCGCGGCCTTGCAGAAGGCAGGCGACGATCCGGCGCGGCAGCTGCAGGCGCTGGTGTGGGCCGACTTCGATCGCTCGATCTGCAACAAGCGCAAGCTCGCCGCCTGGTGCGCCTTCTGGGGCGAGGCCAAATCGCGGCCGACCTACCAGGCGCTGAGCAGCTCGCGCGACGCCTACTACCAACAGGTGTTCATCGACCTCTGCGCGACGCTCAAGCAAAGCGGCGGCTATGCCTATGAGCCGCAGGTCATGGCGCTGGCGCTATCGGCCATGCTCGAGGGCCTGTGGCTGCGGTTGATGATGGGCACCCAGGACACCACGCGCGAGACCGCGCTGCAGGCCGCCAACGCGTTCCTGGCCGCGGCCTTTCCGAAACACTACGGTTAACGACGGCCCGGGGTTAGCAACAGCCGGCCAGCAAGACCGGCAGGACCAAAAGAGGATGGAACAGCATGAAGAAACTCAGCCGACGCTTGACACTTACTTTGGCGCTCGCCGGCGCGCTGGCGTCTTCGGCGGCAGCGTTCGCCGTTGCCGCCGACAAGGACCTCATCGTGTTCGACTGGTCCGGCTATGAGGACCCCAGCTTCCACGGCAAATATGTCGAGAAGGACGGCGACTCGCCGACCTTCGCCTTCTTCGGCGATGAGGACGAGGCATTCGAGAAGATCCGCTCCGGCTTCAAGGCCGACCTCGGCCATCCGTGTTCGCAAAGCGTGGTGAAGTGGCGCGAGGCGGGGCTGTTGCAGCCGCTCGACACCTCCAAGATCGCCGGCTGGAAGGATCTCAACCCCGGCATCATGGCGATGAAGGACCTTGCCACCACCCCCGACGGCAAAGCCTGGTTCATGCCTTGGGACTGGGGTGACACGCAGCTCACCTTCAACTCCGACAAGATCGCCGAGAAGGACGTGCAGTCGCTGAAGGCCTTCGCCGATCCCAAGTATAAGGGACGCGTCTCGATCGGCGACAATGTCGACGACGCCTATGCGCTGGCCAGCCTCGCCATCGGGCTGAAGGACTGGACAAAGATGACGGACGAGCAGTTCAAGCAGGCGTCCGATTTCCTGCGCCAAGTGCACAAGAACGTGCGCTCCTACTGGACCGACACCACCGACATCGTGCAGCTGCTCTCAGGCGGCGAGGTCGATCTCGCCTGGGCCTGGAACGACGCGGCGGTGCAATCACAGGCCGCCGGCGTGCCGATCAAGTCCAAGAAGGATACCGAGGAGGGCATCTCGACCTGGGTGTGCGGCTATGTGCTGTTCAAGGACGCGCCCGGCAACATTGACAAGGCCTATGACTATCTCAATGCCGTCAACGATCCGGAAGTCGCCAAGGTGCTGGTCAAGGACTGGGGCTACGGCCAAGCCAACGCCAAGGGCATGGCCGGTGTCGCCCAGGCGGTGCTCAAGGAAAAGGGCTACGACAACGTGGAAAAATGGGTCGACAAGACGCTGTTCCAGCAGCCGCTGCCTTCCGAGCTCAAGCTGAAGATGATCGCCGAGTTCGAGAAGATCAAGGCCGGCTATTGAACAGCAAGACCGAAAGCACCGACGTTGCAATCGTCGGCGCCGGCTTCACCGGCCTGTCGGCCGCGCTCGAGTTGAAGCGCGCCGGCATCGATTTCCTTGTCCTGGAAGCGCGCGGCCGCGTCGGCGGTCGTGTGGAAGGTGTGCGAAACGGGCTCGGCGAGCTGATCGACAGCGGCGGCCAGTTCCTGTGCGAAGACATGCCGGAGCTGATGGCGCTGGCCAGGGCGCGCGGCAAGACCTTCGTCAAAACCTTTGTCGATGGCGATTTCATCACCCATCCACCGATGTCGGTCGACCAAGCCGGACAGACCTATGTGACCGCGATGGCGATCCGCGACCGCATGAACTGGACCGAGCCTGACGATCCCGCGATCGCCGGGCTGACCGTCGCCTCCTGGCTCGAACGCCAGACCGATCCGGTAGATGCCAAAGCCGCCTTCCGCTCGATGATCGAAGGACTGTGGTGCCTGGCGCTGGAAAAGGTGCCGCTCTGGTACCTGATCGACAATGATCGCCGCATCACCAACGACGTCCCGGAACTGCAATATTCTCTGCGCGAGACCATGCAGTCGCTGGCCGCGGACCTGGCGGGCGATCTCGGTGACCGGCTGCGGCTGAACGAGCCGGTCATTCGCGTCGAGCGCGGGCCGTCCGGCGTTCGTGTCGTCGTCGGCAGCGGCGCCGTCGAGGCGCGCGAGGTCCTGCTCGCCCTGCCGCCTGCGACGGCCAACAGGCTCGACTTTCGGCCTGCCTTGTCAACGGCCTTGAAGAAGGCGCTTGGCGTCTGGGAAAGCGGCGCGGTGGTCAAGATCCTCGTCCGCTATGCCAGGCCGTTCTGGCGCGAGCGCGATCTGAGCGGAATGGTTATGTGGCGCGACATGCCGGGCCTGTTTGCCTGCGATGCCAGCAGGGACGCCGAGCATGCAGCGCTCGTCGTCTTCATCGGTGGACCGCTGGCGCTGCGCTGCCGCAAGCTGGGTGCTGCGGCGTTGCGCGCCGAGGTCATTGCGAAGCTCGCGGATGCGCTCGGTCCGGACGCGGCCGATATTCTCGATTTCAGCCAGCGCGACTGGACGCATGACCGCTGGAGCGGCGGCGCCTATAGCGATCTCATCGTCGACGTGACGGCAAGAGATGCCGAGCGCACGATCCTTGCCGGCGCGCCGCCGATCCATTTTGCGTCGTCGGAAGTGTCGCCGTCCTTCCCCGCCTATGTCGAGGGCGCGATCGTGGCCGGACGCATCGCCGCCGGGAAGATTTTGGCGCGGCTTCAGTCCGCCATCGCCACCAGGGCCTCTGGGTCGTAGGCGAGACGGATCGGCGCGCCGACCGGAATGTCGTCGGCGCCGAAATCATTGGTCTCGGTCACTGAGAGCGGCTTTTCCAGCCCCGGGATTTCGACGATCAGATGCGTGATCTCGCCGAAATAGTGGCGCTCGACCACCGTGCCGGCGACCTCGAACTTGGCCGTCGCATTGTCCCAGAGCACGCGCAGCCGCTCCGGCCGGATGCCGAGCGTCGCCGCGCCGCCGTTGCGCACGAAGGCCTTCGGCTTGTCGGTCCTCACACGCCCGAAGCCAAGCGTGTCGACAACCAAGGACACGCCGTTCTCCTCGACGATCTCGGCCTTGACGAAATTCATGCCGCCGAGGAAGTCGGCGACCTGGCGGTTGACCGGGCGCTGGTAGATTTCCTTGGGCGAGGCGACCTGCGCGATACGGCCGCCGAACATGACGGCGATGCGGTCCGACATGGCCAAAGCCTCATACTGATCGTGCGTGACCAGCACGAAGGTGATGCCTACCGCCTGCTGCAGCCGGCGCAACTCGACCTGCATCTGCTCGCGCAGCTTCTTGTCGAGAGCCGATAGCGGCTCGTCGAGCAGCAGCACCTTGGGACGCATGACCAGCGCGCGGGCCAGCGCCACGCGCTGACGCTGGCCGCCGGAGAGTTCGGTGGCGCGGCGCTTGCCTAGGCCGGTCAGCGACACCTGCGCCAGCGCCTCCTCGACGCGGCGCTTTTCTTCGCCGCCCTGCAGTTTCAGCCGCTTCAGCCCGTAGGCGACGTTCTGCTCGACATTGAGATGCGGGAAGATCGCGTAGCTCTGGAAGACCATGTTGGTCGGACGCCGGTTGGCGGGAATGCCGTCCATCGGCTGGCCGTCGACCGCGATCGAGCCGCTGGTCGGCGTGTCGAAGCCGGCGATCATGCGCAAAAGCGTGGTCTTGCCGCAGCCGGACGGCCCGAGCAGCGAGAAGAACTCGCCCTCCCTGATCGCGAGCGATGCATTATCCAACGCCTTGAACGCGCCGTAGCTGCGCGTGACGTCGCGGATCTCGATCATGGTGCGATCGGACATCGTTCGCTCGGACTGGACCCGCTCAAGCATAGAGGCCTCCCTCGTTCTGGGTGCGTCTCGCCGCGCGGCGGCGCAGGATCTCGGCAACGGTCATCAGCACGAAGGACGCCGCCAACAGCAAGGTGCCGAGCGCCAGCACGCCGGGGAGCTTGGCCGCGAAGCGCAGCTGTCCCCAGATGTAGATCGGCAGCGTCGCCTCGGTGCCGGTGAGGAAGAAGGCGATGATGAACTCGTCGAGCGAGATGGTGAAGCAGACCAGCAGGCTGGAGATGATCGCCGGCGCCACCATTGGCAGCGTCACCCGCCGGAAGGTGCCGAAGGCGCTTTCGCCGAGATCGGCGGAGGCTTCCTCGAGGCTGCGGTCGAAACCTTCGAAGCCGGAGGTCAGCACCGTCATCGAATAGGGAATGCAGACCAGCACATGCCCAAGCACGACCGTGAACAGCGACAGGCTCAAGCCCAGTTGCAGCATCACCAGGAGCATCGAGATGGCAACGATGACCTCGGGCAGCACCAGCGGGGCCATGATCAGCCCGTTGACGGTGCGGCGGCCCGGATAGCGGTAGCGGGTGATCGAACGGGCGGCGAGAATGCCGAACACGGTCGACAGGATAGCCGCCGAGACGCCGACAACCAAGCTGTTCCAGGTGGCGTCGATCAGCGCCGGCGTGCGCGGCAGGTCCTGGTACCAATGCAGCGTGACGCCTGAGAGCGGGAATTTCGGCGTCGCCGCGGTGTTGATCGAGAAGATCGGCAGGAAGATCACCGGCAGATAAAGGAAGAGGATGTAGAGCGCGGCGTAGCTCGACAGCCAGCTTGGCAGGTAACGTCTGATCGCCGTCATCGCGCCAGCCTCTGCAACGCGCGGATGACCAGCACCGCGGCGCCGGCCATCAGCGAGACGATGACCATGGTGGTGACGGAGAGTGCTGCGCCGAGCGGCCAGTTCGACGCCTTGCCGAATTGCGCCTGGATCGCGTTGGCGATCATGACGCCGTCTTTGCCGCCGACTAGCTTCGGCGTGACGTAGTCGCCGACGGTCGGGATCATGACGATCAGCGCCGCTGAGATGACGCCTGGCGTCGACAGCGGCAAGGTCACGCGCAGAAAGGAGCGCAGCGGCCCGTCGCCGAGATCGGTCGCCGCTTCGACCAGGGTGCGGTCGACCTTCTCCAGCGAAACGAAGATGGGCAGGATGGCGAAGGTCGCCCAGGCGTGGGTCAGCGTGATGATGACCGCGTTGGAATTGTAGAGCAGCGCAGTCGACGGCTCGTCGATGAGACCGAGGCCCATCAGGCCGGAATTGAGCACGCCGTTGTAGCCGAGGATCACCTTCCACGACATCACGCGCAGCAGGTAGCTGGTCCAGAACGGGATGGTGATGAGGAACAGCCAGAGGCTCTTCTGGCGGCCGCCATGGAAGGAAATGAAATAGGCGATCGGATAGGCGAGCAGCACGGTGAACAGGCTGACCGTCAGCGAGATGTAGAGCGAGCGCCAGAGCAGGTCGCGGTAGATCGGCTCGGTCAGCGCGATCCGATAATTCTCCAGCGTGAATGTGTGGTCGATGGTCAGGTAGTCCTGCGTCCAGAAGGAATGGGCTATAACAACCAGGATCGGCAGGACGAGAAGGATGAGCGCGTAAAGGAAAGTCGGGCTGATCAGCGCAATGCCCTGGACGGCTTCCGACTGCAGAAGGGCACCTCGTCTGGCTCTCGCCATGCGCAGCGGGGGCGACCCTTCCGCGGCGGCCGTCATTGCAGCGCTCCGGGCGTGATTGCAGTTGCCGGCTCGGACTGTCCCGCCATACGGCTTCCCATTGATCGGCGCCGACTGCCTGTTCCCAATTTATGTGCCCGGAGCGATCACTCCAGACTTGCCGGCTTTCTTTCATCATGAGCGCATCCGCCGATTGAAATCAAGCGCTATTTCTGCAATATTGATTGAATGAACATTCAAAATGAAGTGACGAAAAGCCGAATTTCCATGGCTTTCCGCTTCGTTTCATGTCTCTGGAAATCACCGCAACGGACCATGCGAGGCTAAGATGGCGGCTGCACGAGAGATCAAGGCGAGGGAAGTTGTCGAGCCCGGGGGCGACGATGCGGTCGAGCTGGCCAAGCGCCATCTGGTCCAGCCCTGGCCCTATGCCGGTTCGGTCGGCGCCGAGGCACGGGCGCTGATCGGCGAAGGCGAGGACATCTACATCACCGACGCATCCGGCAAGCGGCTGATCGACGGTCCGGCCGGCATGTGGTGCATCAATGTCGGGCACCGCCGCGAGGAACTGGCAAGGGTGATGTACGACCAGGCGATGGCGCTGTCCTACAACACGCCTTGGTATACAATGAATGCGCCCTCAGCCGAGCTTGCGAGACGCATCGCCGATGCCGCTCCCGGCGATCTCAGTCACACCTTCTTCACCACCGGCGGCTCGTCGGCGGTGGAGACGGCGCTGCGCTTCATGCAATTCTACAACAATGTGCGCGGCAGGCCGGAGAAGAAGCTGATCATCAGCCGCGGCGGCGCCTATCACGGCTCGACCTACCTGTCGGCCTCGCTCAACGGCCGCCCGCGCGACCGGCACTGGATGGATGGTGCCGACGAGCTGGTAATCAAGCTCTCCTCGCCCGATCCGTTCCGACGGCCGAAGGAGATGAGCATCGACGCCTTCACCGATTTCCTCGTCGACCAGTTCCGCGACACGGTCGCGCGCGTCGGCGCCGGTCGCATCGGCGCCTTTGTCGGCGAACCGGTGCAAGCTTCGGGCGGCGTCGTCGTGCCGCCGGACGGATACCTGAAGCGCATCCGTGAGATCTGCCGCGAGAACGAGATACTCTATGTCTCGGACGAGGTGGTGACCGGCTTCGGACGGCTCGGCCATCTTTTTGCCTCAGGCGACGTGTTCGGCCTCGATCCGGACATGATCACCTTCGCCAAGGGGGTGACCTCGGGCTATTTCCCGCTTGGCGGCGTGATCATCTCGGAGCGGCTGCTGGAGGAACTGCGCCGCTCCAACCATCCCGATGCGCTGTTTGGCCATGGCCTCACCTACACCAGCCATCCGATCGGCTGCGCCGTCGCGCTGAAGAACCTCGATCTTTTGGAAGAGGGCGTGCTTCAGCATGCGCGCGAGATCGCGCCCTATTTCCAGGCGCGCCTGAAAACGCTCGAGGAACTGCCGCTGGTCGGCGAGGTACGCGGCGCCGGCCTGATGGCTTGCGTCGAATGCGTCGCCGACCGCGAGAGCAAGGATCCGCTGCAGCTCGACAAGGATGTGGGAAAGCGTATCGACGCGCATTGCCATGAGCTCGGTCTCTTGGTGCGGCCGCTGATCAACATGTGCGTGATGTCGCCGCCGCTCATCATCAGCCGCGAGCAGATCGACGACATGGTCGCGATCCTGCGCGAAGGCATCTCGCGCACGATGGATGATCTGAGGAAGGAAGGCGTCTGGCGGGGGTGAGAGAGCGCCCCTCTCCCCGTTCTACGGGGAGTGTAGCCGGCGGGTGAGGGGCAGCGCCAGCTTGCGAGATTTAGTTCAGACGCTCCCTGAGGTTCGGGAGCCAGAGCCAATTGTGAGGCGCTTGCACTGCCCCGCCCTTCGGGCACCTTCTCCCCGTGTAGCAGGGAGAAGGGAAGACGCTCACCCCTTCGACCGCAGCGCGTCGTTCAATCCCCACATGTCCTTTTCCTCCGGTGCGGTCTCCAAGTTCAGCACCGGCACCTGCCTGCGCAGATGGTCGTGGTGGGTGCGCACGCCATATTCGAGGTCGGAGAGGTAGAAGCCCCCGAACGCCTCGGAGAGCATGGATTCGTTCGACCAGACGGAGAGCTGGACATCCTCGTTCATGGTGTCGCGGTCGATGCGGTAGGCAAGGTAGCGCGCCGCCGCCTGCTCCCGCGTCTCGTCCTTGTAGCGATAGATCGCGCCGCGCAGCAGCGTCTCGCCGGTGGACAGCGGGAACTCCTGATAGAACTGCACCGATTCCGGCATGATCGACAGCGCGTTGTTGGGGAAGATGCCGTAATAGATCCAGGCTTTGCGCAGATGCTCCGGCAGGTGCGTCGGCTCGGGCGCTATTTTGATGTACTGGTTGACGCTCCAGCGCCGCCCGGCATGCGGGTTGTAGGTGGCGAAGGACCGCGACACGCCGTTGACGAAGGGTTCGTCGAAATAGGTCGCGCCGTAGAGGTCCTGCAGCGCCGGATGCGCCATGGCGACGTGATAGCCCTCATTGTCGACGTCGCGCACCGATTTCCAGTTGACCGGTGATTTCTGGGTCCAGATGCCCAAGCACGGCACCATGTCGGCAACATTGTAATGGGCGATCTCCGCCTCGATCGGCTTCAAGAGTTCAGCCACGGAAGGCTGCGGGCCACCGTTGCGGAAGCGGATGAAGATGAAGCCCATCCAGACTTCGAGATCGAGCGGCATCAGCCCGAACTCGGTCTTGTCGAGTTCCGGGAAGGAGCGCGGACGGGCAGCCCCCCGCAGCGTGCCGTCGAGATTGTAGACCCAGCCGTGGAACGGGCAGATCAGCGCGTTCTTGCAGGTGCCCTGGCTGTCGGCGACGACGCGGCTGCCCCGATGACGGCACATGTTGTTGAAGGCACGCACGACGCCGTCCTTGCCGCGCACGATCAGCGCCCGCTCGCCGATGACGTCCATCGTCAGATAGTCGCCCGGATTTGGCACGTCGGAGACATGGCCGGCGATCTGCCAGTGATTGCGGAAGACGTATTCCTTCTCAAGCTCGAGAAGGGCGTTGGAGTGGTAACTCCACCCCGGCAAACCCCGCCGGTCCCAATCGTTGGGGATCGCCACGTCACGCAGGTGCGGGTTCATGAAAATGCTCTCGTTTTGTTGAATGCTCGTTCAATAAAAACACATTTTCCGTTAAAATGCAATGGCTTGTGAAAGTATGGAAATTTCATGCCGACCGGCTTGCAGTCATCCGAGCCGAGAAAATCCCGGAAAATCCGAGCCTTAACCAGGAGTGCAAAACGGCGGTTCCAGCTTCGGATCCGCAGTTTGTGAGGGCACCGTTTCGACGCGCTTCGCGCATCGGACGATCGCGACAGCCATGCCAATTCTGCGCCTGTGTGAGGTCGCTTACAGTCCGCCGCATCCGACAGGAGCAAAAGGAACAGAAGCGATCCCCGTTTCAGTCCTGTTACATGGGCCATCCCGCCCTATCATCCGGCTGTTACGTGGTGCGGTTAAGTTCGTTTCAAGGAAAAAAGAAAGATAACGAAGGGAACAGCCGATGTTTGCCAAAGTCCGGATCGCCGATGCCAGCCGCCGCTCTTACGGTCCCGAGCGCAATGATCGCCGTCCGAAGCTGGCGTTGCGCCAGCGCGCCAGCGACCATCCGATGACGATGTTCATGCTGCTGAGCGTTGCCGCCTTCGCCAGCATGGTGCTTGCGCCAGCCGCGGGTCCCGCTTTCGCCTCGATCAATCCTCCGGCCAATGTCGTGGAGGGGGCGCCGACGACGCTCAAAACCGCGCGCCTGCCGCAGTCGCAAGTCGAATTCGCCTGCAAAGGGCAGAGCTGGGGCGCCGAGAACGCCGAATGCCTGCGTGCCATTGCCGAGCAGTCCGGTCAGCACCGGGCCCGAGCTGTGCGTATGATCGCCAATGCCGCGCCGCTGACCGACACCCCGAACGTGTTTTAGGCTCCCCTGAGCGCACCCTCCGCGCTCCAGTCAGGCTCCCGCCGCAAAGTCGGTCGGGAGCCTCTTTTTGCGAATCCGACGATATCCAGGTGAAGCCGCAGAGGGAGCAATTTCAGATGTCGGCGCCGTTGTCGGCCGCCGCGACATCGGCAACGGTCGCAAGGGTGCCGCGGACGTCGAGCGTCGAGAAGGGCTTCTCCAGGATCTGCGGCCGCTGCTGCGGCGGCAGTGCCTCAATCTCGGCCTTGGCGCCGATGAGGTCGCCGGTGACCAGCACGAAACGCTGCGCCAGCCCCGGCCGTTCGGCCAGCAATTCACGGTAGATCGAGATGCCGCTGGTGCCCGGCATGCGCAGGTCGGAAAACACGATGTCCGGCGGCATGTGCCCGCTCAGAACCTCGCCGGCGGACGTCCAGCTTGGCACGAGACGCGACTTGAGCCCCATGAGCTCCAATATGTCGGACAGCGAAGCGGCGACGTCGGGCTCGTCGTCGATGATCAGCGCATGGCGCAACCCGCTCGACCGCGCCGGACCCTCGCCGGCCTTTGCCGCATTGCCGGCAATCGCCGGCAACTGGACGACGAAGCGCGCGCCGTGCGGCTGCACCTCTTCGAACCAGATGTTGCCGTTGTGGCGCTCGACGATCGATTTCGAGATCGACAGGCCGATGCCGGTACCGACGCCGACCGGCTTGGTGGTGAAGTAGGATTCGAAGATGCGTGAGCGGATCGCATCGGGAATGCCGGGTCCGTTGTCTTCGACCGAGAAGCCCGGATTGCCGCGCTCGCTGCGAAAGGTCCGCACCTTGATGCGCCGCTCGCCGGTGAAGCCGGCAAGCGCATGCTGGCTGTTGATGAGGAAGTTGGCCGCGACCTGCGTGACATGGTCGGCGTCGGCCATGGCGAGCAGCGGGCCGTTGGCGAAGTCGGTGTCGATGATGATGCCGCTGGAGCGCGCACCATAGGCGGTCACTTCGAGCGCCGAGCGCATCACCTGGTTGAGGTCGGTTTCGGCCTGCTCGGTCGGATGCAGGCGCACCATCGACAGGAAGCTCTTGACGATGCGCCCGCAGCGTTCGGCGGCCGCGCGCACCTTTTCGGCGCGCACCTTGGTCTGCGGGTCGGCCGCGAATTCATGCAGCAGGGTCGATTGCGCGACCACAACCGCCAGCGGGTTGTTGAGCTCATGCGAGACGCCGGCGAGCAGCGAGCCCATTGCCGCCATCTTTTCATTCTGGTGCAGCTTCTCGCGCTGGCGGTTGATCTCTTCTTCGGCGTGCAGCTTCTCGCGCAGGTCGCGGATCGAGCCGAAGATGAGCCGGCGGTCGGCAACCCTCATCTCCGTCGCGGTCAGCTCGATCGGAAAGATCTCGCCGGCCGCGTTCTGGGTCACTGTCTCAAGCCGCTGGCCAACCATCGGCGCGCCCCGTCCGGCCATGTACTCGGCGCCCGACGAATAACCCTTGCGGTAATAATGCGGCACGATCGTGTCGATCAGATCCTTGCCGAGGATGTCGCTGCGCTTGAAGCCGAACATCTTCTCGGCGGCCGGATTGAATTCGATGATGGAGCCGGCCTCGTCGATGACGATGATGGCGTCGAGCGAAGCCTGCAGCATGGTGCGGCGGATAACCTCGCTGGCATGCGCCTCTGAGGGCGAGCGCTCGATGGCGTCGCCGATGGCGAGCGCGATGATGTGAAGCGTCGCCTCCTCTTCATCCGTCCATTCGCGTTCGGCCGCGCAGTCATTGACCGCCAGAGTGCCCCAGAGATGGCCGTGGGCGAAGACCGACACCGAAATGAAGGATTTTATGTTCTGCTTCTCGAAGTCGGCCCGCAGGAAACCATCGAGGTCGCGCGTGTGGCCGGCGAAGACCTTGCCCTGGCGCTCATCCTCCTGCAACTGCTCCAGGAGCGGATCGGAGTTGATGATCGACTGCATGATCACGGTAGGCGATGCGAGCTCGCCGCCAAAAGCAGGGTCGATCCAATAGGAGGCCACGGACTGGGCGAAGCCCTCGCCCGGCAACTCGCGCAAACGGAAGAGAATGCCGCGCTGGCAGTCCAACGAACGGCACAGTGCCTCCAGTATGCTGTCCATCTCGCGCTGCCAGTCGCCTGCTTCGCGCAAGCGGCGAACGACATGGACGGCCGCCATCGCGGCGCCCTGGCGGGAGCCGTGCATTTCTGTCCGTGCGGCCTCAGCTGTCATCGTCGAACGTCATCTCCGGGGCCATATCGGTAAACCATGAAATCCAGCACACAAGCCCGAAAATCGACAACGGTTTTCTGGGGGCATGCCGCCGGACCGGAATGCTACAGCGTCGATTGCGTATCCGGAAGGTGCGCGGCGCCGGAGTCAGTTGCCGTCGCCAGCCGGCAGCGAGAAGATGTAGCCTTCGCCGCGCACCGTGCGCAGGAATTTCGGATTGGCGGGGTCCGCCTCGATCTTCTTTCTCAGACGCATGATGCGGATGTCGACAGCGCGCGACGATTCCGGGTCTTCCACGAAGCCGATCGCCTCCGAGATCGCCGCCCGCGTCAGAAGCCGGTTGGCGCGGGTGAGGAAAACTTCCAGCACGTCGAACTCGCTCTTGGCCATCTCGATGACCGCGCCATTGGCGCCGGTCACCAGCCTGCCGTCGAAATCGGCCTGGAAGCTGCCGAAATTCATGAAGCGGCGCGTGCCGGCCTCGGTCTTCGCGGCCTGGGGGGCAACCGGCTGCGGCACGCGGCGCAGCACACTGCGGACCCTCGCCAGCACTTCGCGCAACTCATAGGGCTTGACGATGTAGTCGTCGGCGCCGAGCTCCAGGCCGACGATGCGGTCGAGCGCGGTGCCGGCGGCGGTGGCGTAGATGATGCCGATCTGCGTCTTGGAACGCAGCCAGCGGCCGAGCGACAGGCCGTCCTCGCCGGGCATGGCGATGTCGAGGATGGCGAGGTGGAAGGGTTGCGCCTCGAGCAGGCTGCGCGCCGCCGCGGCATTCTCGGCCGTGGCAACGTCATAGCCGCTGGCGCCGAGATACTCGGCAACCGCTTCCCTCAGATCCGGCTCGTCCTCGACGACAATGATGCGCGCCTTCACAATGGTCTCGCTCCCGCTTTCAGCGGAAAGTAGATTGGGTATAAACATGATGTCCAGCGCTCATCTCGAGTTGTCCGTGGCGGAGTGGAGAAAATGGCAGCACGATCCGTCGTCGCGCTTGTGTCCGTTGCCGAAGTGGTGGCCGGCGACCTGGCCGACCATCTCGAGCGTCGGGGGCACGACGTGCGTCAGGCGCGCCAGCCCTGGGAGGCGGAGTCGCTGCTTTCGGCAGGCGGCATCGACGTCGTGGTCGTCGGTGACGACGTGACCCAGGCGGAGGGGCGCGAACTGCTCAAGCGCTATAGTAGCCAAGGCGGGGGCGGCGAGGGTGGCTGCGACTTCATCCTGATCTGCCGGCCCGCCGATCTCGTCGACAAGGTGCTGGCGCTGGAGCTCGGCGCTGCCGACGTGATCGAAAGCCCGCTCAATGTGCGCGAGCTGGCGGCGCGCATCGGCCGCCTGCTGACGCGGCGCGGCCGCAACCCCCAGGAACTGATCGTGCTCGAGAATGCGACCGTCGACTTGAGGTCGGCCATGGTCATGCATCGTTCCGGCGCCGAGGATCAGCTGTCGCCGGGGCAGGTGGCGCTGTTGAGATTGTTTCTGGCGAGCCCGCGAAAGGTGCTGACGCGCGACGACATCATTGCCGCCGCGCCCGCCGAGAATGCCGACGCTTTCGACCGCTCGATCGATTCGCGCATCGTGAGGCTGCGCCGTAAGCTCGATACGGAGACCATCACCACGATCAGGGGTGCCGGTTACCGGTTCGATCCGCCGACGCCGCGCACCGACTGAGGCGAGGGCCACCAGGTCTTTTCCTCGATCTTGCATCGGATTTCCAAAACCGCTTCGCACTTTTGGATCCGACGCCGGCGCCTAGCGCACCACGAGGATCGAGGGGCCGGACGGCAATTCGGCGCTGGCGGCGATCTCGGCGTGGGCGCGCTCCTTGAGCAGCACCGTTGCAAGCGCGGCAAAGCCAAGCAGCCCCTGGGCATAAAGCAGTGCGGACAGCACCGAAGCGGCAAATTTCGTCTTCATAACTCAATCCCCAATTCGATAGTCGTCGATGCTTCAGGAAACTCCCGAAGCGCCCGCGCCGCCTACGGAGCCCCCCGCTGCGGCGCGGGCCTTCGGTCCTCTCGGCAGCAAGTAGCCGGAGGGGCCGCGCATCCCTATCAGCCGAAGACCGACCCGCCAGAGGGCCCTCAGCCGGTTGACGCGCAGGCTGGAGATGATCCAGACCGTGGCGATGAACAGTGCAGTGTGCAGTGTCGAAACCTCGCCGGAATTCATGGCGCCAAGCGCCGTCACAGGGTTGCCGGCGACAGAGCCGACAGCACCGAGGATGACTGCCGAGACGCCGATCCTGAGAAACCAGGTGCGAACTTTCGATTTCCTGCCCATTTTCGTTTGCTGATGTCTGTTCCCGTGACTCGACATTGCTGCGGGCCTGTATCCGCATCATGCCGCGCAAGTCGCGCTTTGTTGCAATTCGGTTTCGAGATTCGGAGAAAGGCTTTCATATCAAAGCGATATACGCTTTGCCCGCCGGCTTCGGCCTGCTTGATATTGCCGGCAGCCGGTCTAGGGGGGAGCGTGTTCTCTGGAATTAGGCCGTCAACTTAGAGAAACGAATTCGAAACATTAACGCATATTAAGCGAAATAGACCTGAAACAGGTGATCCCGATAAGACGATCCATCGAAATTGCAGCCGGCCCGACCGGCATAAGAGAGAGAGGGATCGTCATGCATACCGCCATTTCAGCCAAGCTCATCCACGTCACCGCCGCCGCGCTCACCGGCGCGGCTCTGCTCTTCGGCAGCAACGCCGCTCATGCCAACCAGCTCGTCGCCCGGGTTTCGCTGTCGCAGCAGATCATGGAAGTCACGGTCGACGGCCGGCCGACGTTCACCTGGAAAGTGTCGACGGGCGACAGGGGGCACATCACGCCGACAGGGTCATTCAAGCCGACCCGCATGCATGAGATGTGGTATTCGAAGAAATACGACAATGCGCCGATGCCGCATTCGGTCTTCTTCAGCGGCGGCTATGCGGTGCATGCGACCTATGCCATCAAGCATCTTGGCCGGCCAGCTTCGCATGGCTGCGTGCGCCTGCATCCCGATGCCGCGGCCGACTTCTATCAGCTCGTCGAGGCCTTCGGCCCGGGCAACACCAGCATCCTCATCGTAAAGTAACGGGTCAAGTAGCGGGCGGATTGCCGCCTTCAAGCCAGGTTCGACGCAATTCCGGACGGAAGGCCACGGCGAAGTCGCCGAGCAACCGTTCCACACTTTTCCTGGAATTGCTCTGGCGCCGAAGCCGTGGGGTGACCGCCTAAAAAAGAGGCCGGGATTTTCCGGCCTCTTTTTGTTTTTGGAGCAGTCCTGGATTGCTTCAGGTGGGCAGCGCCGGCATCAGCTTCGGATCGGGCTTCTCGGCGAGATGCGGCAGATCCTTGCTGGCGATGAAGGTGTAGAACATAGGCACGACGAACAGCGTGAACATCGTGCCGACCAGAATGCCGGTGAAGATGACGAGGCCCATCGAGTAGCGCGCCGCGGCGCCGGCGCCGCTGGAGATGATCAGCGGCACGACGCCGAGCGCCATCGCGGCCGTCGTCATCAGGATCGGCCGCAGGCGCACCTTGGCCGAGGCGATGATGGCATCGCGGCGCCGCATGCCATGGATTTCGCGCTGCTGGTTGGCGAATTCCACCAAAAGGATGCCGTGCTTGGTGATGAGGCCGATCAGGGTGATCAGTCCGACCTGCGTGTAGATGTTGAGCGTTCCGAGGCCGATATTGAGCGGCACGATGGCACCGAAGATCGAAAGCGGCACCGCCATCATGATGATCAGCGGATCGCGGAAGCTCTCGAACTGAGCGGCCAGAACCAAGTAGATCACGATCACGGCGGCCGCGAAGGCGATCAGGATGGTGTTGCCCTGCTCCTTTTCCTGCCGCGATTGGCCGGAATAGTCGATGAAGAAGGTGTCGGGCAGCGTTTCCCTGGCCAGATCCTCCAGCACTTTCAATCCGTCGCCGGTGGTCACGCCGGGCAAGGGCAGGGCGGAGATGGTGGCCGAGTTCAGCTGGTTGAACTGCTCGATCGCTGCCGGCGAGGCGTTGGTGGAGATATGCACCACCGCCGACAGCGGCACCATCTTGCCGTCGACGCTGCGCACGAAATACTCGCCGAGCTTCGCCGGATTGTCGCGGAACTCCTGCGGCACCTGCGGGATGATGTCATAGCTGTTGGAGTCGCGATCGAACTGCGCCACTTCGGCGCCGCCGACCAGCAGCGTCAGCGTGTTGCCGATATCGGCGATGGGCAGGTTCAGCGCCGCCGCGCGCTCGCGGTCGATGGTGACGGTCACCTGCGGGGCGTCATAGGACATCGAGTTCTGCACGACGATGAAGCGGCCGGAAGCCTGCGCCTTGTTCTTGATCTTCTCGGCCTGGTCGAAGACTTCCGAGGGATCGCCGGTCGAGCGAACCACCATCGAGATCGGCAGGCCGCCGCCCGAGCCGGGCAGCGTCGGCGGCGCGAAGACGAAAGCCTCGACGCCAGCGACCTTGGCCAAGCGACCGGTGATGTCGGCCTGGATCTCCTTCGAACTGCGCTGGCGTTCGGCCCAGTCCTTGAAGGCAAAGCCGACAAAGGCGCCGTTGGTGGCGCCGCCGAAGGCGACCGCCGAGAACTGCGCCCGCGTTTCCGGAATGTCCTTAACAAGACCGAGGATCTGGTTGACGTAGGTCTCGGTGTAGTCCGAAGTTGCGTAGCGCGGGGCGGTTACGATCGAGAGCAGGAAGCCTTGGTCTTCTTCCGGCGCCAGTTCGGTCGAGGTCTTGGTGAACATGAAGCCGGTGAGCGCGACCAGCGCGACGACGATGATAAAGGTAACCGGCCTGTTTCTGAGCGAAGCCGTCACCGCCCGCTCGTAGACGCGCTCGACACGGCTGAAGGTGCCGTCGACGATGCGCTGGAAGCGGCCGTGCGCGCCGGCCTTCAAGAGGCGAGCCGACATCATCGGCGTGATGGTCACCGCAATCAGGCCGGACAGCACCACGGAGCCGGCCAACGTGACCGCGAACTCGCGGAACAGCGCGCCGGTCAGGCCGCCGGTGAAGGCAAGCGGCGCAAACACGGCGGCCAGCGTGATGGTCATGGCGACGATTGCCGAGAAGATCTCGCGCATGCCGTTGAAGGCCGCCTGCATCGGCGACATGCCGTCTTCCTCCATATGGCGGTGGATGTTCTCCACCACCACAATGGCGTCGTCGACGACAAGACCGATCGCCAGCACCATGGCAAGCAGCGACAGAAGGTTGATCGAATAGCCTACCGCAAACAGAATGAAACAGACGCCGATCAGCGACAGAGGGATGGTCACGATCGGCATCATCACCGAGCGGAAGGATCCGAGGAAGAGCAGGATGACGAGAATGACGATGGCGACAGCCTCACCGATGGTCTTGAACACCTCCTCGATCGAGGCGCTGATCTGCTCGGTGGAATCGTAGACGATCTCGATCGTCATGCCCTTCGGCAACGTATCCTGGATCACCGGCACGATCTTGTGGATCGCCTCGGCAGTCGTCAGCGGATTGGCGGCAGGCGTCGGGAAGATGGCCAGGAAGGTGCCCGGCTTGCCGTTGAAGCTCACCCTCGTGTCGGTGCTGGCGGCGCCAAGCTCGACCCGAGCCACATCGCGCAGCCGCACCACCTGGCCGTCGGTCGAGCGGATGGGGAGCTGCGCGAAGGCTTCCGGCGTCTGCAGGGTCGAGTGAACCGCGATCGAGGAAACCACATACTCGTTCTGTGTGTTGCCGGGCGCGGACAGGAAATTGGAATTGTTGATCGCAGTCAGCACGTCGGCGGCCGTGGCGCCGCGGGCGGCGAGCCTGACCGGGTCGATCCAGACCCGCATCGAATATTCCTCGGCGCCGAAGATCTGGACGTCGGCGACGCCTTCCACCGTCGAGATGCGCGGCCGCACGACGCGCTCGATGTACTCGGTCAACTGCTCCTTCGTCATGTTCGGATTCTGCATCGAGATATACATCATCGCGAACTGCTGGCCGGTGCCCTTGACGATCACCGGATCCTTGGCGGCATCCGGCAAGGTGCCGCGCACGCCTTGAACCTTGGACAGCACCTCGGTCAACGCAACATCGGGGTTGGAGCCGAGCTTCATCTGCACGGTCACCGTGCTCGAAGACGGGCGGCTCGACGAGGTGACGTAGTCGATGTTTTCCGTCGAGGCGACGGCGCGCGCGATCGGCGCAGAGATGAAGCCCTGAATCAGGTCGGCGCTGGCTCCGGGATAGGCCGTGGTGATGGTGATCGCCGTCTCGTCAACCTTCGGATACTGGCGGATCGACAGGTTGAAGATGGCCTGGAAACCCAGGAGCAGGATCATGCAGGCCAGCACTGTCGAGAGGACGGGGCGGCGAATGAAGATATCGGAAAAGCTCATTGCTGAACCTGCTTGTTTGCCGATTTGCTGGGATCAACGGTGTTGTCGACCGCAACGGACATGCCGTTGAAGAGCCGGTTCTGACCGGCGGTCACGACCTGGTCGCCGGCCTTCAGGCCTTCGACGATCTCGACCATGCCGTTGTTGCGGCGGCCGAGCTTGACGAAGACCTGCGATAGAACGAGCGCCGGTTGCTGCCCGGTTTCGGCCGACTTTTGAGCGTTCTCAGCCGGCTTCGCGGCGCTGTCGGCGGCGTTTGCCGTATCGGAGGCCGGCTTCGAGGCATCGGCTTGCGGCTTGGCTGCATCGCCGGCAGGCTTCTCCGCCCCGGCCTTCTGGTCTTCCGGTTTTGCTGGCGCGGCAGCGCCGGCCTCAGCGGGCTTGGGCGGCACTACCACGAAGACATAGTCGCCGTAGAGGCTCGAGGTCACCGCCGTCTGCGGCACCGAGATGACGTTGCTTTCCTCCGGCAACTCGACGCGGATCTGCACGAACTGGCCCGGGGTCAGCTTGCCCTCCGGGTTGGCGACCTCGCCGCGGATCGACACCAGCCGGCTTGCCGGGTCGATCTTGGGATCGATGCCGCGGATCGAGCCGGCAAAGGACATGTCGGCAGCATTGCTGCCGATCCGCACCGTCTGGCCGATCTTCAGCAGCGGCAGCTGCTGTTCGGGCACGGTGAAGTCGACCCGCATCGTGTCCAGATCCTGGATCGTGACGACTGAGTTGCCGGGCGCCAGATACTGGCCAATGTCGATCTTTGGAATGCCGACCGTCCCGGTGAAGGGAGCTGCGAGTTGCTTTTGGTCGAGCACGGCTTGCAGCTTGTTCACTTGCGCGGCCGATGCGGTCGCCGCCGCGCGCGCAGCATCAAGCGTAGCGTCGGTGCCGACGCCACGCCGCTGCAATTCCAGCGCGCGGGTCAGCGCTGCCTGGTCGGATGCGGCCTGAGCCTTCTGCGCCACCAGATCGGCCTTCTCGACGGCATCGTCGAGCTGCAGAAGCACAGCGTCGGCCGCGACCTTCTGGTTGGCGTGGAAGAGGATGTCCTTGACGATGCCGGCCGTCTCGACGGTCAGGTCGACACCGCGCACGGCGTTGACGGTGCCGATCGCCTCGACGCCGGGCGTCCAGTTCGAAGGCTTCGCCACGATGGTCGACACTGTCGCCGCCGGCGGTTTCATGGTGGCGAAAAACTGCTTGATCGCATTGTCGCGAAACAGGTTGAAGCCGACGATGCCGGCGCACACCACGGCGAGCAGCAGCAGAATTCCGGTGATGATGAAGAAGCGCTTCACGGATAGTTCCCCTCGAGCCGGCAACCGGCAACGTCAATTGCCGGGACACATATCGACGATAAATCCCGATTTCAAATTGCGGGCGTCTTACTGTACCGTCTGGACGGTCTTGTCAATTCCACACGGCCTAATGTAAGGGAAGGCGTGATGAAAGCTCGCAGGGCAAACTCGCGCGACAGGATACTTGCAGCGGCAGCCGACGTGGCGCGCGAGGCGGGCCCGGGAAGCCTGTCGCTCGACGCCATCGCGAATCGGGCCGGCGTGTCGAAGGGCGGTCTGCTCTACAATTTCCCGACCAAGGCCAAGCTGATGCAGGGGCTGGTCGAGAATTACCTCAATGCTTTCGAGCAGGCGCTCGAAGAACGCACGGCCGAGGCAAGCGATGAAAGCGCGCTCGCGGCCTACATACGGCTCTCGGCCGATGATTGCGAGAAGCCGAAACCTTCGGCCTCCTGGATGTTCTCCGCGATCGCCGAGGATCCGGAATTCCTGACGCCGATCAAAGCCTTCAAGCGGCAGCTGTTCGAACGGCTGAAGGAGGAAACGGACGACCTCGGCTCGCTGCTGGTTTGTTTCCTCGCCATCGAGGGGCTGCGCAGCATGAATCTTTTCGATTCAGACGTGCTGTCGCAGCAGGAGCACAGGCTCCTGGTTTCCTCGCTGCTCAAGATAGCCGGATAGGTCGCAGGCCTCACATCAGCGGCGGCAAAGACCGCCCTAGGACCGCCCGCTTCCTATCGCTCGAACTGCATCACAACATTGTAATCGCACCGAAATACGGGCATGGCATTGTTATGTTGCGACGCACAAACTATCTGCTTCAACAGTCCCTCCCTCCACGTGCGAGATCTGCCATGGGTTCCCTGTCCTCAAAGAATGCGCTCGTCACTGGCTCGACCAGCGGCATCGGCCTTGCAACCGCCCGCGCCTTTGCCGCCGAGGGCGCCAACGTCACCATCAACGGCCTGGGCGATGCCGCGGCGATCGAAAAGGAGCGCGCCGGCATCGAGAGGGATTTCGGCGTCAAGTGCCGCTATTCCGGCGCCAACATGATGGACGGCGGGGCGGTCACCGCCATGATCCGCGAGGCCGAGGAGGCGTTCGGCAGCCTCGACATCCTGGTCAACAATGCCGGCATCCAGCATGTCGCGCCGATCGACGAATTCCCCGACGACAAGTGGGAAGCAATCATCCGCATCAACCTGCTTGCCGCCTTCTATGCCATCAAGGCGGCGCTGCCGGGCATGAAGAGCCGCAAATGGGGCCGCATCATCAACACGGCTTCGGCCCATGCGTTGGTCGCCTCGCCGTTCAAGTCGGCCTATGTCTCTGCCAAGCACGGCATCGCAGGTCTGACCAAGACGGTGGCGCTGGAAGTCGCGCAGGATGGCATCACCGTCAATGCGATCGCGCCCGGTTATGTCTGGACGCCGCTGGTCGAGAAGCAGATCCCCGACACGATGAAGGCGCGCGGCATGACCGAGGAACAGGTCAAGCACGAGGTGCTGCTTGCCGCGCAGCCGACCAAAGAGTTCGTCAGCGTTGAGGAATTGGCGGCACTGGCGCTGTTCCTGTGCTCGGATGCGGCCAAGCAGATGACCGGCACGACCCTGCCGATGGATGGCGGTTGGACGGCGCAGTAAGTGCAGCTTCCAAAGAAGGTGCGGGGCCGCGCCTCCCTCGACAAGAATTCTTGACAATCGCAGGGGAGCGTTCCAGCATCCTGGCTAAGGGGTTCCCCGCGACGACCCCGTGAGGCGTCAGCCCAACGATCGCGTCCAAACTCTCTTCGTTCAGGAGGTGGACGCCATGCCGTCAACAACTCAGATCACAGTGCCGCAGCTTGCCCGACTGGTCGGCCTGCCGGATGCACCTCGTCTCGTCGACGTACGCATCGACGACGACTTTCAAGCCGATCCGCGGCTGCTGCCGGCTTCTTGCCGGCGCGACTTCAGAACCGTCTCGACCTGGGCGGCCGACTTCTCCGGATCCAGGGTCGTGGTCATCTGCCAGCGCGGAGAGAAGCTCTCGCAGGGCGTTGCCGCGTGGCTGCGCCACGAGGGCATTCCGGCGGAATCGTTGGAAGGCGGTTTCGCGGCCTGGGCCGCCGCCAAGGCGCCGCTGGTCGCGGCCGACGCCATTCCGCCCCGCGACGGGAAGGGTCGCACCGTATGGGTCACGCGTTCCCGGCCGAAGGTCGATCGCATCGCCTGCCCCTGGCTGATCCGGCGATTTGTCGATCCTGGCGCCGTGTTCCTGTTCGTCGACCCGGCCGAGGTGCCCCTGGTCGCGGACCGCTTCGCCGCGGTGCCCTTCGACATCGAAGGCGTTTTCTGGAGCCATCGCGGCGATCATTGCACCTTCGACACGATGATCGAGGAGTTCGGCCTGCGCACCGAGGCGCTCGATCGTCTGGCGCTGATCGTGCGCGGCGCGGATACAGCGCGTCTCGACCTGGTGCCGCAGGCTGCCGGGTTCCTCGCAGCGTCGCTCGGCCTGTCGCGCATGTTCCGCGACGACCTGGAACAGCTCGAAGCCGGCATGCTGCTCTATGACGCTTTCTTCCGCTGGTGCCGCGACGCCACGGACGAGACGCATAACTGGCCGGCCGGGGGTAAGCAACAATGACCGTGCTTGCCAAGGACAGCGCCGCGCAGCCGGCCGATGTCCCGGCTGTGCCGACTTTCGATGAAGCGACGCGGCTATGGGCTAAAATCGGCCTGCTCTCTTTCGGCGGGCCGGCCGGGCAGATCGCCCTGATGCACAAGGAACTGGTCGAGGAGCGCCGCTGGATCGGCGAGGAGCGGTTCCTGCATGCTCTGAACTACTGCATGCTTCTTCCGGGTCCCGAGGCGCAGCAGCTTGCCGTCTATATCGGCTGGCTGCTGCACAGGACGGCCGGCGGCCTCGTCGCCGGAACATTGTTCGTGCTCCCAGGCGCACTGGTCATGCTCGCCCTGAGCAGTTTCTACATGCTCTACAACGACGCGCCGGTCATCGAGGCGCTGTTCTTCGGCATCAAGGCGGCGGTGCTGGCGGTCGTCGTCGAAGCGGTGATCCGCATCGGCAAGCGGGCGCTGAAGAACCGGGTCATGGTGGCCATCGCGGTGGCGGCCTTTCTTGCCATCTATGTCCTCAAGCTGCCGTTTCCACTGATCGTGCTTGCGGCGGGACTCATTGGCTGGGTCGGCAATCGCTTTGCACCCAGGCTGTTTTCGGGTTCGGCGCATGGCGAGGGCAACGCCGCCGCCGACAGAGGCGGCGTGGTCGACCTGATGTTCGAGCGCGGCGAGCTCGGCCACACCGTGCCGACCAAATGGCACGCAGCCCGGACCATCGCCATCTGGCTGCCGGTCTGGCTCGGACCGGTGGCGCTGATCGCCGTGCTGGCAGGGCCGGGGAGCGTATGGGCGCAGATCGGCGGCTTCTTCAGCCTGATGGCGGTCGTCACCTTCGGCGGCGCCTATGCGGTTCTTGCCTATGTCGCGCAAGCCGCGGTGACCTCGTTCGGCTGGCTTTCGCCCGGAGAAATGGTCGACGGGCTCGGACTTGCTGAGACGACGCCCGGACCGCTGATCCTGGTGCTGCAATTCGTCGGCTTCGCCGCCGCCTATCGCCATGCGGGCACGCTCGACCCTCTGCTTGCAGGGTCGCTTGGGGCGGCGCTGACGCTCTGGGCCACCTTTGCGCCCTGCTTCTTCTGGATATTCCTGGGAGCGCCCTACATCGAGCAGCTGCGGCAGAACAAGGCGTTGTCGGCGGCGCTCGGTGCTATCACGGCAGCGGTCGTCGGCGTGGTGATGAACCTTGCGCTGTGGTTCGCGCTGCATGTCGTCTTCGGCAAAGTCGAGAGCGTCGGCTGGGGCGTCGAGGTTCCGGTCGTTTCCTCGCTCGACTGGCGCGCGGCGCTGCTGTCGGCGGCGGCGATGGTCGCCATGCTCAGGCTGAAGGCCGGCATGCTGCCGACGCTCGCGGCATCCGCGCTGGCGGGACTGGCTCTACAGGCATTGTGAATTGTTTCCAGCCGCAGCCAAGCGTGACCGAGAGCTATGTTTACAACTAACATGTCAGTATGCTATGCCTGCTCGCAGATTGATGAATGGAGAATTGCAGGTGGGTTCGCGCTTTGGTCTGTCGGTTGCGCTCACAACGCCCTTTGATGCAGCCGGGCGGATCGCCGTTCCCCTGATGACCGAGCATGCTAAGGCCTGTCTCGATGCTGGCTGCAGCAGCGTAACGCTGTTCGGCACCACCGGCGAAGGCGCTTCCGTCGGTACGGCGGAGCGGCAGGCGGTCATCGATGCCATGCTTGCGGCGGGCATATCCGCCGACCAACTTGTTGCAGGCGTGCTGGTCGATGCGGCGGAGGACGCTGCCGAGCAGTGCCGCCAGGCGTTGCAGCGCGGCGCCCGCAACATCCTTCTGGCGCCGCCGAGCTATTTCAAGAATGTCGGTGACGACGGGTTGTTCGGCTGGTTCGGCGCCGTGTTCGCCGCGCTCGGTCCGCTGGCCCGCGGCATGCTGCTCTACAACATCCCCTCGGTCACGACGGTGCAGCTGTCGCTCGACCTGATCGGCCGGCTTCGTAAGGCGTATCCGGGCGTGGTCGCCGGGGTCAAGGATTCCGGTGGAGACTGGGGCTACAGCGAAGCGCTGCTCAAGACGCATGGCGACCTGATCATCCTCATCGGCGACGAACGGCATCTGGCGCCGGCGGTGCGGATCGGCGGCCAGGGCGCGATTTCCGGCATGGCCAATTTCGCCGCCGGCGAACTGCGCGCCATGATCGAGAGCAGACGCGACGACTCCCGCGTGGAAAGCTTCGTCCTCGAACTGCTCCGGCATCCGGTCATCCCGGCGGTGAAGGCCATGGTGGCGCGCCAGACCGGCGACGAACGCTGGCTGACGGTTCGGCCGCCGCTCGAGCCGGTAGCCTTGCAGGAACGGCAGCAGCTTGGCGCCGCTTACGACAGGCTGTTTGCGACACAGGCAGCCTGAACCGGGGAGGGCGCTGATCGGCATGGACGACACGAGCGAACCGGCAACCCTCAGGGAGAAGGCCTATGCCAGCTTCACGCGGCATCTGCTGGCCCGCGACCTCAGGCCCGGCCAGTTCGTTTCGCAGCGCGAGCTGGTCGCCTTCACCGGCCTGCCGCTCGGAGCCATCCGCGAGATCGTGCCGCGGCTCGAGGCCGAGGGACTGCTGACCACCATACCGCAACGCGGCATGCAGATCGCGCATATCGACATCAGCCTGATCCGCGAGGCTTTCCAGTTCCGCCTGTTCATGGAGCGCGAGGCGGTCGCGCTGTTTGCCGTCAACGCGTCCGACGCCGAGATTGCGGGTCTCAGGCGCGAGCACGAGGACATGCTCGCCCAGGCGCTGGCGCAGACCCCGACACCCGAAATGGAAGCGAAGGCCCAGAACATCGACTGGGCCATGCATGACACCTTCATCAGCGCGCTGGGCAACGAGATCATCGCCAAGGCCTATCTGGTCAATTCGGTGAAGATCCGGCTCATCCATCAGGAGCGGTTCCGCATCGACGGTCGCGTCGTGCCGGTCATGCGCGAGCATCTTGCGGTGATCGAGGCCCTGGAGAAACGCGATCCGGAGATGGCGGTCGAGGCGATCAGCCAGCACATCGACAATGCGCGCCGGCTGGCGCTGCAGATTTGAGGAAGCAAAACCGCGCCGCAATCGTGGTGGCGTAATCGACAACGACAACCGGGAGGAAGAAATGTCGTCCAATCCATTCAGTCCAACCAGAAGGCAGCTGCTCCAGGGAACCGCGGCTCTCGCCGCCACCGGCCTCGTCGGTCTTCGTCCGAGCTTCGCCGCGGGCGTCGACTGGAAGCGCTTTGCCGGAACGACGCTCGACGTCAACCTAGTCAAGAGCCCGCGCAGCGACACCATCCTGAAGAATCTCGCGGAGTTCGAGGAGCTGACCGGCATCAAGGTCAATGCCGAGGCGACACCCGAACAGCAGCAGCGCCAGAAGACGGTGATCGAGCTCAGCTCCGGCAAGCCGAGCTTCGACGTCGTGCATCTGAGCTACCATGTGCAGAAGCGCCAGTTCGAGAAGGGCGGCTGGCTGGCCGACATTTCCGGCTTCCTTGCCGATCCGGGCCTCACCGATCCAGGCCTGACCGAAAGCGACTTCGCCGAGGCGGGCATCCAGTTCGCCAAGGACGGCCAGGGCGTGCTGCGCTCGCTGCCGTTCTCGGTCGACTACTGGATTCTCTATTGGAACAAGGAGTTGTTCGACGCCAAGGGTATAAAATATCCCGAGAGCTTCGAGCAGCTGGTGGCCGCCGCCGAAGCGCTGACGGATCCCTCAAGCAACACCTTCGGTTTCGTCGCACGCGGTCTCAAGAACGCCAACACGCCGGTATGGACGTCGCTGATGCTCGGCTACGACATGACGCCGCTCGGCAGCGACGGCAAGCTGCGCACCACCTCGCCGGAGGCGATCGAGGCTGCCGCCCTCTATCAGCGGCTGATGACCAAGGCCGCGCCTCCCGGCGTCACCGGCTTCAACTGGGCCGAGGCGCAATCCGCCTTCCTGCAGGGCAAGATCGGCATGTGGTTCGATGGCGTGGGCTTCGCGCCGCCGATGGAAAATCCGGAGAAGTCGCGCGTCGTCGGCAAGGTCGGCTATGGCGTCATGCCGAAGGGACCCAAGGCGCATGCCGCAGGCACGTTCGGCGACGGCATCGGTGTCACGTCCGCCAGCGCGAAGAAGGAAGCGGCCTATCTGTTCTGCCAGTGGGCCGTGTCACCCGCCATGGGCGCGCGCCTGCTGCAGGCCGGCGCCGGCGTGCCGTTCCGCAAGTCGGTGCTGGAAGACCCGAAGGTGCGCGAAGGCGTCACCATGCCGGCGAGCTGGCTGGATGCCGTGGTCGGCTCAGGCAATATCAGCCGGCTGGCGCTGCCGGTCATCATCCCGGTGACCGAGTTCCGGGACATCTATGGCGTGGCGCTGACCAACATGATTGCCGGCGCCGATCCCGCCGACGAACTGAAGAAGGCCACCGATCAGTTCCAGCCGGTTCTCGACAGGAGCGAGCAAGGCTGATGTCCGCCATCGCCCCGGAACGCGCAGGGGTGACGACGCAAGCCGTCGAAGAGAGCCAGCCGATCCGGCTGGCTCCAAACTACTGGCCTTTCGTCATTCCTGCGCTCGTCGTCGTCGGCGCCGTGATCGTCTTTCCCTGGGCCTTCACGTTGTGGATGAGCGTCAACAGCTGGACGCTCGGCCAGTCGCGAAGCTTTGCCGGGATTGAAAATTATCTGCGCCTGGCGAGCGATCCGCGGTTCTGGGAATCGCTCTGGCATACCTTGATCTATACTTTCCTGTCGGTGGTCGCGCCGATGTTTTTCGGTACCGTCGCCGCGCTCATTTTCGACGCCAGGTTTGCCTTGCGCGGTCTGCTGCGCGGCGTCTTCGTGATGCCGATGATGGCCACACCCGTCGCCGTGGCATTGGTCTGGACCATGATGTTCCATCCGCAGCTCGGCGTGCTCAACTATCTCTTGTCGCTAGTCGGCATTCCGGCGCAGGAGTGGATATTCAACGCCAACACCGTAATTCCTTCGCTGGTCGCGGTGGAGACCTGGCAGTGGACGCCGCTGGTGATGCTGATCGTGCTGGGTGGGCTGGCGTCAGTGCCGCGCGAGCCGTTCGAAAGCGCCGAGATCGACGGCGCCAATGCCTGGCAGCAGTTCCGCTACCTCACCTTGCCGATGATCGCGCCGTTTCTGATGATCGCGGTCATCATCCGCACGATCGATGCGCTCAAGAGCTTCGATATCATCTACGCGATGACCCAAGGTGGGCCGGGCACGGCATCGGAAACAATCAACATCTATCTCTACAACACCGCCTTCTCCTATTACGACATGGGCTACGGCTCGGCCATGGCGGTGGTGTTCTTCATCGTCATCGTGGCCCTGTCCTTCATCCTCCTGATGCTGCGCCAGCGCTCGCAATGGGTCGACACGGAGGGCAAATAGGTGAGCTCGCGGCTGCTCAACAAGATAGGCCTGTTCTTCGCGGCGCTGGTGCTGGTCTCGCCGGCGATCCTGTTCTTCCTCTGGATGATCTCGCTGTCGCTGAAGTTCGAGATCGACAACGGCGCCTATCCGCCGATCCTGATCCCGGAGCGCTTCGCCTGGTCGAACTACGCAAAGGTGTTCGAGGAGAACAATTTCCTGCTCTATCTGTGGAACTCGGTGCTGGTGACCGGCACGGCGACGCTGCTGGCGCTGCTGATCGGCGTGCCGGCCGGCTATGGCATCGCCAGGCTCAAGGCGGAACGCTCGGCGATCGTCATCATGATCGCCCGCATGACGCCCGGGCTTTCCTATCTCATCCCGCTGTTCCTCCTGTTTCAGTGGCTGGGCATCCTCGGCACGCTCTGGCCGCAGATCATCATCCATCTGGTGGTGACGGTGCCGATCGTGGTCTGGGTGATGATCGGCTATTTCGAGACGACGCCGATGGAATTGGAGGAGGCCGCCAACATCGACGGCGCCAGTTCGTGGCAGGTGTTTCGCCTGGTCGCGCTGCCGATCGCCAAGCCCGGCATCGTCGTCGCCTTCATCCTGTCGATCATCTTCTCGTGGAACAACTTCGTCTTCGGCGTGGTGCTCGCCAGCCGCGAGACGCGGACATTGCCGGTCGCGGTCTACAACATGCTGTCCTACGAGCAGGTGAGCTGGGGGCCGCTCGCCGCCGCCGCGCTGGTGGTGACGCTGCCGGTGCTGGTGCTGACCATGTTCGCGCAACGGCAGATCGTCGCCGGGCTGACCGCCGGCGCGGTCAAGGGTGGCTGAGCGCCTGATCCGCCCTCATTCTTTCGGAGATACGCAATGGCATCGGTAAGCATCAACAACGTGCAGAAGGCTTTCGGAGCCACTCGGATCATCCACGATGTCAGCGTCGATATCGTCGATGGCGAGTTCGTCATCCTGGTCGGACCGTCGGGCTGCGGGAAGTCGACGCTGCTGCGCATGATCGCGGGGCTGGAAACGATCTCGGCCGGAAAGATCGCAATCGGCGAGCGCACCGTGAACAACCTCAGGGCACGGGACCGCAACATCGCGATGGTGTTCCAGAACTACGCGCTCTACCCGCACATGACGGTGGCGGACAATATGGGCTTCGCGCTCAAGATCAAGAAAGCCGATCCGGCCGATACCGCGAGCCGGGTGAAGCGGGCAGCCGGTATTCTCGGCCTCGAGAAGCTGCTCGACCGCTATCCGCGCCAGCTTTCCGGCGGCCAGCGCCAGCGCGTCGCCATGGGCCGCGCCATCGTGCGCGACCCGCAGGTGTTTCTGTTCGACGAGCCGCTCTCCAATCTCGACGCCAAATTGCGCGTGCAGATGCGCGGCGAGATCAAGGCGCTGCATCAGCGGCTCGGCACCACCACCATCTATGTCACGCACGACCAGATAGAGGCGATGACCATGGCCGATAAGATCGTCGTGCTGCACGACGGTCTGGTCGAGCAGATCGGCGCGCCGCTCGATCTCTACGACCGGCCGGCCAATCTGTTCGTTGCCGGCTTCATCGGCTCGCCGGCCATGAACTTCATCCACGGCCACATCGAGGAGGGTATCTTCCGCAGCGCCGGTGGTCTGACGTTGCCGTTGCCGCAAGGCATCCGGCCGAGCGAAGCCGCGGGAAGGGAACTGGTCTACGGCATTCGTCCCGAGCATATCCGGGCGACCGGCCAGGGTCTCTCCGGCACAGTCACGCTCATGGAGGCGACCGGCTCGGAAATCTTCGCCACGGTCGACTGCGGCGGAGAGGTGATCTCCTGCCTTTTCCGCGAGCGGCTAGCGCTGAAGCAAGGCGAGAGCGTGCGGATCGAGATCGACCGCGCCTCGGCGCATCTGTTCGACGCCAAAACCGGCCGGCGCATCTGATTGCCCTGCCCGCGCTCTCACCGCGGCGGCCAGGGAGTGCTTGAGATTCGAGCGAACGGAAAGCAACGGGAGCCCAGTTGCAAGAAAATGCAACATGGGAGCATTGCAAAAGTCAGCCAACCCTTTGATTTAGTTGGTGATCCCGACAGGAATCGAACCTGTGACCTACAGATTAGGAATTTGTCTGACGGTCTTTCCTGTTGTTTCCCAATTTCGGCCGGTGTACGATTTCGTTGGCTATAACATATTCAAGTTGTTGTTGTTTTCGTGCTGCGAGGCTATGTTCGCGTAGACAGACCAACAGATCGAGCCAGATCGAACACGACGCAATTGCCGTACTAATGCCGTACTAATTGTCATGACAGACCTTCGTCTCGCCCTTACAGACCGCGCCATTGCAAGCCTCCGGCCGGCGTCTTCGGGTCAATATTTTGCCCGAGACACTGATCTGCCGGGCTTCATGGTGCTTGTCGGCAAACGGCAAAAGACATTCGTTGTCCAGGGTGAGCGAAGGAAGGCAGGGAAGCGCCTTTCCGTCCGAATGAAGGTTGCCGAAGTTGGAGAACTCACCGCGCGCGCCGCGCGGGCGAAGGCAAAGGACATTCTCGGCAAGATCGCCAGTGGGGTTGACCCCCGCGCTTCGACACGCAAACAGGATGGCGATGCTGCGGCAGTTGATTTGCGATCGATTGCGAATCCAACGCTGCGCATTGCCTGGGAACGATACCGTGACGGGCATATGAAGAACAAAGGTCGAAGCGATGGAACGATCAACAACTATCGTGACCACGTCGAGCGGCTACTGGCCGATTGGCTCGACGAGCCCCTTTCCAAACTGGGCAACGATCCTTCCCTCGTGACGGCGCGGCATGAGGAACTCACCAAGAAGAACGGCGCCTATATCGCCAACGGGTGCATGCGCACGCTGCGCGCCGTCTACAACCATGCGCGCAAGGTCGCCCGCACGCTGCCAGCGGACAATCCGGTCTTCGCCATAGACTGGAATGCTGAACACCGGCGCAACACCGCGCTCGGACTGTCGGATCTCGAGGACTGGTTCGCCCAACTCGCGGCACTGAAGAACCCAGTTCGGCGGGAGTTCCATCTGTTCATGTTGCTCTCAGGTCATCGCCCTGAAGCGATCAGGAAGGCGCGGGTCGAGCATGTCGATTTCCGTGCGCGTGTCCTGCACATACCCCGGCCAAAGGGCGGCGAGGTCAAGGCCTTCGACATACCGCTTTCGAACGCCATGATCCGTTGCCTGGTTCGCGTATTGCGGATAGGCCGGGCTCTCTACGGCGAGCAATCTCGTGACTGGCTGTTCCCGGCCGAGAGCCAAAGCGGTCACATGATTGAGCACAAGGAGAAGCGCAGCGATCTGTCAAAATGGGGGAATGATCTGCGGCAGACTTTCCGCACAATCTCCCAGGCCGCGGGCGTTGCGGAGCTTGATGTTCACCTTCTGATGAACCACTCGATCCCGGGGGTAAACGCAGGCTACATCACGCGCAACAAACTGCTGAGGGATCACCTTCGCCAGCAGCAGGAGGCCATCTCACGTCGGATATTCGAAGCCGGGCGCTTAGGAAGGAAAGAAGCGACCCCCCTCGCTCGTTCTTGGCCCGTGGTTCCAAGCAGCCGCGTGCTTTCTGATCTAATGAGCGGCAAGGATTAGCGAGGCAAGATATTTGCCACACTTCGAGATAACGCGAGAGGCCGTTGACGGGCTCTCCGGGCGTTGTTGATCTGATCGACCGGACCGAAAAACTGCCAGTCGCACCTTTGCAAAACTGCATGACGCTGAACGGATCGGTCGGAAATCCAAGCCACTCAATACAATGTTGTTATTGGCACCTGAGCAAGCACTTCTAGTGAGCGCGCGAGGCGCCCGCCAAAGCCGTTCCGGTGACGTGAATGATCACCTTCCACTGCACGCAAAGTGAACGTATTTTAGCGCACTTGATTACATTTGGGAGTCGGGGTCGCGTGGTTCATCCTTTCTTCATGGACACCGGGATGGAACGGCCGCTTGATCCTTGCTGCCTCAAATCCAGGTACGACCGAATTCCGCGTCTTCTCAAGTCTGCGAACTACCACGTCAGCGACAAGGTGTGTTTGCTGCATAGCCTGGTTGAGATCTACGCACCAACTCGGCTTTATGAACTCTGCCAGACGCTATTTGGCGTTTTCGCGACCGATTGTCCATTCTGGGGAGTCTGCGACACGTTCTTGTGTGACAGCCCGAACTGCCGTCGGGAACTTCACGTCATATTGATGGACGATATCCTGATCGAAACCGCCGACCAAATGGCTCGTCAACTCTATGATCTGGTTACGATAACGAGCCCTAGCGACTTGGCCTTTAGAAAAGCGACAAACGCCGAGAAGGAACGCGCGCGACGGATGTTAACCAACCTTGCATTCCTGACTCGCTCGGAACCTTCTATCGGCAACCTTCCACGGACGGATCAATTCCCCGACTTCTGGATCACTGAGACGCTCTGCAACGCACTAGCCTTCTTGGTCGCGCATGAAACGACGCATCTGGGCAAGCAGAAGAGTATCGATACCTATCGTTTGCACATCCCAGGCGCACTAGAAATTGCGCGTCAGAATAACATCCAGTTGGGCGAGTATCAGACAATCGGTTGGGCAAAAGAGTTGGATGCGGACGTCGACGCCCTCATGATCATGTCCACCGATCGGCTATGTGCGCATCTCGATGAAGCTATGCGCGAGGGAACTTATCGCTGCGTCACAGCTGGCGCGGCTTTGGCCCTCAAAGCGTGGGATCTCCTGATGCTTGAACGATGCTACGGCAAACCCCAGTACCAGAAGATGACTGCCGACGGACATCCGCCTGCCCGGGCGCGGATTGCACACGTGCTTCGTTCCGCTAGAACGCTCAGCGACCTTCACGCGGTCGCTGGCGATGATCTCTGGGCGATCCGCATCATTGATGCACTTGAAGATCTACATCTGTAGGACGGCTTGGTGGAGGAATAATATGAGTGAATTCGAATGGCCTGGCGCTCCCGTTGCTATGTTGTCGAACGAGGAACTTGACAAGCTCCAGGAAGTACTCAGGGAGCCGAGCGAGGGTCACCATGGCGGAGAGGTGGCGCGGGTTCTGTCGTTCCTCGGCTTTTGGCATTCTCAGACGAGCGCCAATCTTCGCGTGCTTCGCCGCGAGGGTGCGAACTTTGTCGATCCCGCAACGCCGACGCCAACGCCGATCAATCCAGGCGATCGAATTGCTCTGGTGCAAAGACAACTCTACATGCCCGACCTGCCCCATGATCGATGTGTGGTGCAATTGTCTTATCGCGCTGATCACTGGTTCGCGGCGGAGAAAAAGAAAGATTCTGTCGCTCAAGTGACGTCGTGCCACGCCGGCGAGGCCGGAACCGCTGCCGCTTTAAACCTACCGATCTTCGATGGCTTCCAGCCCAAGGACGGGCTGCACCTTGACCTTGGCCTCTACGCTATGGCCGATCGCGGGAGCCAGCCAATTCTTGATCTCCTCGGCAGCCCCCAGATCGCTGGTGGTCTCAAACTGATCGGCAAGTACAATCCTGCTTTCGCCATGACGGTCCCTTACATTCAGGCGGCGCTGGCCGGACTTACAAAGCTTTCGCGCCGAAACTTCAAGCTGGCGAATTGGCAGGTCGGATTCGGGTACCCTGGCACGTCAATCCCTCTCGCCTACGGCGAATACCTTCTCTGCGACGGGATCATTCGGGTAGGCCGCAGTTCGACCAATCTGGAGATCGGTGACCTGAAATGGAATGCTGCCCAACAGTCACCGTCCTACAAAGCAGGCGCGTTTCGCAACCCCTACGTCATGCTCGAAATAATCAAGAGCAGCTAAAGGATCGCCGCTATCGAGGTCCAGCGACACTCGAGTAAGCCGCCAATGCCATTCCAACCCGTGCGCGGGAGCGCACGGGCCAACCAAGTGCGAACAGGATAAGGAGATTTACAGAGGCATCTGAAAATCGATGCTGTCGGCGAGTTTGGGCAAATGCCGGTGGTACGTAAGACAAAATCATCTTGACCACCTTAGCCATCCTGCAAACGCAACGCTGATTTCTCCGGTGCTCTTCGTCCCTGGTTCTCTGGGGTGCGCGCCCGCAATGCCGTCAGCGGAAACTGTCTAGATGAACTTTGAACGATGCCTCTCCTCCGGGGCTATCCAGCTTTCAATAAAATCCAGCGGATCCGTGTTTCCCATCATTGCCTTCGCGAGCGCCAGACGCTCCTCCAGGCGCTGACGCCGCCCGTCGTCGGTACACTTCAGGCGCTCTTCAGCATCCGCGAAAAAGCGCTCTACCGTCATAGCCTTTCCCCACCTCTCGATAATTTCCGCAAGCTGCTGCTGGCTATCGGCTAGAGCCTGAGCTGTCTTGCGGGCATCCTCTTGCCTTAGGTAGCGCTCCCACTCCTCCTCTCGCTCTTTTTTCCTCTTCACCGCCGCCGCATCCTCGGCGTCCATAAGGCGTTGCAGAGTGCCCTTGGCCGCTTTCAGTGTCTCGACGATTTTGGGGATCAGCGTACCAAGTGCCTCCTGCTCGGTCTCCTGCCAACTGACGGACCAGTCGACGCCCTTTTTTGGGGAATAGGCAATCACCCGAAAACGTCCGCAGGGCATGTCCTGTTCTGTTGTCCAGGAATGCGTCAGTTGCCAAGGCTTGGCTGAGCGTATGAGTCTACTGTCCTCACGATGGTAGTCACCATTGAGGTATCGCATCGTCACTCTTTCGGTCATCTCGGTGAGAGCGAGTGCGACTGGCACCGTGTCGATATAGAAGACAGTCGGTCGGTCCGGAGCCCAGATGCTCCCGGAGTGATAGCGTCCATATTTGCGATCCTTTCGCTCTACCTCCTGTTCCTTGACGTTGATGCGATAAAGATCATCGGCAGCCTGAGCGATGTGAACGCGGTGCCCTTGTTCGTCCAGCGCAAGGTAGAGGTCATTGGCGATCGCCAGCGCGCGATGCAGTGCTGTTTCTGATGAAATCAGATCTGGCAGAATCCTCTTGTATGGCCTTAGGAACTCGCCGTCTTTCACATCCCGCGTTTTTCGCAAATGTTCTTCGACACCAAGCAGCAGCGGATGACGTGCCGGACGACAGGGTTTCGCTACGCGCCTGGTCTTCCGCGCGGAGCCTTCTTCCGGCGCTCTCTTTGGCCTTGGTTTCGGGCTCGACGGCGTGATCTCAATGGTCTCATCAGATGCCTCTGGCAGCGCTGGCAGCTCCGACGGAAGCCCGAGAGACATGCGGGTCCAGTACCCCGATCCGGGGTAGGGTACCTGATATCGTTTGCAGATTGCGGCCAGCGCCGTGCCAGAAATTCCGAGCTCTGGGGCGACTTTACTGAGCGGTCTGTCGCACACGCGTTGATAGAGCTCAGTACGTGTCAGTTGCATTAGCGAAAGGTCTCAATTCGATTGCGGCCGATATCGCACTGCCCGAATAGGCAAGGCAATGTGTCTCTCCGGTTGTGCGTCATTGAAGCATCCATTTCCATTGCCTATAGCCGATCCCGTTGCATATCGAGATGCGTCATCCCGATTCTTGGGAACCATGAGCCGCTGTGCCCCAGCTTAGATACAGGGATAATGGCCGCATCTTGCGGATGCGTTGACTTTCCCCGGTCAGAGTGATGCCGTCACCGTAGATTCTATGCCGGTGGATCCTACTGAATAGGTGGAAGGGGCTGCTTGCCGCCCTCGTGAGGGGCGATGGAGGATGCCCTCGTCAACCAGACGAGCCAGTGTAGCCGGATTGATCCCTCGGCGGGAAAGTTTGCCGTACTAATTGCCGTACTAATTGCCAAAAAAGTACGGCAGAAATTTCCTAAGTTATTGAAAAGATTGGTGATCCCGACAGGAATCGAACCTGTGACCTACAGATTAGGAATCTGCCGCTCTATCCTACTGAGCTACGGGACCACGCGGCCCGACACATAAACGCTTCGGGCCGGTTCGCCAAGAGGCGTTACCGACAGATCGGCGCCGCGCCTTGCTCCATGGCGCCAATCGGCCGGGAAGGTCCCCTCCGTGCAAAGCGGTCAGGCGGCCAGCGCCGTCTCCGCCAGCCTCACCCAATAGCTCATGCCGTGCGGTATGACCTCGTCGTTGAAGTCATAGGCCGGATGGTGAAGGCCGGCGGTGTCGCCGTTGCCGATGAAGATGAAGGCGCCGGGGCGCGCTTCCAGCATGTAGGAAAAATCCTCACCGCCCATCACCGGCTGGATGGCGCGGTGGACATTCGCGTCGCCGGCGACGCCGGCGGCAATATCGCTGGCGAAGGCCGTCTCTTCCGGATGGTTGAAAGTGACGGGATAGTTGGGGTCGTAGTCGACCTCGATCGTCGCGCCGAAGGCTGATGCCAGGCCAGCGCAAATGGCGCGGATTTTCTCTTCCGCTTTCCTGGCCACTTCCTTTTTCAGCGTGCGGACCGTGCCGGCGATCTCGGCTTTTTCCGGTATGACGTTGTAGGCATCGCCGGCATGGAATTTGGTCACCGACACGACGACGGCCTCGACCGGATCGGTGCTGCGTGAAGCAATGGTTTGCAAAGCGCTCACCAAGTGGCTGGTAATTACGATCGGGTCGATCGTGGCATGCGGCATCGCCGCATGGCCGCCATGCCCCTTGACGGTGATGTTGAATTCGGCGGTCGCCGCCATGATCGGGCCGGGCTTGATGGCGAACTCGCCGACGGGCAGGCCGGGCATGTTATGCATGCCGAACACCTTCGAGATGCCGAAGCGTTCCATCATGCCGTCCTTGACCATTTCGTTGCCGCCGCCGCCGCCTTCCTCGGCGGGCTGGAAGATCACCGCCACGGAGCCGACGAAATTGCGCGTTTCGGCGAGGTATTTGGCTGCGCCGAGCAGCATGGCGGTGTGGCCGTCATGGCCGCAGGCATGCATTTTGCCAGGAACGCTCGACGCGTAAGGCTTGCCGGTGATCTCGTTGATCGGCAAAGCGTCCATGTCGGCGCGCAGGCCGATGGCCGGACCCTCGCCCTTGCGGCCGCGGATGATGCCGACGACGCCGGTCTTGCCGAGGCCAGTCACAACCTCGTCGCAACCGAAAGCCTGCAGCTTGTCGGTGACGAAGGCGGCGGTCTGGAAAACGTCGAAGTTCAGTTCCGGCGTCTGGTGCAGATGTCGCCGCCAGCCCGCGACTTCTTCCTGCATTTCCGCGGCACGGTTGAGAATTGGCATAATCGTTCCATTTCTTTGTTGGGGCAGGCAATTCAGGGCCGCTGCCCGGCAAGTGTGATCGTCTGGCGCTTTGCCATTTTGACGTCACATAGGGTAAATAGCACCGCATAATGCGGCCCGGAGTCGAGGGTCGGTCCGCAGTATGCTGGCCATCGCGCAGCGAAATCTTACGGAGCCAGCGGCAACTACGGCAAGAGGCGATTTCGGAATTGATCATGCGGCAAAGGCATTTCCTCAACCTATTGCTTGCGGGGGCGCTGGCGCTGCCGATGCTTTCCGGCACTGCGCGCGCCAATCCGGTGGTGCTGTTCGACCTGAATAGCGGCAAGGTGCTGGAGCATCAGGACGCCTTCAAGCGCTGGTATCCGGCCTCGCTGAGCAAGCTGATGACGGCCTATGTGGCGTTCCGAGCGATCGCCGCCGGCGAGGTGGCGCTCGATTCACCGATCAAGGTGACGAAACATTCGGCCGGCGAGCCGCCGAGCAAGATGGGCTTCAAGCCCGGATCGGTCACGCGGCTCGACAATGCGCTGAAGATGATGCTGGTCAAGTCGGCCAACGACATCGCCATGGCCGTCGGCGAGAACATCGGCGGATCGCAGGCCGCCTTCGCCGACCGCATGAATGCCGAGGCCGCCAGGCTCGGCATGGTCGGAACGCATTTCGTCAACCCGAATGGGCTGTTCTCGCCGGACCAGTACACGACCGCGCGCGACCTTGCCGTCCTGGTGACGGCGCTTCGCAACGACTTCCCGCAATATGCGCCGTGGTTCTCCATCGAGGGCCTTGCCGTGGGTAAGAAGGCGATCCCGAACTACAATCTCCTGATCGGGCGCTATCCCGGCGCCGACGGTATGAAAACCGGCTTCGTCTGCTCCTCGGGCTTCAACATGATCGGCTCGGCGACGCGCGATGGCCGCACACTGGTTGCCGTGGTGCTCGGCGAAAAATCCGCCATCCGCCGCGCCGAAGCGGCGGCGAAGCTGCTCGACCAGGGTTTTGACGCGCCGACGGCCGGGTCGACGACGCTCGCGGCGCTCAAGCCCTATGGCGACACGCTGTCGCCCAACGACCTGCAGGACGAGATCTGCAAGAAGAAGCCGAAGGAACAGCAGTCCGAGGCGGCACCTGCCGTCGCCGCGAAGGACAAGGCCAAATCGCCCTATCAGGTGAAACTCGATCACCCGACGCTGATCGCGGTCGGCCTTGGCGGCGCCACCGGACCGGCGCCCAAGGCGTTCGTCGACCAGACCGATCAGAACTATGCCGATGTGCCGCTGCCCAGTTGGCGGCCCGACAAGCCTCTGCCGGCCGGCGCCACACCCGCCGCAACCGCTGCCGCTGCAGCGCAGGGGGATCAGCCGGCCAAGGCGGCAAACTCGCCATGACCGGGCGCAGCGGCTTTCCCATACCCGTCTCGGTGCTCACCGGCTTTCTCGGGGCCGGCAAGACGACGCTGCTCAACCGGTTGCTCAAGGATCCGGCGCTTGCCGACACAGCCGTCATCATCAACGAGTTCGGCGAGGTGGCGATCGACCATCTGCTCGTCGAGCAAGCCTCAGACGGCATCATCCAGCTTTCCGACGGCTGCCTTTGCTGCACGGTGCGCGGCGAACTCGTCGATACGCTGGCCGACCTCGTCGACCGGCTGCAGACCGGACGCATCGCCAGGCTGGCGCGCGTCGTGGTCGAAACCACCGGCCTTGCCGATCCTGCACCGGTGCTGCAGTCGATCATGGCGCATCCGGCGCTGGTGCAGGCTTTCCGGCTCGACGGCGTCATCACGCTGGTCGACGGCGTCAACGGGGCGGCCACGCTCGATAACCATGTCGAAGCGGTGAAGCAGGCGGCCGTCGCCGACCGCATCGTGCTGACCAAGACCGATCTCGCCGAGGCAAGCGACGTCGAGGCCCTGCGGGCGCGACTTCATCAGATAAATCCGAGCGCGGTCCTGCTCGACCTCAATGGCCCCGCTGCCGGGGCAGCGTCGCTTTTCGATTGCGGCCTCTACAATCCCGAAACCAAGAGCGCCGACGTGCGGCGCTGGCTCGGAGAGGAGGCGGCGCATGATCATCATCACCACGACGATGGTCATGATCACGCCTCCCATCATCACGACCACCGCCACGACGGCCGCGTGCGCTCCCACTCGCTCGTCCATGACGGGCCGGTGCCGTTCTCGGCGATCGAGATGTTCCTCGATTTGTTGCGCTCGACGCATGGAGAGAAACTGCTGCGCATGAAGGGCGTCATCGAACTTCAGGAGGATCCGTCACGGCCGCTGGTGATCCACGGCGTGCAGAAGATCCTGCATCCGCCGGCCAGGCTGCCGTCATGGCCGGACGGACGGCGCGGCACGCGGCTGGTGCTGATCACGCTCGACATGCCGGAAGATTATGTCCAGCGGCTGTTTTCCGCCTTCACCAACAAGCCGTCGATCGACACGCCCGACCGGGCGGCGCTCGAGGCCAATCCGCTGGCGATCGCCGGGCTGTAGCTGCAGAGGTCCGATTAGCCTATGCCGCGCCGCCGCGCTCGACCAGGAAGCGATGGCCGCCGTCGACCGCTGCCGTCTCGATCAGCTGATGGCCGGCATCGGCGCAGAAGGCCGGAATGTCGATCACGGCCAGCGGGTCGGTGGTTTCCAGCCACAGACGGCTGCCAGGCCGCATCGCGGCCAGACGCTTGCGCGCCTTCAGCACCGGCAGCGGGCAGTTCAGCCCCTTCAGATCGTAGGTAGCGGCGGACCAGGCCAAGATCGAGAAATCTCAGCCGCCGAACATGCCGAGCAGTTTCTTCTTGAGCTTCGAGACCGTGCCTTCGTCGGCACTTGCCGCCTGCTGCGTTTCCGGCGCCGGTTGCGCGGAAGCCGCCTCGACGCCCGCGGTGACCACCGGCTGCTGAGCCGCCTGCTTGGCGGCTTCCTTTTCGGCCAGAGCCTGCGCCTTGGCGGCCGCCTTTTCAGCCTGCGCTTGCGCCTTCGCGGCCTTGGCCGCCTCGATCGCCGCAAGCCGCTGCTCCTCGGCCTTGCGCTTGGCCTCCTTCTCCGCGTCGAGCGCGGCCATCTTGCGGCCGAGCGGGGAATCGATGCGGCCCATGCGCGTCGTCTCGGTTACCGAGCCGTCCGCATTCATCGACGGCGGGTCGATCGGCACGCGCTCGCCGCGGGCGCGGCGCTTGGACCAGTCGGAAACGATGCTGGCTTCCTTGATGCCGGCGATGGCCGGCTTAGGCGGTAGTATGCTTCCCTTGACCGCGGCGTTGAACGCGGCGTCGTAGCGCTTTTCGTAGTCGGCGTAGGCCGTTTTCAACGAATCAGGCTGCGTCATTGCCGGGCAGGGGCCTGTCGGGTCGAAAGTGGCGCCTTCGGGCGCTGCCTGATTGAAGACGTAGCGCTTATCGCAGACGTCGACTTTCGGCGGCACCTTGGTGATCTCGAAATTGTCGTAGCCGACCTTCAGCATCTTCCAGAACTCGTAGTTCGGGTCGTTGCGGTAGCGCGCCATGTTGGCGGCGGTCATGCGGAACGGGAAGGCTTGGATCTGGAACTCGGTCTGGCCACCCTGGAAGGCATCGCGGCCGAAAGCATAGATCTGCTCGATCTGGGCATCGGTCATCGAATAGCAGCCGGACGAGGAGCAGGCGCCGTGCACCATCAGATTGGAGCCGGTGCGGCCGTTGGCCCTGTCATAGGCGTTGGGATAGCCGATGTTGAAGGACAGATGGTAGTTCGAGCGCGGGTTCATCTGCGACGGACGCACCGTGTAGAAGCCTTCCGGCGCCTGGCGGTCGCCCTCGGTGTATTTGGGGCCGAGCTTGCCCGACCATTTGCAGATGTCGTAGCTGGCGACGAGATCGTAGCGGCCGTTGGTCTTGGCCTTCCAGATCTCCAGCTTGCCTTCTTCCTTGAAGATGCGCGCCATCACCGAGGAGGTGCGCACCATGCCCTTGGCCTTCATGTCGGCGAGGATCTTATCCGGCAGGGGCTTGTTGGCCTCCGGCGCAAAATCCTTCATCGACGAATCATTGCAGCCGGCGATGCCTATCGCGGCGACAAGGACTCCGGTGCGGGCAAGCTTGGCAAACATCGATACGGCTTTGTCTTTTCTCTCAGGCCAACGGCCTCGGCATGGCCGGCCCGCAGGCTCAACACCAATGGACCGTAAGCCCGTTAACCTTGAAAATTCCTTACCGCAAGCAATAGCCAACCCCTCGCGGATATTTTCATTGAGCCGAATGCGGCGGCATTTTTGTGGCGAAATTGTTAATCGCCGCCATAGTTGCGGCGAACGGCCGAATTAAACGGGTGGCGCTGGGGCAGACTCACGTGCTTTGTTTTCATGCATGTCGTTTTCGCAAAACCACTGCACAATTTTGCGCGACATGCATTAAAGGCTGCGGCCCATCGCTAAATATTTCTCGCGGCGCTGCTCGCGGAAATCGGTGTTGGCGCCGGCAAAGTCCTTCATCGTCTTGGCGATCAGGTCGCCGGTGGCGGCAATCACCGTTTCCGGCGCACGCTGGGCGCCGCCCATCGGCTCGGGAACGATGGCATCGATGATCTTCATTTCGAGAAGATCCTGGGCGGTGATCTTCATGTTGGTCGCCGCGTCCTTGGAACGGGTGGTGTCGCGCCAAAGAATAGAGGCCGCGCCCTCGGGCGAGATCACCGAATAGATGGCATGCTCAAGCATGTAGACGCGGTTGGCGGTGGCGATCGCGATGGCGCCGCCGGAGCCGCCTTCGCCGATGACCACCGAGATCGACGGCACTTTGAGCGCTAGGCAGGCTGAGGTCGAGCGCGCAATGGCCTCGGCCTGACCGCGTTCCTCGGCGCCGACGCCGGGATAGGCGCCGGCGGTGTCGACCAGCGTCAAAAGCGGGATCTTGAAGCGGTCGGCAAGCTCCATCAGCCGAACCGCCTTGCGGTACCCCTCGGGCCGTACCGAACCGAAATTGTGCTTGATGCGGCTTGCCGTGTCGGAGCCCTTCTCCTGGCCGATCACCGCCACCGGCTCGCCGCGGAAACGGGCAAAACCGCCGACGATCGCCTGGTCGTCGCCGAAATTGCGGTCACCGGCCAACGGCGTGAAATCGCTGAACAAGCCCTTGATGTAGTCTAGGCAGTGCGGCCGGTCCGGATGGCGGGCCACCTGGACCTTCTGCCAAGGGGTGAGCGCCTTGTAGAGATCGCGCAGCGCATCGCGCGAACGCTTCTCCAGCCTGCCGATCTCGTCGGCGACATCGACCGCCTCGCCGTTCTCCGCGAGCTTCTTCAGCTCAAGGATCTTGAGCTCCAGATCCTGCACCGGCTTTTCGAAATCGAGGTAATTATACATGCTGGGGCGGACCGATCCGTCGGAAGGCAATGGCTGGCGGAACCCTGGAAATGCTGGCTCCGGGCGGTGGAACGTCGCCCTCACATAGCGATATGAAGCCTAGTCGGCAAGCGGATGATGATCGTTGACCAGCCGCACCAGCCGCTCCTCCAGCACATGAGTGTAGATCTGCGTGGTGGATATATCGGCGTGGCCAAGCAGTTGCTGCACGGCCCTGAGATCCGCACCGTTCTGCAGGAGGTGGCTGGCGAAGGCGTGGCGCAGGACATGCGGCGAGATCTTGGTCGAGGCGATGCCGGCCCGCGCCGCCAAGCCTTTGAGATCGCGTGCGAAAACCTGCCGGGAGAGATGACCGCTGTCGGAAGAGGCTGGGAACAGGAACGGGCTGTCGGCGTAGGCCGGCACCCCCGCCCTGGCGGCAAGCCACGCCCGCATCGCGGCGCGCGCCTTGGCCGACAGCGGCACCATGCGCTCCTTGTCGCCCTTGCCGCGCACCATGAAGAAACGGTCGTCGCGCAGCGCCACCGTCACCGGCAGACCGACAAGCTCGGAAACGCGCAGGCCCGTGGCATAGAGCACCTCGACCAGCGCGTGCAGGCGCAGCGCCGCCAACCGGTCGCCGTCGGGCGCGGCCCCGCCCGCCTCCTCGGCCGCGCGGTCGACCAGGCGGCCCGTCTCAGCCTCGGTCATGGTCTTCGGCAGCGGCCGGCCCTTCTTCGGGCTGTCCAGCGTGCCGGTCGGGTCGTCGCCGCGCAGGCCCTCGGCATAGAGGAATTTGAAGAATTGGCGGATCGCCGACAATTTGCGCGCCTGCGAGGTCGGCGCGAAGCCACGCGCCGCGATGTCGTCCAGATAGGCGCGGATGTCGGCGGCTGCCGCTCCGGCCAGGCCGCCACCGATAGCTTCGGAGGCGTCTTCGAGGTCGCGTCGGTAGGAGGAAAGCGTGTTCTCGGCCGCACCCCGCTCGGCGCTCATCATCTCCAGAAAGGCTTCGATGCGGGCCGCGCTGTTCATTTGGCCGGGTCAGTTCTTCTTCGGATTGAGCTTTTCCGCGGGAATGCGCACGCTCATTTCGGCCTTTTTCGGCTCCACGAACATCGCCAGCGCGAACATCGCGCCATAAGCGACGCCTGCAAGAACCGCCAGCGTCACGACAAAGCGAAACAATGTCGGCATTCAGTCTTCGCCCGTCTTCTTGTTCTGCGATTCCAAACCCTGTGCCCTTATGGGACGCCATTCCGGCCAATTCAAGGACGAAGGGCTCGGGCAGAGGATTTGTCGAGGAAGCTTCTCGACGGAAGAGGGGCGATCTGGCCCGCCTGCGGCGGCCTGCTTGACGCAAACGGGCTTTTGATGTCGATACGGCGCAAAGAGGGTTCCGCATGAACGCGCTGCCAGCAAATCCGCCGGACGAAGGCCGTGTCGCGCTGCTCGAGCGGCTCGGCAGCCGCTCGATCGTCTTCGTCGGCCTGATGGGCGCCGGCAAGACCGCAATCGGCCGCAAGGTGGCGACAATGCTTTCCCTGCCCTTCATCGACAGCGACCAGGAGATCGAGAGCGTATCGCGCATGACCGTGCCGGAGCTGTTCGAGCGTTACGGCGAACCTGAGTTCCGGGCGCTGGAGCAGCGGGTCATCTTGCGTCTGCTCGAAAACGGCCCGCAGGTGCTTTCGACCGGCGGCGGCGCCTTCATGAACGCGCAGACGCGCGAGGCGATCGATGCGCATGGCGTCTCGGTCTGGCTGAAGGCCGATCTCGATCTCCTGATGGAGCGGGTTTCGAAGAAGCAGAACCGGCCGCTGTTGAAGAATCCGGATCCGCGCGGCGTGCTGGAGAAGCTGATGGGCGAGCGCTACCCGGTCTATGCCACCGCCGACCTCACGGTTTCGACCCGCGACGACCGCAAGGAAGTCATCGCCAGCGAGGTGGTATGCGCGCTTTGCGCTTACCTTGGGATCGCGCCAATCGCCACCAGTGACGACGAGGTGGAGCCTTGAGCCATAGCGAACCGGTGAAGGTCGAGGTCGGACTCGGCGACCGTGCCTATGACATACTTATCGGGCCCGGCCTGCTTTCCGGCTCAGGAACCGAAATCGCAGGCCGCCTTCCCGGCACGCGTGCGGCCATCGTCACCGACGAGAACGTCGCCGCAGCGCATCTCGAAACGCTGCAGGCCGGCCTGGAAAAAGGCGGCATCGAGGCCGCCGTCATCACCCTGCCGGCCGGTGAAAAGACCAAGAGCTTCACCCACCTCGAAGAGGTCGTCGACGGCGTGCTCGCCGCCAAGCTCGAACGGCGCGATGTCGTCGTGGCACTTGGCGGCGGCGTCATCGGCGATCTTGCCGGCTTCGCCGCCGGCATCGTGCGGCGCGGGATGAACTTCGTGCAGGTGCCGACATCGCTGCTGGCGCAGGTCGATTCTTCCGTCGGCGGCAAGACGGGCATCAACAGCGCGCGCGGCAAGAACCTGGTCGGGGTCTTCAACCAGCCAAAACTGGTGCTTGCCGACACCGGTGTGCTCGACACTTTGCCGATCCGCGAATTCCGCGCCGGCTATGCCGAACTCGCCAAATACGGGCTAATCGACCGTCCCGGCTTCTTCGCCTGGCTGGAGGAGAACTGGCAAAAGGTGTTCGCCGGCGGCCCGGAGCGGACCGAAGCCATCGCCGAGGCTTGCCGCGCCAAGGCCGATGTGGTCGCCCGCGACGAGTTCGAGACCGGCGACCGCGCGCTGCTCAATCTCGGCCACACATTCGGCCATGCGCTCGAAGCCGCCACGAATTATGACGGTGCCCGTCTCGTCCATGGGGAGGGGGTCGCGATCGGCATGGCGCTGGCGCACCGCTTCTCGGCGCGCCTCAATCTGGCGAGCCCGGACGACGCGGAGCGTGTCGAGGCGCATCTTCGCGCCGTCGGCCTGCCCTGGCGGATGGCCGACATAGCGGGCCAACTGCCGGATGCCGAGACGCTGCTTGGCTTCATCACCCAGGACAAGAAGGTGTCGCGCGGCGCGCTTACCTTCATCCTAACGCGCGGCGTCGGCCAGGCCTTTATCGCCAAGGACGTGCCGCCCTCCGAAGTGCTGTCCTTCCTCAAGGCGAGCCATCCCGGATGATCGACTTCGGCTGGATCGCCGCAGCCGTCCTTGCCGCCGTGATCGTGCTGGCGTTTCTCTTGCGCACGCGGCTCTTCGCGGCGCTCGGCTACAGTCTGCGGCCGATCGAACCGACGGAGCCCGAGCAGGATGAGCCGGACGAGAACGGCGACGAGACCCGCCGCAGCGGGCAGGCGCGCGAGGATCGCAACCGGCTGGGCGCGCTTTTCGAACTCGAGGAGCTCGAGGTTTCGGACGTGATGGTCCACCGCACCAACATGCGCTCGGTCAACGCCGACGATCCGCCGGAAATGGTGGTGCGCGAGATTCTGCAGAGCCCGCATACCCGCATGCCGCTCTGGAAAGGCTCGCTCGACAACATCGTCGGCGTGCTGCATGCCAAGGATCTGCTGCGGGCGCTCAACGAGGTGGGCAACGACTTTTCCAAGATCGACGTGACAAAGATCGCCTCGAAGCCATGGTTCGTGCCCGACACCACCACCTTGCAGGATCAGCTCAACGCCTTCCTGCGGCGCAAGGCGCATTTCGCCATCGTCGTCGACGAGTATGGCGAGATGGAAGGGCTGGTGACGCTGGAAGACATCATCGAGGAGATCGTCGGCGAGATCGCGGACGAGCACGATGTCGACGTGCAAGGCGTCAAGCAGGAGGCCGACGGCTCGGTCGTCGTCGACGGCACGGTGGCGATTCGCGACCTCAATCGGGCGCTCGACTGGGATCTGCCGGACGAGGAGGCGACGACGATCGCCGGCCTGGTCATCCACGAGACGCAGACGATCCCAGATGAGAAGCAGGCCTTCACCTTCCACGGCAAGCGTTTCGTGGTGATGAAGCGCGACAAGAACCGCATAGCAAGGTTGAGGATCCGGCCCGCCGGCGAAGGTTAGGGTGTGCCGATCTTCAGGTGAGACCGGCCTGCAAAGGGCGGCTTCCTGCGTCTCCGGTGCTCAAAGTTCCTTGGTCGAGCGCTCGCTGAGCACGGCGCCGGTTTCGGCATCCATTGCCGCCAGGCTGACGTCATAACCCCAAAGGCTCCGGATGTGGCGCAAGGTCGCGTCGCGGCTTTCGTCCTCTAGCTGGATGCCGTCCTTGACCTTGTGCTGCAGCCGCAAATGCCGGTCTCCCAGAAGATCCACGTCGACCACCTGGATGTCGGGCCGGCTCGCCCCCACATCGTAGCTTCGGGCCAGCGCGGACCGTATCTTGCTGTAGCCGCGCTCATTATGGATCGAGGCGACCTCGTAATGCGGCTCGTCGGCGCCGTCGGCCAGCACGAAGAGCCGCCATTTCCGGATCAAAGCGGGGCTCAGATACTGGCGGATGAAGGATTCGTCACGGTGGTTGGCCCAGGCATCGAGCAAGGTGTCGCGCCAGTCGCCACGGCCGGCGATGTCCGGAAACCAATCGCGGTCCTCTGCGGTCGGCTCGGTCGAGATGCGCTGGATGTCCTGCATCATGCCGAGGCCCAGCGCATAGGGATTGATGCCGGAATAACGCGGGTCGTCATAGGCCGGCTGAAAAACCACGTTCGAATGGTTTCGCAAGATCTCGAGCATGGCGCCTTCGCTGATGCGGCCGCGATCGAAAAGCATGTTCATCAGCGTGTAGTGCACAAAGGTGGCGCAGCCTTCGTTCATCACCTGGGTTTGCCGCTGCGGGTAAAAATATTGCGCAATCACCCGTACGATCCTGATGATCTCGCGCTGCCAGGGCTCAAGCACCAGGCTGTTCTTCTCGAGGAAGTAGAGCAGGTTCTCCTCGGGCAGATTGAGCGATTTCTTCCGCTCGGCCAAGCTTTCATCTCCTGCCTCCGGCTTGTTCTTGTCCTGCGCGGTCGGCAGTGTGCGCCACAGATCATTGTAGGAACGCTCCTCATATTCGAGGCGCTCGCGAAGGCCTTCGCGCTGCTGTTCCGACGACAGCTTCGGCGGCCGATGGTAGCGGAACACGCCTTGCTCCATCAGCGCGTGGGCGGCATCGAGCACCGCCTCGACGGCCTGCAGTCCGTGCCGTTCCTCGCATCGGGCGATGTAGCCCTTGGCGAAGTCCAGATAGCTCAGGATGCCTCCGGCGTCCGTCCATTGCCGGAAGAGATGATTGTTTTTGAAGAAATGGTTGTGGCCAAGCGCGGCATGGGCGGTCACCAGGGCCTGCAAGGCCATGGTGTTTTCTTCCATGAGGTAGACGATGCAAGGGTTGGAGTTGATGACCAGTTCATAGGCCAGACCGCGCGCGCCCTTGCGGTAGAGAAGCTCGTTGTAGAGGAAATGCTTGCCGAACGACCAATGCCGATACATCAGCGGCATGCCGACCGAGGAATAGGCGTCGAGCATCTGCTCGGAGGAAATCACCTCCATCTGCACCGGATAGATGTCGAGGTGAAGCTCTTCGATCCCGATCGCCTCGATCTCGTCGTAGACCCGAGACAGTTTCGCAAAATCCCAGTCCGACCCGGAAAATAACAGTTCGGATTTGCGCGCCTGATTGACCATCGGCCTATGTCCCATCCGCCCGCGTTCTCACGCGCTCTTGCGCAGACTAGGCTGCCTTGCGAAGAGCTCGCGAAAAACCGGATAGATATCGGCGGGAGCCGCGATGCGCCTCATCTGGAAATTCGGCCACTTTCCGTCGACCGCGTTGTAGGCGCGCCAGAGCGACGTTCCGTTCTCGGTGGAGCCGAAAATGTGGCTTTCGCGTTCGTCGATGATTTCCACATAGGCGAAATACTGGCACAGACGCATGAGCTTGCGGTCGAGGAGTTCTATGCAGCGCTCGGAATCGGTGGCGAAGTTGTCGCCGTCGGAAGCCTGAGCGGCATAGATATTCCATTCCGCGACCGGATAGCGCTGCTCTATGATGCGGTGCATTTCCTCGAGCGCCGTCGAGACGACGGTACCGCCGCTCTCGGTGTGGTAGAAGAAGGTGTGCTCATCCACCTCCTTGGCCTCATGGGTGTGGCGGATGAAAACGATGTCCGTCCTTTCGTAGCGCCGCGTCAGGAACAGATGCAGCAGCACGAAAAACCGTTTGGCCAGATCCTTCTCGCGCTCTCCCATCGATCCCGACACGTCCATCAGGCAAAACATGACGGCGCTGGCATTCGGCACCGGTTGGGGGTCGAAGCGGTTGAACCGAATGTCGACCGGATCGACATAGGCGATCCGCCTGCGCCGGCGTTCAAGCCGATCAACTTCCTCGCGCAGAGCAGCGATGCGTTCGCGCGTTGCCTCGGTTGGCGGCTTCGCTTCCAACTCGGCGATCTGCGTTGAGATGGCGTCCAGCTCCGCCTGCTTGGGACGCCTGAGCGCGATGCGGCGGCCGTGGCTGTTTCGCATGGTGCGTCCGACATTGACGTTGGTCGGCGCCCCGCTTGCCGTGAAGCCCGCCCGTCTTGGCTTGAAGCTCAGTATCTGCTTGAGATTGAGCTTGACCAGATCGGGCAGTTCGAGATCTTCGAAGAAGAGGTCGAGCACTTCCTCGCGCGACAGCACGAAGCGAAAGTCGTCCTCGGATTGCTTGGTTCCCGGCGCCGAAGAGCCAGTGCCGCCGCCGCCAGGCTTGGGTATCAGATCACCGGGACTGAACGATTTGTTGCCGGGCAGTATGTGCTGGCGCTGCCCACTATCCCTGGCGTCGCTGAAGGTCGGTTCGCTGGTGCCTTTGCGGGGCATCGGCACGGCATGCTCGCGGTCGACGTCGGCGATGCGGCCTGTCCGGACATGGTCGCGGATGCTGCGCTTGAGCTCTTCCCGGGCGCGCTTGAGGAAGCGCTGGCGATTGCTCAGGCTCTTGTCCTTCGGATTCAGGCGGCGGTCGATGAAGATCGGCATGCGAACCCTTCGGGCTTTGCTCAGCCAGCCTTGTTCACGCGCATGTACCAGTCGACCAGCCGGCGCACCTGCCGCTGAGTGTAGCCGCGCTCCACCATCCGCTGCACGAATTCGTTGTGCCGCTTCTCGGTGACGCTGTCCTGCTTGGAGCCGAAGCTGATCACCGGCAACAAATCCTCGACCTGACCGAACATGCGCTTCTCGATCACTTCGCGAAGCTTTTCATAGCTCGTCCAGGACGGATTGCGGCCATGGTTGCGCGCCCGGGCGCGCAAGGTGAACTTGACCACCTCGTTGCGGAAATCCTTGGGATTGGCGATGCCGGCCGGCTTTTCAACCTGCGACAATTCCTTGTCCAGGACCTCGCGATTGAGGATCTGGCCGGTATCGGGATCCTTGTAGTCCTGATCCTCGATCCAGGCATCGGCATAGGCGATGTAGCGGTCGAAAAGGTTCTGGCCGTACTCGCTGTACGATTCCAGGTAAGCCTTCTGGATCTCGTGGCCGATGAACTCGGCGTAGCGCGCTGCAAGTTCCGATTTGATGAACTCGAGGTACGCGGCTTCGGTTTCCTTCGGGAATTGCTCGCGTTTGATCGCCTCCTCGAGGATGTACATCAAGTGCACGGGATCGGCTGCGACCTCCTTGGTGTCGTAGTTGAAAGTCTGCGACAGAATCTTGAAGGCGAAGCGCGTGCTGACCCCGGTCATGCCTTCGTCGACGCCGGCGGCATCGCGATATTCCTGGACCGACTTCGCCTTCGGGTCGATCTCCTTGAGGTTCTCGCCGTCATAGGCGCGCATCTTGGTGTAGAGCGGCGAGTTCTCGTGCTCGGCAAGCCGGGTCGAGACGGTGAAACGGCTGAGGATGTCCAGCACTTCTGGCGCGCAGGGACTGTTCGCCAGATCGCTCTCGCGCAGAAGTTTCTCGTAAATCTGCCTCTCTTCGGTGATGCGAAGGCAGTACGGAACCTTGACCACGAGGATGCGGTCGAGGAAGGCCTCATTGTTCTTGTTGTTCTTGAATTGCTGCCATTCCGATTCGTTGGAATGGGCAACGACGATGCCCTGATAGGGGAAGGAGCCGAAATTCTCGGTGCCGTTGTAGCTGCCTTCCTGGGTTGCCGTCAGCAACGGGTGCAGGACCTTGATTGGCGCCTTGAACATCTCGACGAACTCGAGCAGGCCCTGCGTCGTCCGGTTCAAGCCGCCGCTGTAGGAGTAGGCATCCGGATCGGATTGGCTGAAATGTTCCAACTGCCTGATGTCGACCTTGCCGACCAGAGCCGAGACATCCTGGTTGTTCTCGTCGCCGGGCTCAGTCTTGGCGATGGCGATCTGACGCAGACGCGATGGCGACAGCTTGACCACGCTGAATTTGGAAATGTCGCCGGACAGTTCGTCGAGCCGTTTGGCCGCCCAAGGCGAGATGAGCCCATTCAGGCGGCGGCGGGCTATCCCGTATTTGTCTTCCAGCAGATCGCCCATCCGATCGGGATGGAAAAGGCCAAGCGGCGATTCGAATATAGGGCTGATCTGGTTGCCGACCTTCAGCGTGTAGATCGGGCGCTGTTCCATAAGCTTCTTCAGCCGTTCGGCAAGCGAGGACTTGCCGCCGCCGACCGGCCCGAGCAGGTAAAGGATCTGCTTGCGCTCCTCGAGACCCTGCGAGGCATAACGGAAATATCCGGCGATGCGCTCGATCGTATCCTCCATTCCGTAGAAATCGGAGAAGGAGGGGTACACCTTGATGGTCCGGTTCGAGAAGATGCGCCCGAGCCGCTCATCCTTGCTGGTGTCGACCAGATTGGGCTCGCCGATGGCCTCGACCATTCGTTCGGGCGCCGAGGCATACATGGATTTGTCTTCGCGGCAGCCAAGCAGATACTGCTGGAGGCTCATCTCTTCCTGGGCCGCGTTGGAATATATCTCCGAAAACAGATCGAAGACGTCGGATTGGTTCTCTCGCATGATATTCTGCCCTCAGAGCCGCTCTGGTTGCCAGTCGGCCAGTCGGCTCGTCTCGTATTCAACTGCCGGAAAGCATTGTGGTTCCCTCATATGAGAGAGAGCGCCTGCAATCGGGCATTGACGACTCACAGCACCCGATGCGGACGGAATGCTCACCCATGATGATTAGGTGGTGATGGCCGGGAGAGCTTCAAGGAAAATCTTAGGTTTTCCACTCACATGTCGTGGTCGGGAACGTAGAGGCAGAAGGAATGCTGAGAATTCGCGTCGCCTCCGGGCTTACACTCGTGAAAGAACTCGTCACGCGAACGCCTGATCCGACGATCGGAGTAGGGAATGAGCTCTCCGGTGGAGAGCTGGTACCCATATTTCGTTTCCTTCACGTCGGCCGCGGGTGCTTGGTAGCAGTCCATTCCCGAGCAGCATGAGCTGTCATACTGCCAGCCCGTGGGCGCCTGATGGGCAGCCGCCGGAGCCGAAAGGAATAGCGCCAGCGCAATTGCCGGAAACAGGCGCAGAGGTTCCGAACGGCTTGTGCGCCGATTGGGCGGCGCGGATGCAGGTCGATACGTCTTCCTCATTGGTGGTCACCGTTCGGAAGCGTCGGCCGAGGGCATCGGTCCTTCGGTCCGACTAGCAATCCGCCCAGCAAGGACGAGGCCAGGGCCGGGCCTGCATCAAACCGCCAGATCAGGCAAATGTTCCATGGTGCTTCCCCGGGCGGCGGAGCGCGCCGGCCCATGCAACCGCGGCCCACGATCGCGCGGCCCGGCTACGGGCAGGGGAACCAAAGTCGCCCTATTCGACGGCGGCGCCTATTGGCATATGGCGATTCAACCACCGCTTCGGGGAGAACGGCGATGCGCTGACTGCCGCCGTCATGGCTTTCCTGAAGGCGAGGGTCGCCTGAACGCGCCGGCACTCCTGAAACTGGATCACGTCAAAGTCGTTGACCGGACATTGCGGCATGAACACTTGTCGGCTCAATTGTCCGGGGACAATCGGACGAGAGGGAACGCGATGAATGGCGCCGATGTGCTTTGCGATGTGCTGCTGGCGAATGGCGTGAATGTCTGCTTTGCCAATCCCGGTACCTCGGAAATGCACTTCGTCGCCGCGCTCGACCGCAAGCCGGAGATGCGCTGCGTGCTCGGTCTTGCCGAGGGTGTGGTGACGGGTGCCGCCGACGGCTACGCCAGGATGACCGACCGCCCGGCCGCGACGCTGCTCCACACCGGCCCCGGATTGGCCAATGGCCTGGCCAACATCCACAATGCCCGGCGCGCCCGCGTGCCGATGATCAACATCGTCGGCGACCATGCCTCCTATCACCTGCCGCTCGACGCGCCGCTCACCAGCGACATTGAAGGTCTCGCCGCGCCGATGTCGAACTGGGTCCGCCGCATCGCCGGTCCGGCCGACGTCGCGCCGGCCGCGCAGGCGGCTTTTCGCGCTTCGCTGACGCCTCCCGGCATCGCTACGCTGATCCTGCCGGCGGATGCGGCGTGGGGAGAGGCCAGTCCGCTCCTGTCGGCCAAGGTAGAGCTTGCGGCGCCGCCTTCGGTCGATGCAGCTATCGTGCGCAAGATTGCCGGAGCCATTCGCGTCGCGCCCGGTCGCGTCGGCATGATCCTGCGTGGGCCGGCCGCGCGTGAGGATGCCTTGGAAATCGCCGGACAGATATCGGCGGTTTCGGATGTCCGGCTGTTCAGCGACGTTCTGATCGCCCGGATGCAGCGCGGCCGGGGCCGCGTTGCGCCTACCCGCGTTCCATATCCGATCGACGCCGCGCGCACCCTCCTTGCCGACATCGATCTCCTGATCCTCGTCGGAGCCAGGGAACCGGTGGCGTTCTTTGCCTATCCGGGAAAGCCGGGCCGGCTTGTGAGCGAAGACTGTGAAGTGATGTCGTTGGCCGAGCATGGCGAGAATTTGAAGGCGGCACTCGCTGCGCTTCGCGACGAACTGGGCATCAAACCGTCGCAGCCGGTGCCCGTCGCCACGGCCTTTCCCAATGAGCCGGCCCCGCGCGGCAAGCTGACGGACGACGCGGTTGCACTTTCGGTAGCCCGGAAGCTGCCGGAGAATGCGATCGTCTGCGACGAGGCCGTCACCTCGGCGCGGCGCTATTTTGCGCTCTCGGCCTTTGCCGCCCCGCACGATTACATGATGGGCACAGGCGGATCGATCGGCGGCGGCATTCCAATGGCGACTGGCGCGGCCATCGCCTGTCCTGGCCGCAAGGTGCTGAATCTGGAGGCGGACGGCAGCGGCATGTACACGGTGCAGGGATTATGGACCCAGTCGCGGGAAAAGCTCGACGTGGTGACGATCGTCTTTTCCAACCGGACCTACGCCATCCTGCACGGCGAGATGCGCAATGTCGGGGTGAACGCGATCGGCGAGAATGCTAGGCGAATGCTCGACCTTGATCAGCCGGCTCTGGACTGGGTTTCGCTGGCAGCCGGCATGGGGGTGGAAGCAGCCCGCGCCGACACATGCGAGCGCTTCGACGCGCTGCTCGACAGCGCGCTGTCGCGTCCGGGGCCGTTCCTCATCGAAGCGGTGATCTGAGCGGCCCCCGGCCCGCCGAGCTTACCAGCGTGTCTTCTCACCAGGTGCTGCAGGCTCAATCGCCAGCGCGTGCACGCCGGCCTTCAATTCGTCGGCAAGGAGGCGATTGATGGCGCGGTGGCGCTCGATGCGGTTCATCCCGGCAAAATTCTGCGAGACGATACGGACGCGGAAATGGGTCTCGCCGGTGCCGTCGAAGACGGCCTCGTGGCCGTGCTCGACGTGGTGATGGCCGGCGTGAAGATGGCTTTCGTTGATGACAGTGAGCCTTTCCGGCGAAAATGCCGCCTTCAGCTTGTTTTCCATCGTCGACTGTATGGACATCGGGGCTTCCCTTCACCACATCTGCGGTACCGCCGCAAAATCTGTGCTTTCGACCGCTTTAGGCCGCGATTCAGCGGTTAGGGCGATCATCGGCGAAATGTCAATTCTTGTTTCGCGGTAGCGAACAGCCCATAAATGGGTAAGGATGAAACCGTATCCCAAATATTTCGAGAAAATTCGCATCCGGCCGGAAAAGGACGCGGAGCTGAAGTCGCGCGCGCCGATCTGCCAGTGGGACGGTTGCAGCGAGGCCGGTACGCATCGCGCGCCGGTCGGGCGCCTGAAGGAGGGCGAGTATTTCCGCTTCTGCTTTGAGCATGTGCGCGAATACAACAAGAGCTTCAACTACTTCTCGGGCGTGTCGGACAGCGAGATCGCCCGCTTCCAGAAAGAGGCGCTGACCGGACACCGGCCAACCTGGCGCATGGGCGCCAATGGCGGCGGCATGCGTTCGGCGCCAGACTTCGCGCAGCAGCGCTCCGGGCGTGCAGGCTACTACAACCGCATGCGCGATCCCTTCAATCTGTTCGGCGGCGGAACGCGCGAAGTGCGCGAGCGCAAGGCAAAGCCGCTTGAGGCCAAGGCGCTGGAAACGCTTGGCCTTGATACAAAGGCGACTGGCAAGGATATCAAGGCACGCTATAAGGAACTCGTAAAGCGCCACCATCCGGATGCGAATGGCGGCGACAGAGGTTCGGAAGACCGGTTCCGCGATGTGCTGCAGGCCTATCGCGTGCTCAAGCAAGCAGGATTGTGCTGAGCGACCCTACGGTCCATGTCGTTTTCCAACTTTCATAAGGTTGGAAAAGGCTCTAAGACCGCCCCCGAACAAAACGATTGCCGGCGAAACGCGGCGTTTCGCCCGTGGAGACGTTGATAGAGATGAACAAAGTCGATCGCGACATCGCCAACCTGCCCGATACGACGGTGCCGGTGAAGGAGAAATTCGGCTTCGACTCCAAGATGGTGGTTCCGGCCTATTCGGCGGCGACCGAGCACGTGCCCGACATCGACCCAGACTATCTGTTCGACAAGGCAACGACCTTGGCGATCCTCGCCGGCTTCGCCTACAACCGCCGCGTCATGGTGTCTGGCTATCACGGCACCGGCAAGTCCACCCATATCGAGCAGGTCGCCGCGCGCCTGAACTGGCCCTGCGTGCGTGTCAATCTCGACAGCCATGTCAGCCGCATCGATCTCGTCGGCAAGGACGCCATCGTCGTCAAGGAAGGCCTGCAGGTCACGGAATTTCGCGACGGCATCCTGCCCTGGGCCTATCAGCACAACGTCGCGCTCTGCTTCGACGAGTACGATGCCGGACGCCCGGACGTGATGTTCGTCATCCAGCGCGTGCTGGAATCGTCGGGCCGGCTGACGCTGCTCGACCAGAGCCGCGTCATACGCCCGCATCCGGCCTTCCGGCTGTTCGCCACCGCCAACACGGTGGGTCTCGGCGACACCACCGGCCTCTATCACGGCACGCAGCAGATCAACCAGGCGCAGATGGACCGCTGGTCGATCGTCACAACGCTCAACTACCTGCCGCACGACAACGAGGTGTCGATCGTGCTGGCCAAGGCCAAGCACTATCGCGACAGCAAGGGCAAAGAGATTGTCAACAAGATGGTGCGCGTAGCCGACATGACGCGCTCGGCCTTCATCAATGGCGACCTGTCGACGGTGATGAGCCCGCGCACGGTCATCACCTGGGCCGAGAACGCCGAGATCTTCGGCGACATCGGCATGGCGTTCCGGCTCACCTTCCTCAACAAATGCGACGAGCTGGAGCGTTCGGTGGTCGCCGAATTCTACCAGCGCGCCTTCGGCGAGGATCTGCCGGAGAGCGCCGCCAACGTGGTGTTGGGGTAAGGCGCGTGCCGGAAGGCTTGGCCTTTCGGACCACAACGCGCAGGGAATGATCGATGGCGGGTCCGGGCGACAACACGCGCAACAAGCCGAAGAACGGGTCTGAAGCGGACAGCTTCAAGCGCGCCGTCACCGTCTGCATGCGCGCCGTCGCCGGCGACAAGGATCTCGAGGTCGGCTTCGCCAAGGACCGGCCGGCGCTGGCCGGCAACCGCGCCAGGCTGCCCGAGCTGCCGAAGAAGGCCTCCCGCACCGACATCGCGATCACCCGCGGCATCGGCGATTCCATGGCGCTGAAGCGCGCCTGCCACGATCAGCGTATCCACAGCAAGCTGGCGCCGGAAGGCAAGCTCGCGCGGGCTATTTTCGATGCCGTCGAGCAGGCCCGCGTCGAGGCGATCGGCAGCCGCGCCATGCAGGGCGTGGCCGACAATATCGGCTCGATGCTCGAGGACAAATACGCCAGGGCAAACCTCGTCGACGTCAAGGACAAGGCCGACGCCCCGCTCGAGGAGGCGGTGGCGCTGATGGTGCGCGAAAAGCTTACCGGCCGCACCGTGCCGAAGAGCGGCGAGCGACTGGTCGATCTGTGGCGGCCCTGGGTCGAGGAAAAGGCCAGCAGCGACCTCGACGGCCTGTCGTCCAGGCTCGATGACCAGCAAGCCTTCGCCCGCATCGTGCGCGACATGCTCGTCTCCATGGAGATGGCCGAGGAACTCGGCGACGACCAGGAGACGGAAGACTCGGAGGACAACGAGGAAAACGAGCAGCAGGGCGAGGAGCAGAGCGAGGAAGGCGGCGAGGACGATTCCGGCTCCGAACAGTCGCAGTCCGAGGACGCGGAGGCTTCCGCCGACGAGGAAGAGTCGGCCGAAACGGAGGCGACCGACGCCACATCGGACGACCTTTCGGACGAGGATGATTCCGACGCCGAGACGCCAGGCGAGGCGCGCCGCAACGACAATCCCTTCCTCAACCTGCCTAAGGAAATCGACTACAAGGTCTTCACCACCGCCTTCGACGAGACGGTCGGGGCCGAGGACCTTTGCGAGGAAGAGGAGCTCGACCGGCTGCGCGCCTTCCTCGACAAGCAGCTCGCCAATCTCTCCGGCGTCGTCGGCCGCCTGGCAAACCGGCTGCAGCGGCGGCTGATGGCGCAGCAGAACCGCTCCTGGGATTTCGATCTGGAGGAGGGTTATCTCGATCCATCCAGGCTGGTGCGCGTCGTTATCGATCCGATGCAGCCGCTGTCCTTCAAGCAGGAGCGCGACACCAAGTTCCGCGACACGGTGGTGTCGCTGGTGCTCGACAATTCGGGCTCGATGCGCGGGCGGCCGATCACGGTTGCCGCGACTTGCGCCGACATCCTGGCGCGCACCCTGGAGCGCTGCGGGGTTTCGGTGGAAATCCTCGGCTTCACCACACGCGCGTGGAAAGGTGGGCAGGCACGCGAGAAGTGGCTGAAGGACGGCAAGCCGCCGAATCCGGGCCGGCTCAACGATCTGCGCCACATCATCTACAAGTCCGCCGACCATCCGTGGCGGCGCGCGCGCCGCAATCTCGGCCTGATGATGCGCGAGGGCCTGCTCAAGGAAAACATCGACGGCGAGGCGCTGCTTTGGGCGCACAACCGGCTGATCGGCCGGCCGGAACAGCGCAAGATCCTGATGATGATCTCGGACGGCGCGCCGGTCGACGATTCCACGCTCTCGGTCAACCCCGGCAACTATCTGGAGCGCCATTTGCGCGCGGTGATCGATCTCATCGAGACGCGCTCGCCGGTGGAGCTTCTAGCCATCGGCATCGGCCACGATGTCACGCGCTACTATCGCCGCGCCGTCACCATCGTCGATGCCGAAGAGCTGGCCGGCGCCATGACGGAGCAATTGGCATCGCTGTTCGGCGAGGAGAGCGCGCGCGACACGCGGCGCGGTGGCTTGAGGCGCGCCGGATGATCCTTTCGCGGGGCGGATTCCGGCGGACGGCTTTTGTTTGCGCGCTGGTCTGTTCGGCCGCCTCTCCGGTCTTCGCCGAGGGAGGCGCTGCGGTCGAGACGATCGAAGTTTCAGCGCGGCCGATCACCGAGTTCCATATCGGCCGCGACCGGAAACAGTTCGGGTCGCTCGAGTTCGTCGGCGGGCTGGAGATGACCTCGCCGTCACGCGATTTCGGCGCACTTTCGGCTTTCCGCTTCCTCAAATCAGGCAGCGATTTCATCGGCGTCACCGATACCGGCTTGTGGTTCTTCGGCACCATCACCCACGATGCCGACAAGCGCCCCTCGGGCGTGTCGAATTTCCGCATGCAGCAGATGGTCGACGCCTCGGGCCAGCCGATCGAGAAGAAGTGGGAGGTCGACGCCGAAGGCCTCGCGGTCAAGGACGGTATCGCCACCGTCGGTTTCGAGCGCGACCAGCGCGTCGTCCAGTTCAAGGTCGAGCCGGACAATATGAAGGCGCCGTTCAAGACGCTCGACTATCTGGTCCCGGCGCGGGAGCTGCGCCAGAACCGCGGCTTCGAGACGGTCACACACGCCAACCCTTACGGCCAGCACGAGGGCGGCCTGGTCGTGGTGTCGGAAAAGAGCCTCGACAAGGCCGGCAACATCTATGCCGCCATCATCGAGGGACCGAGGAAGGGCGTCTTCACCGTCAAGCGCAACGGCAATTTCGACATCACTGACGGCGCCTTCCTGCCCGATGGCGACCTGCTTCTGCTCGAACGCAGCTTCTCGATGGCGCGCGGGGTGAAGATGCGGCTGAGGCGTATCTATGGCGAGAGCATCGAGAAGGGCGCGGTCGCCGACGGCCCGGTGCTGATCGACGCCGATATGGGTTACCAGATCGACAATATGGAAGGGCTCGACGTCTGGACCCGCGACGACGGCGCGCTGATGGTGTCGCTGGTGTCGGACGACAATCAATCGATCCTGCAGCGGAACCTCTACCTGGAATTCATCCTGCACCAGGATTGAGCGGTGCTTGGTTTCGTTCAATTCGGGACGGAAAACCGCTGCGCATTTGTCCCGAAGTTGCCCGCCCTCAGCGGACTTTATAGATCTCGACCGGCTTGCTCGCCGTCGCCCTGTCCAGTTCCAGCCAATCGGGAACGTCCCGCTTCAGCAGCCTCGCGGCCAGGCCCTTGGGAGCTTGGGCGGCGAGCGAAAGCTCTTCCGAATTGCCGCGGCATATGGCGACCAGCCCGACATGCTCGCGCTCAATGATGGCGCGGGCGGCATCCGGCGTTCCCATGAAGGCGTCGAGCATGGCGAGATTGCCGCCGACATTGCGATGATAGGGGCCGGCCAACGCCCTATGGCCGGTAAACATCAAGATGGGGGAGCCGAGATTGGAGGACGCAAGCACCGTCGTTGCCGGCATGCCGGCCAGGTCGCTGAAGTCCGAGGCCTTGCCGCAGGTCAGCGCATGATCGGCATCGGAATTGATCTTTGCGGGTGCCTTTTGGACCACGGACTGCGCGGCGACGGCGACGCCGGCCCAGGTCGCATTGAGCGACACCAGCCATGCCGCCGCGATGCGGGTGGAGACGCGCCACGGCTGCGCGGCGCTTGCCTGCAGGCGAACCCCGGCGATCCAGGTCGAGAGCGGCAGCACCGCGAAGGCAACCGAGAAGGTCGAGCCGCGCACCTGCCATAGGCTGACGGCGAAAGCGACGATCAGCAGCACGGCGGTAAGGGCTTCCTCGCGGCGCAGGCGGCGGCTGCGCAGCTGAAGGCCAATCAACAGGATTGCGATGAAGGGCGTCACATAACGCGCCGCCATCAGCTTCGGCTCGTTGACGGCTACGCTGAGGAAGGGCTGCGCCTCAACGACGTCGTTCAGCCAATAGGTGCGAATGCGCTCATCCATGCCGGCATAGGGCGATGCCAGGCATTGCGGGAAGAACAGGAGCGCAACGGCCGCAATTGCAACGGCCAACGCGGACATTGAGAGGAACCGCCTCTTAGCCGTCGACTGTCCGGGTAGACCCGCAATCGCCGCGAGTCCAAAGCCCGACAGCGCCGCGATGACGAATTGGAAAGCCGAGAAGGCGTCGCACTCGGCCACGCCCCAGGCCGACGGCGGTATGGTGGCAACGAGAACCACCAAAGCTATCGCGGCAAATCCGATGCCGAAGCCGCGCACGGTCTGGCGCTCGCTTTCATCGAAGATGAAGAGCACGGCGGCGCAGGCGCCAAGTGTGGCCACATAAGGCGCCGTCTCCATGCCGACGGCAAGGGTGAGGCCTGCACACAGGCCGGACAGAAGAGCGGCTGACCGCCGGAAGGGAGCCTCCGTCATAAGCCAGAGACTGGCTGCCGTGAGCAGGAGCTGGACGTTGTGGTGGTCAAGGGTGCCAGGGTGGAAAATGCCGATAAAGAACAGCGCCGCAGTGGACAGCACCAGCGCAGGCATCGCCACGTCCGTACCGGCGAAACGCCGGGAAGCGCGCAGGATGACGAATATGGTGAGCCCATATAGGGAAAGCGGCCAGATGATCTGCGCTGCCTTTTCAGCGGCAGCCGTGCTGGCGCCTAGGGCCTGGAAGGTGAAGATGATCAGCGCGATCGGGGTGTCGACCAGCCGCGACCAATGCATGACGAAGCCGCCGGTCAGGCCCATCCTGTATTGATGAAGATCGAACCAGCCCTGTCCAGCCAAGAGGTCGCGAACTTCGACCAGCCTCAGCATGCTGTCATTGTCGGCGCCAAGGTCCGCGATCGTTGGGAAGCCGGAGATCGCATTGATCCCCAGCACGAGCAGCGTCGCGCAGAGCGCAAGCAGAAGGTCATGTTTCCAACCGGTGCCCTGGATGGTCATGTTGATGGCAATGTCCTGGATCGTTTTGGCGATCCTGCACCAATGGCCGTAACAAAGCGTAAAGCCGCGAAGGGCCGCTTCAAGGGTCAGGCGATGGCCGGCTGGCTCCAGCGGGCGGCAAGCAGCCGGTAGGGGATCAGCGCCACCACCGCGATGATCAGCTTGACCGAGAGATCGCCCAGCGCCCAGGACACCCAGCGCATGGTTTCGACAGGCAGCACGCCCATCAGCGGTGCCGTCTCCAGCGCGAGGCCGTCGTTCGGCCCGACAAAGGCGAAGGCGGCGGAGAAGCCGACGCCGAAGAACACCACCGTGTCGAAGACAGAGCCGACCAGCGTGGACGATCGGCGCGCGCCACCAGCTTTGCCGGCGCAGACGATTGAACACGGTCACGTCGAGCAGTTGTGCGGCGACGAAGGCGGCGCCGGACGCGGCCGCGATTCGCACCAGCCGGTCAGCGGCGGTCTCGAACGCGATCAGACCGTGGCGGAACAGGAAGGGCGGAACGAGGATCGAGCAGACGACCGCCGTCATGAAGCCGACGAAGACCACTTTGCGCGCCACAGCGGGGCCGTAGCGACGATTGGCAAGATCGGTGACCAGGAAGGAGAAAGGATAGGTGAAGGCGCCCCAGGTGAGCAGGTCGGCCAGCGACAGGCCGCCGATCTGGCCCTGCATCGGGAACTGGACAAGGATGTTGGACGCCACGACGACAAGCGCCATGGCGGCCACGAAAGGCAGGTATCGTGAAAGGAAGTTCATTTTTTTATCCTGGGTAATGGAACCAGCCGAGCGTCATGACGGCGCTCACTGTCCGAGCACCAGTTTGGAGCCGGTGCTCGAGGCGGTCGTCCCCCGCCTGAAAAGAGAGCTTTAGGCGGCCGACTGCTCGGCGAGCTTTTTCGCGATCTGCTTCTTCAGCAGGCGAGCGCGCTGCGACAGCTCCTTGGCGTCGGCCTTGGCCAGGAACGCGTCGAGGCCGCCGCGATGCTCGACCGAACGCAGCGCGTTGGCCGAAATGCGCAGGCGAACGTTCTGGTTCAGCGCTTCGGAAATCAGCGTCACATTGACCAGGTTGGGCAGGAAGCGACGCTTGGTCTTGTTGTTGGCATGGCTCACATTGTGGCCGGTCTGGACTGCCTTGGCAGTGAGCTCGCAGGTGCGGGACATCTTGTCTAACCTTCAGTTCTAAACCTGCCAAACCATTCTGCCCGCGCCAGGCGGCGCGCGGTCTCGGTCAGGCGGCCTTTGGAAAAGTTGGCGTTCCATAGTTGCATTTCGCCACTACGTCAAGCTCCGGCACCTACGCGGCGGCCAAGCTCGCTCCATATAAAGGCCGGAATTCGTCGTATAAGCCCTGCGCGAAGGGATTGCCAGGCTGGAACCGTTGCGTTTCCGCCAGTATCAAGGACCTGCCGCCGCCATGCTTCGCCCATCCCAAGCCCTTGCCGCGCTGCTCGCCGTCGCTGTGCCTACAACCGCCTTCGCTGCTGCCTCGCCGCAGTCCTTCAAGGGCGAATACACCGTGTCGTTCCTGGGCCTTTCGGTCGCCAGGGCGACGTTTTCCAGCCGTTACGACGGCGACACCTATGCCATCAATGGCACCGTCTCGGCCGCCGGCATCGCCAAGCTGTTCGACGATACGAAAGGCACGATCTCGTCGAAGGGTACGATTTCGGGCCAGCAGATGCGGCCGCGGGCCTTCCGGGCCGACTATACTTCCGGCAAGAAGGCATCGGTGGTCGACATACGCTTCGCCGATGGCGACGTCTCCTCGACGAAGGTCGTTCCGGAGCCCGGCAAGCGCGATCCCAAGAATTGGGTGCCGGTCGGCTCCGGCGACCTGAAATCGGTGGTCGATCCGATGGCCGCGACCGTCGTCCATGCCGACAGCCTGGACAAGGTCTGCGGGCGGACCATCAAATTCTACGATGGCGAGATGCGCGCCAACCTGTCGCTGACCTATGCCTCGAAAGGCTCGATCTCGGTGCCGGGCTACAAGGGCGACACCGTGACCTGCAAGATGGGCTTCGAGCCGGTGGCGGGCTATCGCAAGGGCCGCAAGGCGCTGGACTTCCTGAAGAACAAAAGCCGCATGATGGTGACATTTGCACCCGTCGGCCAATCCGGCGTATATGCGCCGATCCGCGCCACGGTCGGGACCCAGATCGGCCCGCTGACCATCAGCGCAAGACGGTTCGAAGCAGCCGAATAGTTAGGCGCCACGGCGCGCCGCCGGGGATGGGGCATGGGGCGCGCAACACTGATCGGTTTCTCGGCGGACGCCCTGTGGGCGCTGTTTGCACTGCTCACCAAAGCCTCGGGGCTGCGCAAGCCGGCGACCGGCGGAGCGCGCGCATGATGCCGTTTCCGGGCGGCATCGACGCCAATCCCAATGCGACGCTTTTGTTCTCGATCGCCGCCGCCGCGATTTACGTCCTTGCGCTCGAGCTGCCGCCACGCCTCGCCCGTTCCGCCGCCAAGACGCTGGCCGTGGCCTTGTTGGCGGCGCTCGCCGTCATGCAGGGCAGTCCGCCGCTGCTCGTCGCAGCGCTGGCGCTCAGCGCCGCCGGCGACGCGTTCCTCTCCCAAGACGGTGAAAAAGCCTTTCTTGCAGGGCTGGCGAGCTTTCTTGCCGCACATGTCGCCTATGTCGCCTTGTTCCTGAACGCCGGTGGCGGAATCGGCCTGCTCACCGCCGAGTCCTGGCGCGGCGCCATTGCGCTGGCGCTGGCGGTTTTCGTTATCACGATGCTCGCCGCGCTTTGGCGGCGCGTCGGAGCCGCCCTGCGCGTTCCGGTCGCCGTCTATGCCGGGGCGATCCTCGCCATGGGTGTTTCGGCGCTCACGACCTTTCATCCCTGGGTCATCGCCGGAGCCGTGCTGTTCATCATATCGGACGGGCTGCTGGCGGCAGAGCGCTTCCTGCTGGCCGCGAGCTCGCCGCATCGCGTCTGGATGCGCTACGCGGTCTGGGTGCTCTATTATGCGGCCCAGTTGGCGATCACGCTTGGTTTCCTGCTGGCCTAGGCTGTTTTCGGCTGCCAGTCCGGCTCGGCCAGCTCGAAGGCTGCGAAATCGAAGCCCGGTGCCACCGTGCAGCCGACCAGCGTCCATCCGCCGAGGCTGCGCGCCGACTGCCAACAGCCGGCCGGGACCACGATCTGCGGCCGCTCGCCGGCGGAAAGTGCCGCGCCCAATAGATGTTCGACGACGGTGCCGGAGCCTTCTTCGTGCGTGGAGAGAGCCAGCGGCGCGCCGGCATAGAAATGCCAGACCTCGGCCGCGTCCTTGACCCGGTGCCAGGCCGAACGCTGGCCTTGCTCCAAAAGGAAATAGATCGCGGTCGAATGGCCGCGCGTGCCACCCTCCGCGTCGCGAAACGTCTCGGCATACCAGCCGCCCTCGGGGTGCGGCTCGAGGCCGAGCGCGGCGATGATTTCGGCGGCGCTGGTCATAAAGGAGCGCTCAGAAGTTATCCTTGCGCTTGCGGATCTCGGCGAACACGTCCGTATCGCTCGCCCTCTCCATGCCGAGATGTCTGCGGATCGCCGGGTCGTGCCAGCGCAGGAACGGATTGGTCGACAGTTCCTCGCCGATCGTCGTCGGCAGGGTCGGCTTATTGTCGGCGCGCAGCTTCTCGATCCTGGCGGCGCGCTCTTTCAATGCTGAATTGCTGGGGTCGACGGTCAGGGCGAAGCGCGCGTTGGCCAATGTGTATTCGTGGCCGCAATAGATGACGGTCTCGGCCGGAAGGGCGGCAAGTTTCTTCAGCGAATCGTGCATAACCGGCGGCTTGCACTCGAAGAGCCGACCGCAGCCCAGCGCAAACAGCGTGTCGGCGGTGAAGGCCACTTTCGAGGCCGGCAAATGGTAAGAGACATGGCCGGCGGTATGGCCGGGCGTCTCGATGACCTCGATCTTTTCCTCGCCGAGGCGGATGACGGAACCCTGGCTGACCGTCTCGTCGATGCCGGGGATCTTCGCCTGTTCCGCTTCCGGTCCGACGATGGTGAGCTTGAAGCGCTCCTTCAGGGCCAGATTGGCCTCGACATGGTCGCCATGATGATGCGTGGTCAGGATCATCGTCGGGGTCCAGCCGGTGCGCTTGATCGCAGCCAGGATCGGCGCTTCTTCCGGGGCATCGATGATCGCCGTCTGCCCGCTCCTGGGGTCATGCACCAGAACGCCGAAATTGTCGGTGCGGCACATGAACTGTTCGATTTCGACCGGCATCACGTCGCTCTCCCTTATGGCCGCAGACATAGGGCGCCCGGCCGCCGATGTCATCCGCCTTTGTTGAACTCGCCGGATATCGCGGCTACCGTCCGGCGCATGCATTCCGATATCGTCGATCTCCGGTCCTTCTATTCGACCACGCTCGGGCGCCTCGCCGAGCGCGCGATCACCATGTCGCTGTCGTCGATATGGGCGCCCGTTCCGAACGAGCGCCTGGTCGGTCTCGGCTACACGCTGCCGTGGCTGGAGCGGTTCGGCGCCGATGCCGAGCGCGTCTTTGCCTTCATGCCGGCGACGCAAGGGGCGGTGGTCTGGCCGGCGACGGGGCCGACGGCGACGGCGCTGGTCTTCGACGAGGAGCTGCCGCTGGTCGATTCCTGCATCGACCGCATGCTGCTCGTCCACTCGCTCGAACATGTCGAAAATCCGCGCGAGACGCTGAACGAGATCTGGCGCGTGCTGTCGCCGGCGGGCAGGGTCGTCATCGTCGTGCCCAACCGGCGCGGCGTCTGGGCGCGTTTCGAGCACACGCCCTTCGGCAACGGCCGGCCGTTCTCGCGCGGCCAGCTCACCGAATTGCTGCGCGAGGCCAATTTCACGCCGGCCGCATGGTCGGATGCGCTGTTCTTCCCGCCATCGCCGCGGCGCTCCATGATGCAGTTCCACAACGTGCTGGAGCGCGCCGGCCGGCGGCTCTGGCCGATCTTTTCCGGGGTCATCGTCGTCGAGGCACAGAAGCGGCTCTACCAGGGCGTGCCTGTCGCGCAGCGCGCGTCGCGCCGCGTCTTCGTGCCGGTGTTCTCGCCGCAGGGCGCAACGACGCTCGGACGTCGGGCCGACGACCCGGTGCCGCGGGCGGGCGGATGACGCGTTCGTGATCGGGGCCAAGCCTTGCGTCATACGGCAATCGTCACCCTATCTCAGAGGCGGGTTCGGGGTGCGGCATCGCCGCCAATGACCGTTCCTGGCAGCAGGGATCTCGCATATGGACCACACGCCCAGTATCGAACAGGCCGCGTTCTCAGTCGAGACGAGCCGCCTCTCAGACCAGCTGGCGGCGATCAGGCTGGCGCTGAAGGCATCGCCGGTGCGCAGGCGGCTCCTGTGGGCCTCGATCGGCATTGTCGGCGTCATCGTCGCGACCTCGATCGGGCAAGTGCTGCTCAATCGCTGGAACCAGCCTTTCTATGATGCCCTGGCGCGGCGCGACCTGCCGGGCTTCCTGCATCAGCTGATGGTATTTGCCGCAATTGCCGGCAGCCTCCTGGTGCTCAATGTCGGCCAGACCTGGCTCAACCAGACGATCCGGCTGAAGTTGCGCGAGGCGCTGACGCTCGACCTGATCGATGAATGGATGCGGCCGGCGCGTGCGTTCCGGCTCACCCATGCGGGTGCGATCGGCGTCAATCCCGATCAGCGCATGCAGCAGGACGCGGGGCATCTCTCCGACCTGTCGACCGATCTCGGCGTCGGCCTGCTGCAATCCTTCATCCTGCTTGTATCCTTCATCGGCGTGCTGTGGGAGCTCTCTTCCGGCTTCGTCTTCCATGTCGGCGGCCATTCGCTGGAAATACCGGGCTACATGGTCTGGGCGGCGATCCTTTATGCCGGCATCGCCTCCTGGCTGAGCTGGCTGGTAGGCCGGCCGCTGATCCGCTTCAACAGCGATCGCTACACGCGCGAGGCCGTGCTGCGCTCCTCCGTGGTCCGCGTCAACGAGAATGTCGACGCCATCGCGCTCGCCCATGGCGAGGCGGACGCCAGGCGGCAGCTCGAGCTCGACCTCGGCGGCGTGCTCGACGCCATGCGGCGCATCTACAGCGCCCAGATCAACCTGTCCTGGGTTACCGACGCCTATGGCTGGATCACCGTGGTGGCGCCGATTCTGGTCGCCGCACCGGTCTATTTCGCGGGCGACATCAGCTTCGGCGGTTTGATGATGGCCGTCGGCGCCTTCAACCAGGTGAATTCCTCGCTACGCTGGTTCATCAACAACATCGGCGCCATCGCCGATTGGCGGGCAACGCTGATGCGCGTTGCCGACTTTCGCATCGCGCTCGGCGAAACGGACATCCTGCATGCCAAGGAAAAGCGCATCGCGTTCGGCGAAAACGCAAATGGCACACTGACATTCGACAAGCTCGAAGTCGCCTCGCCCGACGGCTGCACCAGGCTTGCGGAGACGGAGGTCGAGATAAAGGCCGGCGAGCGCGTCATGATCACCGGCGATCCGCGCGCCGGCAAGACGCTGTTCTTCCGCGCGATCGCCGGCCTCTGGCCATGGGGCGGCGGCCGCATTGGCATGCCGGCCGGAGAGACACCGTTCTTCGTGCCGCGCACCCCCTATTTCCCGCTCGGCACGCTGCGCGACGTGCTCAACCATGCCGAAGGCACCAAGATCGACGACGACGAGATTTCCGCCGTGCTCGGTGAAGTCGGCCTCGAGCGCCTCTCGTTCCAGCTCGACCGCTCGGCGCGCTGGGAGCATGAGCTGGCCGACGATGAGCAGCGGCTACTCGCCTTCGCCCGGCTGGCGCTGAGGAAGCCGAAATGGGTGATCATCGACGAAGCGCTGGATACGTTCGACGGCGCCACGCTTCGGCGCGTGCTGGCGATGCTGCAGGCCAGACTGCCGCACGCCGCTATCCTCAATATCGGGCGCGGTCTGCACAACAACCAGTTCCTCCCGCGCGCGCTCACCATCGTCAAGGACAGCAGCGGATCGGCGCTGAAGCCGGCCCGTCTCCGCGCCGGGGCGATCGAACCCCCGCCTGTTGCCGCGCGCGCCAAGAAATAGCTTTATTTCGCCGCGATCGCCGGGAAGAATCCCGGCGTGGTGGAGCCTGCCATGCTCAAGCTGTTCAGCCTGCTTGCATGCCTTGCCTGCGCCGAGGCAGCGCCAATGCCTGCGATCGGAGGCACTGCCGTCGATGTGGAACTCGTGCTGGCCGTCGACATCTCGCAATCGATGGACGAAGAAGAGTTCGCCCTGCAGCGCGCCGGCTATGTCGAGGCGCTGCGCCATCCCGACTTCATCAGCGCCGCGCGCTCGGGCCCGAGGGGCCGCATCGCGCTCGCCTATTTCGAATGGGCGGGCGTCGTGCGCGACGACGGCGTGATCGGCTGGCAAGTGATCGACGGCGCGGACAGCGCCAACGCCTTCGCCGACACCATCGCGGGTCGTCCGTTCCGGAGCTTTCGCGGCACGTCGATTTCAGGCGCTCTCGGATTCGGCGCCGGACTTCTGGAGAAAAACAGCTACTCGGCGCCGCGCCGGGTCATCGACATATCGGGGGACGGGCCCAACAATGCCGGGCTGCCCGTCGCGATGATCCGTGATGCGGCTTTGGCCAAAGGCATCGTGGTCAACGGCCTGCCGATCCTGATCAGTCCGTCGCCGAGCGTCATTCGTCTCGACCGTTACTATGCCGATTGCGTCACCGGCGGCCCCGGTTCGTTCGTGTTGCCGATCTATGCGGCGTCGGAATTCTCGACGGCTATCCGCCGCAAGCTGATCCAGGAGGTGAGCGGGATCGGCGACGCCGGAAGCATCCGCGTCGACGCGGAGGCGCCGACCGACTGCCTGCTTGGCGAACGGCTGCGGCAGCGGTTTTCCGATCCGTATTTTCCGGAGCTGGATCGGTGAGGTCCCAATTTGCACTGTTTCGGCCAGAGCGCCGCGCTGTGCCTCAGGCCGCTCTGGCGCCGTATTTGGCGCGGAACTCGTCATAGCAATCGCGGCGCCAGCGCCGGCCGACGACATAGCCGCGCAGCAGTTCGGTCGGCGAGTAGCCGAGCGCCTTTGACGACCGATTGGCGAGATAGCCCGAAAAGGCCTGTGGCAGCCTCCCCTTCAATATGTCGGCGATGATCTGCCGCGCGATCATATAGGGCGGCACGTCGGGATAGCGGTCGGCAATATAAGGATGTTTGCCGATCAGGTTGGCGTAGGCCTCGACATAGCCGTCGCGCCGGCCGGAGATCGAATTTTCCGAATTGTATTTCTTCCAGTCGATATCATCCGACAGCAAGGCGCCGCTGCGGTTGGCAAAACGCAGCAGCAATTCGCGGTCCTGCATGCGCGTGATATCGCTGTCAAAGCCGCCGATCGCAAGCAGCGATTCGTGCCGGGCGGTGATCGCCGAGCCAGCGATGAAGATCGTCTGCGAGACCAGGGCGCGCTGCAGCCTGCTCTTGTCGAGCAAGGCCTGACGATTGATGCATTTGGTGCTGCGGCCGCCCTTGACCGAGATGAAGGAACTGATCAGCACTTCGAGCGAGGGGTTCCTGTCGAAGTGCGACAGCGTCCGGTCGAGGCGGTCCGGCAGATAGACATCGTCCGAATCAAGAAAGGTCACGATCGGCGCCCGCGCGCGCTCGATGCCCGCGTTGCGCGCGGCATTGGCGCCGCGCCATTTCGCGCCGACATAGATCAGTCTGGGATCGCGAATCTCGGCCAGCGCCAAGGCCGTTCCGTCGGTCGAACCGTCGTCGACAACAATGTGCTCGAAGCGGGTAAGTGTCTGGGCAAGAACACTTTCCACCGCGCGCACGACCTGGCTTCGCCGGTTGTGCGTCGGCGTGATCACGGTGATCAGCGGAGCTGGGTCGGAGGCAGTCGGCATCTAACTTTCGTTATGGGCAGATAAACGATGACCGTAAGATACTGGCACAACCTGCCTCCATGTCCGCCCCCGGATGGATTCGGCAAACGCTACAGAAAAGAGCCGCCTATGTCACCTGAGGTGTCGCATCGGGGTCAAGTTCAGAGCATGTTTCCTCAAAGTTATGCGGTTTGAAAGCAACACTTCGCGGCGGTTTATCCTTCAACTATGCCCGACATAGTCAGGCACGGTTTCGATTTCGTCGCTTACGAGACCGGCAGCGAGGCTGAAATGACCAAGAAATGCCAGGGTATAAAAAGCCAGGCCCACCACCAGTGAAAACGGGATCTGCCAAAGAGGCATACCCGTTTGCGGCGCGTGGCTGAGCACGCGTCGCGTCGTGCGCCACGACATGGTCCACCAGCGACTGAACGACTTGACGATCCGCTGGCTGCGACTGGGGGCATGAAGCGCGACGAACTTGCGGTCGGCGTCCCTGCCGGTCACCAACGCGCGCCAATAGAAGAACCGCCAGCCACGCGGAGAGTAGTGGTAAACGCGCGCATCGACGTTGACGATCTTGTGGCCCTCGCGCCGAAGCTGGTGCATCAGCAGCGTGCAGGACACCTTGAAGCCGTTATGTGCCGGGAAAGGGTGGTTGACGATCCAATGGCGCCGGAAGGCGACATTGTTGGCATTGATCGCCCGCTTCGAGGCGAATCTTTCATCTCCGCGGGCCATCGGGAAGAACCAGATCAAGGCGAAGGTTCTCGAGAAGAAGTCGTCATAGGACAGATAGGTATGGCCGTTCACGCAGACGGTTTGCGGCTGTTGAAACGGCTGCAGCAGATTTGAAAGCCAACCTGGCTGAGGGACCGTGTCCGAATCCAGGAAAACGACGATGTCTCCTTCGGTCAAAAGCACGCCGTTGTTCTTGAGTTCGTAATACCGACCGTCGGGGCAAGCTGTGATTGTCAGGTCGGCAACCTGCATCAATTCAGGCGCTTCAGCTTCAATGCTCGCTTGCAGCAAGCTGCCGTCCGAATCGGGCCCGCCATGCGACACGACAACTTTTGGCTTTGTAAAACCGCTAGCGGAAACAGCCGCGATTTCGCGCGCCAGTGACTTCAGCCCCAGGCCGATCTCGTTCCAGTCGATGGATTTGGCGTTCTCCATCTCCATGACGATCGAATAGATCGGGTGTTCAGCCATAGATAATCACCACCAGTTTTGCCGGTACAGTCGCTATAGCCCTGCGGGGTATGCCGTCAAACGATTCTCGGTGCCATTCTATTTGCAAGTTTGCGCTTCAATCGCATGATTCTTTCTAGATCTTCAGGAACCCGCGCTTTTTTCTGTGCGGGAAGCTCGACGGGTCGGCATATTCAGACAGGAAACGTTTTCTCCATTCGTCATTGGTCGCGTCGCGCTGGATTTCGAGACCTGATCCGAGATTCGTTCCCCAGACAGGCTCGACCCCGGCCAACTGGGCAATTTTCTCGAGGCTTCCTCTCGGGTTTTGCTGGACCTGCTCGTAAGTTAGCGCAAGAAAGGACAGCCCGTTTTTCGCGAACCACCCGTCCCAGGCCAGATTTTCCATCAGAATCTTTTCGAGCGATTCGGCGATAGCCTCGCCGTCATAGCGTGGGGATGCGCGATTGACCTCGCTAGAGCGGAATCTGCGGGTTTGGCGCGCACGCGCCCATGAGATCGCCTGACCCAGCAAATCGCTGCGCGTCAGGCGCACATAGTGAAGGTTGGGAAGACTGGCGGGGAGGTTCACCTTCTTGGCAACTTGAGCGAATTGACTCGCAAAAAGCTTGATCGCGTAGATTCCGGAAGAGGACCGTCCTTCCGTCAGCGCCCTCAGAAGCTGCCCTCTGGCATCGCGCGGATAGCCTGGCTGTTCGAGCAGCCGGCGCCCGCCAAACCACTCCAGTGGATTGCCCAGCCCGGCGGAAGCCATCAGTCCTGCAAGATGATTGCTGCCGGTACGCGGCGAAGTGCACACAAGAATCCCTGTGCTTATCTCCGACAGAATTTCCGACGGGATTTGAACCACGGCCGGCCGGCGTCGAAAGAGATCGAGCGAGATCATCGTTTCAGCAAGAACACCGCCTGCTGGCCGAAGAAGTTCCAGAACCACCAGGGCATCGACAGGCCGATCTTCTGGCCGTTGGCGTCGAGCGCGGTCGCCTTCTCGACCGTCGCGCCGAGCTCTTCGCACAGATTGACGAAGTCGCGAATGGTGCAGAAGTGGATGTTCGGCGTGTCGTACCAGGAATAGGGCAGGTCCTTGGTGACCGGCATCCTGCCCTTGATCAGCAGCGAGAAGCGCACGCGCCAATGGCCGAAATTGGGGAAGGAGACGATCGCGCGGTTGCCGATCCGAAGCAGCTCGTCGAGCACAAGTTTCGGGTTGCGGGTCGCCTGCAGCGTTTGCGACAGGACGACGAAATCAAAACCTTTGTCGGGGTAGAATTCGAGGTCCTTGTCGGCATCGCCCTGGACGACGGAAAGGCCGCGCGCCACGCATTCGTTGACGCCGCGCTGTGACAGCTCCAGGCCGCGGCCATCAACCTGCTTGGTCGCCTGCAGAACCTCCAGAAGCACGCCATCGCCGGAGCCGACATCGAGCACGCGCGAATGCGGCGGGATGAGATCGGTGACGACTTCGAGGTCGACGCGCTGAGCGCGATTAACGCTCATGGGCACACCTCCGGCCTTTGAGCATTTGCAGCCAATGGGAATCTCGGCGTCTCAGAAGTGCGGCCAGGACACAGAGATCGCGCGCCACTCATAGGCTGAGCCCCCTTGCGCGCGCGGCCGAGGCTATGAAGCCGTTGATGGCCGCGAACAATTCCGGTTCGTCGAGCAGGAAAGCGTCATGGCCGCGATCGGTCTCGATCTCGACGAAGGAGACGGACGCGCCGGCGGCGTTCAGCGCATGCACGATCGAGCGGCTTTCCTCGGTCGGGAACAGCCAGTCGCTTGTGAACGACACGAGGCAGAAGCGTGTCTTGGTGCCGGCGAAGGCATCCGCCAGCCGTCCGCCGTGGTCGGCGGCGAGGTCGAAATAGTCCATAGCGCGGGTCAGATAGAGGTAGGAGTTGGCGTCGAAGCGGTCGACGAAGGTCATGCCTTGATGGCGCAGATAGCTTTCGATCTGGAAATCGGCGTCGAAGCCGAAGGTCAGCGCCTCGCGATCCTGCAGGTTGCGGCCGAACTTGCGGTGCAGCGCTGCTTCCGAGAGGTAAGTGATGTGCGCGGCCATGCGCGCCACGGCGAGCCCCTTTTCCGGCCGCCTGCCGAAATCGAGATATTTGCCGCCGTGCCAGTCCGGATCGGCCATGACAGCCTGCCGCCCGACCTCGTGGAAGGCGATGTTCTGCGAGGAATGGCGGGCGCCGGTGGCGATCGGCAACGCGGAGAAGACGCGTTCCGGGTAGCTTGCGGCCCATTGCAGCACCTGCATGCCGCCCATCGAGCCGCCGAGCACGCAGAACAGCTTCTCGATGCCGAAATGATCGACCAGCATCAGCTGCGCCCGCACCATGTCGCGGATGGTGATGATCGGCAGGTCGAGCCCATAGGGCCTGCCTGTCGCCGGATCGGTCGAGGCCGGGCCGGTGGAGCCGAGGCAGCCGCCGATGACGTTGGCGCAAATGACAAAAAAGCGGCTGGTGTCGATGATCCTGCCGGGGCCGATCAGCACCTCCCACCAGCCCGGCTTGCCGGTCACCGGGTTGGTGCTGGCGACATGCTGGTCGCCGGTCAGCGCGTGGCAGACGAGGATGGCGTTGGAGCGGGCGTCGTTGAGGGCGCCGTAGGTCTGGTAAGCGACCTGGAACGGCGACAGCACGGTGCCCGCATCGAGTTTTAGCGGCTTGTCGGGACCGAACTGCAACACCGGGCTCGACGGTTGGTCGGCCTCGTGGTTGGTCCTTGGAGCGCGCTGAGCGGCCATTGCATTCCCCATCCAGTCGCATCGATCTCGCGATACGGCGTCCGGCCGGCAACGGACAACAAAAAACCGGCCTGCCTTCGCAAAGCCGGTTACAGGTTGCAAACGGCCCTTTAGCGAATTGTTTAACGTGGCTGCAAGCCGACCGGCCAAATCACCACGGGAGATCCGGCTGTTCTTCTAGGGCCAGCGCCGCGCTTCGTCAACGGTCTGCCTACGCGCGAGCGCGCCGGCCCCTCGACATTCGGGGCCACCGCCTGTATTTCCGCTGCGGCCTCGAACCAGGGCCTCTCGACGGATTTGTGACATGAAGCAGGATCAGCCACGTCCGACGCCCCGCGCGGGCATCATGGACATCGAGGCCTATGTGCCGGGAAAAAGTACCGCGCCGGCCGGCGTGACGAAGGTCTACAAGCTGTCGTCCAATGAGAATCCGCTCGGGCCCTCGCCGAAGGCGATCGAGGCCGCCCGGGAGGTGGCTGCCAAATTGGACGTTTATCCCGACGGCTCCGCCCGCCGGCTGCGCGAGGCGATCGCCGATGTGTACGGCCTCAATCCGGCAAACATCGTCTGCTCCAATGGCTCCGACGAGATCCTGGGGCTGCTGGCGCAGACCTATCTCGCGCCGGGAGACGAGGCCGTGTTCACCGAACACGCCTTCATGGTTTACAAGATCTATATCCAAGCCGCCGGCGCCAAGCCGGTGGCGGTCAAGGAGACGGACGAGCGCGCCGACATCGACGCAATCCTCGCCGCGGTGACGCCGGCGACGCGGATCGTGTTCCTCGCCAACCCCAACAATCCGACCGGCACTTACGTGCCGTTCCAGGAGGTGCGCCGGCTGCATGCCGGACTGCCCAAGAGCGTGCTCCTGGTGCTCGACGCGGCCTATGCCGAATATGTGCGGCGCAACGACTATGAAGCCGGCATCGAGCTGGCCGGGAGCTCGGAGAACGTGGTCATGACCCGTACCTTCTCCAAGCTCGGCCTCGGCGGCGCACGCATCGGCTGGATGTACGGACCGGCGCATATCGTCGATGCCATCAACCGGGTGCGCGGGCCCTTCAACGTCAATGCAACCGCGATCGAGGCTGGCATCGCGGCCATCCGCGACCGCGCCCATGTCGAGCGCAGCGTGGCGCATAACGAGAAGTGGCTTGCCTGGGTCAGCGAGGAGTTGACCGGGCTCGGGCTGCGCGTGACGCCCAGCGTCGGCAATTTCGTGCTGATCCACTTCCCCGACAACAAAAAGCATTCGGCAGCGGCCGCGGACGACTATCTCAGCGCGCGCGGCTACATCCTGCGGCGCGTCACCGGCTACGGCTTTCCCAACGCGCTGCGCATGAGCATCGGCATCGAGGAGGCCAATCGCGGCGTCGTCGAGGCGCTCAAGACATTTCTGAAAAGCTGAAGCACCATGACAGCACCGATGTTCGGAAGAATAGCGCTGGTCGGCATCGGCCTGATCGGTTCGTCGCTGGCCCGCGTCATCCGCCGGGAAGGCCTGGCGCGGCACATCGCTGTCGCTACGCGCAGCCAATCGACGCTCAAGCGCGCCGAGGAACTGGGTCTCGGCGATTCCTACACGACCGAGGCCGAAGACGCGGTGCGCGACGCGGATCTCGTCATCGTCTCGGTTCCGGTCGGCTCGTCCGGCGAGGTCGCGGCCGAGATCGCGCCGGCGCTGAAGAAAGGCGCGATCCTCACCGATGTCGGCTCAACCAAAGCTTCGGTGATCGCGCAAATGCAGCCGCATGTGCCCGTCGGTGTGCATTTCATCCCCGGGCACCCGCTGGCGGGCACGGAAAAGTCCGGGCCGGATGCCGGCTTCGCCGATCTCTTCGACAACCGCTGGTGCATCTTCACGCCGCTGCCGGGCACGGATCCGGAGGCGCTGGAAAAGCTCTCCGAATTCTGGCGGCGCTGCGGCTCCAACATCGACACGATGGACCCGCAGCATCACGACATGACCTTGGCCATCGTCTCGCATCTGCCGCATATCATCGCCTACAACATCGTCGGCACCGCCGACGACCTGGAATCGGTGACCAAGACGGAAGTCATCAAATACTCCGCTTCCGGTTTTCGCGACTTTACCCGACTGGCCGCTTCCGACCCGACCATGTGGCGGGACGTGTGCCTGCACAACAAGGACGCGATCCTGGAAATGCTGGCGCGCTTCTCGGAGGATCTGGCCTCGTTGCAGCGAGCGATCCGCTGGGGCGACGGCGAAAAGCTGTTCGACCTGTTCACCCGCACGCGCGCCATCCGCCGCTCGATCATCGAGGCCGGCCAGGATATCGATGTGCCGGATTTCGGCCGTCAGGCCGTGGAGCACCCGGGGGCCAAGCCCTAGGCCTTCTGCTCGATCTGTCCCGATGGGGGCCAGTGCGCCGCCATCATGGCCATTGTCTCGGCTCTGTCCGGAGCGCCGAGCCGGCCGCCGAAGCGCAGGCATTTAAGCGCGGCGGCGGCGCTGGCAAAGCGCAGCGCCTGCTCGGACGGCATGGCTTCGGCAAGGCCGACGGCGAAGGCGCCGTGGAAGACGTCGCCGGCGGCGAGCGTGTCGACCGCCTTGACCTTCGGCGCCTCGACATGCCGGACGCGACCGGTTCCCCGATCATGCCACCAGGTTCCGGCAGCGCCGCCCGTCACCGCGACGAAGGCGTCGGTGCGCGAGGCGAGATCGGCGCATGCGCTTTCCGGATCGAGCGCATGGCCGCAGACGATCCGCGCCGCCGGCTCCGAGGCGACGATGTGCGAGGCCAACGGCAAAAGCCGCTCGAGCACGTCGATCGGCGCGGTGTCGGCGTCGAGGATCGCCGGACGGCCGGCGTCCCGCGCGGCCGTCCACCAGCACGGCGTCGAGGGCGGAAAGTTCGGCAAGCGGCAGCGTGTCGGGATCGGCTTGCGCCCTGCTGTCATAGAAGGGCACGATGATGCGCTCGCCATGGGCATCCACCAGGATCGCGGCCAGCGCGGAGCGCGCGCCGGCGACGCGGCGGACCAGGCTGCAATCGACGCCTTCCGCCTCGATCTCGGCAATCAGCCGGTCGCCGACCGCATCGTCTCCCGCGCTCGCCCAAAGCGACACATCGGCGCCGAGGCGATGCGCGGCGCAGGCCGCACTCGTCGCCATGCCGGAGGCGATCTGGACACCGTCGCTGGCGATGAACTTGCCCTGATGCGCGGGCAGCGTCTCGACACGCAGGATCGTGTCGAGGGTGAACGCGCCGACGCTGAGCAGTTTGATCGGTCCGGCCATCGCAGTCTCAATCGACCGGCTTGATCTTGCCGAGCGGGATGAAGCCAAGCGAAGCTTTACCCTTCACGATCTTGAGCGGCATGGACGGTTGGTTGCCGAGCATGGCAATGCCGGCAAAACCCTGCTCGATCTCGCTCTTGTGCTCGGGAATGGCGCCGGCGAGGATCGCCGCTACGGCCTTTGGGTCCTTCAGCTTGATCGACAGATTTGCATCGATCAGGCCGTCGGCGTCGATCGAGATCGGCCCGGACACAGTTACGCGCGCCGTGCCCGATGACACGTCGAGGCTGGCAATCTCGACCGACTGGCCGCGCAGGCTTTTCGGCGGCGCCTTAATCAGCGCGACGCCGTTCTTCACTGTCGCTTCGCCGGCGCCGTCGAGTTCCGGCAGCACGCGTCCGCCGACAGCTTCCGCGTCGATCTTCAGGTCGCCAAAGCTGCCGGTATAGACGAGGTCCTGGCCGTTCGGCTGCAGCTGGCCGGCCGCCTGGCCGGCGCTGAACAGCTGCACGGGATCGGTGTCGTCGGCCGGATCGGTCTGTCCAGACAAGCCTTCCGCCTGAAGCGAAATGCGGCGCGGAAGCGGCCATGACAGCTTGACCGTGGCGTGCAGCTTGTCCCAGTCGAGCCAAAGCGGCGGCATGCCCGGCGCCACAGTCCGCAACGGCCCGCGCAGGTTCGCCACGGGCGACAGAGGCTGGGTGATGCGAGCGACGACGTTCATATCGCCGGTCGAGGCCGCTACATTCCTGGCATCGTCCTGATAGGCCAGGCTGTCGCAGGCGACCGTGAAGTCCAGTGGATAACCACTGACCGTGAGATTGGCGCAGTCGGCCTTGATGCCCTTGCCTCCAAGCTCGGCCACGGCCCGCTCGGCCTCGGTCTTGACCTTGCCGGCGAGATAGAACCATCCGCCGCTGTAGAGCGCGAACAGCACCAAGATGAACGCCGCAAGCCAGAACAGCCGGCGGCGAGGTTTGCGCGATCGCTCGTCACTTGACGTCATGCTGCGGCTCTCGTTAACCCGCTCATGCGGCGAGCGGGTGGTTGTTCTTACGCACGACAAGCGGGGACAGAAGAAGCACCTTACCGGTGTGGTGTCGTCACTCGAATGCAATCAGGCTTGGCGATATGGGCGATTTTTGGGTTTTTGGCTACGGGTCGCTGATCTGGCGGCCCGGTTTCGCACATGTCGAGACGCGGCGCGCCCGTCTTTACGGCTTCCGCCGGTCGCTCTGCGTCTATTCCTTCGTCCATCGCGGTACGCGTGAGCGGCCGGGCCTGGTGCTCGGCCTCGACCGCGGCGGCTCCTGCGTCGGGCTCGCCTTCCGCGTGCCCGGCGATTTGCGTGACGAAGTGCTTTCCTATCTGCGCGAGCGCGAGCTGGTGACCAGCGTCTATCTCGAACGCACTCTCGATGTCCGGCTGGATGGGGCGGGACAAGGCGGAACGGTCGAAGCGGTCGCCTACATCGTCGACCGCGCGCATGAGCAATATGCCGGCGGGCTCGACGCCGGCCATGCGGCAAAAGTCGTGCGCGGCGCCGTGGGCCAATCGGGCAGGAACGAAGACTATGTCCTGAGCACAGTGGAGCATCTGAGGGCGCTCGGCATCCGCGACCACTGGCTGGAAGAGGTGGGGCGGCAGGTCGCGTCTTCGTGAAGATCTGGCCCGATCAAAAAGCAAAACCATGCCTTTGACCTCGGCAAGGCACGACCTAGCTTAGCCGCAATCCATCCTCTGGGCACCCAGGCCCTTCCCAGCATCACGGAGATCAGTCTTGCAGAAACGCCGTCTCGGTCGCACCGACCTTTCCATCGCGCCGCTGGTCCTTGGAGGCAACGTCTTCGGCTGGACCGCCGACGAGAAGACCTCGTTCGACCTGCTCGACCGCTTTGCCGAGGCCGGCTTCAACGCAGTCGACACGGCGGACGCCTATTCGCGCTGGGCGCCGGGCAACAAAGGCGGCGAATCCGAAACCATCATCGGCAACTGGATGAAGAGCCGCGGCAACCGGGACAGCATCGTCGTCATCACCAAGGTCGGCTCCGACATGGGACAGGGCAGGCGGGACCTCTCCGCAGCCTATATCGAAAAGGCGGTCGACCAATCGCTCAAGCGGCTGCAGACCGACGTCATCGACCTCTATCTGTCGCACTGGCCGGACCCGGCCACGCCTTACGAGGAAACGCTCGGCGCCTATCAGCGCCTGCTCGAGAAGGGCAAGATCCGCTATCCGGGCTGCTCCAATCTCGATGCGGGGCAATTGCGCGCGGCCCTGGATGTCGCCGGCCTGCGGGGCCTGCCGCGTTACGAGGTTCTGCAGCCCGAATACAATCTGTACGATCGCTCTTCGCTGGACGGCCCGCTGCTCGACCTGTGCAAGGCGGAAGGCCTCGGCGTCATCACCTATTTCGGCCTGGCCAAGGGGTTCCTCAGCGGCAAATACCGCAGCAAGGCCGACCTTGGCCGGAGCGAGCGTGGCGAAGACGTGGCCAAGTATCTCAACGAACGCGGCATGCGCATTCTCTCCGCGCTCGATGCCGCGGCCGGGCGCCATTCGGCCAAGCAGGCCGAAGTGGCGCTCGCCTGGATCATGGCGCGGCCGGGCATCACCGCGCCGATTGCCAGCGCCACGACGCACGCACAGATGGAAAGCCTGATCCGCGCCGCATCGCTCAAGCTTTCCGCCGACGACATCGCAGCGCTCGATCGCGCCAGCGCTTAAGGCGTGTCGATATTCAGGCGGATGCCGGCCTGACCTGGATCCAACATGCGTTGGTGCAGCAGGTCCCCCGCACGATCGTCCAAGACCTTGCAGATAGCCTCGCGATAATTCCTACCCGATCGCGGCAGGAATTGAGGTTCGGCATCGTCGGAGACGTTTTGTCCGAAGCGCAGCCCTGGCAGCAGGTGCTGGCGCTGGTCATGGCGGCGACCGTTGTCATGGGTAGCCCAGGTCCGGCGACGATCAGCGTCACCGCCGTCGGCGCCGCTTTCGGGCTGCGGCCTTCGCTGGCTTATACGTCCGGCATCGTGCTTGGAACGACGGCCGTGCTCCTGGTTGTGGCCGCCGGGATATTCGGCATGCTCGCCTCGGTGCCGGGGCTGGCACCGTTGCTGACTGTCGCTTCGGCCCTCTATATCCTCTACCTTGCCTTCAGGATCGCGACAGCGCCGCCGCTTGCCCAACGCGGCAATGCGGCGGCGCGTCCCACCTTCTTCGGCGGCTTCATGCTCGCCGTCGCCAACCCGAAAGCCTATGTGGCGATCGGCGCGGTCTTCGCGGGAGCTTCATCCACGGTCGACGGGCTCGGGATTTCGGCCAAACTTTTGGTGCTGGCAGCGATGATCGTCGCCATTCATGTGCTCTGGCTTCTCGCTGGGACGATTTTCGCGAGGCTGCTGCGCGATCCATTGGCGTCGCGGATCATCAATCTCGTCTTCGCGGCGACGCTGGTGCTGACGACTGCACTGGCGGGGCTGCCGTAAGGGGAGCTCAGGCCTTCGCCGCAGCGCCGAGCTCCGCCAGCCGCTTCACCGCCGTCGGCGGCATCGGCGGCGGGTTCGGCGCGCGCGAGGCCTCGACCAGCAGCTCGTCGCAGGCGGTCTCGGTCTCTCCGATCAGCCGCTGCATGAACTCCTCCTTGTCGAGCCCCGGAGGAATCGGCGGCAGGAAACGGGCCTTTATGGTGCCCGGATAACGCATGAACTTGCGGCGCGGCCAGTAGAGGCCGGCGACATGGGCGACCGGCACCACGGGAACGCCAAGCTGGGTATAGAGCTCGACGATGCCGTATTTGTAGGACGGCTCGGCGCCCGGTGGGCGACGAGTGCCTTCCGGGTAGATGATAAGCTGACGCGGATTGCGCGCCATCTCCTGCCTTGTCGCGGCAACGACAGCTTTCAGCGCCTTGGAGCGGCTGCCGCGGTCGACCGGGATCATGCGCATCTTCATGATGTACCAGCCGAAGAAGGGGATCCAGGTCAGCTCCCGCTTCAGGATATACAAGGCGTCGTCGAGATAAGGAAAAAAGGCGATCGCATCCCAGAAGGACTGATGCTTGGGCGCCAGGATGAAGGACCCCTCAGGCAGGTTCTCGGCACCCGTGATTTCGCTCCTGGTGCCGGCGATCTTGTCGTAAAGCCACATCGAGGTGCGCGACCAGAATTTCGGCACGAACCAGGCGCGGTGGCGGGGCGACAGGAAATAGAAGGGCGTCCAGAAGATCATCTGAACGACCAGGCTGAGATAGAAGGCAAGGTTGAACGCCAGCGAGCGGATAATGAGCATGCGGGAAAGGGCCCGGTGTGGAAGTGAGCGTTGGTTACACCAAGCGCGGGCAAAAAGGAAACGGCGCGACGGTCGGGCGCATCACAGCGAGCGCGCCAGCCGCTCCTTCAGGCGGGGCGCCGCGAAATCGAGGAAGGCGCGCAGCTTCACCGGCAGCAGGCCCTGACCGGCATGCAGGAGATTGACCGGCCATGGCGGCGGCTCGAACGGCTCGAGCACGACATGAAGCGCGCCGGCGCGCACCGCGGCGTCCGCCTGATAGGAGAGCACCCTAGTCAGGCCGAGGCCGGCGATCGCCGCATCGATTGCTGCCTCGGCGGTGTTGAGCTGCAGCCGCGAGCGGACCGGAACCACGGTTTCGCTCTTGTCGGTGCCGAAGCTCCACGTCGCGGGAGAGGCAAGCCCTTCGAAGGTGATGCATTTGTGGCCTGAAAGGTCGCGCGGTTCGAACGGCGTGCCATGCTTCGCAAGATATGCCGGGCTGGCGCAGATGATGCGGCGGATCTGGCCACGCGCGCTGCGACCATGGCCGAATCCGGCAGCTCGCCGATGCGCACGGCAAGATCGATATGCTCCTCGATCAGTTGCGTGATCCGATCGGACAGCGTCAGGCGGATGTCGACGTCGGGATAGGCGGCCAGAAAATCTGTAACAATCGGCAGCACATGCAGGCGGCCGAAGACGACCGGCGCAGTGATCACCAGCTCGCCGGTCGGGCTCAAGTATTCGCCAGCGGCGGCGCGCTCGGCTTCGCCCACCTCATCGAGGATACGGCGGCAGGCGGCGAGATAGGAACGACCAGCGTCCGTCAAGGTGAGGCGCCGCGTCGAGCGGTTGAGCAGACGCGTCTTGAGGTGCCTCTCCAGTTCGGAGAGCTTGCGGCTGACGGTGGCGAGCGGCACGCCGGCATGTCGCGCGACGGCGGAAAGGCTGCCGGCCTCCACGGTGGCTACGAACAAGAACATGGCGTCGAGGCGGTCCATTTATTCTTCCGAAATGTGGAAGGATGGATTGCAAATATGCCTTCTACCTCCGGATTTCGGAAGGGGCTACATGTCGTTCCACTTTGGCAGAGGACAGCCGCCATGGACGCCTTCACCAGCGACGTCGCCTTTACCCCTACGGTCAAGGCCATCCAGTCCCGCAAGGGCTCGCGCGCATCTTATGCGCGGGTCGAGGAGCGCGGCGGCTGGCGGGCGACGATCACGCCCGACCTCGCCGCCTTCGTCGAGGCGCAGACCAGTGTGTTCCTGGCGACAGCCAATGGCGGAGGTCAACCCTATGTTCAGCATCGCGGCGGGCCAGCCGGCTTCCTGAAGGTGCTGGACGAGCAAACGATCGGCTTTGCCGATTTCTCGGGGAACCGGCAGTTCATCACCCAGGGCAATCTTGCGGACAATGCCCAGGCCTTCCTGTTCCTGATCGACTACATGCTTCGGCAGCGCATCAAGATCTGGGGCACAGCGCGCGTCGTCGAGGACGATGCGGAGCTGACGGCGAGGCTGATGCCGGCCAACTACAAGGCGCGGCCGGAGCAGGCGATCCTGTTCAGCGTCACGGCCTGGGATGCAAATTGCCCGCAGCATATTCCGCAGCGCTTCGAAGCGGCGGATGTGGCCGCCGCGCTTGCCGAGCGGGATAGACGCATTGCCGGTCTGGAGCAGGAGATCGCACGCCTGCGCAACAGCGCGTCTGGCGAAGCTTAGTTCTTGCTCACCGTAGAGGCTTCGGCGAGCGTGACGCCCTCGGTGGTCGGCCGAAGCGGGACGATGCCGCGCGCCAGCGCCAACACATATTTGCTGTATTCGGTGAGCAGCACGCGCAGCGCTTCCGGCTTGGTCAGCCAGCTGCCATTGCCGAGCTTGTTGTTGACCACCGGATAGGGCTCAAGCCGCGCGCCATGCAGCAGCCGGCCCATCTCGAGCAGGCTGCGCGGCATGTGGTAGTTGTTGGTGACGACGATGATGCTGCCATAGGCGTGGCTTTCCACCCATTTGGCGCTCTCCTCGGCATTGCCGATCGTGTCGAGCGCGGCGCGGTCGATGTCGACGCAGCATGAGAACAGCTGCTTGTCGCCGCCCATTGCCGCTTGCAATTGGCGGCGGCTCGCCGTGGGGTGAACACCGCTGATCAAGAGCCGCTCGCCCTTGCCTGATGCCAGCAGATCCATGGCGGCGTCGAGCCTCGACTGACCACCGGTGAGCACGATGATTGCGTCGGCCCTGGCCGGATTGACCGGCGTCGTCATGTTGCTGACCTTGTCGGCAAACCAGCCGAAGCCGCCGGCGAAAAGCGCCAGCAGGGCGAGCACGAAGAAACCGCAGAGACGAAGCGCAAATCTGAGACGACCGGTTCTTGCAGACGCAGCACCGCGCGTAAGCGCCGCTGGCATCCGTCCAGCCGTTCCGATCGAGTCCCGCGCGTCCATCATCCCCAGGTTAATCCTGAAAACATCCAATGGTTAACTCTGAACCGTCGCCTTTCATAGATAGCACGGCGCACATTGCGTTACGGCAGTTTCCCTTGCGTGATCATGCACTTGTGGAGTCCGGATCGCATTGGAAACCCAACTTGCCACCTCTTGCATTCGCGCCACCCTTGGCTACGCGTCATGATCAGACCGCATCCGGCTGCCGGATGTCGATCTCGCTGAGATAGGCGACGACCGTGGCATGCGAGGTCGCAGCGGTCAGCGCGCCGATCACCAGCACCATCAGGGCGACGCCGAGATAGCCGGTGGAGCCGATCGCGAAATTGCCGAACAGCGCGGTCGCCTGGTCGGCCTCAGGCGTCGCCATGTTGCGCGACGACCACCAGGAAAAGACGATGAAGACCATGATAGCGGCGGCACCTCCGGCGGCGGCGCCCTTCATGCCGGTGACCAGGAAATGCCAACGGAATTCGCGCGCGATGAAGCGGGCCTCGGCGCCGACAAAATGCAGGACCTCGATGATGTGGCCGTTGCCGGCCATGGCGCCGCGCGTGGCGAACACCACGGTCAGCACCGTCGCCGACAATATCAGCGCCAAAACGGCAAAGCCGATCGTCACCGTCGTATGCGCCATGGCGACCAGCCGGTCGACCCAGGTGCGATGGTCGTCGAGCGCGGCGCTCGGCAGCTTGGGCGTGATCGCGGCGCGCATGGCCGCGAAGTCGGGCGGATTGGCCTCGTCGATGGTGACGACGATGAGGCGCGGCACCGGCAGTTCATCGATGTTGAGGCCGGTGCCCAGCCACGGCTCCAAAAGGCGCGCCGTCGCATCGCGGTCGACGATCCTCGTACCCTTCACACCCCGGAACTCGCTGGCGATTTCAGAGGCCTGCGCGAGGGCTGCTTCCATGTCGAGGCCCTCGACGGGCTTGATCTGGATCGTCGCCTCGCGCGAGATCTGGTTCTCCCACACCGAGGCGGTGTCGCGCACCAGCGTCACGGCGCCGAAGGTCAGGCAGGACAGGAAGGTCATGATGGCGATGACCAGCACCAGCGCCCGGCCGGCGATGTTCTGCGCCGGCACGATCGGCGCCATCTTGCGCTGAACCCGGCGAACGGCAGCCGTCGTCTCGACGGCTTCCTCGTGCAGGTGATCGGCCGGAAGCTCAGTCATAGACGTCCAGCCTTCCGCCGGCGAGAATCATGCGCCGGGCATCGACCTGCTCCATCAGGCCGAGGTCGTGGGTTGCGATCACCACGGCGGTGCCGAGCCGGTTGAGCTCGATGAAGAGCCTCAGCAGCCGGCGCGCCAGCGGCGGATCGACGTTGCCGGTCGGCTCGTCGGCAAGCAGGATCTCCGGCTGCTCGATCAGCGCGCGCGCGATCGCAGCACGCTGCTTCTCGCCGCCCGACAGCACCGGCGGCAGCACATGCATGCGCTCCCCGAGGCCAACCCATTTCAGGAGTTCGGTGACGTCGGTGCGATAGCTCGCCTCCTCGCGCCCGCGCACGCGCAACGGCAGCGCCACGTTCTCGTAAGTGGTCATGTGGTCAAGCAGGCGGAAATCCTGGAACACCACGCCGATGCGGCGCCTGAGCAGCGGCAACTCGCCGCGCGAGATGCGCGAACGATCCTTGCCGAAAATGGTGATCAGGCCGCGCGTCGGCTTCAGCGACATGAAAAGCAGGCGCAGCAAGGTGGTCTTGCCGGCGCCCGAGGGGCCGCTCAGGAACTGAAAGGAGCGCTCCGGAATGTGCAGGGAAATGTCGCGGAGGATCTCCGGACCCATGCCATAGCGGAGGCCGACATTTTCGAAGCGGATCACGTTCGGCGACCTGAAACCTTAGGCGGCATCCCGCCAGCCTGTTCTCTGCCAAGACCATCGGCCGGCATGGTTAATCGTTGGTTAATTTCTGCGCGCTTTCGACGTTTCACAGCAGTTCCGGTGGGGAAGCGTTAACCATTTGCGTTTACCCAAAAGCAACGAAGATTGCACTGGGGCCGTAATGGCTGAGGATAGAACCGCGCGCTCTGTTTCCGGCGAAATCATGACCGGCACGGCGACAAAGGCCGCGCCGGAGCGCGTCATCCTCGACACCGATGTCGTCGATGCCGACTATGTGGTGCTGCCGCGATTCGCCGCCCGTTCGGAACCGATTGCGGCGCCGTTGCCGCCGCAAGCGCCCTCGACGCCATCCATCGCTGGCATGGGCATGCTGCGCAAACCGGAGGCTGCGCCGGCGCGGCCGGCCTCGCGTGGCGGTCCGATCTTCTGGGCCGCCGGAGTGGGCGCCGCACTCGTGGCTTTCTGGGTGTCGGGCGGACATGCCCTGGTGCGTCAGAGCCCCTTCTGGGCGGCTGCGCAGCCGGCAAGCGCGCTCAGCATTTCCGGTGTGACGTCGCGAATCGATGCCTCGGGGCTGAAGCCCATCCTGTTCATCGACGGCGAGGCCGCCAATGACGGCGTACGGGCGGAGTCGCTGCCGCCGCTCGAGATCCGCGTCACCGACAATGCCAGCAATGTCATCCGCTACAGGTTGGGGACATCCAACCGCTCGCTGGCGCCCGGCGAAAGATTCGGCTTTTCCAGCCGGTTCGATGTCCCTAGAAACGGCGTGAAGGCCGTATCGGTCACCTTCGCCGGGTAGGTGCATCGATATTCAGGTGATGCCGGCCTGCAATTAGTGGTTTCCTGCGCTTAGGTGCTCACGTGCTTGAGTACGCTCTGCACCGGTTCTCGGAACCCGCTATTTTGGGTTCGGCCTGACCTGAATATTGATGAACCTAGCCCTTCCGGCGTTGCAGGCGATTCTGAAGGAAAAAGCTATGCCAGTTGTACGCGGCAAGGACATCGAGGTCCTGTTTTCGGCGTCGGCGATCGCCCGGCGCAATCTCGAGCTCGCCAAGGAAATCGCCGGGCGCGACTATCACGACCTGCTTGTGATATCGATCCTGAAAGGCTCGTTCGTCTTTGCCGCCGATCTTATCCGCGCCATGCACGACGTCGGCCTGTCGCCCGAGGTCGAATTCATCTTCATCTCCAGCTACGGCGCCGGCACCACAAGCGGCGAGGTCAAGGTGCTGCGCGACATCGACAACGAGGTCGCCGGCCGCGACGTTCTTTTGATCGACGACATCCTCGAATCCGGCAAGACGCTTTCCTTCACCCGCGACCTGATGCTGTCGCGCGGCGCCAGGAGCTGCGCCATCGCGGTGCTGCTCGACAAGCGCATGCGCCGCCAGACCACGCTCAACGCCGATTATGTCGGCTTCGACTGCCCCGATTATTTCGTCGTCGGCTACGGCATGGACGTCGCGCATGCTTTCCGGGAATTGCCGTTTGTCGGGGTCGTGAAAGGCGACAAGTAAGGTCGCGCCGAAAGAGGCCGCATAGACGTTTCAAATTTTCAGAAAACGTCAACGTTTCGGCGGCATCTATCTCGGCATGGCAAAGCTTTTGATCGTCGAGGACGATGAATCCGTCCGCACCCTCGCTGCCCGCGCGCTGGAGCGTGATGGGCACAGTGTCACCATCGCCGCCGATGGCGCGCAGGGGCTCACCCTGATCCGCCAGCAGCGCGGCAGCTACGATCTCGTGGTATCCGATATCCGCATGCCGGAGATGGACGGCATCGAGATGGCGACCGCGGCGGCAAAACAGTTTCCGGCCATGAAGATCATGCTGATGACCGGCTATGCCGACCAGCGCGAGCGCGCCGAGGAATTGAACGGCATCATCCTCGACGTCGTGCAGAAGCCGTTCACGCTTGCCGAAATACGCGCCCGCGTCGGACGGGCATTAAGCTGCTTCGCTTGATCGTTTAGACGGCATCGCCGGTCGCTGCGATTGCAGGTGCTGCGCCGCGTCGGCGCTCACCGTTCAGTGCAACCAGACCGGCGCCGATGATCAGCGCCGCGCCCAGCACCGTCGTTGACCGCGGGACCTCGGCGAAGAACAGGAAGCCCCACAGCGGCGACCAGAGGATGCCCGTGTATTCGAAGGTTGCGACCCGGTTGGCGGGCGCCATCCGGTAGGCCTGCGACAGCAAGATCATGCCGGCGGAGGCAACGAAGCCGCAGGCCGCCATCTTCAGGAAGTCCGGCGGCGCCGGCCAGACCCAGGGCCGCACCAGGAAGTCGAGGCTCGGGTGGCCCGCATGGGTGATGCCGGCAAGATGAAACACCGCGGCGACCGCCACAGCGCCGGTGAGATAGGCGCCGTTCTGGTAGAAGGCCATCACCGTCGAGGATTCGGTCTCGCCGATCCGGCGCGCCATCAGCTGCGAGAACCCGTAGAGGAATGCCGAGCCGAGCGACAGCAGTGCCGCCCAGTCGAACAATCCGGCGCCCGGACGCAACATCACGACCACGCCCACCAGGCCGATCAGCACCGTCGTCAGCGTCCGCCCGGAGACGTGCTCGCCGAGATAAGGCCCGGCAAGCAACATGATGAAGAGCGGCGCCATGAAATAGAGCGCTATCGCGTCGGCCAGCGAGAGGGCGGCAATCGCCAGATAGTAGACGGTGTAGGAGCTGAATTGGATGAAGCCGCGCAGCGTCAGCATGCCCGCTCGTTTCGACAGCAAGGCTGTTAGGCCGACATCGGCCTGGACGATAACGACCAGGATCGGCAGCGCCACGAGGGCGCGGATCGCCATCACTTCCGTCACCGGATAGCTGCCCGAAACCGCCTTCACCAGCGGGTCCTGCAACGAAAAGACAAGAACGCCGAGGCAGAGGCTCAAAATGCCAAGCACCATCCGGTTCTGCATGTTCGTTCCAGTGAAAAAGAGCCCGCCACCGTTTCGGGCAGCGGGCACGAGTGAGGACTCTTCGAATTGGTCCGCTGCCGAATCTCACGGCCGCATATCCAACGGGTAGAGCAACTATCCTGCGACGTTTGACATGTTGCAAACGAATTGGAATGATACCAGCAATCAAAATTTCTTATGGCGGCATCGATGAAGCCCACCCTCGACAGCGACCTCCTGCGCACCTTCGTGGCGGTGGCCGAGACCGGCAATTTCACCAAGGCGGCGGAAAAGGCCGGACGCACCCAGTCGGCGGTGTCCATGCAGATGAAAAAGCTGGAAGACATGGTGGGCGACAGCCTGTTCGAGCGCGGCTCTCGCGGGGTGGCGCTGACACGCCGCGGCGGCGAGCTCATCACCAACGCCCGCCGCATCGTCTCGCTGCTCGACGAGACGGCGGCATCGCTGGTCGCGCCGCCGCTCGGCGGGCTGGTGCGCATCGGCATTCCTGCCGAATACGGGCGGTCAATCTTGTCGCGGGCACTTGGCGAATTCGCCAAACGCCACCCGCGCGTGGAGGTCACGGTGCGTTACGCGCACTCCGACTCGCAGGTGAGGGCGCTTGCGGCCGGCGAACTCGACCTTGCGGTGGTGTTCGAGTGGGAAGGTTTTTCCGGCGGCGATGTGCTGATGCACGATCCCACGGTATGGGTGACGTCAACGCTGCATCACATGCATGAGGAACGGCCGGTGCCGATCGCGCTTTACAGCCGCAATGGCTGGTGTCGGGACTTCGCGATCAAGTCGCTGCAGCAGCGCGGCCTCGACTACCGCGTCGCCTACACCAGCGACACCAATGGCGGCCTGACGCTGGCGGTCACTTCTGGCCTGGCGATCGCACCGATCTCGCGCAGCAACATCCCGCCCGATTGCCGCGAACTGACCGCCGCCGACGGCTTCGGCGACATCGATTCCTCGAATGTGGTGCTTCACCGCAATCCGCTGGCGACGGGCGAAGCGATCGACGGGATGGAAAACGCGATCCGCGAGGCTTTCATGCTGACCAGGCAGGCACAGGCAACAGCCAGTCTTTGACGTACGAAACGGTCCGCTCAATCCGGCGGTCCGCTCTCCATCTGCTTGAGCCATCGCATGGCATCCTCAAGGCGATCGTCGCCCCAGAACAATTCGCCGTCGACGACGAAGCTCGGCGAGCCGAAGATGCCGAGCGCCTTGGCCTGCTCCGTCGCGGCCGCGAGCTCGGCCTTGGCGTCATCGCTGTCGGCCCGCCGAAGAACCGGCTCTGCTTTCTGTCCGGCTTTCTCGATGCTAGCCGAAATGTTTGGCTCGCTACCAGCCGGCTCACCCATTTCAAACCAGCGCCGGTACGTTTCCCGGGCATAGGCTTCGCACCAGCCCTCGCGCGCCGCGATGAGAGCCACGCGATTGGCGCGTTCGAGCTCGGCCAGCGGGTAGGGGGCCGGCAGTTTCGGCACCATCCTGTACATCGCCGCTCGGCGCTCGATGTCGCGCCACATATAAGCGGCCTTCGCCGGCTTCTTGGCAAAGGGAATGTTGTCCATCTCGATCATGATGGCGCGCACATTGAAGGGTCGCCAGCGGAACTCGATGCCGGTCTCAGCCGCAACCTCGGCGAGACGCATCACCGAAAGATAGGTGTAGGTGCTGCCGATGGAGAACCAGAAGTCGATCATCGCCAGTCTCCCTTGACGATGACGATACCGGCAGGCAGCGCGGCCTGCAATGCGTGTGGCGAGAGCGACCTGCGGCTGCCCGCTACCTCAGTCTCTTTCGAAAAAGGTCAGGCGATTGCCGAACGGATCGATCACCGTGACCTCCTTCGTCTGCCAAGGCGTCGTCTCGAGGCCCGGCCTGTTGAAGCGGTAGTTCTTGGCCTTGAACTCGCGATGCAGCTCAATGATGCCGGTCGCTTCGATGCGTATATTGGCACCGGGCGAGCCGTCGCCATGATGCTCGCTCAAATGCAGCTCGCAGCCGTCGCGGGCGACGCCCATATAGAGCGGCGCGTTGTCGTCGAAGCGATGCTCGAAGCGGACCTCGAAACCGAGGAAGTTGAGATAGAACTCTCGCGCCTTGACGGTATCGAACATGCGCAGGATCGGCGTGACGGTTCCAAGCTTCGGCATGTCGGCGGTGACCGGTGTGGGCGCTATTTCAGTTCGAGCAGGCGTTCGAGGTAGCTGCGCTCGATGTCCGGGCTGAGCGCGTTGCCGAGGCGCTTGCGGATCGCTTCGAGGATCTGGCGGGCGCGCTGCACGTCGATCTCGTCGGGCACCTTGACGGAGTTGCCGTCGTCGGGGCCCTTCGTGGCGCGCGGCCGGCCAAGCGGGTCGCGGTCGGCGTCCTGCTGACGTCCGCCCTGTTCGCTGCCGCCCTGGTCGCCCTGCATGGCCTGCATCTGCTTCATCATCTCCTTGGCGCCGCGGCGCAGCGCCTCCAGCGCGCGGCCCTGGTGGCCGACCGCCTGGTCGCCTTCGCCTTCGCCCAGCGCCTGCTCGGCATCGCCCATGGATTTGCCGGCCTCGCCAAAGCCCTCATTGGGCTGCATGCCCATGCCTTCGAGGCCCTTCTTCAGCTTGTCGAGCTCGCTCTGCAGTTGGCCCTGACCCTCCTGCAGCTGCTTCAGCGCATCCGCGAATTCCTGCGGCGTCATCTGCTTCGGCCGGCCGAGCGGGTCGCGGTCATCGCCGGGCTTCTGCCCGTCCTGCGACTGCTCGCCATCCTCGCCCAGCTGCTCGTCGCGATTTGCACCGCGCTGGCGATCGCCGCGCTGCATCTGATCGAGGCGGAAGGTATCGTTCATCATCTCCTGCTGGCGCCGCATGATCTCGCCCAGCTTGTCCATCTGCTGGCGCATCTCGCTGTCCTGCTCGCCGGCCTGCTGCTGGCGGCCGGCCTGCAGGTTGTTCATCATGTCCTGCAGTTCCGACAACAACTGCTGGGCCCGGTCTCGGTCGCCGGATTTGGCGAGATTCTCGATCTCGTCCATCATCCGGTTGATGTCGCTCTGGCGCAGTTCCCGACCGTTCTGCTGCATCTGCGGCGCGTTCGGGTTCTGCTGGGCGCGCTGGGCGAATTCCTGCAGGAACTGGTTCATCGCCTCGCGAAGTTCCTTCATCGCCTTTTCGAGCTCTTCGTCGCTGGCGCCGTTTTTGATGGCGTCCTGTAGCGCCTGCTGCGCCTGGCGCAGCCGACGCTCGGCGGCCGACAGATTGCCTTCCTCGATGCCGAGCGCGATCTCCCACAGATAAGCCACCTCGTTGCGCAGCTGGTCGTCGTTCTCGGCAAGCTTCAGCCGGCTCCTGGCGCTCATGATCGCGAGGTAATGCGACATGTTGTCGAAAGTATCCTCCGGGCGCAGGGTGATCGCGTCCATCAGGTCGAGCACGCGCGGCTTGGCGTTGGCGTCGAGCGCCAACAGGCGGCGCTGCTCGATCACCGCGCGGGCCAGGGGATTGGAGAAGGGCCGCTCCGGCATCACCAGCGTCTTGGTCTCACTGGTGGCGGTATGGCCGGCATCGTCGGTGGCGGTGAGCGTCAGCTTGATGGTGCTGCCGGCCCAGACATGCTCGGTCAGATCCTTGGTCGTCTTAGCGGCGTTCGCCTTGCCGCCGCGGCGCGGCAGCGTCAGCGGCATGTCGGGCGGGCCATAGAGCGGATGCGCATTGGCGGGCGGCGGCTCAGACAGCTCCAAGACGGCCTTGGCGGAGGCCGCTCCATAGTCGTCGTCGATCTGGTAGTTGAGCTCGACGGCGCCATTGACGGCACGCTTGGGCTCGCCGACGAAACGGATCGTCGGCGGTTTGTCCGGGATGATGGCGAAGGCCCAGTGGCCGAGATCGTCCTCGCCGGACTTGAGCCGCAGCGTGCCGTTGGTGTTCAGCTTGCCGGAGAACTGGCGCACTTTGAGCCCGGCTGGGGACCCCGGCTGTGCCGCGGCTGGCGTGGCGCCCTTCGGCGCAACCGGTTCGATGGCGCGATCATTGCCGTTCGCGTCGGCATAGCTCAGCGTTTCTTCGCCGGTTCCGCCAGTGACGCGCAGCGAGACGTCGCTGCCCTCAGGGACGCTGAAGACCTGCGCGGCCTGGTTGACGTCGGCGGTCAAGAACAGCGGCGGCTTGCCGGTATAGGAAGGCGGCGTCACCCAGGCATCGATGCGGGGCGGCACGCTATCGCGCGCGGCGCTGGCGACGAAGCCGTCGCTGATCCTGCCGCCGAAAGGTCCGAACGAGAAGGCAAAAGCGGTGACGAACAGCAGCCCCACCACAGCCCGCAGGCCCCAGCGGTCGTAATCCGGCACGCTTGTGCGCGGCCTATCGCCGCCCAGGTCGGAGAGCCGCTCGGCCATGCGCTTCTGGTGCTCGCGCCACAGCGCCTGCGAGAAGAGGCTCTCCGCGCCGCTCGGCCGGTCGGTCTGCACCTGCACGGGGCTGTGCAGCAGCTCGTTCGCTGCCTCGATGCGTCGGTCGACCTCGGCGGCGGAAGGAATGCGGAAGAAGCGCAGCGCAAAGAGCGCGGCGAGCGCCGAGATGGAGAAGAGGATCAGGAGGCCGATCCGCGCCAGATCCGGCAGGCGCTGGAACAAGCCCAGCCACGAGACACTGAGGAACAGGCCGGCGACCACCGCCAGCGGCAACAGCAACGGCCAGCCGCGCTCGAAGATCATCGAGGCCCGCGTCGCCAGCCGGGTCAAGGCAAGGCGCCCGGCCAGACCGCGTTCGTCGCTGGAAATGGGTCGTTCCGTCATCGGCCCTTCCTGCCCGGGCAGGATCGCCCGGACCTTATGAGCAGAGGATAACACCAAACACGGCGAAGGCGAGGCGGGTTCCAAAATCTGTGACGGGTTCGCCGCCTTTACGATCAGAAATTCGCGGGATTCGTATTGGAACCACAGACCAGGACGGCCACGCGCTCGCCGGGAGCCGGCGCGTAGCGGCCGGAAAGCATCGCGGCAAAGGCAGCGGCCCCGCCCGGCTCGGCGATGATTCGCGCCCGGTCCCAGAGCGCTTTCTGCGCCGCCACGATGTCGTCGTCGCTGACCAGGATCGAGCGCTCGACGAAAGCTTTCGCGATCGGGAACATCATTTCGCCGACGCGCTTCGGCGCCAGCGAATCGGCGGCGATGCCCTCGGCCGGTGCATCGACCGGCTTGCCGGCTTCGAAGGCGCGGTGAAGCGTCGGCGCGCCCTCGGGCTCGATGGCGATGATGCGGATGCGGCCAGCGAACCAGGCGGCGATGCCGCCGATCAGGCCGCCGCCGCCGACCGCGACAAGCAGTGTGTCGATCTGCGGCAGATCGGCTTCGATCTCGAGCCCGAGAGTGCCTTGGCCGATTAGCGTCTCTTCCTGGTTGAAGGCGTGGATCCGCAGGGCGCCGGTTCGTTCGGCAAAATCCTCGCTGGCAGCCAGCGCCTCGGCATAGCGCGCACCGCCGACCACCAGCTCGGCGCCATAGCTGCGGATGCGCTCGAGCTTTGCCGGCGGGCTGACCTCGGGCACGAAGATGGTGGCCCTGTGCCCGAGCTTCATGGCGGCATAGGCGACGGCGGCGCCATGATTGCCGCCGGAGGCGGCGACCACACCCGCTGCGGGCACCTGCCGCTCGAGCAGGTTGGTGAATGCGCCGCGCGCCTTGAACGAGCCGGAATGCTGCAGACATTCGAGCTTCAGATCGACCGGAAAGGCCGGCCGGCCGAAGTCAGCCATGTCGACGCGCATTACCGGCGTGTGGCGGACGAACGGGCGGATGCGCGGTTCCACCGCGGCGATGCGATCGCGCGTGATAGCTCCAGTCTCCAGCATGGCTTGCTCCTTTGAGCGCGGGACCCTCGTGCTATTTCAGCCACTCCGGCAATGAATCCAGCCCGATCAGCTCCTCATGGGTCTGGCGCGGCCGCACGACGTGAAAACGGTCGCCGTCGACCAGCACTTCCGGCACCAGGAGCCGGGTGTTGTAGGTGCCGGCCTGCACGGCGCCGTAAGCTCCAGCGGTGGCGACGGCGATGAGGTCGCCAGGATTCAGCCTGGGGAGGTCGCGGTCGAGGCCGAGGAAATCGCCTGTCTCGCAGACCGGCCCGACGATATCGACCGTCATGCGCGGCGTGGCGGCCGGCGGCTGCACCACCGGCTTGATGTCGTGGAAGGCATCGTAGAGCGTCGGCCGGATCAGGTCGTTCATGGCGGCGTCGACGACGAGGAAGTTCTTGGCGTCGCCTTCCTTCACATAGATCACTTCCGAGACCAGGATGCCGGCATTGCCGACGATCAGCCGGCCAGGCTCGAACATCACCTTCAGGCCGAGCCGGGTGACATGCTTCCTGACGATCTCGGCATAGGCGTCGGGCAAGGGCGGCGGGCTGTTGTCGACGCGGTACGGAATGCCGAGGCCGCCGCCGAGATCGACATGCTCGATTGAATGCCCGTCGGCGCGCAGCACGCCGACCAGTTCCACCAGCAGCGCGAAAGCGTCGTCGAAAGGCTGCAGCTCGGTGATCTGGCTGCCGATATGGGTGTCGATGCCGGTGACCTTGATGCCCGGCAGCTCCGCCGCGCGGGCATAGACCTGGCGCGCCCGCTGCCACGGGATGCCGAACTTGTTCTCGGCCTTGCCGGTGGAGATCTTCTTGTGGGTCCTGGCGTCGACGTCCGGGTTGATGCGCAGCGAGACGGGTGCCACCTTGCCGAGCGCTGTGGCGCGCGCCGACAGCAGTTCGAGTTCGGGTTCGGACTCGACGTTGAAGCAGAGGATGCCGGCATTGAGGGCGAAGTCCATTTCCCGCGCGGTCTTGCCGACGCCGGAAAACAGGATCTTGCTCGCGGGGATGCCGGCGGCCAAGGCGCGCCGCAGTTCACCTTCCGACACCACGTCGGCGCCGGCGCCTTGTCTTGCCAAGGTCTTCAGCACGGCCTGGTTGGAATTCGCCTTCATGGCGTAGCAGACCAGCGCGTCGAGACCGGCAAAAGCTTCCTTGAAGACGCGGAAATGCCTGGTCAGGGTCGCGGTCGAATAGCAGTAAAACGGCGTGCCGACGCTGGAGGCGATATCGGGGATTGCCACATCCTCGGCGTAGAGAACGCCGTCGCGGTAGTCGAAATGGTTCACGGGGAGAGGTCCGAAAATTGGAGCGCGATGAGATCGGATGATCTCCTCGGCTCTAGAGCAAGGGGTCGAGAATGAACTTCTTGTCCTTGACCGGTTTCTCAGGCTCGGGCGGCAGCGGCTGTTTGGCTCGCTCCGCATCCTTGCGCGCCTGCACGGCAGCCTCGTAAGGCGTATCGAGGCCGCCTCTCCTGCCGCAGGCCGTGACGGTGACAACCGCCGCCAGCAGCGCGAGCGTCATCAAAATCCTGCCTCGGGTCATCGATCCATCCGTTCGAAACTGTTTTGTCCAGCCGCGCTTTTAGCCGAGTTTTCGGCGCATTGCATCCCGGCATCACGCCTTGGCGAGCCGCTTTTTCCAGTAGCGGATCTGCTTCTTCACCTCCGACGGCGCGGTGCCGCCGAAGCTGGTCCGGCTCTTCACCGAATTCTGCACGGCAAGCACGGAGAAGATGCCGTCGGTGATACCGGAATGGATCGAGCGCAGGTCCTCCAGCGAGAGCTTTTCCAGGCCGACGTTCTTCTCCTCGGCGAGCGCGACGGCGCGGCCGGTGACGTGATGGGCCTCTCGGAAAGGAAGGCCCAGATTACGCACCAGCCAGTCGGCGAGGTCGGTGGCAGTGGCATGGCCGGCACCGGCGGCCTTTTTCATGGAGATGGCGTTGACGGTCATGTCGCGGACCATCCCGGCGGTCGCCGCCAGCATCAGGTCGAGCGTTTCGGCTACGTCGAAAACCGATTCCTTGTCCTCCTGCATGTCCTTGCCATAGGTCAGCGGCATGCCCTTCATCACCGTCAGCAAGCCGACCAAATGGCCGTTGATGCGGCCGGTCTTGCCGCGCACCAATTCGGCGGCGTCGGGGTTCTTCTTCTGCGGCATGATCGAGGAGCCGGTGGAGAATGAATCCGATAGCCGAATGAAGCCGAATTGCGGCGTCGACCAGATGATGATCTCTTCGGCCAGCCGCGACAGATGCGTGCCGCAGATCGCGGCGATCGAGAGGAATTCGAGCGCGAAGTCGCGGTCCGACACGCTGTCGAGGGAATTGCGCATCGGCTCGCGGAAGCCGAGCGCCTTCGCCGACATATGGCGGTCGATGGAAAAGCTCGTGCCGGCCAGCGCGGCGGCGCCCAGCGGGCTTTCGTCCATGCGCTCGATGGCGTCGCGGACACGTGACAGATCGCGGCCGAACATCTCGACATAAGCCATGCAATGATGACCGAAGGTCACAGGCTGCGCGGCCTGCATATGGGTGAAGCCGGGCATTACCGTCGCGGCGTGCTCCTCGGCGCGCTCGAGAAAGGCGCCGATGAGGTCCTTCAGCGCCTGGGCGACGCGCTGGCATTCCTCCTTGACCCAGAGTTTCAGATCGACCGCCACCTGATCGTTGCGCGAGCGGGCGGTATGCAGGCGGCCGGCAGCCGACCCGATCAGATCGGCCAGACGCGCCTCGACATTCATATGGATGTCTTCGAGCTTGGTCGAGAATTCGAATTTCCCGGCCTCGATCTCTTTCAGGATCGTGTTCAGGCCGTGAGCGATTTTTTCTTGATCGGCGGCCGAAATAATGCCCGTTTCAGCCAACATCTCGCTGTGGGCGATCGAGCCGCGGATGTCCTGTGCGTAGAGTTTGCGGTCGAAGGCGATCGATGCGTTGATCGCTTCCATGATCGCGGCCGGACCCGAGGCAAAACGTCCGCCCCACATCTGGTTGCTGGCCTTCTTGTCGCTCATCGCTATAACCCGTGCTCCGGAGCAGTTTTTAAGAAAATGGCAGACGGCAATAAATTCTTCCCGGCCCCGCGCCTCATCCTCGCCGCGCTTGTAGCGGGCGTGCTGGCCGGCGCGGTCGCGGTATATGTCAGCGAGAGCGGTTCTGGCAACAACGCGCCGGATCAGGTTGCCGCGGCCAGCACCGGCAAGGACGACGTCGCTTGCAAGGCGAAGGCCGAACGGGCCAAGCAGGTTGCGGCAAAGGCCGTCGGTCAGGTCGCGGCACTGCAGCCGGCGGATCCGCCGCAATCGCTGAAGGGACTCGCCTTCAACGGACCCGACGGCAAGCCGACGACGATCGCCGGCCATGCCGGCAAGACGGTGCTGCTCAATCTGTGGGCGACATGGTGCGCGCCCTGCCGCGCCGAAATGCCGGCGCTCGATGCGTTGCAGAAGGAAAAAGGCGGCAACACTTTCGAGGTCGTCGCGGTCAATGTCGACACCGGCGATGACGCCAAGCCGAAAAAGTTCCTGAAGGAGATCGGCATCGAGACGCTCGGCTACTACCGGGATGCGACAATGGGCCTGTTCAACGAGGCCAAGACGCGCGGGCTGGCGCTTGGCCTGCCGGTGACGATGCTGATCGACGGCGAAGGCTGCCTGATCGCACATATGAACGGACCGGCGGAATGGTCGAGTCCCGACGCCAAGCGACTGGTGGAAGCCGCGCTCGGTCCGTCAAGCTGAGCGCGCGGCGGCGGGCTCGAGCATGAGGATGCGGCCGCCGCGGGCCTCGACAGCATCCATCGCCGCCGGCACGCCGGTCAGCTCGCTGAAGGTTTCGATCGGGCCTGGCCTGCCGAGATAGTATCCTTGGCCGATCTCGCAGTCCTCGGCATCGAGGAAGCGCAATTCGTCCAGCGTTTCGACGCCTTCGGCCAGAACAGGCAGGCCCAGGCCGCGCCCCAGCCCCAGCACGGCGCGCACGATGGCCGCGACCTGACCATTCCTGTCGACCGACTTGATGAAGGAGCCGTCGATCTTGATCTTGTCGAAAGGGAAAGCGCGGAGATTGGAAAGCGATGAATAGCCGGTTCCAAAATCGTCCATCGCGACGCGAATACCAAGCGCCTTGACCTGCCGCAGGGTCGCCAGCGCCCGGGGCATATCCTTGATAAGGGCCGTCTCGGTCACTTCAAGCTCCAGCCGTCCGGCCGGAAGTCCCGAACGCAGCAGGATCTCGTGCACTTTGCGGCTGAAATTCGGGTTGTGGAGTTGCACCGCGGAGACATTGACGGCGATGGTCAGCGGAGTTTTCCAGCGCACGGCTTCCTCGCAGGCCGTCGCCAGCACCCATTCGCCGATCTGGGCGATGGCGCCGCTGTCTTCGGCGACCGGGATGAAGACCGACGGCGGGATGTTGCCGCGCTCCGGATGATGCCAGCGGATCAAGGCTTCGAAGCCGATCATCTTGCCGCTGCTGATCTCCTTTTGCGGCTGATAGACCAGCCGGAACTCGCCGCGCGCAACCGCCTGGCGCAGATCGTGCTCCATGGCGCGCCTGTCGCGCGTCTCGGCACCCATCGAAGCCTCGAAATAGCGATAAGTGTCCTTGCCCTCGGCCTTGGCGCGGTAGAGCGCAGTGTCGGCATGGCTGACGAGCGCCGCCTGGTCGTCGGCATCCAGCGGGTAAAGAGCAATGCCGATGCTTGCCGACACCAGCTCGCCGCCGGGCGACAGTTGGCTTTCCTGGCGTAGCTTGGAAAGCACCGCCTCGGCGATACGGCCGGCGGCCTGCGGGTCGGGAAGGTTCGGCGCGATGATGGCGAATTCGTCGCCGCCGAGGCGGGCGAGCATCTGCCCATGGCGGAGCACGCCCGAAGCGCATTGCGCCACCCTCTGCAGCACTGCATCGCCGGCCGCATGACCGAAGAGGTCGTTGACCTCCTTGAAGCGGTCGAGATCGAGAAGCATCAGCGCGAGCTGCCCGTCCTTGCCGCTCGCCGTGGCGATCTCGGCCTCGAGCCGGCTGGTGAAGCTGCGGCGATTGGCAAGCCCGGTCAGCGGATCGAAATGCGCCAGGCGAAGGATCTCCTGCTCGGCCTTCTTGCGCTCGCGCATGTCGCGGACGGCGACGACGTCGTGAGGCTTGCCGCAATAGTCGATGCTGCGGGCGATCAGCTCGACCGGAATGCGGGTGCCGTCCTGGCTGCGCAGCTCGGCTTCCTGCGCCTGACCGCTGCCGCCGGCGATGGCTGAGGCAACGCGTTCGCCGAAGAGGTCGCTGAGCGTCATCACGTTCAGCGTGCCGGGCGCGATGCCGCTCAGCGCCGCGATGCTGTCGTTGGCGCTGACGATGCGGCTGCCGTCGCAAACGATCAGCCCCTCGACCGCCGCGTTGGCCAGGCCGTGCATGCGCTGCGCTTCCGCCTGATGCCGGCGGAACCGCAGGTCGATGCGGAGCGCCGCGGCCGAGAGCACCAGAATGACCAGGCTTGCCGCCGCAGCGGCAAAGGCTTGCGACATCGGCGCGATGGTGAATTTTGAGATCTCTATCGAGGAGTCCGGATAGATCGAGACCGCCGCCATGGCGATAAAATGCAGTGTGCAGATGGCCAGTGTGAGCAAGACGGCGGCAGCGATCGTCGTAAGCGTCGACGGGCGGCAAAGCACGACGAGCAGCGAAAGCGCGGCAAGCGTGACGCCCGCCGCCAGCGAAAGAGCGACGAGCAGCTCGTTCCAGACGATCCTGCCCTGGACCTCGAACGCCGCCATGCCGGTATAGTGCATCACGGCGATGCCGACGCCGAGCACGGCGCCGCCGACAAGATAGTGATCAATGCCGCCGCGGATGGTGGCGATCCACATTCCGGCCGCTGTCAGAACTACGGAGGCGGCCAGCGAAAGCGCGGAAAGCTCCGCGTTATAGGCGTTGGGTATTCCCGGCGTGAAGGCGATCATGGCGACGAAATGCGTCGCCCAGATACCGAATCCGGTCGCCGTGGCTGCAATCAACAGCCATGCGTAGCGATTTCGACTGGTCGATTGCTCGACATGGCGAAGAAGATTGACCGCCGAGAAAGAGGAAATTCCGCAGATGAGCGCCGCAAGTGCGACCAACCTCAGATCGTGCTCGTGCACGATGCAATTATAGACGGTCAACATTTGGCCCCACCTGATCTTCCCGCATCAATCAAGTTAAGATTGCTTAAGGCCCGACGGCTGAAGAATCGATTAGTGGACCTGCAACCGACGCGTGTGCCTCAGGTTGTAAAGGACGGATAAGGTTGGGCCGGCTGTCGCAATACGATGGTTGGAGTCGCTCAAATCCTAAGCCGGCAAGCAATCTGCCCGGCCGTGACCGATGCACGTTAATTTAGGATCAGATGATGTTCATCGACGCATAACAAAACCGTTGTCCGATTGTCATGCGCAACACATACTGGTTCTGCGGAAGCCCCCCTTTCGCCAATCACAACGGGAGATGAAAACATGAAGCTCTTCGGCTTCGCGGCAGGTGTTGCCGCTACCTTGACCCTGCTTTCCACCACGTCCGCTTTCGCTGTCACGCAGATCAGCTGGTGGCATGCGATGACGGGCGCCAATGCGGAAGTCGTCGACAAGATCTCGAAGGACTTCAACGCCAGCCAAAGCGACTACCAGATCGTTCCGGTCTTCAAGGGCACCTATCCCGAGACGCTGAATGCAGGCATCGCCGCGTTCCGCGCCGGCCAGGCGCCGGACATCATCCAGGTGTTCGATGTCGGCACCGGCGTCATGATGGCGGCCGAGAGCGCGATCAAACCCGTGGCCGAAGTTTTGACGGGCGCGGGGATGACGTTCGATAAGAGCCAGTATCTGCCCGGCATTGTCGGCTACTATTCGAAGCCGGACGGCACCATGTTGTCTTTCCCTTACAATTCCTCCTCGCCGATCCTCTACTACAACAAGGACATCTTTCAGAAGGCCGGCCTCGACGTGAACAACCCGCCTAAGACCTGGAACGAGGTCTGGGAAGCGGCGAAGAAGATCAAGGCGAGCGGCGCGGCCCCTTGCGGCTACACCTCGACCTGGCTGACCTGGATCCATCTGGAAAATTTTGCCGCCTGGAATAATGTTTCCTGGGCGACCCAGCAGAACGGACTGGCCGGCGGCGACGTCGAGCTCAAGATCAATGCGCCGATTTTCGTCAACCACTTTCAGGCGCTGGCTGACCTCGCCAAGGATGGCACTTTCAAATATGGCGGGCGAACCTCCGAAGCCAAGCAGATCTTCCTCGCCGGAGAATGCGGCATCTTTACCGAGTCGTCGGGCGGGCTCGGCGATATCGTCAAGTCGGGTATGAACTACGGCATCGGCCAACTGCCGTATGACAGCGATGCCAAGGGTGCGCCGCAGAACACGACCCCCGGCGGCGCAAGCCTCTGGGTTTTCAGCGGCAAATCCGATGCGGAGTACAAGGGCGTCGCGGCCTTCTTCGCCTATCTCTCCAAGACCGAGGTGCAGGAATATCTGCACCAGAAGTCGGGCTACTTGCCGGTGACGCTGGCAGCCTATGAGGCGACCAAGAAGTCCGGCTTCTACGACAAGAACCCGGGCCGCGAGACACCGATCCTGCAGATGACCGGCAAGGCGCCGACCGAAAATTCGAAGGGTGTGCGCCTGCCCAACCTGCCTCAGGTGCGCGATATCCAGAACGAGGAGTTCGAGAAGATGCTGGCCGGCCAGGAAACGGCCCAGCAGGCGCTCGACAATGCCGTCTCGCGCGGCAACGCGGCGATCAAGGACGCGTTGGGCAACTAAACCTGGCCGAGGATGAAACGTCGCCCGCGCGGATCGGCGCGGGCGATCCTTGCTTGACGAGGAAACCAAGCTGACCCCGCGCGTCGTTTTCCCCAACAAAGTCCTGCCTTACCTGCTTGTGGCGCCGCAACTCGCCATAACACTGGTTTTCTTCTATTGGCCGGCCGGGCAGGCGCTCTACCAGTCCATGCTCAGGCAGGATCCATTCGGGCTAAAGAGCAAGTTCGTCTGGTTTGCCAATTTCCGCAAAGTGCTTGCCGATCCGGCCTATCTCAACTCGATCAAGGTAACGGTGGTATTTTCGCTTGCGACCGCAATCGTGGCGATGGCAGTGGCGTTGCTGCTTGCCGTAATGGCGGAAAAAGTGGTGCGCGGGAAAGCGCTCTACCGCACACTGATGATCTGGCCCTATGCGGTGGCGCCGGCGATCGCCGGCATGTTGTGGCTGTTCCTGTTCAACCCTTCGATCGGCTCGCTATCCTACGTGCTGAGAAGTCTCGGCATAGCCTGGGATCCGTTGCTCAACGGCAGTCACGCCATGATCCTTTTGGTTTCCGCCGCAGCATGGAAGCAGATCAGCTACAATTTCCTGTTCTTCGTCGCCGGGCTGCAGGCGGTGCCGAAGACGCTGATCGAGGCGGCGGCGATGGACGGCGCTCGCGAGACCAAGCGTTTCTGGACCATCATCTTCCCGCTGCTCGCGCCGACGACCTTCTTCCTGCTGGTCGTCAACACTGTCTATGCCCTGTTCGACACGTTCGGCATCGTCCATGCCGTCACCGGCGGCGGACCGGGCAAGACCACCGAGACGTTGGTCTACAAGGTCTACAATGACGGCTTCGTCAACCTGATCCTCGGCGACTCGGCGGCGCAGTCGGTGATCCTGATGGTCATCGTCATCGCGCTCACCGCCATCCAGTTCCGCTATGTGGAACGCAAGGTCCACTACGGCTGAGGCAAGCGATGATCGGCCAGTCCCCGTTGCGTGTCCTGATCGCCCATGCCGCTCTCATTCTCGGCATTTTGATCGTTGCATTTCCCATCTACTACACATTCGTGGCCTCGACACAGACGCTGCAGACGATCCTCAAGCCGCCCCTGCCGCTGCTGCCCGGTGACCAACTCTGGAACAATTACAGCGAGGCCCTGTTCGGCGGTGTCGGGCGCATCGGCGGCGTCAGCGTCGGCAGGCTTCTTCTCAACACGACGGTCATGGCGCTCGGCGTCGCGGTCGGGAAGATCTTCATCTCGATCCTATCGGCCTATGCCATCGTGTTCTTTCGTTTCCCGCTGCGCATGACCTTCTTCTGGCTGATCTTCATCACTCTGATGCTGCCCGTCGAGGTCCGCATCCTGCCGACCTACAAGGTGATGGTCGACCTCGGCATGATCGACACCTATGCCGGTCTGATCATCCCGCTGATCGCCTCGGCCACGGCCACGCTGTTGTTCAGACAGTTCTTCATGACCATCCCGGGCGAGCTCATCGAGGCGGCGCGCGTCGATGGCGCCGGGCCGTGGCGCTTCTTCTTCGATATACTCCTGCCGCTGTCGCGCACCAACATCGCGGCGCTGTTCGTCATCCTTTTCATCTATGGCTGGACGCAATATCTGTGGCCGCTGCTGGTCACCAACAGCAACGACATGAACACCATCGTCATCGCGCTGAAGAAGATGGTTTCCTTCGCCGATGCCGATACCCAGTGGCACCTTGTGATGGTCACCGCGATGCTGGCCATCGTGCCGCCGATCCTTGTCGTGGTGCTGATGCAGCGCTGGTTCGTGCGCGGCCTGGTCGAATCCGAGAAGTGAGGAGCGATGGCGACGGTTGATCTCAATGATGTGAGGAAGGTCTATGCCGGCGGCGTCGAGGCCGTGAAAGGCGTTTCGATCGCCATTCCGGACAAGCAGCTTTGCGTGCTGGTCGGTCCCTCCGGCTGCGGCAAATCGACGTTGCTCAGGATGATCGCCGGACTCGAGACCATCTCGTCCGGAACGGTTGCGATCGACGGCAAGATCGTCAATGCGATCGGGCCGACCGAACGCGACATTGCGATGGTCTTCCAGAATTACGCGCTCTACCCGCATATGAAGGTCTACGACAACATGGCCTATGGCCTGCGTAATCGCGGCACGCCGAAAGCCGAGATCGACAGCAGAGTGCGTTCAACTGCCAAGGTGCTGGAATTGTCGGGACTGCTCGACCGGCGCCCTCGCGAGCTTTCCGGCGGCCAGCGACAGCGCGTCGCCATGGGCCGGGCGATCGTGCGCAATCCGAAAGTCTTCCTGTTCGACGAACCGCTCTCCAACCTCGACGCCAAGCTGCGCGGCCAGATGCGGGTCGAGATCAAGAGCCTGCAGCGCAGGCTCGGCGTCACTTCGGTCTATGTCACCCACGACCAGCTCGAGGCGATGACGCTAGCCGACATGCTTGTCGTCATGAATGCGGGGCTGGTCGAGCAGATCGGCGCTCCTCTCGACATTTACGAGAAGCCGGCCTCGACATTCGTCGCGTCCTTCATTGGCGCGCCGCCGATGAACCTGCTCTCACTGAGCACAGAAAGTTCTGCAACTGAGCTGGAAGGAAAGTTGCTTGTTCTTGCCCCGCCCGGCGGGCAGGCGGCAATGCTAGGCTTCAGGCCCGAGGACGCCGAACTCGTCGCCGATGCCGAGGACCGATCCGGGGCGCTGATGCTGCCCGCAACGGTCGAGGTCGTGGAGCCGGTCGGCGCGGAAACCTTCCTGCACTGCTCGGCTGCCGGCAATAATATCGTGGTAGGGGTCGGCGGCCGCACGGCGGCAAAGCCCGGCGACAAGTTGCGCATCACCGCCACAGCCGAGAAGTTGCACTGGTTCGATCGGGGCGGCAGGCGCCTCGGCAGCGTAAGCCCCTCCTCTTGACTCAGCTTCAGGCAAACACATGCGCCTTGCCGGTCACCGTGAGGCGCACGATCTCGCCGACCTCCGGCACGTCCATGCCGGTCTTGCGCAGGACGAGCGGTGTGTTGCCGATCGCGGCCGCATCCGGCGGATCCGGGCTATTGAGCAGCCGCACGGCGATGGTGCAGACTGAGCCGGCGAATTCGGAGTCCGTCACCTCGCCGAACAGCATGTCCGGCGTCCCCGACATGCCTTCGCGGGAGGTTCGTTTAAGCACCACCTGCTCGGGCCTGAGCATGATACGGGCGACGTCGCGCCGCTCGGTGATGTCGACCGCGATGCGGCCGAGCGGCGATATGGCAAAGCCGTCGGCGATCTTGGCTGGCACGATGATGGCGTCGCCGAGGAACTCGGCAACCATCCTGTCCCTGGGCTGGAAGTAGAGCTCGCGCGGCGTGCCGACCTGCGAGAACAGGCCGTCGCGCATGACGGCCACCTGGCTGGCGAAGGACAGCGCCTCGGCCTGATCGTGGGTGACCAGGATGGTGGTGATGCCCGCATCCTCCAGAAGCTCGGCCACAGCCTTGCGCATCGAGGCCCGGAGGCCGGTGTCGAGCGCCGAGAACGGCTCGTCGAGCAGCATCAGGCGGGGTTTCATCGCCATGGCACGGGCAAGCGCGACACGCTGCTGCTGGCCGCCGGAAAGCTCGTGCGGACGGCGCTTCAGGATCGCCTTGTCAAGCCCGACGATATAGGCGAGCTCGACAATGTGCTCGGCGCGCTTCTCGGCGCTTCGGGGCATGCCGAAGCCGATATTGTCGGCGATGGTGAGATGCGGGAAGAGGGCGCCGTCCTGCGCCACCACGCCGATGCCGCGGCGATGCGCCGGCACCGCCGCCCCGCCATTGGCGAGCAGCTTGCCGTCGAGCGCGATGCGGCCGCGGTCTGGCGCCTCGAAGCCGGCGATCAGCCTCAGCAAAGTGGTCTTGCCGCAGCCGGAGGGTCCGACGATCGCGGTGCGGCTGCCGCTTTCGACGGTGAGGTCGACGCCGGCAAGTGCTGCCACCGGGCCATAATGTTTTGCTACGTCGCGGAGCTCGAGGAAGCTCATCGGCCGGCCATCCGCTTTGACTGGACGTAGAGCACCCAGGTCATGGGGAGCGACATCGCCACCATGATCAAGGCGTAAGGGGCGGCCGAGGCGTAGTCGATCTCGCCGCTGTAGGACCAGAACGCCATCGCAAGGGTGCGGGTGCCGTTCGGCGCCAGCATCTGCGTGGCGGTCAATTCATTGGTGATGCCGAGTGCCACCATCGCCATCCCGGCCGCCGCGCCCGGCGCCGACAGCCGGATCGTGGTCGACCATAGCGCCCTGAGCGGCGGGCGGCCGAGGCTCGAAGCTGCGCGTTCGAGTTCCACCGGCGCCTGGGCGATCGAGGCGCGCAGGCTGACCAGCGCGCGCGGCAGGAACATCAGCGCATAGCCGAAAAGGATGGTGAAGAGCGTCTGATAGAGCGGCAAGGCGATGCGTACGGTGATGGTCACCAGCGCCAGCGCGACGACCACACCCGGCAGCGAGCCGACGATGTAGTTGCAGCTCTCGAGCAGGCGCTGCAAGCGGCCGGGCGCACGGATCGAGATCCAGGCCATGGGCATTGCGGCGACCGTGGCAAGCAGCGCGCCGGCGACGGCGAGGACCAGCGTCTGGCCGAGCGCCAGGCTGATCTCGTCCCAACGCCAGACGTCGGCGCCACCGGCAAGCAGCCAGCGGCCGACGGTCACAAAGGGCACGCCGAGCGTGAGCAGCGCAGTCCCGGCGGGCAGCAGCAAGCAAGGCAGCGTGGCGCGGCCGAGGGCGACACGCTGCTGCTGGCGCGCCGCCCCGGAGCCGACGCGGGCATAACGCTCCTCACCACGCACGATCACCTCCACGCCAAGCAGCACGAAGCAGCAGGCGACCAGCACGGCGGCGAGCATGTTCGCCGCCGCGCCGTTGAAGGTCGACTGGAACTGGTCGACGATCGCGGTGGTGAAGGTATCGAAGCGGATGAAGACATAAAGCCCGTATTCGGCAAGCAGGTGCAGGCCAACCAGCAGCGAACCGCCACAGATGGCCAGCCTCAACTGCGGCAGCACGACACGCGCGAAGACGCGCCAGGGTCCGAGGCCCAGCGCTGCGGCGGCATCTTCCAGCGCCGGGTCAAGCCGGCGCAGCGCCGCTGCGATCGGCAGATAGAGAAACGGGAAATAGGCGATGACGGAGACGAGCACGCCGGCCCAGAGCCCGTGCAGGCCGGGGATCAGGCTGATCCAGGCGTAACTGTGGACGAAGGCGGGAATTGCCAAGGGCGCCACCGACAGCCACGACCACCAACGGTTGCCGGGAAGGTCGCTGCGCTCGGTCAGCCAGGCAAGCGCCACCGACAGCGCGATGGCGATCGGGACGGCCAGGACGACAAGCAGGATGGTGTTGACCAGGAGCGCGCCGACGCGAGGCCGAAAGATCAGCGCCACCACCGTGTCCCATCCCGTCTGGATGCCCACCCAGACGATGAAGGCAAGCGGCAGGAGAGCGATCAGCGAGACGATGGCGGCCGCAAGCGTAATCCACGACGTGGACCGCCGGCTCTGCCTTGCGGCAGCCGGCGGCCCCGAATGCGTGAGGTCGATCGCGGACATCAGCCGGAATGCACCGCCTGGAGACGATCTGATGAACCGCGAACGCGGTCGGAAACGCAGATGATCGTCATCGACGAGGCCATCTCCAAAACAAAAGCGCTCCCGCGGAAAGCGAATTCCGGCGGGAGCACGGTCGGTTGTCCTTTTAGGACGAACGCGGACTAAAGCAAGCCGGCTTGCGTCATCAGGTCGATGACCTTCTTCGAGTTCAGGTGCGTCGGATCGATCTTGGGCGCCTGCAGATCGGCCAGCGGCACGAGCTTCGGGTTCGACATGGCATCCTTGCCGACCGCGTATTCATAAGAGGTCCCGGTTTTCAAAACCTCCTGGCCGGCCTTGCCGGTGACCCACTTCAAGAAAGCCTGGGCTTCCTTCGGATGCTTGCTCGAGGCCAGCACGCCGCCGCCAGAGATCGACACGAACGCGCCCGGGTCCTGGTTCTTGAAATAATGCAGGCCGACATTCTTGCTGTTCTCGCCGGTCTTCGCCTGGTCGCCGAAATAGTAGTAGTGGTAGATCACGCCGCCATCGATCTCCCCGGCATTGACCGCCTTCATCACCGTATTGTTGCCCTTGTAGGCGGTGAAGTTCTCCTTCATGGCGTTCAGCCAGTCGGAAGTCGCGGCTTCACCTTTGAGCTCGAGCATCGCGCTGACGATGGCCTGGAAATCGGCGCCGGACGGCGAGGCGGCCCACCGGCCCTTCCAGCTCGGATCGGCAAGGTCGAGCAGCGACTTGGGCAGCTGGCCTTCCTTGAGCTTGTCCTTGTTGTAGGCAAAGACGGTGCTGCGCGCGGCGACGCCCACCCATTTGCCGCTCGAAGGCTGGTATTCCTGCGGAACCTGAGCGAGGGTGTCGGCATCCACCGGCGCGAACAGGCCGGCCGCCTCGACCAGCGCCATTGCAGGCGAATTCTCTGTCAGGAACACGTCGGCCGGCGAGGCAGCACCCTCGGCAACGATCTGGTTGGAGAAATCGCTGTCGCCGCCGTTGCGCAGCGTGACCTTGATGCCGGTTTCCTTGGTGAAGCCCTTCGCCCATTCCTTGGCCAGGCTTTCATGCTGGGCGTTGTAGACGATGATGCCTGCATCCTCCGCCATGGCCGGTCCGGCGATCAGGCCGAGGGCCAGCGCGGCGGCGCCGGCAAGAGTGGAAAAGGCAGTTTTCATGGGCATCGTCCTCAAATCTGGAGACAGGGGTTCGGGCTCAGGCGCACCTATAAATACCTGATTACGATAGTCAACATTCCGGCCTGCTTCAATCGGTCGCCGTGCCGCAAACTTTCGTGATTTTCCGGTACTTTGGCTTGGACATTATTTCGCCGGACACGTAACAAACCAGGGCCGAGACGCGAACATCGGGGGTAAACTCTTGTGACCGGCAAGGACGAGGCCGAGCTTTCCCGGCTGCTCAGGGCCGCGATCGCGGGAGACGAAAGGGCTTACGCCGACTTTCTTCACCGGATAGCCGCTCTCGTTCGCGGCTTCGTCCGGCGCAAGATCGTCCAGGGCGGGGTCGACCCCGAGGATGTCGTGCAGGAAACCTTGCTGGCCATTCACGTCAAACGGCACACGTGGCGAGAAGACGCGCCGGTGCTGCCATGGGTCTATGCGATCGCCCGCTTCAAGCTGATCGATGCATTCCGCAGGCGCGGCCGTCGCATCGAGGTCGAGATCGACGAGATCGCAGAGACGTTCGCCGAGCCGGAAGCGGAGACGGTGAGCGAGCGCGACATAAACCGGGCCCTGGACGGCTTGCCGCCCTCGCAGCGTTCCGTGGTTTCCTTGATCTCGGTCGACGGCCATTCGATCGGCGAAACGGCGGTCAAGCTCGGCATCAGCGAGACGGCGGTGCGCGTGTCGCTGCATCGCGGCCTTGCCGCGATCGCCAAAAGGTTCGGACGACGGTGACATGAGAACCGAGGACCTCATAAAGGCGCTCGACGCCGATGCCCGCAACAAGGCGATGCCGCTTGGCCTCGCCTGGTGGCTGGCCGTCGGCGTGGCGGTTGTGGTCGCGGCGGTGGTCTTTTTCATGACCATCGGTCCGCGCCCGGACATCATGCCGGCCATGCATACGATGCGCTTCATGTCGAAGTTCGTCTTCACCTTGGCGCTCACGAGCAGCGCATTCGCTCTGATCCGAGCCCTGTCGACGCCCGGTGCGGCGAGCAGGCGAGCGAAACTATGGACGCTCGCCGCGCCTGCGCTCGTCGTGATCGCGGTCATCCTGGAGCTTTTCGTCGTGCCGGAGGCGGACTGGGGCAGGCGGCTCGTGGGTTCCAACATGATGATCTGCATGAGCTTTATCCCGTTGATCGGCATCGGTCCCCTGGCTATCTTCCTCGGCATGCTGCGCTATGGCGCGCCGACGCGGCCGGTGTTGGCCGGCGCGGTCGCGGGCCTGCTCGCGGGCGGCTTGGCGGCGACCTTCTATGCCGCGCATTGCTTCGACGATTCGCCGCTGTTCGTCGCCACCTGGTACACGATCGCGATCGCTTTCCTCACCGCACTCGGCGCGCTTGGCGGACGGTTTTTCGTCCGCTGGTAGGATTACACACCGATCCTTAATCATGCCGGCAATTGCTTTGCCGGTTAGCGGCGTGGCCGCCGCAGCTTACAACCATTCCTTAAAATCGATCCGCCAGGGTTGTGGCAGTTGCGCATGGGGTGGGATCGCATTGTGGCGTGGTTGAGTTGGAAAGGTCCGCGGGCCGGCAAGCGCGCTGTGCTCGCCTTGATGGCGGCAGGGCTTATCACCCTGATGGCGTCGGTCCTGTTGCCGGCGCTGGAGCTCGGTGCGGACGCGCTGAAGTTCTGCCTGCAGATATCGGTCGCCGTCACCGCCGTGACGCTCTTTGTCTCGGCGCTGTTCATCCGCAGGATCATCGACGACCGCCGGCAGATTGCCGAGAGCGAGCAGCGCTTTCGCCGCGCGATGGAAGATTCGGCGATCGGCGTCGCCATCGTCGGCCTCGACGGCCGCATCCTTCAGACCAATCCCGCCTTCGCGGCGATGCTCGGCTACAGCCGGGCGGAAATCGAGGCGCTGACCTTCTTCCAGATCACGCATCCCGACGATCTGCAGATCGGCCGTGAGACGATGATCGCGCTGAAAGAGGGAAAGATCGATTCCTTTCATTTCGAGAAGCGCTACCTCAAGAAGGACGGCACTCCGGTCTGGGCGCAGCTCGCGGGCTCGGTCATTCGCGAAGACGAGACCGGCAAGCCGCTCTATCTTGTGTCGCAGATCGAGGACATCGATGCGCGCAAGCAGGCCGAAGCGCGCATCGCCGAAGCCGAGACGCGTTGGAATTTCGCGCTGACCAGCGCCGGACAAGGCGTCTGGAGCCTCGACATGCGCAAGGGCGGCACGACTTACTCCGAAACCTGGGTCAGAATGCTGGGCTATGACGATGGCGAGCTGGACGGCGACCCCGACCGCTGGCTGACGATGATCCACCCGGACGACCGCCAAATCGTCGCCGAGGCGGACCGGGCGCATCTTGACGGCGAGACGGCCTTCTTCGAGGCCGAGTTCCGGATGCGCCACAAGGACGGCCATTGGGTCTGGATCCTCGACCGCGGCAAGGCGATCGAACGCGACCGCGAGGGCCGGCTGATCCGGGCGATCGGCAGCTTGACCGATATCACGGAGCGCAAGGAGGCCGAAGAACGGCGCAAGGTCTCGGCGGCGATGCTCGCCGACGAAAAGGAGCGGCTCAGGGTGACGCTGCAGTCGATCGGCGACGCGGTGATCTGCACCGATGCCGCGAACCGCGTCACCTTCATGAATCCGGTCGCCGAGAAGCTCACCGGCATTGCCAGCGGCGAGGCGCTCGGCAAGGTGCTCGGCGATGTCTACTGGGCGGTCGACGAGGAAACCGGGCAGAGGATCGGCCTGACACGATCTTCGGCCGCCGACCGTCATCATTGCGATCAGAACGCCCGCGCCGTGCTCATCAGGCGCGACGACACGCGCTGCAGCATCCGCCAAATGGTGTCGCCGATCATGAACGACCGCGACGAGTTCTGCGGGCTCGTCATCGTCTTCCAGGATTTCACCGACGCGCGCGCCCTGCAGCGCCAGCTCGCTTATGCCGCGGCGCATGACGCGCTGACCGGGCTCGCCAACCGCCCAAGCTTCATCCGCACGATGGAGGAGCTGGTCGATCGGTGCCGGTTGAATGGCGGCGAGCATCAGTTCATGTTCGTCGATCTCGACCACTCAAGGCGGTCAACGACACTGGCGGCCACGCGGCGGGCGATGCGCTGCTGAAGCGCGTCGCCGACGCCATCCGCAACGTGCTCGGGCCGGAAGATATCGTCGCCCGCCTGGGCGGCGACGAGTTCGCGGTCATACTGAAATCGGGCGCGCCGGCGCGAGCGACGGTCGCGGCGCGTTGCATCATCGAAGCCATCCGCAACCTGGGCTTCAGCTGGGACGGTCGTCCGCATTCGATCGCCGCCAGCATCGGGCTTGCGCCGATCCGCGCCGGCTGCGGCGAGGTGGACGAGATCATCGCCCGCGCCGATGCCGCCTGCTATGCCGCCAAGGCGGCCGGCCGCGGCTGCGTTTCGGCAGCACCCGATGAAGTTTCGAAGGACGAGGCGGCGCCCCTGCCGCTTGCCGCGGCATCCTGAACGCCGCGCAGTGAGCGTTCAGTCGCGGGGCTCAGCGCGTCGGCACCGGATGGTCACCGCGATAGTCGTAGAAGCCGCGGCCGGTCTTGCGGCCGAGCCAGCCGGCCTCGACATATTTCACCAGCAGCGGGCAGGGGCGATACTTGGAGTCCGACAGGCCCTCATGCAGCACCTGCATGATCGACAGGCAGGTGTCGAGACCGATGAAGTCGGCCAGTTGTAGCGGCCCCATCGGATGGTTGGCGCCGAGCCGCATGGCGGTGTCGATGGCGTCCACCGTGCCGACGCCCTCATAGAGCGTGTAGATCGCCTCGTTGATCATGGGCAACAGGATGCGGTTGACGATGAAGGCCGGGAAATCCTCCGAAACGGTGATCGTCTTGTCGAGCCTGTTCACGAAGGTCTTGGCGGCCTCGAACGTCTGGTCCTCGGTGGCGATGCCGCGCACCAGCTCGACCAGCTTCATCACCGGCACCGGGTTCATGAAATGTATGCCGATGAAGCGCTCAGGCCGGTCGGTCTGCGCGGCGAGCCGGGTGATCGAGATCGAGGAGGTGTTGGTCGCGAGAATCGCCTCCGGATTGAGCTGCGGGCAGAGCTGGGCGTAGATCTTGCGCTTGACCGTCTCATCCTCGGTCGCCGCCTCGATGACGAGGTCGGCGGCGGCAAGATCGGCCATGGCGGACGCCGATGAGATGCGGGCCATCGCCTCGTTGCGCGCCTTCTCCTCGAGCTTTCCCGAACCGACCTGACGGGCCATGTTGCCGCTGATCGTGGCGATGCCCTTCTCGACCCGGTCGGGCGAGATGTCGTGGATCAGGACCTTGTAGCCGGCCAGCGCCGAGACGTGGGCGATACCGCCCCCCATTTGACCTGCGCCGACAATGCCGATCGTCTCGATCTTGCTCATTACCCCAATCCCGTCTGGAGCATTTCCGCTTCTGCGAGGCACGGAAGCGCTCCCTTCTCTTTGTTTCCCGCAATTCCGGACGCAAAGTGGCTCGGCACTTTCCTGGAATTGCCTTTTTTGTTTATCGCAATTCCGGAGGGAAAACCGTACGGACTTTTCCTGGAATTGCGCAAGCCTTTACCGGCCTGCTTTTTGTGCAGTGCAAACTAAAAGGGCGGGGCGACTTCGTCTACCCCACCCTTCCGATTTTAATATGCCAGAGCAGAAAGCGTCAAAGCGCCTTTTGCAGCTCCGGCAGGATGACGAAGAGATCGCCGACGAGACCGTAGTCGGCAACCTGGAAGATCGGCGCTTCCTCGTCCTTGTTGATGGCGACGATGACCTTGGAATCCTTCATGCCGGCAAGATGCTGGATGGCGCCCGAGATGCCGACGGCAATGTAGAGATCGGGGGCGACCACCTTGCCGGTCTGGCCGACCTGCCAGTCATTGGGGGCATAGCCCGCATCGACCGCTGCGCGAGAGGCACCGACAGCGGCGCCGAGCTTGTCGGCGACCGGCAGGATGACTTCCTGGAACTTCTCCGACGAGCCGAGAGCACGGCCACCCGAAATGATGATCTTGGCCGAGGTCAACTCGGGACGGTCGTTTTCGGAGAGCTTGTTCTCGACGAAGGAGGAGAGGCCGGGATTGGCGGCGGCGTTCACCGTCTCGACCGGGGCCGAGCCGCCCTCGGGCGCCCCTTGGAAGGAGGCGGTGCGCACCGTGATCACCTTCTTGGCGTCGGTCGACTGCACGGTCTGGATGGCGTTGCCGGCATAGATCGGCCGCTTGAAGGTGTCGGGCGTGACCACCTCGATGATCTCGGAGACCTGCGCGACGTCGAGCAGGGCCGCCACGCGCGGCGCGACGTTCTTGCCCGCTGAGGTCGCGGGGGCGACGATCGCGTCATAGGAGCCGGCGAGCGAGACGACGAGTGCGGCCAGCGGCTCCGCCAGGCGTTCGGAGAGCTCGTCGGCCTCGGCCAGCAGGACTTTGCGAACACCCTTCAGCTTGGCGGCCGCGTCGCTTGCCGCCTTGGCGCCTTTGCCGGCGACCAGCACATCGACATCCGAGCCGATCTGCAGGGCCGCCGCGAGCGCCTTGGCGGTCTGGTCGGAAAGGCTTGCGTTGTCGTGTTCGGCGATGAGGAGAATTGCCATTTTCCTGTTCCTTTCCTGACCGCTTTAGAGCACGCCGGCTTCGTTCTTGAGCTTCTCGACCAGCTCGGCGACGCTGTTGACCTTGACGCCCGCCTTGCGGCCGCCGGGCTCCTCGGTCTTGATCACCTTCAGGCGCGGCTTGACGTCGGCGCCGTAGTCGGCCGGGCTCTTCTCGTCGAGCGGCTTCTTCTTGGCCTTCATGATGTTGGGGAGCGATGCATAGCGCGGCTGGTTCAAGCGAAGGTCGGCGGTCACGATCGCCGGCATTTTCAGCTCAACCGTCTGCAGGCCGCCGTCGACCTCACGCGTTACCTTGGCATGATCGCCGGCGAGCTCGATCCTTGAGGCGAAGGTGCCTTGCGCCCAGCCAAGCAGCGCCGCCAGCATCTGGCCGGTCTGGTTGCTGTCGTCGTCGATCGCCTGCTTGCCGAGGATGACGAGGCCGGGCTTCTCGGCCTCGACGACGCCCTTCAACACCTTGGCGACACCCAGCGGCTCGGTCTGCTCGTCGGTCTTGACCAGGATGGCGCGATCGGCGCCCATGGCGAGCGCGGTGCGCAGCGTCTCCTGCGCCTGCTGCGGGCCGATCGAGACGACGATGATCTCCTCGGCCTTGCCGGCTTCCTTGATCCGGATCGCTTCCTCGACCGCGATCTCGTCGAACGGGTTCATCGCCATCTTGACGTTGGCAAGCTCGACGCCCAGTCCGTCGGCCTTAACGCGGACCTTGACGTTCGCGTCCACAACCCGCTTCACGGGCACAAGGATCTTCATTTTCCTGTCACCTCTCCTGAGATAGTCGGGCGCGCTATAGCAGTGTGCGCCTTGTCAGAGTTGTCGAAAGCCGACATTCCGGGCGGAATTCTGGTCTCCAACGGCCAAGAAGCAGTTCCACCCCGATGTTTCGGTTGAGCATGATCATTCCGAAAAGCGGTTCCCACTTTTCGGGATCATGCTCTGCGGTGGCGTTCCGTAGTGGCGGCAGTCCGGCGCGTCAATATGCACGTCGCACTCAAATCGGTTCAGTCTGGCGGCGACGCCGCGCCGCGGCCCCATCGAGGCGCCGTCTGTGCCGGTGCCTCGGGCGTTGGTCCGGGCTCGATCGGGAGAGGGACCTCCTGGACCTTCGGCGTCGGGTCCGGCTCGCCGTCTGCGCCGGCAAGCAGCGGCACGCCGCGACTGCGCAACACCAGGACGAGAACGGCGCCGGCAATGATGCCGCCGATGTGGCAGGCCCAGGAAATCTGATCCTCTCCGCCGGCGGCAAACATCACGAGCTGGAACAGGATCCAAAGGACGAGCGGGATGAAGGCGGGGATGCGCAGGGGAATGCGCGCAAAGGCCAATACCCACACCTTAACTCTCGGATAGAGGATCAGATAGGCCGCAACCACGCCGGCGATGGCGCCGGAGGCGCCGATCAGCGGCACCTGGGAATCCCAGCCGACCAAACCTTGAAAGAAAGCGCCCGCCGCCGCGCAGGCGAGGTAGAAGATCAGGTAGCGGATATGGCCGAGCGCGTCCTCGACATTGTCGCCGAACACCCACAGGAACAGCATATTGCCGCCGAGATGAAAGATGTCGGCATGCAGGAAGGAATAGGTGAGATAGCTGAGGCTTTCGGGAATGACGACGAATTCGGGCGACAGCTCCACCTTGTCATGGACGACAGAGGGGATGAAGCCGAGGCCAAGCACTGCGGCATTGGTGAAGCTCTCGCCGCCAAGCGTGGTCGCGAGATAGACCAAGGCATTCGCGGCGATCAGGCCGATCGTCACATATTGCAGGCGGATGTGGCGGAGCCTGTTGGTGTCATAGAGCGGGATGAACATCGGACCCTCCCGCCATACCCGATTGTCAGCGGTTCTTGCCGGGAACCCATAGCACGTCGCCATTTCCGTTGTCATTGACCGCCCGCGCGGCGACGAACAGGAAGTCGGAGACGCGATTGATGTATTTCAGTGCTTCGCGGTTGACGTGCTCGGCCGGGTCCTGCGCCAGCGCCACCATGAGGCGTTCGGCGCGCCGTGTTACGGTGCGCGCAAGATGCAGGGCTGCCGCGGCAGGCGTGCCGCCGTTCAGCACGAAGGATTTCAGCGGCTGCAGGTCGTTGTTGAGAGCATCGATGTCCTTTTCGACGCGCCCGGTCTGCGCGGCGACGATGCGCAGCGGCTCGTAGTCGAGCGGTTTGCCGTCGTCCGGCACCGCAAGATCGGCGCCGAGGTCGAAAAGATCGTTCTGGATGCGGGAGAGCATGGCGTCGAGCACCGGATGATCGGTTGCGGTGTGGACGCGCGCCATGCCGACGCAGGCATTTGCTTCGTCCACCGTCCCGTAGGCTTCGACGCGCAGATCTGACTTCAGGCGCCGCTCGCCGCTGCCCAGACCGGTGGTGCCGTCGTCTCCGGTGCGGGTATAGATCTTGTTGAGCTTGACCACGTTCTCCTCCCCGGCCCGTTACTTGCGGGTGAAGTAGACGGTCAGCATGATCAGCACCAGAGCTATGAACTGCAGCAGCACGCGGGCCTGCATCAGCTTGTTGGAGGTGAAGCCGGAGCCGCCGCGCATCATGTTGACGAGGCCGCGGATCAGCACGAACACGACGGCGGCCATGACGACAATGGCGAGGAAGTTGAAGACGGTTGCCATGTGGCTGGCTCCAGTTGGGTTTCGGTCAGGCCCGCCTGGCGAGCACGCGGTAGAGCATAGAGGCCGGCAGGATGCGCTTGAGCGCGACGCCGATTCTGGCCGGCACCGTTACCACATAATGCGGGTGCGGGCGCTGTGACAGAAGCGCGTGGCGCAAGGCGGCATGGACCACCTCAGGTCCGGGCTTCAGACGCGACACGCTGCCGCCGGCCTTGAGCCGCGCCAGCTGCGCCTGGTAGTCGGCGCGGTGAACGGAGTTCTCGACGTCGATGTTCTTCAAGAACCATGCCAGGCCGTTGCTGGCGATCTTCGAGGTCACCGGCCCCGGCTCGATCAACGAGACATGAATGCCGCTGCCTTCGAGCTCCTGGCGCAGGCAAAGCATCAGGCCTTCGACGGCATGTTTCGACGCCGAATAGGCGCCGCGAAAACGGACCGGGGCGAGCCCCAGGATCGAGGAGCAGTGGACGAGGCGGCCGTGGCCCTGGCGGCGCATGACGCGCACGACGCGGCGGGTCAGGTCGTGCCAGCCGAAGAAATTGGCTTCGAACTGCTCGCGCAGCGCTTCGACCGGCAGGTCCTCGACGGCACCGGGCTGCGCGTAGGCGCCATTGTTGAACAGCGCGTCGAGCGTGCCGCCCGTGCGCTCCAGCACGGCATCGGCCAGGGCGGCGATGGACTCAGGCTCACGATAGTCGAGATAGAAGGCTTCGATGCCTTCCGCCTCGAGCGCGGCGATGTCGGCCGGTGTGCGCGCCGTGGCGAACACGCGCCAGCCTTCCGCCTTCAGTGCGCGCGCGCAATAGGCGCCTATGCCGGAGGAGGTGCCGGTGACGATGATGCTGCGCAACTGTTCAGCGGTGGGCAACGTTGTGGGACCTGGGGTTGCCATTTGCCGCAATCCCTTCCCATATTCGCGGCGTCGACACAATCGAGCGGAGCGCGGGTCCTTGCTCAGGAATATCGTCGCGGTCAAGCGCGTGCTCTACGATGCGATCGGCCATTTCACCACCGACGACGGCTGGGCAATGGCCAGCCATCTGGCGATCACTTCGCTGATGGCGCTGTTTCCGTTCCTGATCTTCGCAACGACGCTGGCCAGCTTTCTCGGCGCGCGCGCCTTCGCCGACACGGCCGTGCATCTGGTCTTCGACACCTGGCCGGAGCAGATTGCCAAGCCGATCGCGCGCGAGGTGCAGAATGTGCTCACCGTGCGGCGCAGCGACCTCCTGACCTACGGCGTGCTCTTGGCCGCCTACTTCGCCTCGAACGGCATCGAGGCGCTGCGCACCTCGCTCAACCGCGCCTATCGCGTTACCGAGACGCGCGGCATCATCCATCGGAGGGTGCAGAGCATCGTCTTCGTGCTGATCGCGACGGCCTGCTTTCTCGCCGTCAGCGTGCTTCTGGTGCTCGCGCCCCTGCTCGCGCGGCTGGCCGAGGCGCATCTGGAATGGATCAAGCCCTATATGGGCACGATCACCATATGGCGTTACGTGATCGCCTCGACGGTCATCGTCATCGGCCTGTTCGCGGTGCATATCTGGCTGCCGGCCGGCAAGCGCCGCTTCGTTTCCATCGTTCCGGGCATCGTCTTCACGCTGGTCGCGTGGCTGGCCGGCTCGACCATCTTCGCCACCTATCTCGACCATTTCTCGTCCTATGTGACGACCTATGCGGGGTTGGCCTCGATCATGATCGCGGTGGTGTTCCTCTACATCATCTCGGCCATTTTCATCCTTGGCGGCGAGCTCAATGCCGCGATCAGCCGCTATCTCGAGGCGCGCGCCCGCGTGGGTTGAGCTCTATCCTGACGGGCGGTCGCGAGCCCGACGCCCAAAGTGGCGATCGCCATGCCGGCGATCTGCAGCAGAGTGAGCGCTTCGCCGAACAGAGCCCACGCGATGACGGCGGTTACGGCGGGCACAAGATAGAACAGCGATGCGACCTTCGACATCTCGCCGTCCCTGATCATCACCATCAACAGGAAGATGGCGCCGAGAGACAGCACCAGGACCAGCCATGCCATGGCAAAGATGAGCTCGCCGTTGACGGTGATGGTGCGCGTCTCGAAGGCGAGCGACCCCAGGATCGTGACGACCGAGCCTCCGACATACTGCCACATGGTCGCCGAGACGAGGTCGCCGCCGGAGGCGAAGCGCTTTTGCCAGATCGTACCAGCGGCCATGCCGAGCACCGAGACCAGCGAGGCCGTCAGCGTTGCCGCGGTAACACCGCCGCCAATCATGCCGAGCTTTGGCCAGAGCACGATGACGACGCCCAGAAGCCCGACGGCAAGGCCCGCCCAATGGCGCGGCAGGATCGCCTCGCCGAGAAATTTGCCGGCGAGCACCGCCGTGATCAGCGGCTGCAGGCCGACGATCAGCGCCGAAAGCCCGGCCGGCATGCCTCTGTGGATCGCCCAGAAGACGCCGCCCAGATAGACGCCGTGCATTAGGACGCCGGCCACCGTCGCATGAAGCGCCTCCTCGCGGGTGGCCCGTCGCGAGCCGATAAGGACGGTCAGTCCCGCAAACAGGATCGCCGCCAGCACGAAGCGGATGGCAAGGAAGGTGAACGGCTCCGCCCATGGCATTGCATAGCGCGCGCCGATGAAGCCGGTCGCCCACAGAACGACGAAAGAGGCGGGGATGAACCGCTTGATGCTGTGCATTGGAAGGAGGGCTCTGGCTGCGCGTGAAAAGTTGACGTCGGCAATTGCTCTAATGCCGATCAATTCGGCAAGCAAAACGAAACGGTTGATCCATAAGCTCATCCGAATTCAACAAACGGTGCCAAGAGGGGCATGGCGTTAAGGCACGCCATGAGCAGGCATGCTTTTGCATCTCGGGACGACATGGCTGCTGTTCGCGGTCGCCACCGTCGCGGTCTTCGGATTCTTCTTCGGCACCGCGCTCGATGCCATCATGAAGGATGACGGCTTCGGCTCGACCGGCAACACGCTGCTCTTCACGCTGGGCTTTTTCGTTGCGGTGATGATCGCCAACGAGCACGGCATCACCTTCCGGGATATCAAGCTAGCTGTGGCATGGGGATTGAGCGGCGCCTTCGTCTTCATCAGCGTGATGGCGCTGATCAAGGCCGGACTGGCTCGCTTGTAGTCAAAGCCCAACCAGCCGCATGACATCCTGCGGCGACACGCCTGCCTGCCTGAGTGCGGCAAGGCCGGTGTCCTTGAAACTCTTCGACAGCTTCCGCCCGTCTGAGCCGAGGATCAGCCGATGGTGGAGGTAGCGCGGCGCGGGGCGGCCGAGCAGGTCCTGCAACAGGCGCTGCACGCTGGTCGCCGCGTAAAGATCCTGACCACGCACGACATGGCTGACGCCCTGCAGCGCGTCGTCGACGACGACCGCGAGATGGTAGCTGGTCGGGATATCGCGGCGCGCCACGATGACGTCGCCCCAAGCCTGCGGCGTTGCGTCGACCGTGTGCGTCGCGGCCATAGTCTCGTCAGTGAACTCGACCCATGACAAGGCGCCCGGCACGCGCGCCATGGCTGCCTCGATGTCGAGGCGCCAGGCAAAAGGCTTGTTCTCGGCGATGCGCCGCCTGCGCTCCTTAGTCGGAAGTGCCTTGTCGAGCGGCGGGTAAAGCGGCACGCCGTCGGGGTCGCGCGGCCAGTCGCGGCCGCGTTTCTCGGTCTCGGCAATGAAGGCGCGGATCTCGCCGCGGCTCATGAAGGCGGGATAGACGAGTTCCTCGGCGATCAGCCGGTCGAGCACGGCCCTGTATTCGGAAAAATGTTCGGACTGGCGCCGCACGGGCTCTTCCCATTCGAACCCCAGCCATTCCAGGTCGCGGAATATGCCGGCCTCGAATTCCGGGGTGGAGCGGGTGATGTCGATGTCCTCGATGCGCAGCAACAGCCGTCCTCCCGCCCGCGCCGCCATTTGCCGGTTCAGCAGCGCCGAATAGGCATGGCCGAGATGCAACTCGCCATTGGGGCTCGGCGCGAAGCGGAATGTCAGGAGCGTCATGTCTCGGACGGCATTCGGGTTGAAAGGCGCTTCCGCCGGTTGATAGTTAGCCATCAATTGCCACTTCATGAGCGCCCTGGGAACAAGCAAACGTGCAACGCATCGCCTCGCTCGACGACATTGCGGCAGGACTCGACGCGCTCTGCCAGCTCGATCCACGGCTGGAGAAGGTACGCGGCATGGCCGGCGAGGTGCCGCTGAGGCTCTCCGAGCCCGGATTCGGCAGCCTCGCGTCGATCATCGTCTCGCAGCAGGTGTCCCGCGCCAGCGCCGATGCCATTTTCGGCCGGCTGATCAGGCTGGTCGATCCGCTGACGCCGGAAGGCATCCTTTGCGCCGGCGAGGATATTTTCCGCGAGGCCGGCCTGTCGCGGCCGAAGCAGCGCGGGCTGATCGCCATCGCGCAAGCCGTGGCCGGCGGGCTTGACCTCCACCATCTCTGCTCGCTCGATGCCGACGAGGCGATCGCGGCGATGACGGCGGTGCCGGGCATCGGACCGTGGACGGCGGAGTGCTACCTGCTGTTCGCCGCCGGCCACCCCGATGTGTTTCCCGCGCGCGACGTCGCGCTGCAGACGGCGGTCGGCCATGCCCTGGGCATCGACCCTCGTCCGCCGGAGAAAACTCTGATTCGACTGGCCGAATCATGGAGCCCGTGGCGAGGGGTCGCGTCGCGGCTTTTCTGGGCCTACTATCGGGAATTGAAGGGCAGGGACGCGGCGCCACCTGTCGAGATGGCCGAAAAAGCATGAAAATCATGCGTTTTTGAACGTTTCGCCGAACGACAATCCGCTTCACATCCCTGTCATGTCGGGCTTACAGTATCCGTGGCGTTCGGTTTGGAACGAAGGAGGCCAACTACGTGACGGTTGCCGTATCTCCGGATGGGCTTCCCGCGCTGGTGCTGAATGCGGATTACCGTCCGCTCAGCTATTACCCCCTGTCGCTCTGGTCGTGGCAGGACGCCATCAAGGCTGTCTTCCTCGACCGGGTCAATATCGTCGCCGAATACGAACACGCCGTCTCCTCGCCGACCTTCTCGATGAAGCTGCCGAGCGTGGTGAGTCTGAAGGCCTATGTGAAGCCGTCGCGGCATCCCGCCTTCACCCGCTTCAACGTCTTTCTGCGCGACCGCTTCCAGTGCCAGTATTGCGGCACGACCGACGATCTCACCTTCGACCATGTCATCCCGCGCCATCGCGGCGGGGCGACGACCTGGGAGAACGTCGTGGCCGCCTGCTCGCCCTGCAATCTCAGGAAAGGCGGCATGATGCCGGCGCAGGCCAAGATGTGGCCGCTGCAAAAACCCTATCAGCCGACCGTGCACGATCTGCACAATAACGGCCGCCTGTTCCCGCCCAACCATCTGCATGAAAGCTGGATGGATTATCTCTACTGGGATGTCGAATTGGAGCCGTAGAGTTCGGCACAATCGACCGGCCATGCAACGACAAATTGCCGATCTTCGGCGTTGCCCTCATCCGGCTGGCGCCACCTTCTCTCCGTTTAGTTACGGGGAGAAGGAACTGTCCGCCGCGACGTCACCCATTCTGCACGTCGATCATTGGCGAAGCCATTGATGACGGCCTCTTTTCTCCCCGTCACTACGGCTGTGTAGCTCAGTCGCGCGCGAGCGCGCAGCGTAAGGCGACGGCGGCCAGGATGAGGCTAGCGATGGCGTTCCAGCCGGCGAGCGACAGGCCGAGAATGCGAAGCGCGGCCTTGTCGCAGGAGGGCGGCACGAACTTGTCCAGCGCATCGAGCACGCCCTTGCCGCCGGTGTCGACCGGACCGGCGCCGGCCGTGCAGTCGGCGGGGCCAGGCCACCACGCCCACTCGACGCCCGCGTGGTAGACGCCGAGATAGAGGCCATAGAGCATCAACAGGCCACCGATCGCCAGCAGGCCGCGCGTCAGCCAGGCCGGCGCGCGCATCATCGAGGCAGCGGCCGCGACCAGCATCAGCGGCGCGCCGATGTAATAGGGCGTGCGCTGTTCCAGGCAGAGATGGCAGGGGATGTAGCCGCCAATATACTGGAAGGCGAGCGCCGAGCCGACGGTCGCTCCCATGGCGACGGCCAGGAACAGCGCGGCACGCGTCCGCTGGCGTCCAGTGTCGGCGGTCATGGTCGCTGTCATCGGTCGTGATCCGTTCGCTTGGCACCTAAAGCGCGTCGCGCAGAAATGAATTCAGGCGCCGCGCTTGAGTCTTGTTTCGATGCATGTCGTTCTCCCAAAACCGCTGCGCACTTTTGGGCGACATGCATTATCCGTGAGCGTATCTGACCGCGATATAGAGCAAAATAAGGGCAGCGGCGCCGGCGCTGACGATCATGCCCAGCCGTTTCTCGATGAACTCTCTGATCGACTCGCCGTAGCGGCGCAGCAGCCAGGCAAGCAGCAGAAAACGGGCGCCGCGCGCAACGATCGCCAGCACGATGAACAGCAGGAGGTTGACGCCGATGACGCCTGACAGGATCGTCACGACCTTGATCGGCGGCAAATGCGCCGCGCCCGAGGTGATCAGCATCAGGACGATGAAGCCGACGCCGGATGAGGTGCGCAGCTGCTCGAACTCGTCATACTTGCCGTAGAATTCCAGAATCGGCTTGGCGACCGCCTCGTAGGCGTAGTGGCCGATGAACCAGCCGGCGACGCCGCCGAGCACCGAGGCCACCGTTGCTACCAGCGCGTAGCGATAGGCGCGCTCCGGCTTGGACAGCGCCATCGGCAGATAGAGCACGTCGGCCGGAACCAGAAAGACCGAGCTTTCGACGAAGGCGATGAAGGCCAGCCACCATTCGGCCGATTTCCTTGCCGCCAGGGACATCGTCCAGTCGTAAAGTCCGCGAAGCATCGGCTCTCCTGAAAAGCGCGCAGTGGTTTTGGACACCGGGTGGCAGGAAGACAAGGTCCCAAAGCGCCGCATCCACCCTTTGGGATCCGAGGCGCTTCAACGCATCCCCTGTCTAGAAAGATTTTCCGCGCCGCACAATGGCGGCACCTTCACGAGACTGAAAGGCATGGCCGGGTGCAGAGCGCCTGCAAATCGGCAACAGGCCAGTTGACGAAAGCCTGTCCGCCCGTATAGTCCGCGCCCATCCAGGCTGCCCGGCCTGAGCCCCTATGGCGGAATTGGTAGACGCGCTCGACTCAAAATCGAGTTCCGCAAGGAGTGCTGGTTCGATCCCGGCTAGGGGCACCAATTGGTCTCTTTGACATCAACCAGGCAGTAGCCGAAGTGACGGAGGTTCATGGGCTGGCCAACCACTTCACAGGGCTACCGGCCGGTTACAAAGCATCACTGCGCCTGTACCTCTAAGGTTCGACGACGGAAGATCAGCCAGCCAAGGCTACACGCCAGTCCGACGTTCAGCAGCGCCAAGCCAGCGAGAGCTGCTAGAGTGCCGTGAGCGCCCACATGCTCCAACAATAGCGCTCCGACAGACGGCGCTGCTGCTTGAGCGATCAAGCTGGGCATGGCAAGTCGCCCCATCAGTCTCGCGTATCCCGACGGACCGAACAGAGCGAGCGGCAGCGTGCCTCGCGCTATCGTTTCGAGGCCGATGCCTGCACCGTAGAACGCCAGCGCCACGGGCACCACCGGAACCCCGACGCAGAGCGCACCAATGCCGGTGGCGACGAAGCTCACCGACGCGAACTTGGTCCAGATGGGATGATGGTAGCGGGCGATGATCATCTCGACGACACGCGCCGACACCTGAGCAGGGCCGACCAGTGCCCCGAGCCCAACGGCAGCGGCGAGCGCCATGCCGCTGGCCTGCAAGATGGTGAGGAGATGAACTGACACCGTCGCCGAAATGACCGCCGCCAAGGTCAGCGTGGCAGCCAGGACGACCATGATCGGAACTGCGGCCGGCTGAACTGGGGTGCCCACCTGCTCCTTTCCCGGCCGATCTGTGACGCTCGGCAGCGGCGCCCGACGCGGCAACATTACGAGATAAAGGGGCAGGGCGAAGAACAACTGCACCGAAGCATAGACGAGGCATGTGCCGCGCCAGCCCGTCTCGCCCATCAGGAAGGCCGAGATCGGCCAACAGAACGTGCTGGCGAAGCCGCCGAACAGCGAAAGGGTTGTGATGGCCGAGCGCGCGCTATGTCCGTAGAGCCGGCCGAGGGTCGCGAAGGCGGCATCGTACAAGCCCGCCCCCATTCCAAGCCCAACAACGAGCCACGCTGCGATGTAGGCGGCAAGGTTCGGCGAGGCAGCGAGCCCGATCTGGCCGACGCCGATGCAGCCGGCGCTGAACGCAAGAACGTTCCGGCCGCCGTGGCGCTCAATGGACGAGCCGACGCGAGGTGAGATCAGCCCGGCGACGAGCAGGCCAAGCGACAATCCACCCACGACCCAAGCCAGCGGCCAGCCGGTGTCGGCGGCGACCGTCGGCGCAATCACCGCCGGCAGGTAATAGGTGGACCCCCAGGCCATGATTTGGGTCAGGCCGAGGACGGTGATGATCGTTCGGCGACTGCGTTCCATCGGGCGTGATGCGATTAGGCTGCCACCCCGCACCCGCAGCCACCCTTGCCAGCGGCCTTCGCTTCAGCATCGGCGAGACAACAGGCGTCAGCCTCGGAAGAAGCGGGACCACCACAGCATCCGCCAGCGGTCGCGCGTATGGTCGACTGGGGAACCGTGCAGACGCCGGTTTCGGGTAGCACCAGTTGCACCGCATCCGCGGCCGCCATGTCGCCAGCAATGGCTGCCGCGACCGACCGCACCTGTTCATACCCGGTCAGCAGCAAGAAGGTCGGGGCGCGGCCGTAGCTCTTAACGCCGACAGTGCAGAAGTCGGGCTCGGGGTGGCTCAGTTCGCGATAACCGTGCGGGGGAACATCGCCGCAGGAGTGCTCGTTGGGGTCGATCAGAGGCCCCAGCGCCTTTACGCCCTCAAGCCATGGGTCAAGATCAAGCCTAAGCTCGCGCGTAAGGGACAGATCGGGCCGCTGGCCGGTCGCCGCGATGATGCAGTCGAAAGGCCCGAGAGTTTGTAGGCCATCCTTCGTTTGACCTTCGACTGCCAGGCGGCCGTTTGAGCGGCGGATGGCCAGCGTTGCGAACCCAGTGACGAGCTTTGTGCGCCCGCTCTCCGCAAGTTCGCGAACGTCAGAACCAAGCTCGCCACGGGCCGGCAGTTGATCCAAGTCTCCGCCGCTGTAAATGCGAACCAGATCGGTCCCGCGTGTCGCCCAGACAAAAGTGGTTCCCGGCTCAACCGCAGCCAGCCTATCGAGATCGAGCAGGGCATTGGCGGCCGAATGACCCGAACCGACAACAAGCGTGGCGCGGCCGGCATAAAGGGTGCGGTCGCGGCCGAGAATGTCGGGAATGCCATAGGCAATCTTGTCTGCGAACTCCGCTTCGCCCTCCGCCGGGACACCACCGGCCCCAAGTGGATTTGGCGTCTGCCACGTGCCTGAGGCGTCAATGACGGCTCGTGCACTGTCGCGCCTGATGCCTTCCCTGGTTTCGACCACCAGCATGAACGGTCGCGCCTTTCGATCTTTGCTCAAGACCTTGTCTGCGCCCCAGCGCGAAACAGCAATCACGCGTGCACTGGTTTCGATGGACGAGGAGAGTTCAGGGAGCCTTGCTAGCGGCTCGAGGTAGCGGGCAATCAGTTCATCAGCGGTGGGGAACGCCTCGGGCTTGGGCATCGTCCAGCCGCTCTCCTCAAGACGCTTTCGGGACGCCTGATCAACACAGTAGCGCCAAGGCGTGAACACCCGGACATGGCCCCAGTCCTTGAGATTTGTGCCGATGCCAACGCCGGCCTCATAGACCTTCACCTGGAGCCCCCTTTGGATGAGCTGGACGGCAGCCGCCAAGCCGACCGGGCCGGCTCCGATGACGGCGACAGGGAGGGCGTCAGGGTCGTTCATCGACATTTTTTCCATCCTTCCGGGATCATCGAAATACGATGCAAAAAAAGAGGCTATGCCGCCGCGTCGCTCTCCGTCGCGCCGCAAGCTGCGTCAGCACAGCACTCGTCAGCCAGGAAGCCGATCAAGTCGCGCATGATAGGATAGTTGGCCCGGCAGATGAGGGTCGTCGCCTGACGCTCCTGCGTCACGAGGCCGGTCAGAATGAGGCGATGCAGGTGATGGGACAGCGTCGAGGCCGCGATACCAAGGGTGTCCTGCAAGTACCCCACCGGCCGGCCAGCTTCGCCGGCTCTGACCAGTGTGCGATAGAGCTTGAGCCGTGTCGGGTTGCCGATGGCTTCGAGCTGTTTTGCGGCTTGTTCGAGTTTCATGGAAATAGACTGCACCCTCCGCCGCCGCCGGTCAACTCCTATTTCGAAAATGATCGAAATACGGTCTGACGAGTTCCAAGTTCATCGGCAGCGAGCCGTCGCGGAAGGTCGGCGGACATGGTGACAAGGCTCCATTGAGATTGAGGTCGTCAGCATGTGCAGGTCACCGACACCCTACCGCATATTCCCCGTATGCCCCTGCGAGTATCGCCCCGGCTGCGGCCACACCGTCAGGCCGTGCGGCTCGACGCCGACGCGGATCTTCGTGACAGCGCCCGACGTCGTGTCGATCATATAGACCTCGCTGTCGAAGCGGCCGGAGAGCCAGAGCTGCTTGCCGTCGGCGCTGACATTGCCCATGTCGGGGCTGCCGCCGCCGGGGATCGGCCATTGGGCGACGACCGAGCGGGTCGCGAAGTCGATCACCGTCACGCTGCCCGGCCCGTCGGCGCGGCCCTGTTCCATTTTGTGCGAGCCGCGGTTCGAGACATAGAGCCGCTTGCCGTCGCGGCTAACGACGAAGCCGTGCGCGCCAATGCCCGTCGGAATGAAGCCGATCTCCTTGAAGCTGTCGCCATCGATCAGGAAGACGCCGTCATTCATCATGTCGGCGACGTAGAAGACCTTGCCGTCGGGCGAGAGCCTTATGTCCTGCGGCATGCCCATCTTCGACAGGTCGAGATGGCCGAGCACCTTGCGGTTCTTCAGGTCGATCTTGGCCAGTCCGCCGTCGCCATATTCGCAGGTGAAGATCGCATAGGAATTGTCGGCCGCGAAATCGGCATGGTTGATGCCGGGGCAGGCCGGCGTCGGGATGACGGCTTGCAGCGCCATGGTCCGCCGATCGCGCAGATCGAGCCGCCTCAGGGCCTCGTCGACGATGATGGCGGCGCTGCCGTCCGGCATGAAATACATGTTGTAAGGGTCGTCGACCGGCACCTGCTTGCCGGGCTTTCCGGTCGTCGGGTCGATCGGCGTCAGGCTGCCGTTCTTGCCGGTGCCGTTATTGGCCACCCAAAGCGTCTTCAGGTCCCAGGAAGGAACGACGTGCTGCGGCTTGCTGCCGACCGCAAACCTGTCGACCTCCTTCAGCGTCGCCGGGTCGATGACGGAAACGCTGTTCGAGGAACGGTTGGGCACATAGACGCGCGGCAACGCAGCTGCCGCGGCTGGAGCCATATGGCCGGCGGTGGTGTGGCTGTAGATGTCGACGGGCGCAGGCTCGGAGCAATCCTCGGGGCAGGACTCGGCGAAGGCTCGCGCCGGGAGCATGGCGAGCAGGACAAGCGGCGCACAGAGGCGGGCGAAGCGCAGGAAGGTTTCGAACATCTGGATTGCTTTGTGAAGAGGCAGGCCGGATCCGGCCGCCGGATGCCATAGCCGGTGTGCGGCCTTTCAGCTAGCGCCTTTTCAAGAGGCTCCGCATGCGATTGCGCAGGAGCCGCGCCATGTTGCGGGTCTCGCGGTAGAGATGGAGCTGCGAGGCCGCCTGGCGGGCCGGCCGGTCGGCGTCGGGCGTCAGGCCGACCACCAGCGTGCCCATCGGCTTGCGCTCCGTCCAAAGGCGACTCATCACCGGATGGTCGGGCACCGCGCAGGAATCGGTCGTGGCGACATTGGGATCATCGAGATGCTGCTTGGTCACCTCGATCATCAGCAGCGTGCCCGGCGAATAGGCCGAGAGCGTCTCGTCATAAGCCGTCTTCCAGGTGTAGGCGACGCCCGCTTCGACGAAGACGACGAGAGAAGCGATCGTGCGGCCGTCGAGCGTCAGTGTGTGGATGCGGCACATGTCGTGCTCGGCGAGCCTGTGCACCGCCTCGCGGGCGAAGGCGGCGCGGTAGCGGTCGATCGCCATGGCCGTGCGCTCGCGGCCCTTCCAGCCGGCCGCCTCCAGTGTCAGGAAGCTTTCGATGGCGTGGCGGATCTCTTCCGGTCCGCGCGCCACCACATGGTCCAGCTTGCCGAGGCCGGCGAGACGCCGCTTCAGCCGGCGGAATTCACGGTAGTGATGCGCGCGCAACGAGGCCTTGAGGTAGTCGTCGCCGTCGGCTTCGCTTTCCAGCACGGGGCGCTCGACCTTGCCGGTGACGACCAGGGTCAGGCCGCGGCTGTCGGCAAAGGAGGTGAGCAGGCTCGCCACCGGGCCGTCCAGCTTGATGTCGGGGAGCACAAAGACCTTCGGCAATTTGAGATGCGGCCTGGACAGCATCGAGAAGAAATCCTCGATGACGCCGACCGGATCGTCACGATCGACCAGCGGCGTGCCGAGCGGGCCGAACGGGCTCGACCATGTGCGCATGACCGGGACGCCGAGCGGAATTGCGGGGCGCTCGACCGAGAACGGCACAAGGAGGCGCAGCCGGTTGCGGAACTCGTCGCCGTCGCGGATCACCGCCAGCCGCACTTCGCGGTCCTCGAGCCTCGGCATGGCCGGCGCCAGGAAGCGCGGGTTGAAGAAGACGTTGGGCTCGATCGTGCGGGCGCTAAGATAGTCGAGCTCCTCGACTAGGTCGAAGCCGGCCGAGGCGGGATAGATCGCGAGCTTGCGCTCCGGCCGGTTGTTGGCGAACAGCTCGATATGGGCGGGATCGGCCTCCCTGACGAGGCCGGCAAGGCCCGACACCATGGCGCCGGCGGGCCCGCCGCTGGTCTCTTCAAGCAGCGGAATGGCGGCCATCAGGCGACTTCCTTGTTTGCGGGCACGAAAATCGCCATGACGATGCCGAGCTTGCGCCAGACGGTGAAGGACAGCGCGCCGGCCTCGAAGACCATGGCGAGGCTGGTGGCGATCGCCGCGCCCCAGAGGCCGAAGTGCGGGATCAGGACGACATTGAGACCGATATTCAGCGCGAGCGTCATGGCATAGACGGCGGCGCAGATGTTCTGGTTGCCGCTCATGGTGAGCAGGCTTTCGCAGGGGCCGACGGCGCCGCGCGCGACGACGCCGAAGACCAGCAGGAAAAGCAGCGGATAGCCGGCAGTGAATTCGGGGCCGAACAGCACCAGCATCGGCTCGCCGAGCGCCAGCACCAGCAGCGCCATCGCAAGCGAGGGCCAGAAGGTCCAGGAGACGGTCTCGCGGGCGAAGGCGGCGAGCCTTTCCGGCTCGCCATGGGTGAATTGCGCATAGCGCTGGGCAACGCCCGCCTTGACGGCGAAGTAGACGAAATGCACCAGAGCCAGCGTTTTCACGGTGGCGAAATAGACGGCGACGTCATTGGGCTCGAGATAGGCGCCGACCATCAGCACGTCGGCATTGGTGAGCAGGAAGAAAAAACTCTCGACCAGGAAGATCGGCAGCGAGACCAGGAACCACCGGCCGAAATGCACGGTCATCGGCCCGGCCGGGATCTGCTTGTCCATGCGCGAGGTGACGCCCATCAGTTGGCCGAGCGTCGTGGCATAGGTGGCGGCGATCGAGGCGAAGATCGCGGTCTTGGCGTCCGGCACGTAGTGCATGGCGAGCATAAGCGCCATGAACACCAGGATCAGCACCGGCCGCACCAGATAGGTCGGCGACAGGGCGAACAGCGCCCATGAGTTCGCCCGCGCCAGTCCCTGAAGGAGGTCGCCCATCGCGATCATCGGCAGGCAGATGACGCCGAGGATGAAGGGAATGACGTAGTAGTTCTCGATCCAGGGCGAGGCGAGCCACACGCCGAGCGCGCCCAGCCCCGCGATCACCGTCGAGGCGACAAGCACGAACAGCCGGCTCGCCAGCACGATGCCGCGCAGCTCGGCGAGCATGCCGCGCTCGCGATATTCGGGAATGAAACGGATGACCGAGGTGTGGAAGCCGAGGCAGGCGAGATTGCCGACGATGACCATCGTCACCCAGACCAGCACGAAGATGCCGTATTCGAACGAGCCCATCCAGCGTGCCATCAGCACCTGGCTGACGAAGGCGATGACCGCGCTGACGATGCGGATGGTGAATGCGATCAGCGACATGCGGCCGGCTTCGCCGCGTTCGTCGGCGCTGAACAGCACGGCGTCGATGCGGCCAAGCAGCGGCCGCATGCGCAGCGCCCAGCGCTGCGGCAAGAACCGCCCGGCAGTCGTCGCCGCGGAAAAGCGCACCCCGAATACTCTCCGTTTTCCGCCTGTTTCCAAGGTTTCGGTGTATGCGAAACACATTAAGAAACGGTTGGGTGGAGGGCTTCCTTCTCCCCGTCATATCCGGGAAGAAGAAGTGAAGGGGATCAGGCGAAGGCGCCGTGGCAGTGCTTGTATTTCTTGCCGGAGCCGCACGGGCAGGCCTCGTTGCGGCCGACCTTGCCCCAAGTCGCGGGATTCTTCGGATCGCGATTTTCGGGTGCCACCATGGCATGGGATTCCTGGCGGACCAACAACGCCGTCTCGCCGCCCTGGAAGTCGTCCTCGCCGGTGGTGCCGTCGATATGGCTGCCGAACATATCCGGCGCCGACGGCGGCGGCGCTTCAGCCGCCTGGCGGACCAGCTCGACGCGCATCAACTGCGCGGTCACGGCCTGGCGCAGATTGCCGAGCATGCCCTGGAATAGCTCGAAGGCCTCGCCCTTGTATTCCTGCAGCGGATCGCGCTGGGCATAGCCGCGGAAGCCCACGACCGAACGCAGATGGTCGAGGTTGACGATGTGCTCGCGCCACAGATGGTCGAGCGTCTGCAGCACGACCGAACGCTCGACATAGCTCATGACGTCGGGGCCGAAGCGCTCGGCGCGTTCCTTGGCGGCTGCCTCGGCGGCGGCGGAGATGCGCTCGCGGATGTCGTCCTCGGCGATGCCCTCCTCCTTGACCCAGTCGTCAATCGGCAGGTCGAGATTGAGGTACTGCGCCACTTCCTCCTTCAGGCCTGCGACGTTCCACTGCTCGGCATAGGCGTTTTCCGGGATGTTCTTGGCGACGATTTCCTCGATGACGCCCTCGCGCATCTCGGCCACCGTCTCCGACAGGCCTTCGCCATCCATCAGCTCGATGCGCTGCTCGAAAACCACCTTGCGCTGGTCGTTGGAGACGTCATCGTATTTCAGCAGGTTCTTGCGGATGTCGAAGTTGCGCGCCTCGACCTTCTTCTGCGCCTTCTCCAGCGCCTTGTTGATCCACGGGTGGATGATGGCCTCGTCTTCCTTGAGGCCGAGCTTCTGCAGCATGCCGTCCATGCGCTCGGAGCCGAAGATGCGCATCAGATCGTCCTGCAGCGACAGGAAGAATTTCGAACGGCCAGGATCACCCTGGCGGCCGGAACGTCCGCGCAGCTGGTTGTCGATGCGGCGCGATTCATGGCGCTCGGTGGCCAAGACGTAGAGTCCGCCGGCGGCCAGCGCCTTTTCCTTCAGCTGCGCGACGTCGTCGCGGATCTGCTGTTCGCGCGCTTCGCGTCCCGGGCCGGCGGGCATATCCGCCAGTTCTTCGGCGATGCGCATGTCGGCATTGCCGCCGAGCTGGATGTCGGTACCGCGTCCAGCCATGTTCGTGGCGATGGTGATGGCGCCGGGCTTGCCGGCCTGGGCGACGATAGCCGCCTCGCGCTCGTGGTGGCGGGCGTTGAGCACCTCGAAATTCTTGACGCCTTCCTTGCGCAGGCGCTCGGCCAGCTGCTCGGATTTCTCGATCGAGGTGGTGCCGACCAGGATCGGCTGGCCGCGCTCTCGCGCGTCGCGGATCTCCTTGACGATGGCCTTGTACTTCTCTTCCACCGTCCGGTAGACCTCGTCGTCCTCGTCCCTGCGGGCGACCGGCAGGTTGGTCGGGATCTCGGTGACTTCGAGATTGTAGATGTTGGCGAATTCCTCCGCCTCGGTCAGCGCCGTGCCGGTCATGCCGGCGAGCTTCTTGTAAAGGCGGAAATAGTTCTGGAAGGTGACGGAGGCCAGCGTCTGGTTCTCCGGCTGGATCTGCACATGCTCCTTGGCCTCGAGGGCCTGGTGCAGGCCTTCCGAATAGCGGCGGCCCGGCATCATGCGGCCGGTGAACTCGTCGATGATGACGATCTCGCCGTTGCGCACGATGTAGTCCCTGTCCTTCTGGAACAGCAGGTGCGCCTTCAGCGCATTGTTGACGTGGTGGACAATGGCGACGTTCTCGACGTCGTAGAGCGACTCGCCCTTCAACAGGCCGGCATCGCGCAACATGTTTTCCAGCTTCTCGGTGCCGTCCTCGGTGAAGATCGTGGTTTTCTGCTTTTCATCGACCTCGTAGTCGGCCGGGCCGAGCTTCAGCATGAAGGCGTCGATGGTGTTGTACATTTCCGAGCGGTCCTCGAGCGGACCGGAAATGATCAGCGGCGTGCGCGCCTCGTCGACCAGGATCGAGTCGACCTCGTCGACGATGGCGTAGGCATGGCCGCGCTGGACCATCTGCGAGCGCTCATACTTCATGTTGTCGCGCAGATAGTCGAAGCCGAGCTCGTTGTTGGTGGCGTAGGTAACGTCGGCGGCGTAGGCCTCGCGGCGCTCGTCGTCGGAGAGGCCATGAACGATGATGCCGACGGTGAGGCCGAGGAACTTGTAGACGCGGCCCATCCATTCGGCGTCGCGCTTGGCAAGATAGTCGTTGACCGTGACGACATGCACGCCCTTGCCGGCGAGGGCGTTGAGATAGACCGGCAAGGTGGCGACCAGCGTCTTGCCCTCACCGGTGCGCATCTCGGCGATGCCGCCATTGTGCAGCACCATGCCGCCGATCAATTGGACATCGAAGGGACGCATGCCGAGAACGCGGCGGGCCGCCTCTCGCACTGTTGCGAAGGCCGGTATCAGCAGGTCGTCGAGCGAGGCGCCATTGGCGAAGTCCTGGCGGAATTTCTCGGTGCGGCCGGCAAGCTCGGCATCGGATAGCGCCCGCATCTCGTTTTCCAACCCATTGATGGCCTCGACCCGGGGCCTGGTCGCCTTGACTCGGCGGTCGTTGGAAGAGCCGAAAACCTTACGCGCGAGAGCGCCGAGACTGACCATCCAATGGTCCTTTCGATAGCAATTTTAGCCGTTTGCGACAGGCGCCTGGCGGGCCCATCAAATCCGCGTGAATGCGGACAAACGCAAAAAGCGCCCGGAAAACGGTTCTGGACGCCAAGTCGTTGGACAGATAAGAGGGGGCTCAACTGATGTCAACGCCGCGTTAGCCCTATGGGCAGCGCCAAATTCCGCCACAATCGGACTGATCTGGAACCTTCCCGTTCAAGCGATCCTTATCGGCAATCCCCATTGGAGTTATCTTGATGTCCCTGTCGTTCCGCCGCGCGTCGCTCGCCAGCCTTGGCTTGGCCTTCGGGCTCTCGGCTCTTTCGCTGTCGCCGCTGATGGCGCAGGAAACCAAGCCCGCCCAGCCGGGCGCAGCGGCTCCCGCAGCCGCTCCCGTGGATCCCAACGCCGTGGTCGCCACCATCAACGGGGAGAAGCTGACCGAGGCCGACCTCGCGCTGGCCGAAGGCGAGCTGTCGCAGCAGTTCGCGCAGCTGCCGCCGGAACAGCGCCGCGCCGCTGCTCTTTCGGCGGCCATTGAAATCCGCGTCATGGCCAAGAAAGCGGTCGACAGCGGCCTCGACAAGGATGCCGATTTCCTGCGTCGGATGGCCTTCCTGCAGCAGCGCGCCCTGCACGGCGAGGTCGTCGAGAAGGAAGTCGTCGACAAGGTGACGGATGCAGATGTCCGCGCCCGCTACGACCAGGAAATCGCCAACACGCCGCCGGTCAATGAGATCCACGCCCGTCACATCCTCGTGAAGACGAAGGAAGAAGCCGAGGCGATCATCAAGCAGCTCGACGGCGGCGCCGATTTCCAGAAGCTCGCCAACGAGCACACCAGCGACCCGAGCGGCAAGTCGAATGGCGGCGACCTCGGCTGGTTCGGTCCCGGACAGATGGTGCCGGAGTTCGACAAGGCCGCGTTTGCGCTCGATGTCGGCAAGTACAGCAAGGAGCCGGTGCAGTCGCAGTTCGGCTGGCATGTCATCAAGGTCGAGGACAAGCGCGCCAAGCAGCCGCCGGCCTTCGACGACGTAAAGGACCAGGCCAAGCAGGCCGTCATCCGCGACAAGTATTTCGCCATGGTCAAGGAATTGCGCGGCGCCGCCAAGATCGAGATCCCGGACGCGAAGCTGAAGTCGGCGGTCGACACGCTGGAGAGCGGCAAGTAAGGAAAGATGCTGCTCAGGGCGCCTTCGGGCGCCCTTTCGCATTTCAGGCGCGCGCTATGCCGCGCACCCCGAGAGAGCCCATGAAGCGCGGCCAGAACGCTCTTGCGCCATCGCGCGCTATCGGGCAAACCGGCCTCCTATTTGCGTTCTGCCGCTCCGGGGTCCCATGTCCGCAACGATTTCGCCGCTCGCACCGAAGAAATATCCCAAGATGCCGGTCATCGAGGGCGTGCGCATCGCTACCGCCGAGGCCGGGATCAAATATCGCAATCGCACCGATCTGCTTGCCATGATCTTCGATCCCGGCACGGCCGTCGCCGGTGTCTTCACCAAGTCGAAATGCCCCTCGGCGCCGGTCGACTACTGCCGCCAGAACCTGTCCGCCGGCAAGGCGCGTGTGCTGGTGGTGAATTCCGGCAATGCCAACGCCTTCACCGGCAAGAAGGGCCGCGCTTCGACGGCTTTGATCGGCGAGGCGGCGGCGAAGGCCGCCGGATGCTCCGAGAGCGAAGTGTTCCTGGCCTCGACCGGCGTCATCGGCGAGCCGCTCGACACCAACAAATTCAGCCATCTGCTCGCCGGCCTGGTGAAGGACGGCAAGCCGGACCTGTGGACCGAGGCGGCGAAGGCCATCATGACCACGGACACCTATCCGAAGGTGGCGTCCCAGACGGTGAAGCTCGGCGACGCCGACGTCACCATCAACGGCATCGCCAAGGGCGCCGGCATGATCGCGCCCGATATGGCCACGATGCTCTCCTTTATCGCCACCGACGCGCCGATCGCAGCCCCGGTGCTGCAGGATCTGTTGTCGCGCGGCGCGGCAAAGACCTTCAACGCGGTCACCGTCGACAGCGACACCTCGACTAGCGACACGCTGCTCTTCTTCGCCACCGGCAAGGCTGGTTCGCGTGGCGCGCCCAAGATCAGCGACCCGAAAGATGCGCGGCTCGGCGCCTTCCGCCGCGCACTCGGCAAGGTGCTGAAGTCGCTGGCGCTGCAGGTGGTGCGCGACGGCGAAGGCGCGCGCAAGCAGGTCGAGGTCACCGTCACCGGCGCCAAATCCGCGCGCTCGGCCAAGCGCGTCGCGCTTTCGATCGCCAACTCGCCGCTGGTCAAGACGGCGGTCGCCGGCGAGGACGCCAATTGGGGCCGCGTCGTCATGGCCGTCGGCAAGGCCGGCGAGCCTGCCGACCGCGACCGGCTGTCGATCTGGTTCGGCGACAACCGGCTGGCGCATGAGGGCGAGCGCGATCCGGCTTACTCGGAAGAAGCGACCTCGGCCTATATGAAGCGCGACGACATCCGCATCCGCGCCGACCTCGGCATCGGCCGCGGCAAGGCGACGGTGTGGACCTGCGACCTCACCAAGGAATATGTCGCCATCAATGGCGACTACCGGAGCTGATGGCACCGGTGTCGACGCATCCGGCAAGCGTGCTCGCGATCGTGCGCCGCTACGAGGCGGCGGGCTTTCGCGCCTGGCCGGCGGCGGCCGTTCATTATGACGGGACATGGTTGGTGCGGCTGACGGCGGGCCATCCGGCGAAGCGCCTGAATTCGGTCAATCCGCTCGATCCCGGCGACACGCATGCCATTGCCGAACGCATCGTGCGCGCCAGCCGTCGCTTCGAGGCTTACGGCCGGCCGCTGACCTTTCGTATGTCGCCGCTTTCGGGGCAGGTGCTGTCGACGCATCTCGACGATGCAGGCTGGAGCCGGTTCGACGAATCGGTGGTGATGCGTCTGCCGCTCAAGGAGGCGCAACTCGACGCCGCGATGGACCAGATTCCGCTGAAAGACATCAGCCGCTTCATCGGCGCGGCGATCAGGACGAACGGCTCGGACGCCTCGCTGCGAGCCGGCCTCTCGGAAGTCATCGGCGCAATCCAGCCTGAGGCGGGGCTGTTTGCGCTCGAGGACGGCAATGAGCCGCTGGCAACGCTGGTCTGCGTCCACGACGGCGATCTCGCCGGCCTGTTCGAGGTCGCCACCGAAAAATCGGCGCGCAATAAGGGCCATGGCCGCAACCTCATCCTGTCGGCGCTGAAATGGGCCAGGCTGCGCGGCGCGCGCGAAGCCTGGCTGCAGGTGGAAGCCGGCAATGTAGCGGCGCTGTCGCTCTACCGGTCGCTCGGCTTCGAGGAAGTCTATCGCTACCATTATTGCCGGCGGCCGGACGCATGAGCGAGATCACGCCAGCTGGAAAGCGTCTGCTTCTTGTCGCGGCCTGCGCGCTGGTGGACGCCGACCGACGCGTGCTTCTGGCGCAGCGTCCCGAGGGCAAGCAGCTCGCCGGCCTTTGGGAGTTTCCGGGCGGCAAGGTCGAGCCAGGCGAGACGCCCGAGGAATGCCTGGTGCGCGAGCTGCATGAGGAGCTCGGTATCGAGACCGAGATCCCCTGCCTGGCGCCGCTCACCTTCGCCAGCCACAGCTATGACCATTTCCACCTGCTGATGCCGCTCTACATCTGCCGGCGCTTCCGCGGCATTGCGCAGCCGAGGGAAGGGCAGGGGCTGAAATGGGTCAGGCCGCGCCAGATGCGCGACTACCCGATGCCGCCGGCGGACGCGCCGCTGATCCAGTTCCTCATCGATCTCTTGTGATCGTCACAGCCGCTTCAGCGTTTCCACCAAAATGCTGATTTGGCGACCTGCGGCCGGAATTGCTCCAAGCTGCCGTTTGCTCCGTCTGCTTTAGGCAGCGTTAATGGAAGATTTATCTCGACATGGAAAATTGAGGCAAATCGTCCGCGCGGCGGCATGCCGATTTTGATTGGAGCCAATCCATGAGCCTCGACAGAGAATGGGACTCGATCCGGCCCGACCGCGCTTTCCGCGCCGCCGATGCCGGCATGGGTATCTTGCGGATCACCCTGCTTTTCGGGTCGGCCGCGGTGGCGCTGGCTCTGATCGCGACGCCTTTCCTGGACAGCCAGTTGCGTCCGCAAGGCGCGCGCGAGAGCTTGACCGGCGGACTCGACCTAAGCAGCACCGGTTCGATCGGTCGCCGCGATACCTACACCCTGCGGCGAAGCGTGCTGCAGCCGTTGCCAAGTTCCGTTTGCGTAATCCGCAACGATGGCAGCCGCTACGGCGAGTGCTAATTGGTTAATAAATCCAGCAAGAAACCGCTATTTCACCGCCCGTTAAGCTTTTGCCGTTAACCTTTCTTAACGGGTAGGCGCTATGGTTCCCGCCAAGAGGGATCGACGACCATGAAAAACCTGCTGCAGCAATTCATAGAAGATGAATCAGGCGCCACGGCCATCGAATATGGCCTGATCGTTGCCGTGCTGTCGCTTGTAATCGTCGGCGGCGTCGGTAAGGCCGCCGACGCGATCCAGTGGCTGTTCTCCGACAACAACAGCAGGCTTGCCAACGCCTTTGCCCAGCACTGATCGCATCGGTCAGACCGCGGCGCGCATGGTCAGTGCCCCGTCGGCTTCTCGAGGATCGTCTTCAGCGAGACCTTGGCCGAGCCAGGCTTCAGCGGTTTCTGCTGTGAGGCATCGGGCGCCCAGCCGGACATCCACACAATCGAAAAGCTTGCCCGGATGCGGCCGTCCGGGTCGGAAAACCGATCAGCATAAATTTCGGCGGCGCGGGCGAACAGCCGCCGGGTGGCGGGACGCCGGCTGCGGTCCAAAAGCGGGCTGGTCTCACCCATGGCGCGCAGGTCGGCGGCAAGTCCGAACAGCGAATCGTAGCGCACCGTGACCGTCTCCACGTCGGCGACCGGCAGCGCCAGGCCGGCACGTTGCAGCAGCGCGCCGGCGTCGCGCACATCGGTGAACGGCAGGACGCGAGGGCTCGCGCCACCGTAAAGCTCGGTCTCGGCGGCAAGCAGGCTCTCGCGCAACTCGGAAAGCGTGCCGGCACCGGCTAAAGCGCCGAGGAACAGCCCGTCGGGCTTCAGCGCGCGGCGGATCTGCGCCAGCACGCCGGGGATGTCGTTCATCGCCTGCAGCGACAGCAGCGAGACGACGAGATCGAGGCTCTCGGCCTCGAACGGCACGGTCTCCGCCGGGGCGACGATGCCGGCTTCTCCGGCAAGGAAGGCACCGTCTGTTTCCACGCGCACTGTGTCGGCCACCTTGCCGCTGCCGGCGAGCAGCCTGGTCGCGGCCGATGTCTGGCAAAACAGCGCCGCCGCCTTGCCGAATTTGCGCTCGACGGCGCCCAGCCGGTCGGCAAGGTCCTCCGCTGCCCGCCGCATCAGGAAATCGGCTCCGTCGACGGGGTGCATCAGCGCCCGGCGTTTGTGCGCAAGCCAGAGCTCCGTGTCGATCAAAGGCTGCAATGGGTTATTCCTGTTGTCGGTGCGTGCCGGACCGATGCTATGGTGGCGCGGGGTTTCGCTTCACGTGGCCGATCCGGTGCGCAAGATCAAGACCATTGCGATGAAGGGCATGACGCGGCAGGCTCTGGGCTGGCCGGCGCGCCTGCTGTTTCCGCCGGTCTGTGCCGGCTGCCGCCGCCACGTCTCGCAGCCTGGCGTGCTGTGCGGCGCCTGCTGGCCGAAGCTTCGACTGCTGGAGAAGCCTTGGTGTCCAGTGATGGGCACGCCGTTTACGCATGACATGGGCGACGGTTTTCTTTCCGCCGAAGCGATCGCTGATCCGCCGCCTTTCGAGCGGGCGCGGGCGGCGGTCGTCTACTCAGGGGTCGCGCGCCAGATGGTGCAAGGGCTGAAATACCAGGATCGCACCGATCTCGCGCCCTGGATGGCGCGCTGGATGATGCGCGCCGGCGCCGAACTGATCGCTGAAGCCGATGTCGTGGTCCCGGTGCCGCTGCATTGGCGACGCTTCTTCCGGCGGCAGTTCAACCAGTCGGCGGAGCTGGCACGGGCGGTTTCGAAGCTGAGCGGCCTGCCTTTCGCGCCGGCTGCGGTGAGTCGCGTAAAACTCACCCGCCAGCAGGTCGGGCTGGAGCGGCACGAACGCGAGGAGAATGTGCGCGCCGCCTTCCGCGTCCCGCCCGAGGCGGAAATCGAGATCGCCGGCCGAAGGGTGCTCGTCATCGACGACGTCTTCACCACCGGCGCCACCGTGCGGTCGGTGGCCAAGGCGCTGAAGAAAGGCGGCGCCGGAGCGGTCGACGTGCTGACCTTTGCCCGCGTCCTGCCGGGGGACTTCCGGGCCGATGAGTCTGCAACTATATAGGGCTTAAGTTGTTGTTTTGGTGCATGTCGCTTTCGCATAACCGCTGGGCGATGGGCGCAGGCAGGATTGCTGATCGATGGTTGATGTGACGATCTATACCCGGATGATGTGCGGCTATTGCACCGCAGCCAAGCGGTTGCTCGAGCGCAAGGGTGTAGCCTATACCGAGCATGACGCGTCGTTCTCGCCGGAATTGCGCCAGGAAATGATTTCGCGGGCGCATGGGCGCACCACTTTTCCGCAGATTTTCATCGGCGACACGCATGTCGGCGGCTGCGACGACCTCCATGAATTGGAGTCCGAGGGCCGGCTGGACGTGTTGCTTGCCAACGGGGCGAGGGTTTGATCATGAGCGTTTTCAAGGCGGCGGCGGTGCAGATGCGTTCGGGCACCAGCCCGGAGCGCAACGCGGCCGACATGGAAAAGCTGGTCCGCGAGGCCGCACAGCAGGGCGCCACCTACGTGCAGACGCCGGAAATGACCGGCGCGCTCATCCGCGACAAGCAGGCGGGTGCCGCCGCGTTCACCAGCCAAGACAAGGACGTCGTCGTTTCGACGGCGCGGAAACTTGCGCAGGAACTCAGCATTTTCCTGCATGTCGGCTCGACGGCCATCCTGCGCGCCGACGGCAAGCTCGCCAACCGGGCGTTCCTGTTCGCGCCCGACGGCACCATGATCGCCAATTACGACAAGATCCACATGTTCGATGTCGACCTCGACAACGGCGAGAGTTGGCGCGAATCCGCCTCCTACGAGCCGGGAACAGAGGGCGTCGTCACCGATATCAACGGCGTGAAGCTGGGCTTCGCCGTCTGCTACGACCTGCGCTTCCCGCAGCTATTCCGTGCCGAAGCGCTGGCGGGGGCTCAGGTGCTTTCGGTGCCTGCGGCCTTCACCCGCCAGACCGGCGAGGCGCACTGGCACGTGCTGCTCAGGGCACGCGCGATCGAGAACGGCGCCTATCTCATCGCGGCCGCGCAGGGCGGCCTGCACGAGGACGGCCGCGAGACTTACGGCCATTCGCTGATCGTCGACCCGTGGGGACGCATCATCGCCGAGGCCGCGGATGACGAGCCCCGCGTGATCGTCGCCGAGATCGACCCGGCGCAGTCTCTTGCGGCACGCCGCAAGATTCCCAATCTCAAGAACGCGCGGGATTTCACCGTCAATGCCGGCGAGGCGCCGCGTCTCAGGGGTGCAGCCTCTTGATCCGCTTTTCGCTCATCTGTGAACACGAGCACGAATTCGAAGCCTGGTTCCGCAGCAATGACGACTTCGGCACGCAGAAGAAACGCGGTTTCGTCGATTGCCCGATCTGCGGCTCGCACAAGGTCGAGAAGGCGCTGATGGCGCCGGCGGTCTCCACCTCACGCAAGCAGGAGAAGATGGCGCTGGCCATGGGCGACGCGCAGAAACAGGCGCTGGCACAGCTCAAGGCGCTCGCCGACAAGGTGCGGGAGAATGCCGACTATGTCGGCGACAAGTTCGCCGAGGAAGCGCGCAAGATCCATTTCGGCGAGACCGATCCGCGCGGCATCTATGGCGAGGCTACGCCGGACGAGGCGAAAAGCCTCGCCGAGGACGGCGTCGAATTCATGCCGATCCCGAGCTTTCCGGAGGACCGGAACTAAGGGTTCCGATCAGCTTTTTCAGCAGTGTCGCGAGCATTTTCCGGTCCTCTGGCGCCAAACCGGCGAGGATTTCATGCTCGTTCGCGACGTGGGCGGTAAGTGCCTCATCGATGAGTTCGAGGCCTTTCGCGGTGAGTTGCACCACAACGCCGCGCCGATCGGTGGGATGCGGCGCGCGCTGGATCAAGCGGGCCTTTTCCAGCCGGTCGAGCCGGGCGGTCATTGCTCCGGAGGTCACCATCGTCGCCTCGTAGAGCTCGGTCGGCGTCAGCGCGTGAGGCGCGCCGGAGCGGCGAAGCGTGGCCAACACGTCGAATTCGCCCTGCTGCAGGCCGAAACGGGCAAAGAGCGGCGCGAGCCGGTCGCGCGCGATCAGCGAGGACGCTTCGTCCAGTCGCCCGATCACTCCCATCGGCGAGACGTCGAGGTCCGGCCGTTCCTTGCGCCATTGCTCCATCGCTCTTGCCGCACGGTCCATGTGCCTCACCGTAAAGTATCTTGATATTGAGAATCTTTACGCTATATTATCCCAAGTTGGAGCGGCCGCCAAGCTTGGCCGCGTAGCCACAGGATCACGCAGATGAAATTGCTCTGGGACTCCGCACTGGGTCTTCTGATCGTCACCGGCGGATTGCTCGGCATGACGCTCCCCTTCGGCAAGCTGGCAACGGCGGCCGGTGCCCCGGCAATGGTCTGGGCTTTCGTGATCTCGTTCGGCGCCGGCGGCGTGTTGCTCACAACGCTTCTGCTGCTCGGTCAGCGCATCCGGCTCACGGCGCACAAGCTGCGTTATTTCTTCATCACCGCAGCCATCTCCTACGCTCTTCCTAACTTGCTGATGTTCTCGGCCATCCCGCATCTCGGCGCGGGTTACACGGGCATCATGTTCACGCTGTCGCCGGTCATCACGCTGGTGTTCTCGATCCTGCTTGGGGTGCGGCGACCCAACCTGCTCGGCGTCATCGGCATTATCGTTGGTTTTATCGGCGCGGTCATGGTCGCGCTTACGCGTGGGGAGGCCGGCCAGCCGGCCGAATATTTCTGGGTGGCGGTCGGCCTTCTCATCCCCGTCAGCCTCGCCGCCGGCAACATCTACCGCACCATCGACTGGCCCGAGGACACCGGTCCGATCGAGCTCGCCGTCGGCAGCCATCTGGCGTCGGCAACCTTGCTTCTCATCGGCATCCTGACGCTGCTCGGCTGGCAGGCATTTGCTCCGCTCGGCGGCGCGCCGCTGGTGGTGGCCGCACAGGTAGCATCGGCATCGGCGATGTTTGCCTTCTTCTTCCGGCTGCAGGCGATCGGCGGGCCGGTCTATCTCAGCCAGATCGGCTATGTGGCGGCGGCGGTCGGGCTCTTTGCCGGCACGATCTTCCTCGGCGAGCATTATCAGCTGCTGACTTGGCTGGGCGCGGCCATCATCACCGCCGGCGTGCTCATCACCACCAAGGCGCAGAGCCAGCCAAGCCCGAAGCTGCAAAGCCAGGCGGCGTAAACGCTTCGTTGGCCCTCAGACCGAGGCTTTTTCGGCCAGCACCATGTAGTTGACGTCCATGTCCCTGGATTTCTGCCAGCGGTCGGCCAAGGGATGATAGATCACGCCGGTCCGGTCGACGATGGTCAGCCCCGCCGCGCCAAGCGCCTTTGCCAACTCCTCCGGCCGCACCAGCTTGCCGAACTGATGCGTGCCGCGCGGCAGCCAGCGCAGAACATATTCGGCGCCGATGATGGCAAGACCAAGCGCCTTCAGCGTGCGGTTGATGGTGGCGACGAACATGATGCCGCCGGGCCGGACCATCTCACTGCATTTGGCGACGAAGAGATCGACATCGGCGACATGCTCGACCACCTCCATGTTGAGGATGACGTCGAATGTCTCGCCGGCGTCGGCCAGCGCCTCGGCCGTGGTGGCGCGATAGTCGACATTTACGCCGGCTTCGGCCGCGTGCAGCTTAGCGACCTCGATGTTGGTGGCCGAGGCGTCGGCACCGACCACTTCCGCGCCAAGCCGCGCCATCGGTTCGCATAAGAGCCCGCCGCCGCAGCCGATGTCGAGGAAGCGCAGTCCCTCGAATGGCCTTGCCGCGCGCGGATCGCGGCCGAAGCGCGCCGCCACCTGGTCGCGGATATAGGCAAGCCGCACAGGGTTGAACTTGTGCAGCGGCCGGAACTTGCCGTTCGGGTTCCACCATTCGGCGGCAAGGGCGGAGAAGCGTTCGACTTCTCCGGCATCTATGGTCGATCGGCGGGGCTCAGGCATGGGGCGGGTCTCCTCGAACGCCAGCAAGTCGGGGAACGCTAGGAAGTCGGGTCCCCGGCAGCGAAAGTCAAGGCAGGTTTTTTCCGTTGCCGCCAACCAGCCGCAGCGGGACGAGGGACAGTCGAGCCTAGGCCGACAGCGCGACCGCGGCATGACTCATGGCGACGCTGGCCGGCTCGATCGCCCGCATGGCCTCGCAATCGCCGATCTCGGCCATGATGCGCTGTGCCGCCGCCTGGGCCTGCTCGAGGCTCTGCCAGCGCACGACGTCGACCCAGCTCCCGTCGTCTCGCTCGCCAAGATGGCGGCTGAGAAAACCGGGCTGGCGCACCAGCCAGTCGGTGACGAAGCCATTTTGGGCAACAAAACCAGCCGCAGTATCCGGCTTGAGGCGGAAGGTCACGATCTCCAGCGTCTCGGTCATGAATTCCTCCATCCGATTTTCCAAGTTTATCGCATTGCGCGACAGGAATCCGCCAGGAGGCTTCAAAAATCGGGCCAAGGCCGCTTCTCCTGCGCCCTCGCTTGCGAAGCCTTGCTGTTTTAGCTAAGGAGGCCGCGCATTTCCGCGGCTCGGCTGGTCCGGGCGCATTTTCCATTTTCCGGCCCCAAGCCGGCTTCAGTCAAAGGCATCTCGCTTCCATGGCGCGCATCGTGATGAAATTCGGCGGAACTTCGGTCGCCGACATCGCCCGCATCCGCAATGTGGCGCGCCATGTCAAACGCGAGGTCGATGCCGGCCATGAGGTCGCCGTGGTGGTTTCGGCCATGGCCGGCAAGACCAACGAGCTGGTCGGCTGGACGCGCGAGGCCTCGCCCATGCACGACGCGCGCGAATATGACGCCGTTGTCGCCTCCGGTGAGCAGGTCACGGCCGGCCTGTTGGCGATAACCCTGCAGAACATGGGTGTCCATGCCCGTTCCTGGCAGGGCTGGCAGATCCCGATCAAGACCGACAACGCCCATGGCGCCGCGCGCATCCTCGACATCGACGGCGCGTTCCTGATCAAGCGCTTCGGCGAGAGCCAGGTGGCGGTCATCGCCGGTTTCCAGGGCATCGGCCCGGACAACCGCATCTCGACCCTCGGCCGCGGCGGCTCCGACACCAGCGCCGTGGCGATCGCGGCCGCGGTCAAGGCCGACCGTTGCGACATCTACACCGATGTCGACGGCGTCTACACGACTGATCCGCGCATCGAGCCGAAAGCCCGGCGGTTGGCCAAGATTTCGTTCGAGGAAATGCTCGAAATGGCCTCGCTCGGCGCCAAGGTGCTGCAGGTACGGTCGGTGGAGCTTGCCATGGTGCACAGGGTGCGTACCTTTGTGCGGTCGTCCTTCGACGATCCCGACGCGCCCGGAATGGGGGATTTGCTCAATCCGCCCGGAACGCTTATTTGCGACGAGGAAGAGATCGTGGAACAGCAGGTCGTCACCGGAATTGCCTATGCCAAGGACGAAGCGCAGATCTCGCTGCGCCGCGTCGGCGACCGCCCAGGCGTCGCCGCCGGCATCTTTGGCCCGCTGGCCGAGGCCAACATCAATGTCGATATGATCGTCCAGAACATCTCCGAGGACGGCAAATTCACCGACATGACCTTCACGGTACCGTCGGGCGACATCGACAAGGCGCTGGCAGTGCTCGAGCGGCTGAAGGCCGATGTTGGCTACGACGTCGTGCAGTCGGAAGCCGGCATGTCGAAGGTCTCGGTCATCGGTATCGGCATGCGAAGCCATGCCGGCGTCGCGGCCACCGCCTTCAAGGCACTGGCCGATAAAGCGATCAATATCCGGGCGATCACCACCTCCGAGATCAAAATCTCGATACTGATCGACGGTCCCTATACGGAACTTGCAGTTCGTACTTTGCATTCCGTCTACGGGCTCGATAAGCAATAGCAAGAACTGAGTCCGTTATTGCGTGAGCGCCGGCCGTGGCGGAAGCTACGGCGGGCAACGTGCCCATTGGAGAAGAAGCCGCGATGCGTGACATGGCCGGTGGCCCGCGCGTTCTGCTGAGACGGCTCCGCGAGCTCATGCAGGAGCCGCTGGAGCCGCAGGAGCGGCTCGACCGTATCGTGCGCGACATCGCCTCCAACATGGTCGCCGAGGTATGCTCGCTCTATGTGCTGCGCGCCGATTCGGTGCTGGAGCTCTACGCCACCGAAGGTCTGAACCCCACCGCCGTCCATTTGGCGCAGTTGAGGCTCGGGCAAGGCCTGGTCGGCACCATCGCCGCCAGCGCGCGGCCGCTCAATCTCTCCAACGCGCAGGAGCATCCGGCCTTCGCCTACCTGCCGGAGACGGGCGAAGAGATCTACAATTCCTTCCTCGGCGTGCCGGTGCTGCGGGCAGGGCGCACGCTGGGCGTCCTGGTGGTGCAGAACAAGACCATGCGCCACTATCGCGACGACGAGGTCGAGGCGCTGGAAACGACGGCGATGGTGATCGCCGAGATGGTCGCCACCGGCGATCTTGCCCGCCTCACCCGGCCGGGGCTCGAACTTGACCTGCGCCGTCCGGCAAGCTTCACCGGTCTTGCCTTCAACGAAGGCGTCGGGCTTGGCCATGTCGTGCTGCACGAGCCGCGCATCGTCGTCACCAATCTGTTCAACGAGGACAGCGAGGAGGAGGTGCGTCGCCTCGACCGCTCGCTCGGCTCGCTGAGGCTGTCGATCGACGACATGCTCGAGCGCCGGGACGTCGCTTTCGAGGGTGAGCATCGAGAGGTGCTCGAGGCGTATCGCATGTTCGCCAACGACCGCGGCTGGGTGCGCCGGCTGGAAGAGGCGATCCGCAACGGCCTGACTGCGGAAGCGGCCGTCGAGAAGGTGCAGAGCGACATGCGCGCACGCATGCTGCACATGACGGACCCCTATCTGCGCGAGCGCATGAGCGACTTCGACGATCTCGCCAACCGGCTCTTGCGCCAGCTGATGGGGCGCGGTCCGGAGGATGTCGCGGCCTCGCTGCCAAAGGATGCCATCATCGTCGCCCGCTCGATGGGTGCGGCCGAACTGCTCGACTATCCGAGGGACAAGCTGCGCGGCCTGGTGCTGGAGGACGGCGCCGCCACCAGCCATGTCGTCATCGTCGCGCGCGCCATGGGCATTCCGGTCGCAGGCCAGGTCAAGGGCGCCGTCTCCATGGCGGAAAACGGCGATGCCATCATCGTCGACGGCGAGGAAGGCACCATTCACCTGCGGCCGCAGTCCGACCTCGAGGCCGCCTATGCCGAAAAGGTCCGCTTCCGAGCTCGGCGGCAGGAAATCTATCGCGAACTGCGCAAGAAGCCGTCGCTGACCAAGGACGGCGTCCCCGTCGATCTCCTGATGAATGCCGGCCTTGCCGTCGACCTGCCGCAGCTTTCAGAATCGGGAGCGGCCGGCATCGGCCTGTTCCGCACCGAATTGCAGTTCATGGTGGCCTCGACCTTTCCGCGCGCCGAGGCGCAGGAGCGGCTCTATCGCGATGTACTCGAGGCGGCTCGCGGCAAGCCAGTCACCTTCCGTACCATCGACATCGGCGGCGACAAGGTGCTGCCCTATTTCAAGGGCGCGGTGCAAGAGGAAAACCCGGCACTCGGCTGGCGGGCGATCCGCCTCACTCTCGACCGCCCCGGCCTCCTCAGGACACAGATCCGCGCGCTGCTCAAGGCTTGTGGCGGGCGTGAGCTGAAGCTGATGCTGCCAATGGTGACGGAACTGTCGGAAATCGCGCAGGCGCGCGAGATCATCGACCGCGAAGTCCGGCACCTGTCGCGTTTTGCGCATCATTTGCCGACGAGCCTCAAGCTCGGCGCGATGCTGGAGGTGCCGTCGCTGCTGTTCCAGCTCGACGAGTTGATGAAGGCGGTCGACTTCGTCTCGGTCGGCTCCAACGACCTCTTCCAGTTCGTCATGGCGGTGGACCGCGGCAACACGCAGCTTGCCGACCGTTTCGACACGCTGTCGGCGCCGTTCCTGCGCGTGCTGAAGCAGATCGCCGACGCCGGCGCGCGCAACCATACGCCGGTGACGCTGTGCGGCGAGTTGGCGGGCAAGCCGATCTCGGCGATGGCGCTGATCGGCGTCGGCTTCCGCTCGATCTCGATGTCGCCGGCCTCGATCGGCCCGGTCAAGGCGATGCTGACCGAATTGCCGCTGCAGGAGCTGGAAGCCTTCTTCAAGGACAATCTGATGGCCCCCGTCCAAGGGACGCCAATGCGGGCGCTGCTGCAAGCCTTTGCCGACGACCGCTCCATTCCGCTCTAGATTCACGTGAGGGCGGTCTGCAAATGTCGATTTTCTGCGCTTCCGGTGCTCATGGACCTAAATGTACATTCCGCTCCGGTTCTCGAAATTCGCCAGTTTCGACTCGTCCTGACGTGAATTCCATCGAAGTCCCGAGCCCATGATCAACTTGCCCCGCGACCGCATGGACCAAGTCGTCAAGCGTTTCGACATGCTCGAAGCGCAGATGTCGGCAGGGCCGACGGCCGATGCCTACGTCAAAATGGCTTCCGAATATGCCGATATCCAGGAGATGGTGGGCAAGATCCGGGCGCTGCGCGCCGCCGAGCAGGAACAGGCCGACCTCGAAGCGATGCTCGCCGACAAGAACATCGACGCCGAGATGCGGGCGCTGGCCGAGGCCGACCTGCCGGAGGTTAAGGAGCGCATCGAGGTGCTGCAGAAGGATATCCAGATTCTGCTCCTCCCCAAGGATGCCGCCGACGACAGGAACGCCATCCTCGAAATCCGCGCCGGCACCGGCGGCGACGAGGCGGCCCTGTTCGCCGGCGATCTGTTTCGCATGTATGAGCGCTACGCCGCCTCGCGCGGCTGGCGTTTCGAGGTCGTTTCGGCGAGCGAAGGCGAAGTCGGCGGCTACAAGGAAATCATCGCCTCGGTGTCGGGCAAGGGCGTGTTCGCGCAGCTGAAATTCGAATCCGGCGTGCATCGCGTGCAGCGCGTGCCGGAAACCGAGGCCGGCGGGCGGATCCATACCTCGGCGGCGACGGTCGCCGTACTGCCCGAGGCCGAGGAGGTCGATATCGATATCCGGGCAGAGGACATCCGCATCGACACGATGCGCGCGTCCGGCTCCGGCGGGCAGCACGTCAACACCACCGATTCGGCGGTGCGCATCACGCATCTGCCGACGGGCATCATGGTGGTGCAGGCGGAAAAGTCGCAGCACCAGAACCGGGCGCGGGCCATGCAGATTTTACGGGCGCGGCTCTATGACCTGGAACGCAGCCGCGCGGACGAGGAGCGCTCGTCGTCGCGAAAATCGCAGGTCGGCTCGGGCGATCGCTCGGAGCGCATCCGCACCTATAATTTCCCGCAGGGACGCGTCACCGACCACCGCATCAACCTCACCCTTTACAAGCTCGACCGGGTGATGATGGGCGAGCTCGACGAGGTGATCGACGCGCTGATCGCCGACCATCAGTCGAAGCTGCTCGCCGACATGGGTATTGATGGCTGATCCTTTGCCCTCGGCACTTCGACCGCTGCTGCACGCGGCGAGGGAGCGGCTCGCTGCCGCCGGCATTGCCGATCCGGCGCTCGATTCCAGGCTGATCGTCGAGCATTTTTCCGAAACCACGCGCACCCAGGCTATCGCGGAGCCGGGCCGAACGGTGGATTCTGCGGCTCTTGCGGCAATCGAGGCGGCCCTGAGGCGTCGCGTCGCAGGTGAGCCGGTGCATCGCATTCTCGGCTATCGCGAGTTCTATGGGCTGCGGCTGTCGCTGTCGCCGGACACGCTGGAGCCGCGCCCCGATACCGAGACGCTGGTCGACGCGATCCTGCCCTTCGCCAAGTCGACGGCCGAAAGGCTTGGCCAGTGCCGTATCCTCGATCTCGGCACCGGAACCGGCGCAATCGCGCTGGCGCTGCTCAGCGCCATTCCGGCGGCGACCGCGACCGGCGTCGATATTTCACCCGGCGCGCTGGCGACCGCTACGCGAAACGCCGCGGATCTGGGGCTCGGCGGGCGCTTCAAGGCCTTGCATTCCAACTGGTTCGAAAAAGTTTCGGGCCGATACCATTTAATTGCCGCGAATCCACCCTATATACCCAGTCGAGACATTGGAAATCTGCAGGACGAGGTCCGCGATTTCGATCCACGCCAGGCCCTCGATGGCGGTGTGGACGGGCTGATCCCCTATAGGATCATCGCCGGAGAGGCGGAAGGATTTCTGGAAGCGCAGGGCAAGGTAGCGGTCGAGATCGGCCATACGCAGCAAAGCGAGGTGACCGCAATCTTCGCGGCAGCCGGCTACAGGCTGTCGGAGGCGCGACGCGATCTTGGCGGAAACGACAGGGTTCTGGTGTTTGAGCGTTGAAAGCCCTGATGCAGTGCGAAAAAACGCTTGGCAATATTAGGGAATGCAGCTAGGTTCCGGCTTAACCGGATGAGACGAAGCAGGCAGTGCTCTTAGCGATTCGGTTTTCCTTGGAAATAGCTGCCTCCTTGCGCAAACGACGCCCATGCTTCGTGCGGGAATCGTCCGGCAAGTGATGTAACCGGAACAGGATGGCACGTGGCGCCAACGCAATCGATGCGGGCGAACGCCGGTGAAAAAACGAAACGGTCGGCTGCATGAGCGCCACCGTTCGCGACGAGTTTTAGAAAATTCACATGAAGAGAGTCGAATGAGGCCACAACAGCAGAACAGGCGCATGCGCGGTCGCAACAACAATGGCGGCGGTGGCAACAACAACCGCAAGGGGCCCAATCCCCTGACGCGCAACTATGAGAGCAACGGTCCGGACGTGAAGATCCGCGGATCGGCTCAGCAGATCGCCGAAAAATATGCCGCACTCGCCCGTGACGCGCAAAGCTCCGGCGACCGGGTGATGGCGGAGAACTATCTCCAGCACGCCGAGCACTACAATCGCATCATCGCGGCCGCGCAGGCGCAGATGCCCATCCAGAACGCCCAGCAGAACCGCGACGACTTCGATGACGACGTCGATGAGGATCGCGACGAGTTCGACACGGTCGGCAACGCAAATGCCGGCGAGTCGCAGGCCGCCGCGAACGGTTCCGGGCCGCAGCCGGTGATCGAAGGCACGCCGGCGGAACTCGCCTACAACCAGGAAAACGGCCGCGACAACAACCGGCGCGACAATAATGGTCGTGACAGGCACCGCGACCGCCGCAATGGCGGCTATGGCCAGTACGGTCAGAATGGTCAGCGCGGCGACAATGGTCAGCGAGAGCGCAGCGAACATGGCGGCCAGCAGATCGATCAGAGCCGCCGCAATGAGGCGCAGGCCAAGCCGGAGGGCTCCGCCGAAGACGGCGTTGCGGCCGAGCAGGCTCCGCTGTTCGACAGCTTCTCGCCTGCGGGCCTTGCTGCCCAGGCCGAGCGCAACGAAGCCGGCACGGACAATGGCGGTGGGCGTCGGCAGAGACGTCCACGTCGCGGTCGCGGCAATGCCGAGCAGGGCCATAGCGCCGAGCAGGGCAATGGCGATGAAAGCAATGCCGGCCGGGCGGACAGCGCCGCCGATGGCGGCAACGTCGCGGACAGCGGCAGCGCGACTGCCGCCAAAGAGGCAAATGCAGCGCCGAGCGAGAACGGCGCCGGTGAGCCGGCAGGCGGCGCCGGCGAGCCGGCAGTCGCCGACGCAGATAGCTGACCGCAGGTCTATTTCCAGGCAATTCGAACGGCGGAGAGGTTTCTCCGCCGTTTCTCGTTGTGCGTGCCTAAAGCACGTCGCCTGAATCCGTTTCAGCGCGACGCGCTTTCGTTTCCTTGCATGGCGGTAATTTGTGCGCTAATACTGAACCATATGGTTCAGTATATCAAGACCCGCCTCGATGCTTCATTCGCCGCGCTCTCGGATGCGACCCGACGCGGCGTGCTGGAGCAGCTCGGCCGTGCGGACGCTTCGATCACGGAACTGGCCGAGCAGTTCCACATGACCCTTACGGGCATGAAGAAGCACGTCGGTGTCTTGGAGCAAGCGGGGCTCGTCAGCACGGAAAAGGTCGGGCGTGTGCGGACCTGCAAGCTCGGCCTGCGCGGGCTGGAGCAAGAGGCGGCATGGATCGAGAGGTACAGCCAGCTCTGGGACGCACGCTTCGACGGGTTGGACAAGGTGGTCGAGGAACTGAAACGAAAGGAGAAGGTCGATGGACGCAAGCAAAGCGAGTGAGGCCACACCGATGCAGAACCGCACGACTGTGGAACGGACGTCGGACCGCGAGCTCGTCGTCACGCGAACCTTCAACGCTCCGGCGCGCATCGTGTTCGAGGCGTGGACCAAGCCTGAGCTGTTCAAGCAGTGGTGGGCGCCGAAGTCGATGGGAATGGTGCTGCGTTCCTGCGAGATGGATGTCCGTGTCGGGGGCAGGTACCGTTTGGCGTTCGGCCACGATGGCTCAAACCTTGACGAGTTCTTCGGCAGGTACATCGAAGTGACACCGCAGTCGCGCCTCGTCTGGACCAATGAGGAAGGCGGTGAGGGTGGACCCGTCACGACGGTGACCTTCGAGGAAAAAGGTGGCAAGACGCTGCTGGTCCTGCACGAGCTCTATCCCTCGAAGGAGGCTCTCGACGCTGCCGGCACCGGTGCGGCGGAGGCGATGGGCGAGACGTTCGGGCAACTGGACGAGCTTCTCGTCACCCTGGGCGCGAGCGGTGGACGATCATGAAGCCGTCGATGTCGCGCGTCACGCAGCCGCAGCATTTAAGCCCTTGTTTTAATGACTAATATTCGCCCAAAACCGCTGCGCGCTTCGGGCGACCAGGCCCCTAGAATATTCTGCGCTGACCGAGATCAGGGCGTCTTGAGAGACCTGAGCTGATACACCATATCTCGGCTGAACAGGACTCGGCTCGAATGAGCGGGTCCGTCACCGCAATCTGATCCGGTGCCGCAAAGCGGGCCGGTGATGGAAGGAGACATACATGAATACGGAGAAATATTCCGAGCGCGTGCGCGGTTTCATCCAGTCCGCGCAGACCATGGCGCTCTCGCGCAACCACCAGCAATTCACTCCCGAACATATGCTCAAGGTGCTCGTCGATGATGACGAGGGCCTTGCCGCGTCTCTGATCGAGCGCGCCGGCGGCAGCATTCGCGACGTGAAGCTCGGCGTCGAGGCGGCGTTGGAGGCTATGCCCAAGGTCGAAGGCGGCAACGGCCAGCTCTATCTCGCCCAGCCGCTTGCCAAGGTGTTTTCGACCGCAGAGGAACTGGCCAAGAAGGCCGGCGACAGCTTCGTTACCGTGGAGCGGCTGCTGCAGGCGCTCGCCATGGAGAAGTCGGCGAAGACCGCCGACATCCTGGCCAAGGCCGGTGTCACCGCGCAGGCGCTGAACCAGGTTATCAACGATGTCCGCAAGGGCCGCACCGCCGATTCGGCCAGTGCCGAGCAGGGCTACGACGCGCTGAAGAAATACGCCCGCGACCTGACCGCGGATGCGCGGGCGGGCAAGCTCGACCCGGTCATCGGCCGCGACGACGAGATCCGCCGCACCATCCAGGTGCTGTCGCGCCGCACCAAGAACAATCCCGTGCTGATCGGCGAGCCCGGCGTCGGCAAGACGGCGATCGCCGAAGGCCTGGCGCTGCGCATCGTCAATGGCGACGTGCCGGAATCGCTGAAGGACAAGCGGCTGATGGCGCTCGACATGGGCGCGCTGATTGCCGGCGCCAAGTATCGCGGCGAGTTCGAGGAGCGGCTGAAGGCCGTGCTGTCGGAAGTCACTTCCGCCGCAGGCGGCATCATTCTGTTCATCGACGAGATGCACACACTGGTCGGTGCCGGCAAGGCCGATGGCGCGATGGACGCCTCGAACCTTTTGAAGCCTGCGCTGGCGCGCGGCGAGCTGCACTGCGTCGGTGCGACTACGCTCGACGAATACCGCAAGCATGTCGAGAAGGACGCGGCGCTCGCCCGCCGCTTCCAGCCCGTTTTCGTCGACGAGCCGACGGTCGAGGACACTGTCTCGATCCTGCGCGGCTTGAAGGAGAAATACGAGCAGCACCACAAGGTGCGCATCTCCGATTCGGCGCTGGTTTCGGCCGCGACGCTTTCCAACCGCTACATCGCTGACCGTTTCCTGCCGGACAAGGCGATCGACCTGGTGGACGAAGCCGCATCGCGGTTGAGGATGCAGGTCGATTCCAAGCCCGAGGCGCTGGATGAGATCGACCGCCGCATCATGCAGCTCAAGATCGAACGCGAGGCGCTGAAGGTCGAGAAGGATGACGCCTCTAAGGACCGGCTGACCAAGCTGGAGAAGGATCTGGCCGACCTCGAGGAGCAGTCGACCGAGCTGACCGCCAAGTGGCAGGCCGAAAAGCACAAGCTCGGCCTTGCCGCCGACCTGAAGAAGCAGCTCGACGAGATGCGCAACGAGCTGGCGATTGCCCAGCGCAAGGGCGAGTTCCAGCGCGCCGGCGAGCTTGCCTACGGCAAGATCCCGGAGCTGGAGAAGAAGCTCAAGAAAGCCGAAGCCCAGGACGGTAAGGCCGGCATGGTGGAAGAGGTGGTCACGCCTGACCACGTCGCCCATGTCGTGTCACGCTGGACCGGCATTCCGGTCGACAAGATGCTTGAGGGACAGCGCGAGAAGCTGCTGCGTATGGAGGACGAGATCGGCAAGCGCGTCGTCGGCCAGGGCGAGGCGGTGCAGGCGGTCTCCAAGGCCGTGCGGCGCGCCCGTGCGGGTCTGCAGGATCCGAACCGGCCGATCGGCTCGTTCATGTTCCTGGGTCCGACCGGCGTCGGCAAGACGGAGCTCACCAAGGCGCTCGCCGCCTTCCTGTTCGACGACGAGAGCGCCATGGTGCGCATCGACATGTCGGAGTTCATGGAGAAGCACTCGGTCGCCCGGCTGATCGGCGCGCCTCCCGGCTATGTCGGCTATGAGGAGGGCGGCGCGCTCACCGAAGCGGTGCGGCGCCGGCCCTACCAGGTCGTGCTGTTCGACGAGATCGAGAAGGCGCATCCGGACGTGTTCAACGTGCTGCTCCAGGTGCTCGACGACGGCCGGTTGACCGATGGTCAGGGCCGCACGGTCGACTTCCGCAACACGCTGATCGTCATGACGTCGAATCTCGGCGCCGAATATCTGGTCAATCTCCGCGACGACCAGGACGTCGATGCCGTGCGCGACGAGGTGATGGGCGTGGTGAGAGCCTCGTTCCGTCCGGAATTCCTCAACCGCGTCGACGAGGTGATCCTGTTCCACCGGCTGCGACGCGAGGATATGGATCGCATCGTCGAGATTCAGCTCAAGCGGCTGGAGAACCTGCTTGTCGATCGCAAGATCACGCTGTCGCTCGATCACGATGCGATCGAGTGGCTGGCCGGCAAGGGCTACGATCCGGCCTATGGCGCCAGGCCGCTGAAGCGGGTGATGCAGAAGGAACTGCAGGATCCGCTGGCGGAGAAGATCCTGCTCGGCGAAATCCTCGACGGCTCGACCGTCAAGGTCACCGCCGGTTCCGATCGCCTGAACTTCCGTTCGAAGCCGACGGTGATGGCGGCTGAAGCCGCCGCCTGAGTCGAGCCGGGGCATGTGACCGGAGCCATTCCAGGAAAAGCGCTTGGCGGTTTTCCGTCCGAATTGCGCAAACAAGGATACGAGGAGCGCGTCGCATCCGGCAGGGCGGCGCGCTCTTGCTTTTCGACAGGGCCCTGCGGCAAAACCGAGCTTGATCGCGGGTCCCGGAGGGCCGATTCCAATGAAGCTCGAGGACTATAACGGCTTCTGCGCCACATTGCCCGCCACGACCCACGTCGTGCAGTGGGGCGGGGCTCACGTCTGGAAGGTCGGCGGCAAGGTGTTCGCGATCGGCGGCCATGACCGGGAAGGCGAGGTCTTCGTTACCTTCAAATGCTCCGACATGGCGTTTGACGTGCTGAAGGAACAGCCGGGCTGTCGGCCCGCGCCCTATCTCGCGTCGCGCGGCATGAAATGGATCCAGCGCCAGACAAGCCAAAGCGTGGATGATGCCGCGCTGAAGGACTACCTGCGCGAAAGCCACCGCCTGGTCGTGCTGAAGCTGACGAAACTGGCGCGCAGCGAATTGGGGCTGCACTGACATTCGGTTGGGACCATGGTGAAACGCCGGAAATCCGCCATCTTCATGCCCGGTTCATATTGGAACCTTAGTTTTGGTAACTGGTTTGCTGGCGAAGGGTTCGCCCAGCAAGACCGAGCCGACCGGAGAGCCTGACCCACATGCTGCGCACGATCTTTTCCCTTTCGGCACTCGCGGCCGGGCTGGCGGCTTCCGGCGCGCTCGCAGCGCCGAGTCTGGAAGGCGCGCAGAAGACGGTTCGGTCCGCTCAGCACGGCGCGCTCCTGCTCGCCCAGGACGGCAATATCGACATCTACTACGATGCCAGGGGCAACCGGGTGCTTGTCGATGCCGATACCGGAAAGGTGATCGCCATCCAGCCGCCGCAGACCCGGCTCGATCGTCGGGCGCTGCGCCGTCAGCTGCGGATGCAGGAGCTCGGGCGTGCGCCCGTCGAGGACGACGACCGTTATTATCTCGACGATCCCGACGACATGGCCCGCTTCCGCCGCAGGCAGCTGGACGAGAACGGCCGGTATATCCCGCCGCCGGTCGACGACTACGATTCCAACAGCGGCAATTCCGTCGAGGCCTATCCGCCGGCGCCGAGCGACGAAGGGTATGCCACAACCTATCCGGAGGCGCCAAGGTCGGACACCATCAAGCGCGAGCCGCTGAACGAAGCATCGATCGAACCGCACCCTGGGCAGGGGGACGTGCTGCAAGTCAATCCGGAGACCCAGGCCGCGCTGCCGCCGGACACGGGCGGCAAGGCGACCGTCGATCCGTCGCTTTCGCTCGGCGTGCGCCAGGACGTGGCCGAACTCCAAGTGCTGCTCGACCGCGCCGGCGCCTCGCCGGGAGTCATCGACGGCCGCTTCGGCTCGAATGTCGACAAGGCCCTGGCCGCCTACAACCAGATCACCGGCAGCAATCTGAAATCGACCGACTCGGCCGCCATCAAGGCGGCGCTCGCCCAGTCGGGGGGCGACGCCTTCGCCTCCTACACGATCACGCCCGAGGACGTGGCCGGACCCTATGTCGCCTCGATTCCGGAAGATTACAGCCAGAAGGCCAAGCTCGACCGCATGGGTTACACCTCGGTCACCGAGGCGCTCGCCGAGCGCTTCCACATGGACGAAGGCTATCTGAAGTCGATCAACAAAGGCCTTGACTTCAACCGTCCCGGGACCATCGTCAAGGTCGCCAATTTCGGCCAGCTTGTGTCGACGCCGGTTGCCCGCATCGTCGCCGACAAGGACCAGAAGGAAGTTTTCGCTTATGACGCGGCCGGCAAGCTGGTCGCGGCCTATCCGGCCACCATCGGTTCGGCCGACACACCGTCGCCCACCGGCATCCACACCGTGTCGCGCATCGCGCTCGATCCCAATTACACCTATAATCCCAGCATCAATTTCAAGCAGGGCCAGAACGACAAGATCTTGACCATCCCGCCGGGGCCGAACGGTCCGGTCGGTTCGGTCTGGATCGCGCTGGACAAGCCGACCTACGGCATCCACGGCACGCCCGATCCTTCCAAGATCGGCAAGACCGAAAGCCACGGCTGCGTGCGCCTGACCAACTGGGATGCGCGAGAGCTCGCGAAGCTGGTGTCGCCGGGCGTGACGGTCGAGTTCGTCGGGGGGTCTTCAGTCGATGATTTTGCGCAGCAATGAGCCGCGCAGGGCGGTTGCATAGATCAGCTGCATCGCCAGGATGAACCCGCGCTGAGCAGCGGGTGATGAGGCATAGGCTGGCTCTTCCCCTTCTGGAATGACGGGCCGGAACCTACCACGCGACGGCTCGTTTGCATTTACGATGGCTACCTTCCTGGCCATGCCGTCAGACCAAACTGGTTTCAGAACTGCAATCTTCTGGCTCGTTGTTACCGATACGCCGGAGAGCTAAGCAGGTTTTCATGCCTTCCTCGAGTGAAGCCACAGCCGATTCGCTTTCGACCGCGACGCGCGCGAACGGCACCTTTTGCCCGCAGACGCAGCGCAAGTTCGTGCTGGTCGCGGCAATTCTGGCCTCGGCGCTCGGCTTCATCGACGGTTCGATCCTGGCGATCGCCATGCCGGCCTTGCGCGTCGATCTCGGCGCCAGCCTGGCGCAAGCGCAATGGATCTCCAACGCCTATGCGCTGACGCTTTCGGCGCTGATTCTGGCCGGTGGCGCCGCCGGCGACCGATTCGGCCTCAGGCGCGCATTCGTGACCGGCATAGCGGTCTTCATCGCGGCGTCGCTCGCCTGCGCGCTGGCGCCCAATCCGGCAATGCTGATCGTGTTCCGCGCCATCCAAGGCGTCGGCGCCGCCATCATGGTGCCGGGCAGCCTCGCCATCATCGCCAAGGCCTACCCCAAAAAGGAGCGTGGCCGGGCGATCGGCATCTGGGCCGCGGCCTCGGCGCTTACCACGGCGCTCGGGCCGGTGCTCGGCGGCTTCGTGCTATCGACTTTCGGCAACGGCGTCTGGCGCACGATCTTTGCCGTCAACCTGCCGCTCGGACTGGTTTCGATCTATCTGCTGCTCGCCAAGATACCGGCGGACCAGCCGACCGAAAAGCGCGGCCTCGACCTCGGGGGCGCCGCGCTCGCCACGCTCGCCTTCGGGGCGCTGGCCTATGGGCTGACGGCGATGAACGCCGAGGGCGGCGGGATAATGGCCGGGCCGGCGATCGTCGCCGGCGTCGTCCTGCTTTTCATTTTCATTCTCTATGAGCGCTGGCAGCGCGAGCCGATGATCGATCTCGGCCTGTTTCGCATCGGGGCCTTCGCCGGCGCCAATCTCGCGACCTTCTTCCTCTATTTCGCGCTGTCGGCGAACCTGTTCTACCTGCCCATGGTTCTGATCGCGAGCTGGGGCCTGAGTTCGGCCGAGGTCGGCTTCATCTTCCTGCCGCTGTCGGCATTGATCGCGCTGCTGTCGGGGCCGGTCGGCCAGTGGTCCGACAAGATCGGCCCGCGCCTGCCGATCGCCGCCGGCAGCTTGGTCGTCGCCATCGCCTTTGCCGGCATGGCCCTGCTCGCCCATGCCGGGATCCACAATTTCTGGACCGGGACCTTTCCGCTGATGGCGGTGATGGGGCTCGGCATGGCGCTCGTCGTGTCGCCGCTGTCGACGGCGATCATGACCTCCGTCGAGGACAAGGACACGGGCGCGGCATCCGGCATCAACAATGCCGTCTCGCGCATCGGCGGCCTGATCGCGGTGGCGGCGATGGGCTCGCTCGCGGCTTTCGTCTATGCGCGATCGACCGGCAGCCCTGCCGGCATGCCCGGTTTCGGCGAACTGCCGGCGTCCGGGCTCGCGGCCAATCTCGACGCGTTGAGGATTGCGGCAAGCGATTCGGCCTTTGCCGCGGTCGCCGCCGTCACGACGCTGCTTTGCCTGCTATCGTCGATCCTCGTCTGGCTCACCGTGCCCGGACAGGCGCTGCCCTGGCCACGGCAGACGGGCGATTCGCCGGATTAGTTGGGAAGCTGCGAATCGGTCTTGGCGCTGGCGACCTTCAGCGAATTTCCGTC
>NZ_JARTVM010000002.1:335000-337500 GCF_029625765.1 Mesorhizobium sp. WSM4983 | reverse complement strand
AACGATCAAGTGTCTTAAGGGCAATTGGTGGATGCCTTGGCATGCACAGGCGATGAAGGACGTGATACGCTGCGATAAGCTACGGGGAGGTGCGAATACCCTTTGATCCGTAGATCTCCGAATGGGGAAACCCACCTAAGGTACTTGGAAAATCAGAGCAGCAGGGCAACTGACGCGACAATCCCAAAAGGATTGAGCGTGGGGCGACGATCTCTTTGGGATCGCGCTGCTTTTGCTGCTGTGGTTTCCAAGTATCGATAATAGGTAACTTATCCTGAATACATAGGGATAAAGTGGCGAACGCGGGGAACTGAAACATCTAAGTACCCGTAGGAAAGGACATCAACCGAGACTCCGGAAGTAGTGGCGAGCGAACCCGGACCAGGCCAGCGGCGATTGAGAGACAAGCGGAACCTTCTGGAAAGTTGGGCCATAGCGGGTGACAGCCCCGTACGCGTAATGCGATCAATCGTCCTTGAGTAAGGCGGGACACGTGAAATCCTGTCTGAAATTGGGAGGACCACCTTCCAAGCCTAAGTACTCGTGCATGACCGATAGCGAACTAGTACCGTGAGGGAAAGGTGAAAAGCACCCCGACAAGGGGAGTGAAAGAGTACCTGAAACCGATTGCCTACAAACAGTGGGAGCCCGTCCTTCAAATCGCTTGACGATTTGAAGAACTTTTGATTTTGCCATCAAGAGCGCAAGCGCTTTGATGGGCGGGTGACCACGTACCTTTTGTATAATGGGTCAGCGACTTAGTGTGACGAGCAAGCTTAAACCGATAGGTGTAGGCGCAGCGAAAGCGAGTCTGAACAGGGCGTTCAGTTCGTCGCATTAGACCCGAAACCGAGTGATCTAGCCATGAGCAGGCTGAAGGTAAGGTAACACTTACTGGAGGGCCGAACCCATAACTGTTGCAATAGTTCGGGATGACTTGTGGCTAGGGGTGAAAGGCCAATCAAACTCGGAAATAGCTGGTTCTCCGCGAAATCTATTTAGGTAGAGCGTCGACCGAATACCCCAGGGGGTAGAGCACTGGATGGGCTAGGGGTCCTCACCGGATTACCAAACCTAACCAAACTCCGAATACCTGGGAGTACTAGTCGGCAGACACACGGCGGGTGCTAACGTCCGTCGTGAAAAGGGAAACAACCCTGACCTACAGCTAAGGTCCCCAAGTTATGGCTAAGTGGGAAAGGATGTGAGGATCCCAAAACAACCAGGATGTTGGCTTAGAAGCAGCCATCATTTAAAGAAAGCGTAACAGCTCACTGGTCTAAATAAGGGTCTTTGCGCCGAAAATGTAACGGGGCTAAAGCCATACACCGAAGCTTAGGGTTCGTGAGCAATCACGAGCGGTAGCGGAGCGTTCTGTAAGCCAGTGAAGCCGTACCCGTGAGGGGCGGTGGAGGTATCAGAAGTGCGAATGCTGACATGAGTAACGTAAGGGGAGTGAGAGACTCCCCCGCCGAAAGACCAAGGGTTCCTGCTTAAAGTTAATCTGAGCAGGGTTAGCCGGCCCCTAAGACGAGGCGGAAACGCGTAGTCGATGGGAATCACGTTAATATTCGTGAGCCTGGAGGTAGTGACGGATCACACAAGTTGTCCAATCTTATCGGATTGAAAGGGCAGCGGAGTGGTTCCAGGAAATAGCTCCTCCTTATAGACCGTACCCGAAACCGACACTGGTGGTCTGGTAGAGTATACCAAGGCGCTTGAGAGAACTATGCTGAAGGAACTCGGCAAATTGCACGCGTAACTTCGGAAGAAGCGTGACCCTTTTTTGCGCAAGCAGAGGAGGGTGGCACAGACCAGGGGGTAGCGACTGTTTATCAAAAACACAGGGCTCTGCGAAGTCGCAAGACGACGTATAGGGTCTGACGCCTGCCCGGTGCTGGAAGGTTAAGAGGAGGGGTGCAAGCTCTGAATCGAAGCCCCAGTAAACGGCGGCCGTAACTATAACGGTCCTAAGGTAGCGAAATTCCTTGTCGGGTAAGTTCCGACCTGCACGAATGGCGTAACGACTTCCCCGCTGTCTCCAGCATAGACTCAGTGAAATTGAATTCCCCGTGAAGATGCGGGGTTCCTGCGGTTAGACGGAAAGACCCCGTGCACCTTTACTATAGCTTTACATTGGCATTCGTAGTGGCATGTGTAGGATAGGTGGTAGGCTTTGAAGCCTGGGCGCCAGCTCAGGTGGAGCCACCCTTGAAATACCACCCTTATCACTATGGATGTCTAACCGCGGCCCGTTATCCGGGTCCGGGACAATGTATGGTGGGTAGTTTGACTGGGGCGGTCGCCTCCTAAAGAGTAACGGAGGCGCGCGATGGTGGGCTCAGAACGGTCGGAAATCGTTCGCTGAGTGCAATGGCATAAGCCTGCCTGACTGCGAGACTGACAAGTCGAGCAGAGACGAAAGTCGGTCATAGTGATCCGGTGGTCCCGTGTGGAAGGGCCATCGCTCAACGGATAAAAGGTACGCCGGGGATAACAG
>NZ_JARTVM010000002.1:0-330000 GCF_029625765.1 Mesorhizobium sp. WSM4983 | reverse complement strand
GGCATGCACAGGCGATGAAGGACGTGATACGCTGCGATAAGCTACGGGGAGGTGCGAATACCCTTTGATCCGTAGATCTCCGAATGGGGAAACCCACCTAAGGTACTTGGAAAATCAGAGCAGCAGGGCAACTGACGCGACAATCCCAAAAGGATTGAGCGTGGGGCGACGATCTCTTTGGGATCGCGCTGCTTTTGCTGCTGTGGTTTCCAAGTATCGATAATAGGTAACTTATCCTGAATACATAGGGATAAAGTGGCGAACGCGGGGAACTGAAACATCTAAGTACCCGTAGGAAAGGACATCAACCGAGACTCCGGAAGTAGTGGCGAGCGAACCCGGACCAGGCCAGCGGCGATTGAGAGACAAGCGGAACCTTCTGGAAAGTTGGGCCATAGCGGGTGACAGCCCCGTACGCGTAATGCGATCAATCGTCCTTGAGTAAGGCGGGACACGTGAAATCCTGTCTGAAATTGGGAGGACCACCTTCCAAGCCTAAGTACTCGTGCATGACCGATAGCGAACTAGTACCGTGAGGGAAAGGTGAAAAGCACCCCGACAAGGGGAGTGAAAGAGTACCTGAAACCGATTGCCTACAAACAGTGGGAGCCCGTCCTTCAAATCGCTTGACGATTTGAAGAACTTTTGATTTTGCCATCAAGAGCGCAAGCGCTTTGATGGGCGGGTGACCACGTACCTTTTGTATAATGGGTCAGCGACTTAGTGTGACGAGCAAGCTTAAACCGATAGGTGTAGGCGCAGCGAAAGCGAGTCTGAACAGGGCGTTCAGTTCGTCGCATTAGACCCGAAACCGAGTGATCTAGCCATGAGCAGGCTGAAGGTAAGGTAACACTTACTGGAGGGCCGAACCCATAACTGTTGCAATAGTTCGGGATGACTTGTGGCTAGGGGTGAAAGGCCAATCAAACTCGGAAATAGCTGGTTCTCCGCGAAATCTATTTAGGTAGAGCGTCGACCGAATACCCCAGGGGGTAGAGCACTGGATGGGCTAGGGGTCCTCACCGGATTACCAAACCTAACCAAACTCCGAATACCTGGGAGTACTAGTCGGCAGACACACGGCGGGTGCTAACGTCCGTCGTGAAAAGGGAAACAACCCTGACCTACAGCTAAGGTCCCCAAGTTATGGCTAAGTGGGAAAGGATGTGAGGATCCCAAAACAACCAGGATGTTGGCTTAGAAGCAGCCATCATTTAAAGAAAGCGTAACAGCTCACTGGTCTAAATAAGGGTCTTTGCGCCGAAAATGTAACGGGGCTAAAGCCATACACCGAAGCTTAGGGTTCGTGAGCAATCACGAGCGGTAGCGGAGCGTTCTGTAAGCCAGTGAAGCCGTACCCGTGAGGGGCGGTGGAGGTATCAGAAGTGCGAATGCTGACATGAGTAACGTAAGGGGAGTGAGAGACTCCCCCGCCGAAAGACCAAGGGTTCCTGCTTAAAGTTAATCTGAGCAGGGTTAGCCGGCCCCTAAGACGAGGCGGAAACGCGTAGTCGATGGGAATCACGTTAATATTCGTGAGCCTGGAGGTAGTGACGGATCACACAAGTTGTCCAATCTTATCGGATTGAAAGGGCAGCGGAGTGGTTCCAGGAAATAGCTCCTCCTTATAGACCGTACCCGAAACCGACACTGGTGGTCTGGTAGAGTATACCAAGGCGCTTGAGAGAACTATGCTGAAGGAACTCGGCAAATTGCACGCGTAACTTCGGAAGAAGCGTGACCCTTTTTTGCGCAAGCAGAGGAGGGTGGCACAGACCAGGGGGTAGCGACTGTTTATCAAAAACACAGGGCTCTGCGAAGTCGCAAGACGACGTATAGGGTCTGACGCCTGCCCGGTGCTGGAAGGTTAAGAGGAGGGGTGCAAGCTCTGAATCGAAGCCCCAGTAAACGGCGGCCGTAACTATAACGGTCCTAAGGTAGCGAAATTCCTTGTCGGGTAAGTTCCGACCTGCACGAATGGCGTAACGACTTCCCCGCTGTCTCCAGCATAGACTCAGTGAAATTGAATTCCCCGTGAAGATGCGGGGTTCCTGCGGTTAGACGGAAAGACCCCGTGCACCTTTACTATAGCTTTACATTGGCATTCGTAGTGGCATGTGTAGGATAGGTGGTAGGCTTTGAAGCCTGGGCGCCAGCTCAGGTGGAGCCACCCTTGAAATACCACCCTTATCACTATGGATGTCTAACCGCGGCCCGTTATCCGGGTCCGGGACAATGTATGGTGGGTAGTTTGACTGGGGCGGTCGCCTCCTAAAGAGTAACGGAGGCGCGCGATGGTGGGCTCAGAACGGTCGGAAATCGTTCGCTGAGTGCAATGGCATAAGCCTGCCTGACTGCGAGACTGACAAGTCGAGCAGAGACGAAAGTCGGTCATAGTGATCCGGTGGTCCCGTGTGGAAGGGCCATCGCTCAACGGATAAAAGGTACGCCGGGGATAACAGGCTGATGACCCCCAAGAGTCCATATCGACGGGGTTGTTTGGCACCTCGATGTCGACTCATCGCATCCTGGGGCTGGAGCAGGTCCCAAGGGTATGGCTGTTCGCCATTTAAAGCGGTACGTGAGTTGGGTTCAGAACGTCGTGAGACAGTTCGGTCCCTATCTGCCGTGGGTGTAGGAATATTGAAAGGATCTGTCCCTAGTACGAGAGGACCGGGATGGACGGATCTCTGGTGGACCTGTTGTGGCGCCAGCCGCATTGCAGGGTAGCTATATCCGGACGGGATAACCGCTGAAGGCATCTAAGCGGGAAACCCACCTTGAAACGAGTATTCCCTGAGAACCGTGGAAGACGACCACGTTGATAGGCCGGGTGTGGAAGAGCGGCAACGCTTGAAGCTTACCGGTACTAATAGTTCGATCGGCTTGATCGTTCTCATTCCTAATATCCATCCGACAAAGTCGGATGGTCTGCCAGCGCTCACGCATGAGCGGCCCTTACGGGCCTATGCTCCGCGAGGGCGCCGGACGACCGGCGACGCGCAGTCGCGCTTGCGGGCTTCGCCCGTAGGCAAAACGCAGACGTCGCCTTGGCACAAAAACGACGATCCTTTGGATCGCGCTGCGACGATCCTCGGATCGCGCTTGAACAGCTTCTCGATTTGAACGTGCGTTTCGCCGACCTGGTGGTTATGGCGGAGCGGCTGCACCCGATCCCATTCCGAACTCGGCCGTGAAACGCTCCAGCGCTGATGGTACTTCGTCTCAAGACGCGGGAGAGTAGGTCGCTGCCAGGTCTGCCAAGCGCACGTTCATCTCACATCCGGATCCGGATGCAGACAAATCTTCTCCTTGCGATTGTTGTGATGCATGTCGTTGCCTCAAACCGCTAACACTTTTGAGCGACATGCATGAGGCCCGCCAAACGGGATCCCGGGCCGCGCAAGCGGCCCTTTCATTGGGCGGTCCCTTGAATACGGTAAGCGCAAACTTACCTCTATGGTGACGCGGGGTGGAGCAGCCCGGTAGCTCGTCAGGCTCATAACCTGAAGGTCACAGGTTCAAATCCTGTCCCCGCAACCAATCCAAAAACGCCCGCCTCGTGCGGGCGTTTTTGTATCTGGCCATACTGGCCGGCTGATGTGAGCGGTCATCAGGCCCGCAAGCAGCGAACCGACGCCGCGCCGGCAGACAAGCCAAATCCTGTCCCCCACACCAATCCACGGCCCGCCAACGCAGGCCGTTTGCGTTTCGGCCCTACATTGCCCTCAAGCTCGACTCGACTTTTTGCTGCGATGGTCGCCCGGGCGTGCGTCGTCGGAACGATGCTCGAGGAGGAGAGCTTCGCCGTGCGCGTGGAAAGCACCACCGGGGCCTTCGTGGAGCCGGCGGTGCCGAAGTCGGCCTGATGGTGCAAAGCTTGCAAAGCTGAAGAGGCCAACCTCACCAAAGCGGTCGAAACGGCGCTGGCCTTGGCGGCTATAACGCGGCATTGCCGGACGCGTTTCGCGCATCGACGCTACCAGTTCATGTGCTGGCAGTGGGCCGCGTGTCGCAATGGGGCCCGCTCGCGGCGCCGACCGGTCATGAACCGGCGGCGACGTCCATGCGTTGTGTCTCAGCCGGGTGAGTTTGGAACAGCGAAGGAGTCGGAAATGACCACGCATCCCAGCACCAATCGCTTGTCCGCACAGGAGCTGCACGACATCGATGCCTACTGGCGTGCCGCCAACTACCTGACCGTCGGGCAGATCTATCTGCTCGACAATCCGCTGCTTCGCGAGCCGCTTCGGCTGGCGCACGTCAAGCCCAGGCTGCTTGGGCATTGGGGAACCTCGCCGGGCCTCAGCTTCATATACGCGCATCTCAACCGCGCGATCAGACTTCGCGATGTCAACGTCATTTACATCTGCGGCCCCGGCCATGGCGGACCGGCCATGGTTGCAAACAGCTATCTCGAAGGCACCTATAGCGAGATCAATCCGGATATTTCCCTCGAAGAGGCCGGAATGAGGACGCTCTTCCGGCAGTTTTCCTTTCCGGGAGGCATCCCGAGCCATGCCGCTCCCGATGTGCCCGGGTCGATCCATGAAGGCGGCGAGCTCGGCTACGCGCTTTCGCATGCCTTTGGCGCGGCCTTCGACAACCCGGATCTTATCGTCGCCTGCGTCGTCGGCGACGGCGAGGCGGAAACCGGCCCGCTCGCCACATCCTGGCACTGTAACAAGTTCCTCAACCCGGCGCAGGACGGCGCGGTGCTGCCGATCCTCCATCTCAACGGCTATAAGATCGCCAGTCCCACCATTCTCGCCCGCATCTCTGACGAAGAATTGCGGGCGCTATTCGTCGGCTATGGCTACGAACCGCTGTTCGTCGAGGGTGACGATCCGCCCCTGATGCATGAGCGGATGGCCGTCGTACTCGACGATGCGCTGGACCGCATCCAGGCAATTCAGCAGGCGGCGCGCAGCGGCGGAGAGACTGCCGACGGCCGGCCGAAATGGCCGATGATCATCCTTAGAAGCCCGAAGGGCTGGACAGGCCCCAAGGAGGTCGACGGGCTGAAGACCGAAGGATTCTGGCGCGCGCATCAGGTTCCGCTCTCCGGTCTCGCCGAAAACCCTGCGCATCTGAAGATGCTCGAGGAGTGGCTGAGAAGTTATCGGCCCGAAGAGCTTTTCGATGCCGAGGGCGCGCCAGTGGCCATGATCCGCGCCACTGCCCCGCAAGGCGGCAGACGCATGAGCGCCAATCCGCATGCCAATGGCGGCCTGCTGCGCCGCTCCCTCCAACTGCCAAGCCTGCAAGAGCATGCCGTATCTGTCCAGCAGCCCGGCGGCGTGAAAGCAGAGTCGACCCGTGTGATGGGCGGTTTCCTGCGCGACGTCATGGCATTGAACCAAAGCGCCAAAAACTTCCGCATTGTCGGTCCCGACGAGACGGCTTCGAACCGGCTGCAGGACGTCTTCGAGGTGACCGAGCGCGCCTGGATGGAAAAGATTCTGCCCGAAGATGTGCATCTCGGCCGCGAAGGCAGGGTTCTGGAAATCCTGTCCGAGCATACCTGTCAGGGCTGGCTGGAAGGCTATCTGCTTACCGGCCGGCACGGCCTGTTCTCCTGCTACGAGGCCTTCACGCACATTGTCGATTCCATGTTTAACCAGCATGCGAAATGGCTGGATGCCTGCGGCAAGCTGCCGTGGCGGCGGCCGATTGCGTCCTTGAACTATTTGTTGTCGAGCCATGTCTGGCAGCAGGAGCACAATGGCTTCAGCCATCAGGATCCGGGCTTCATCGATGTCGCCTTGAACAAGAAGGCGGACATCGTGCGCGTCTATCTGCCGGCGGATGCCAACAGCCTGCTTTGCGTGACGGATCATGTGCTTCGGACATGGAACCGCATCAACGTGATCGTCGCCGGCAAAGCCAATTCGTGGCAGTGGCTGTCGATCACCGAGGCGAAAGTCCACTGCAAGGCCGGTATCGGCATATGGGAGTGGGCGTCGACCGACGGCGGGGCAGAGCCGGATGTGGTGATGGCCTGCGCCGGCGACGTGCCGACGCTCGAGACGCTGGCCGCGGTCCAAATTCTGAAACGCCACGTTCCCGGCCTCAAGGTGCGGGTGGTCAACATAGTCGACCTGATGACTTTGCAGCCCAAGGAACACCACCCGCACGGCCTGTCGGATCGTGAATTCGACGCGTTTTTCACGGCCGATAAGCCAGTCATCTTCGCGTATCACGGCTATCCATGGACCATCCATCGCCTGACTTACCGGCGGACCAACCACGACAACATCCACGTGCGCGGCTACAATGAGGAAGGGACGACGACGACGCCCTTCGACATGACCGTCCTCAATGGCCTCGACCGCTATCATCTCGTCTTGGGCGTGCTCGACCGCATTCCCGACCCGGCCGGCGCGCATATCCGGCTGAAGCAGGCGATGGAAGGCAAGCTGATCGAGCACCGGGCCTATATCCGCGAGCATGGGCAGGACATGCCCGAGGTCCTCGGCTGGAAATGGGAGCAGTAGTCGATGCCGAAGCGCCAGGCCAAATGGACGAGCGCACGATTGGCCGGGACCGGCCGACCATGACCGATGCCATTCTCGTCCTCAACGGCGGCTCCTCAAGCCTGAAGTTCGCCGTGTTTCAGCAGCAAGACGAGCTTCACCTGCTGGTGCGCGGCAGCGTGTCGTCGATCGGACATCATCCACGATTGCATGTCGCGCCCTCAGAATTGTCACGCGAAATCGACAGGAGCCTGGGGGACGAACCGATCGGGATAGCAAAGGCGTTCGAGGCCATAGTTTCCTATCTCGAGGATCACGCTCTTTTGCGCCGGATCGGCACGGTCGGGCACCGCATCGTCCATGGCGGGCAAGAACTTACCCAAGCGACCTTGCTCGACGAGCGCACGCTCGACGCGCTGCATAGGCTTGAGCCGCTCGCACCGATCCATCAGGCGATCAACCTGGAGATCGTCCAACTGGCCGGTCGGCTTTTGCCCGAAGCCAAGCAGGTCGGCTGCTTCGATACGGCCTTTCACACGGCGCGGCCGGAGCTTGCCAGGCTCTATGGCTTGCCGCGAGAGATGTCGGAACAGGGCATCGTCTCCTACGGCTTCCACGGGCTCTCCTACAGGCACATCGCAGCGAAGCTCCGCGAGCGCTACGGCGACGCTGCCGGTGGCCGAACGATTGCCGCCCATCTCGGCAGCGGCGCGAGCCTGTGTGCGATGAAGGCAGGAGTAAGCCTCGCCACGACCATGGGTTTCTCGACGCTTGACGGCCTCGTCATGAGCACCCGTTGCGGCGCCATCGATCCTGGCGTGATCCTGCACCTTCTGCAGGAGCGCAAGCTGTCGGCCGACCGAGTGACCGAATTGCTCTACGAGCAGTCCGGCCTGCTGGGCGTATCCGGCATTTCCGGAGACATGCAGGCGCTGCTTGGGTCGAAAGACCCGGCGGCGGCGCGTGCCGTCGCGCTCTTCGTCTATCGCGCCGGACGTGAGATCGGATCGCTCGCGGCCGCGCTTGGAGGCCTCGACACGCTCGTGTTCACCGCCGGCATCGGCGAAAATGCATGGCAGATCCGGCAAGAGATCTGCGAGGCTGCTGCCTGGCTTGGTGTCGTGGTCGACCATGGTTTAAATCGCAGCGGCGAAGCGCTGGTCAGCGCGCGAGAGTCCAGCGTCGATGTTCTTGTCATTCCGGCCGACGAGGAACGTGCCGTGGCCACGCAGCTCCTCGACTTCGACACGGTCTGATCTCCCCGCGGCAGGATCGCAGGGATCAGCTCGGTAACTGGCGCAGAGCTTCCGCTGAACCAGGACGAGCGTCGGGCGATCGGGCGTCGCGCGGGCCGTTTTCGTTCGCGTCACTTTCCCTTCAAGCTCGACTCGGCGATGGTCAGCCCGGCGCCTCGCTGCCCTATATCCGGCCGCGCGGCCAAATGCATAAGGAGCGGAAGATGCGGCAGGCACTGATCGTATGGGGCGGCTGGGAAGGGCATGAACCCGAAGCCGGGGCGCGCCTCCTCAAAGCGATGCTTGAGGAGGAAGGCTTTGCCGTGCGCTTGGAAAATACGACCGCGGTGTTCGCCGACCCGGCGATCGCCGACCTCAGCCTGATCGTGCCGATCTACACCATGTCCAAGCTCGCCAAGGCCGAAGAGGCGAACCTCACCAAAGCGGTCGAAAACGGCGTCGGCCTCGGCGGCTATCACGGCGGCATGGGCGACGCGTTTCGCGAATCGACGGACTACCAGTTCATGTGCGGCGGCCAGTGGGTTGCCCATCCCGGCAACATCATCGACTATCGTGTGAATATCGTGCGGCGCGACGACCCGATCGTGGCAGGCATCGACGATTTCCAATACCGCTCCGAGCAATATTACATGCATGTCGATCCATCGAACGACGTGCTGGCGACCACCACCTTCTCGGGCGAGCACGCGCCGTGGATCGCCGGCGTTGTCATGCCCGTGGTTTGGAGGCGCCGGCACGGCAAAGGGCGGGTGTTCTATTCGTCGCTCGGCCACGCGGCCAAGGAATTCGAGGTGCCGCAGATGCGCACCATCCTGCGCCGCGGACTTGTGTGGGCGGCGCGCTGAGCGCGCCCGTCGGTGCGGGCTGACGCCGGTGGCGGCCGGATTTCCCGAACCGAAAGCATCACCGACCCGCTCCTATGATCATGACAGATCGTATGAATGAGTGATTTACATAAGACGTAAGCTTTCATACAACTGCCGGCAGCAACTTGCTCTATCGGGAGAGGATTGCGTGGAAAATATCGTTCCTTCGGACGCAACCGGGTGGATGCCTTCGGTCGACCAGGGCGGCGCAAGCGTGCACAACGCCGTCGTCAGCGTGCTGGGCAGCCGCATCCTGGGCGGCGACTATGCTCCCGGTGCAGCCTTGCCGCGCGAGGAGGAGCTCTGCGCCATGCTGGGCGTCAGCCGCACCTCGGTTCGGGAAGCGGTCAAGGTGCTGTCGGCGAAAGGTCTTGTCGAGGCCAGGCGGCGGGCGGGAGTGCGCGTGCTGCCGCGCGACAGCTGGCGCCTGCTCGACCCGGTGGTGCTCGGCTGGCACCCTTCCATCCAGGATGACGAGGAGCTGGTTTCCGGCCTGCTCGAGGCGCGCCGCATCTTTGAGCCGGCGGCGGCCGAGCTTGCGGCAAGGCGCGCCAGCGCCGCCGATCTCGCCGAAATCGAACGCGCGGTCGTCGGCATGCGCGACAATATCCCGGGCGACCTCAACGCGGTCTGCCAGGCGGACCTTGCCTTCCACAAGGGCGTCATCGCCGCCAGCCATAATGTCGTGCTCAAGGGGCTGGTTGGCATGCTGGAAGCTGCCCTGCGCGCCACTTTCCTGGTCACCAATCCGTTGATGGAGGCGCAATCGCGCGCGCTGTCGGCGCATGTCGCGGTGCTGGAGGCGATCCGCGTCCGCGATACCGCCGGCGCCCGCGGCGCCATGAACAGGCTGCTTGACATCGCCGCCGACGATCTTCACGCCAGAGGGTGACGTTTCCGGCTTGACGCCATTTTTTATCATATGATATTTCAATTTCATATGATCTAATTAGCGTCATGGGAGGTGTTGCGCTTGAGGATCGTGGCCATCACCACGCGCGTCGTGAACGCGGATATGCGCAACTGGGTGTTCGTGCGTGTCGAGACCGACCAGCCGGGCCTCTACGGTTGGGGCGAGGCGACGCTGGAATGGAAGACCCAGGCCGTCGTCGGCGCCGTCAATGACCTCGCGCCGCTTCTGGTCGGCCGCGACCCGCGCGACATCGAGCAGGCGGTGCGCATCCTCAAAAAGCACTCGTTCTGGCGGCTCGGCGTCATCGGCATGTCGGCGGTTTCCGGCATCGAGCTGGCGCTCTGGGACATTTTTGGCAAATGGCTCAATCAGCCGGTCTGGCGCTTGCTCGGCGGCAAGGTGCGCGACCGGGTCAAGGTCTACACGCATCTCGGCCTCGGCGACATGCGCGCCGTCTACGAAACGTTGGAGACCGAGCCGTTGGTGCGGCGCGCCTCCGAAGTGGTTGCCACGGGCTATCGCGCGCTGAAGGCCGTCTTCATCCCCTACAGCCACTATCATGCGCCGCTCGTCGAGGTCGACAAGGTCGGCCGCCTAATGGAGGCGCTGCGCAAGACAGTCGGTCCCGAAGTCGAGATCATGGTCGATTTCCACGGCCGTCCCGCCTCGGCCTCCACCGCGCTCGCCTATATCGACGCGCTTGCGCCCTACCGACCGATGTTCGTCGAAGAGCCGCTGCCGCCGGGCGAGACCGGCGCGCTGGCGCAGCTCGTCGCCAAATCGCGCGTGCCGATCGCCACCGGCGAGCGGCTGATCGATCGTCCCGAATTCGACGACCTTTTCCGGGCAAGGGCGGTCGACATCGTGCAGCCGGACATCTGCCACTGCGGCGGCCTGCTCGAGGCGAAGAAAATCGCCGCCATGGCCGAGGCGGTCTCGGTCGGTGTGGCGCCGCACAATCCGCTCGGTCCGATCGCCGGCGCGGCGGCGCTGCATTTCGCGGTCTCCACGCCCAATCACCTGATCCAGGAAGAGATGGTCGGTGCCGTGCCCTGGTATTTCGAGGTGGTGAAGGGGCCGATCCGCATGATCGACGGCTGCTGGCAGGTGCCGGATGCGCCCGGGCTCGGCGTCGAGGTCGACGAAGCGGTCGCCGACCGGCATCCCTACAGGCCGGAGGTCATGCACACCACCAATGCCGTCCTTGCCGACGGCACCATCGTGGACTGGTGACCATGGCCGGGCGACTGAAGGACAAGGTGGTGATTGTCACCGGCGCCGGGCGCGGCATCGGCGAGGCGACGGCGCGCGCGATGGCCGCCGAGGGTGCGGCCATCGTCGTGGCCGAAAAGGATGCGCTCAGCGGAAAGAGCGTTGCCGCGTCGCTGGTCGAAGCCGGCGCTCGGGCGCTGTTCGTGGAGACCGACGTCGCCGATATCGCATCCTGCAAAGCGATGGCCGAGCAAGCGCTTGCCACCTTCGGCCGCATCGACGTGCTGGTCGCCAATGCCGGCATCAACGTTTTCCACGAGCCGCTGGAAACCACGGAAGAGGAATGGCGGCGCTGCTTTGCCGTCGATCTCGACGGGGTGTGGTATTCGGCGCGCGCCGTGCTGCCGGCGATGCGGGCTCAGACGCAGGGTTCGATCGTGGCGATCGCTTCGTGCCATTCTTTCGCGATCATCCCCTCGACCTTTCCCTATCCGGTTGCCAAGCACGGACTGCTCGGCCTGGTACGATCGCTCGGCGTTCAATACGCGGCCGAAGGTGTTCGCGTGAACGCGATCGCACCCGGCTACATCGAGACGCAGATCGCGGTCGACTACTGGAACACCTTTCCTGATCCGCAGGCGGAGCGCCAGCGCACCTACGACCTGCACCCGCCGCGCCGCATCGGGCGGCCGGAGGAGGTGGCGATGACTGCCGTCTTCCTCGGCTCCGACGAGGCCCCGTTCATCAACGCGGCCTGCATCGTCATCGATGGCGGGCGCTCGGTTCTCTACCACGAATGAGGTTTCGCACCGGCGGCCGGTCGCCGGAAACGTCTTCAAGCAAAAAAGACTCCCGCCGGCCGGGATCGATATGGAGGAGGAAACCATGAAACGCATGATCAGGATGTGGCTTGCTGTGGCCGCGACCGCAGCCGTCGCGCTGACGGTCCATGGCGCCGGCGCGCAGGACAAGATGAAGTTCGGCTATATCAACAAGATGGGCGACCATCCCTGGTTCGTCCGCGAGGTGAAGGGTGCCAAGGACAAGGCCGCCGAGCTCGGCGTCGACCTGCTTGTCCAGGACGTTCAGTTCGACGCCAACCTCGCCGTCACCACCTTCGACACCTATGTCGGCGACGGCGTCAAGGGCATCGCCGTGGTGGTGCCGGACCGCTCGCTCGGCCCGGTCGTCGCCGACAAAGCAAAGGCCGCCAAGATCGGCCTGATTGCTGTCGACGACGACATCGCCTTCGCCGACGGCACGCCGGTCGCCTATGTCGGCATGAACGCGCTCAACATCGGCAAGCAGGTCGGCGGCGAGATTGCCCGCATCGTCAAGGCCGAAGGCTGGGACAAGGACCTCTCCAAGGTGCGCGTGGGCTCGATCGAGGACCAGAAGGCCGACACCTGCATGCGCCGCAACAAGGGCGCGGAGGAAGCGCTGGTCGCGGCGATCCCGGAGATCAAGTCGCGCATCGTCTCGATTCCCTACGACAACACAATGGTCAACTCGATCGATGTCGTGTCGACGACGCTGACGGCCAATCCGGACGCCGAGAAGTGGATCTTCTACTCCTGCAATGACGACGGCGTGCTCGGCGGCGTGCGCGCCACGGAGAATGCCGGCATGAAGCCGGAGAACGTCATCGGCATCGGCATCGACGGTTCCCGCTCCTGCGAGGCCTTCGGTTCCGGCAAGCCGACGGGCTTCCGCGGCACCATGTGGCTGGACAGCGCCAAGCACGGCGCCGCCGCTATCCAGGCGCTCTACGACCAAGCTACCGGCAAGGAGATGCAGAAGGACTATTTCCAGGACGCCACGCTGATCAGCGGCGAGAACTTCGCCAAGTTCAAGGACACTCTCGGTTGCAAGTCCTAGGCTCCCTTTCGGGCTCGGGGCGGATGGCCTTTGGGCGGGCGGCTTCAAAGGGAGTCTCCCGCCCATGACCGTGCCCGTCGTTGCCGTCGAAGGCGTCAGCAAGCGCTTCGGCGCCGTGCAGGCGCTGCGCGACGTGTCGGTCGCTTTCAACGTCGGCGAGATCACCGCGCTGATCGGCGAGAACGGCGCCGGCAAGTCGACGCTGATGCGCGTGCTGGAGGGCGAGCATCGGCCGGATAGTGGCCGGGTCCTGGTCGACGGGCAGCCGGTGCAGCTCAGCTCGCCGCGCGCCGCACACGGCTCGGGCATCCGCGTCATCCACCAGGAGCCGGAGATCATCCCGGAGCTTACGGTGGCGGAAAACATCTTCATCGGCGACATCAAGGCGCGGGGCGCAATTTTTCTCGACCGCGCTGATCTCGAAAGACGCAGTCTCGACCTGTTGCGCACCTTTGGCGTGGTCGACGTGCTTTCGCCCGGGCAGCGCTGCCATGGCCTGAGCCCGGCGCTCAGGCAGCTGATCGAAATCATGCGCGCGCTGCGGCCGGGCGCGCGGCTGCTTGCCTTCGACGAGCCGACCTCGTCTTTGACGGAGGACGAGGCGCAACGGCTGTTCCGCGTCATCCGGCGCCTGAAGGCCGATGGTGTCGCGGTGATCTACATCTCGCACCGGCTGCGCGAGATCATCGAGCTTGCCGATCGGTGCGTGGTGATGCGCGACGGCAGCCGCGTCGCCGACGAACCAATCGCGGCGCTCGACGAGCAGCGCATGGTGCGGCTGATGGTCGGCAGGCCGGTAAGCGACCTGTTCAACCGAAAAGTGCGTGCGCTCGGGCCGGTCCGGCTGGCGCTCGAAGGCGTCACGACACGCCGCGTCGACGGGATCAGCTTCGAGGTCAGGGCAGGCGAGATCGTCGGCCTGGGCGGATTGGTCGGCGCGGGACGGACGGAAGTCGCGCGCGCCGTCGTCGGCCTCGATCCACTGCTCTCCGGGCGGATGGCCGTCGGCGGCCGGCCTTACAGGCCGCGCGAGCCGGCGGATGCGGTTGCCGCCGGAATCGGGCTGGTGCCGGAGGACCGCAAGCAGGAGGCCCTGCTTTTGATGCAGGCGGTGCGCGACAATGTCAGCCTCGTGGTACCCGACAAGGTGTCGCGCTACGGCTTCTTCAGCCGCAGGCGCGAGCGCGCGCTGGTCGCCCGCCATGTCGCCGAGCTCCGGGTCAAGACGCCGTCGATCGAGCAGGCCGTCGGGAAATTGTCCGGCGGCAACCAGCAGAAGGTCGTCTTCGCGCGCTGGCAGGCACGGGGGCCGGCGGTCCTGATCCTCGACGAGCCGACGCGCGGCATCGATGTCGGCGCCAAGGCGGAGATCTACAGGCTCATCGAAAGCCTGGCCGACCAGGGCCTCGCCATCCTGCTCATCTCCTCGGAGATGCCAGAGCTGCTCGGCCTTGCCGACCGCGTCCTGGTCATGCAGAGCGGCCGCATCAGCGGCGAGCTGCCGTGGCAAGAGGCGAGCGAGGAGGCGGTGCTGGCACTGGCCATGCGCTCGGACAAGAAAGCAATCGAAAGGAGGGTGTCGTGACCGATACCGCGACCGCCGGACGCGAGCGCGCGCCGGCCAGCCTGTTTGGCCGCATCGGCGCGCAAAACATCAGCCTGCTGATCGCTCTGGTCGTGCTGCTGGCGATCTTTGGCGTGTTGAGGCCGGACGTCTTCTTCACGCCGCGCAACCTGATCAACATAGGCCTCGCGGTCACCATTCTCGGCATCCTGGCAATGGCGCAGACCGTCGTCATAGTATCGGGCGGGCTCGACATCTCGGTCGGGTCGATCGTCGGCCTGAGCACGATGGTGCTGGCCGTCGCCGCCCAGGAAACCGGCTCGATCCCCGCCGGCATCCTCGCCGGCCTGCTCGCCGGATTGCTGGCAGGCGCAGTCAACGGGCTGATCATCGTCTACGGGCCGGTCAATGCGGTGATCGCGACGCTTGGCACGATGTCGGCCTTCCGCGGCCTCGCCTATCTGATGAACAACGGCAATTCCATACCGATCACCGGCGACAGCCTACGCGCGCTGGGCATCGGCACGCTGTTCGGGCTGCCCTTCGCCATCTGGCTGCTGATCGCGGCGATGGCGGCTTTCATCGTCTTCACCCGTGAGACGGTCGTCGGCCGCAACATCTACGCGCTCGGCGGCAATCCGACGGTGGCGCGGCTCGCCGGCATCCCGATCCGCCGCTACCAGATCTCGATCTATGCGATGAGCGGCTTCGCGGCGGCGGTGGCGGGACTGGTGCTGGCCAGCCGCACCATGTCCGGACAGCCCGCCTCCGGCAGCCAGGGGCTGGAGCTAGAGGCTATCACCGCCGCGATCCTCGGCGGCTGCGCGCTGCAGGGCGGCAAGGGCACGATCATCGGCGCCATGTTAGGGGTGCTGATCATCGGCGTCCTCAACAACGGCATGATCCTGACCTCCGTGCCGACCTTCTACCAGCTGCTCGCCAAGGGCGCGCTGCTGATCCTGGCCGTCATCGTGCAAGAGCGCCAGCGGGCCCGGTCGGGAGAATAGCCCCGCGCGGGGTTAGACGCTTTCGAGATAGGTCTCGATCTCGAAGTCGCTGACATTGAGCGCGAAGGTGTTCAACTCCTGGCGTTTGCAGGCGATGAAAGCGTCGCGCAGCACGGCCGGGAAGATTTCGGCGACGCGCTTGCCGGTCTCGAAGGCGGCGATCGCCGAGGCCCAGTCAGGCGGCAGCTTGGCAAGCGTGAGGCCCTGTCCCTCGCCGCCGGTCGGCTCGCCAGGCGACAGCTGCCGCTCGATGCCCATCAGCGCGGCACCCAGGATCGCCGCCAGCACCAGATAGGGATTGGCGTCGGCGCCGGAAACGCGATGCTCGATGCGGCGCGCGGCAGACGGGCCGCCTGGAATGCGGATCGCCACCATGCGGTTTTCGTAGCCCCAGGCGACAGCCGTCGGCGCATAGGAGCGCGGGCGCAAGCGGCGGTAGGAGTTGAAATGCGGCGCGAACACCAGCGTGCTTTCGGCCATGGCCGCGAGCAGGCCGCCGACGGCGTGGCGCATGGTGTCGGAGCCCTGGTCGCTGCCGTCGTCGAAGATGTTGCGGCCGTCCTTGTCGAGCACGCTGAAATGAACATGGAAACCGTTGCCGGCGCGCTCGCCATAGGGCTTGGCCATGAAGCAGGCGGCAAAGCCGTGCTTGCGCGCGATGCCCTTGACCGTGCGCTTGAAAAGCACGGCGTCGTCCGCGGCGCGCAAGGCATCCGGAACGTGGTTGAGGTTGATCTCGAACTGGCCGACGCCGTTCTCGGCGATCGCCGTATCGACCGGAATGCCCTGCATGCGGCAGGCTTCGTAGATGTCGTGGATGAAGCCTTCGAAATCGTCGATTTCGTCGATCGAAAGCGCCGCATCGGAATCGAGACGCCGGCCGGTGACCGGCGAGACAGGACCGACCGGACGCTGCGATGTCGGATCGACGAGATAGAATTCAAGCTCGGTCGCGGTAACCGGCGTCAGACCAAGCGCTGCGTAGCGGTCGAGGATGCGGGCGAGCGCGCGGCGCGGATCGCCGAGATAGGGTGCGCCGGCCTCGTCGGCGAGCCACAGGGGCAAAAGCGCCGTCGGATGCGCCGTCCAGTTGACGGGCAGGATGCCGCGTCCGGTCCAATGGCAAAGCCCGTCGGCGTCACCGGTCGAGAAAACCTGGGCGTTGCCTTCGATGTCCTCTCCCCAGATGTCGAGCCCGATCAGCGAATAAGGCATGCGCAGCTTGCCTTCGAGCGCCTTGCGCGCCTGCTCGACCGGGATGCGCTTGCCGCGCATGATGCCGTTCAGGTCGCACACCGCGGCCCGCAGGCTCTGGATGTCGCTTCTGCTTTCAAGCCAGTTCAAAACGTCCGCAATTGCATCGCCCAATTTCCAGGCCCTGTTCTTTCGGAGGTGCTGCAGCCGTTCCGGCTACGATATCCATTCTACAGCTTGTGAGTTTATGAAGGTCGCCACGGATGGTTCCAGGCGATGTTCCTTCATTTTTTCAATTCACTAGCTGGGATATCGGGCGGCATTTTGGGTCCATAGCTGCGATCTGCGATCGCAACATAGCTGGCCGCTAGGGGAAAGCCAAGGGGGCATTTGCGCGGTCAACGGTGATCTGGCTGCCGGTATCGTGATGGCCGAGGGCAATCCCTCGATCTACGCTGAGGCACTAGTGCCGCAATTCAGGAAACTTGATCTGTTTGAGAATGTGCGTCGCGCCCTCGTCGATGTCGCGCACGATGGCCGCGCGGGCTCGTTCGCCGTCCTGGACCTCGATCGCCGCCACGACCTCTTCATGATAGTCGATGCCGAGAATGCCGGCGAGGTCGTCCTCGAAGCCGATGCGCAGGTTGCGGAGGAAGGGGCCCACCTGCATCCACACGGTCTCGATCAGGAAGATCATCTGCTCGTTGCCGCAGTGGCGGTAGATCGAGAATTTGAAGTCGTGATTCTTGCGCAGGTAATCGTCGATGTCGCCGCTGCGGGCGGCCTGGGTGAGCTCTGTGCAATGCCGGCGGATGGCGCGCAGATTGTTGCCATTGATGAGGCCGGTGGCGAGCTCAGTGGCCGTGCCTTCCAGGACCATGCGCACGTCGGTGAGCTGCTGGAAACGGTCGGCCGAAATCATCGGCACCTCGACGCTTCCGTTCGGCATCGGGCTCAGCGCCCTGAGCGCCTGCAGCCGCATGAAGGCGCTGCGCACCGGCATGTCGCTGGTGCCGAGCTCCTTGGCGAGCTTCCGCGAGGTCAGCTTCTGGCCGGGCTGGAGCTGACCCGACATCAGCGCCCGCACCAGTTCCAGATAGACTTTCTCATGCAGCGGTACTGTGTCGAGGGCAGTCAGTCCGAATTGTGTTTTGTCGGCCATTGGCTATGCGCTACTTCGTCCGTCCCTGAAATCTGTTTAGCCGCTCTGTCCGCAACCGGAGACTTGGCCGGCGGCCCTCGATCCGCACGATAGACGGTTAACGCGCGGCGCCGCAAGTGAGGCAGGGGCGGCCTCCTGACTGGCCCGAACGGCGCCCTCGGCATGCGTGCCGTGGAGCGGTTCCATTTGGCTGGAGACGCGCTATCCGATGCGCGCGTCGATGATCTCGACGAAGCGCGCGAAGAGGCCGGCCTGCGACCTGATCTTGAGCTTGCGATAGATGTTGCGGCGATGGACCTTCACGGTCCCTGGGACGATCCTGAGCGCCCTGGCGATCGATTCCGTCGAGTGACCCTGGAGCACTAGGTCGACGACCTGTTTCTCGCGCGAGGTCAGCGACAGGCTCTTCCAGATGTGGGCGCGATCCAGCTCATTGGTCACCGCCGCAGCTTCGCCCGGCGGCGCAACCGTGGTCTCTTCGGCAGGCAAGGCTGGCCAGCGCTGTCGGCAGAAGCCGACCACCGCGGGAGCCATGTCGCGCAACAGCCTAGCGTCGGCTGTTCCGAACGGCCCCGAGGCGCGCAGCCGCATCAGCGACAGCACCAGCGCATCCTTGCCGGCCAGCGGAACGAAGAAGCCGACCTCCTCGGCGAGCCGGGTCTGGCTGTAGTACGAGCGGTAGTACTCGCTGGCATAGAAGCGGTCCGGCGCCAACTCGCGCATGCGCCAGAAGCCTTCCCTGCGCTCGACCGCGGCGTGATGGAAGGGGTCGAGCAGATAGGGCCCTTCCTGATAGAGCGCGACGAAGATGTGGCTTTCGGCCGGCGAGAAGGTCTCGAACAGAAGCGGCGGCCGCGCAGCACCCCGATAGCCGAAGACGACGCAGTGATCGAAGCGGACATGCCCGCGCAGCCAGCCGACGATCGCCTTGCCGAAATGATCGCCGGTCTCGCGCGCCGCGGCAATCACGGCGCCGAGCGCGTTGTAGTCGTCGCTGCGGGAGGCGCTCAATTCATACCCCTCGAAATGCTAAAATCAATTAAATATACCACCCGCGAGGTATATACTAGGCGCCATTGGCTCTGCTAGCTTTGCAAAGATTGCCTCACGCTGTCGCTGGAGCCCGTGGCTTGACTGCAGTGCCCGATATCGAGTTTCGCGCGGTCACCAAGCGCTACGGCGCCGTCACGGCGGTCAGCGGCATCGACCTTGCCATCCCGCCCGCGGCCTTCGTCGCCCTGCTCGGACCATCCGGCTGCGGCAAGACGACATGCCTGCGTATGATCGGCGGCTTCGAGCAGCCGAGCGACGGGCAGGTGCTGATCCGCGGCCGCGACATGGCCGGAACGCCGCCTTATCGGCGTCCGGTCAACATGGTGTTCCAGCAGTACGCGCTGTTTCCGCATCTCGATGTCGAGGAGAACATCTCCTACGGACTGCGCCAGGCAAGGCCGCGTCTGTCATCGCGCGAGATCAGCCTGAAGGCAGGCGAGGCGTTGGCCTTGGTGCAGCTTGCGGGCTACGGACGCCGCAAGATTCACGAGCTTTCCGGCGGCCAGCAGCAGCGCGTCGCGCTCGCCCGGGCGCTGGTCAACAAGCCTGCGGTGCTGCTGCTCGACGAGCCGCTGGCGGCGCTCGACAAGAAGCTGCGCACAGACATGCAGATCGAGCTGCAGAACCTGCAGCGCGAAATCGGCATCACCTTCGTTCTGGTCACCCACGACCAGGAGGAGGCGCTGTCGATGAGCGACTTCGTGTGCGTCATGAATGGCGGCCGCGTGGTGCAAATCGGCCAGCCGAGCGAGATCTATGACGAGCCGGCCGATCTGTTCGTCGCCGATTTCGTCGGCAAGACGAATCTGCTCAGCGGCAAGGTGGCCGGGCTCTCCGGCGACCTCGTCGACGTGGCGCTCGCCGACGGCACGGTGATTTCGGCGCGCAAGCGGGTACCGCTCAGCCGGGGCGAGGCCGTATCCGTCAGCCTTCGGCCGGAATCGCTCAGCCTCTCGGCGCCCGGAGGCGGCGGCCTCAAGGGCATTGTCCGTAACCGCATCTTTCTTGGCTCGACCGCGGAATACGCGATCGAAGTGCAGGGCATTGGATCATTGCTTACCAAGGCCGATCACGTGACTGGCCGGGGCAACCTTTTCAAGCCGGGCGAACCCGTCGCCATCGGCTTCGCCGCCGGAGCGCCGCTGGCGTTTCCGCAACCTAAGAACAACGGGACCAACCAGAGGGAAGACCAACATGTCAAAATCCTATCGTGACGGACTGCCGATAAGCCCCGAAAAATTCGTCGACCAATTGATGCGCCTGAAGCGCGGCTCGATCAGCCGGCGCGACTTCCTTGGCCTCACCGGCCTCGGTGTCGCGACCGCGGTGATGGCGCGCGAGCTCGGCATCATGCCGACACCGGCCTTCGCTGCCGAGAACCTCGGCGACCGCATGTCGATCGCCACCTGGCCGAACTATCACGACCCGCAGACCTTCGAGAACTTCAAGGCCGAGACGGGCGTGGCCGTCGAGGTCAACGTCTTCGGTTCGAACGAAGAGATGCTGGCCAAGCTGCAGGCCGGCGGCTCGGGCTGGAGCCTGTTCGTGCCGACCAACTACACCATCTCGACCTATAAGAAGCTCGGCATCATCGAGCCGCTGGACATGGCCAAGCTCGGCAATTTCGACGGCAGCAAGGAAGATGCCCGCTTCACCGCGGAAGGCACGATCGACGGCACGATCTACGCCGTGCCGAAGAACTGGGGCACGACCGGCTTTGCCGTCAACACGAAGAAGCTCGCCAAGCCGATGTCGAGCTGGAAGGAATTCTGGGATACTGCCATGGCGGAAGGCGATGGCCGCACCATGGTGCACGACTACCAGCTGACCACGATCGGCAATGCGCTGAAATATCACGGCTACTCGTTCAACTCGCTGAAGCAGGACGAGCTCGCCAAGGCCGAGGAACTGCTGCTCAAGGTCAAGCCGCATCTCTTCGCGGTGTCGAGCGACTATCAGCCGTCGATGCGCTCGGGCGACGCCTGGATGACGATGTGCTGGACCAATGACGGCGCGCAGCTTCATCGTGATATTTCAGAAATCGCCTATGTGCTCGGCAAGGAGGGCGGCGAGATCTGGACCGACTTCTACGCCATCCCGAAGGACGCGCCGAACAAGCCGGCCGGCTATGCGCTCCTCAACTACCTGATGAACCCGAAGGTCGCCGTCAAGGAGCATCTGGCCAATGGCGCGCCCTCGACCGACGCGCGGGTCAACGCGCTGCTGCCGAAGGAGGTGCTCGAGAACCCGATCCTCTATCCGGCCGCCAAGCTTCTGAAGCCGCTCGAGTTCGGCGCCGCCGCGACGCTGACCGATCCGGGCCGCGCCGAGCTGATGGCGCGCTTCAAGGCCGCGTGAGTCAGGGCACCAACTCCGGTCAAGTTCTTACCGCCGGCGGGCCAAGGTCCGCCGGCGCCGAAGCGGCTTTTTCAATGCGCGGCAGGTTCCTTCGCAAAAATCTTCTGACGGCCCTGCTACTCGCTCCGGCGACGCTGTGGCTCGTCGTGTTCCTGGTCTTGCCGTTCGTCGCCATCGCCGTCTTCAGCGTCGGTGAGCGGGCACCCGAGGGCGGCTACCAGGCAGCGTTCACCTTCGCTCAATATGCCAACCTGCCGGCACGGGCGACCGCCTTCTGGAACACGATGGTGCTGGCGCCGGTCGGCGCGCTGGCCTGCCTCCTCGTTGCCTATCCCGTCGCCTATTACCTGGCGCTGCGCGCGCCGCAGCGCTGGCGGCTGATCCTGCTCGCGCTGATCGTCATCCCGTTCTGGACCAGCCTTCTGATGCGCACCTATGCCTGGATGTACATCCTTGGCGGGCGCGGCATTCCCGCCCTGCTCGCCTATATAGGCATCGAGGATCTCAGGCTGATCAACACGCCTGGCGCCGTGCTGCTCGGCATCGTCTATGGCTATCTTCCGCTGATGATCCTGCCGATTTATGTCAGCCTCGAACGGCTCGACCGGCGGCTGCTCGAGGCGTCCGCCGATCTGGGTGCTACGCCGCTATCGACCTTCCTCGGCGTTACGCTCCGGCTGTCGCTGCCGGGCGTGATGACCGGCTTCTCGCTGGTGATGATCCTGCTGCTCGGCGAGTATCTGATCCCGACGCTGCTTGGCGGCGGCAAGGTGTTCTTCATCGGCAACGCCTTGGTCGACCTCTTCTTGCAGTCACGCAACTGGCCGTTCGGATCGGCGATTGCCATCACGCTGGTGCTGGTCTCGGTCGTGGTGCTGATCATCGCCAGCCGCCTCTCGACTCGGCTTTCGGGCGCCCGCCGCGTGGACCTGATCTGATGCGCGCCTTCGTCGTTGCCGTCTTTGCTTTCCTCTATCTGCCGATCGCGCTGGTCGTGCTGTTCTCGTTCAATGCGGGCCACCACGCCAGCGAGTTCACCGGCTTCTCCGAGCAATGGTACGGCAAGGCGCTGTCAAACCCGTTCCTTGTCGAGGCGCTGAAGAACAGCCTGTTCATCGCCACCACCAGCGCGCTGCTCGCGGCCTTCTGCGGCACGGCCGCGGCGCTCGGGCTGCAGCGTGTCGGCGCGCGGACAAGGGGCGTGTTCGACGCGTTGCTGGGTGCCGCGATCGTTGTGCCGGGCGTCGTCATCGGCATCTCGACGCTGGTGGCCCTGGTGCAGCTCTTCGCCGTCGTTAACCCGTTCCTCGCTTCGGTTTGGCCGACCGACCAGCCGCCGCGCCTGGCGCTCGGCTACGGCTCGATCATCGCCGCGCACGGCCTGTTCTCGATGGCGCTGGTGACGATGATCGTCGGCACGCGGCTCAGCAGCCTCGACCGCAACCTGGTCGAGGCCTCGAGCGATCTCTATGCAACACCGCTGACGACGTTCCGCTCGATCGTGCTTCCGCAGATCATGCCGGCTGTGATTGCCGGCTTCCTGCTCGCCTTCACCTTCTCCTTCGACGACTTCATCATCGCCTTCTTCGTCGCCGGCGCGCAGACGACCTTGCCGATCTATGTCTTTGCCTCGATCCGACGCGGGGTGACGCCGGAGATCAACGCCATCGCGACGATCGTGCTCGCCGCCTCGGTGCTGCTCGTCCTGCTCGCGCAATGGCAGCTCGGCCGACGAAAACCATCGCCGTGAAAGACAGATCCATGATTTTGAAAGATCGCATCGCCGTGGTGACGGGCGCCGGGTCGGGCATCGGGCGCGCCGGCGCCATGATCATGGCGCGGGAAGGGGCTGTCGTGGTGATCGCCGACCGGGATCCGGCGGCAGGCGAGGCCACGGCGGCCGCTATCCGCGCAGCCCGCGGCCGCGCCGAAGCGGTCGCGACCGATGTCGCCAACGACACGGCGGTCGAGGACCTCATAGCGGGAACGCTCGGCAAGCACGGCCGGATCGATATCCTGCACAGCCATGCCGGCATCCAGGTCGGCGGCACGCTGACGGAAGTCAGCACCGACGGCATGGACGCGTCGTGGCGGATCAATGTGCGGGCGCAGTTCCTCGCGGCGAAGACCGTCATGCCGGCGATGATCGCGCAGGGCGGCGGCGTCATCCTCAACACTGCGTCCAATTCCGGCGTCTTCTACGATCGCGAGATGATCGCCTATGCTACGTCCAAGCATGCGGTGGTGGCGATGACCAGGCAGATGTCGCTCGACTACGCTAAGCACAATGTGCGCATCAACGCGCTCTGTCCGGGCTGGGTCGACACGCCGTTCAACGAGCCGTTCATCACCCAGATGGGCGGACGCAACGCGATCGAAAACTATGTCCGGACCAAGATCCCGATGGGGCGCTGGGCGAGCGCGGAGGAGATCGCCGAAGCAATCCTGTTCCTGGTCTCCGACCGCTCGTCCTTCATGACCGGCCAGGCGCTGGTCGTCGACGGCGGCGAAAGCATCGGCTGAGGCGCGCTTGGCGAGCGATCTACCGGTCGACGGGATTTCCAAATGCCGGATCGCGGCGTCGCGAGTAGGTGTCGATACGCGGCAGATCGTCGGAAAATTCCAGGCAGGGCAGACGCAGCCGCCAATAGGCGTGGGCTTGTGGCCGAAACCGCTCCGGATGGTCGAAGAAGCCGATGGTGACATAAAGCTCGTCGTTCAGTCCCTCGTCGCGATAGGCGATCGAGGTGCCGCATTTCTCGCAGAAGCTGCGGACGATGCCCCGGGTTTTCGAGAATTCCCTGGGCTGGCCGCGGGTCAAGCGAAACTGGTCCGGCCGGTAACCGATCCAGATGGTCAGCGGGCTTCCGATCGCCCGGCGGCAGTCGTCATCATGGTCGAAGCAGATCCAGAACGGATCGCCCTGCATCTCGGCCGCGATCGCCCCGCAAAAACATGCCCCCGTTTCGATCGTGCTTTCCATCCCATCGCTCCTGATCGTGCTGAATTCCGTCGGCCGCGCTGTGCGCCGGTGGCGTGCTCAGTGGGAACATCAAAACCGGCAGCGAGTTCCTTTGGCCGTGCAACGCGCGGAGTGGTCCCAGCGGGTGGGCTTGCGCCGGAAGCAACGATCGGTCAAACCATAGGCCAGGTTCCTTGAAGAGGTTTGCCGTGCAAATGGAAAAAAGCCGCTCCGGCTCTCGGCTGTTTTCAATTTCGGCCGCAAGAAATCGTCTTTCAGCGGGGCATCACTAGTCATGCGCTGTTGCCGGCACGAGAATCTGCAACGCGCGGAGGAGACCAAGGTCGGTTCGCATGTCGTTCGGGACGGCTGGACCGAGGGGGTATGCGGAGTGCTCGATCCGGCCTGTTGGCCGGCCATCAGGCGGGCGTCCGTCGTTCAGATCACGTAGCTTACTCAGCGCTCAAACCGAAACGGACGTGCCCGCCGAAGCGATTTCTCCTTCGTACGGACATGACCGATGCCTGACAAACTGAATTGCTCATTTCCCAGCGCCGATCCGCAAAGCTGGCTGACCACGCATGGAATAGGCGAGGTCGAGTGCCTGGTGCCCGATGTCAACGGTGTGCTGCGCGGCAAGGCCTTGCCGGCGGCCAAGTTCCTGAAGTCGCTCGAGGACCGTGCGCTCTACCTGCCCAGCAGCGCTTTCCTGGTCGCGATCGACGGCCGCTATTCCGGCTCCATCGATGAAGGGTTCGCCTATCAGGACCCCGACATGCGCATGGTGCCCGACCTGTCGACGCTCAGCGTTGCGCCGGGCGGCGGAGCCGGCAAGGCCTATGTCTTTGCCGATACGTTTCACATGGACGGCCGGCCGTGGATGGCTTCGCCGCGCCATGTGCTGAGGGCCGTGCTCGATCTTTACCGCCGGCGCGGCTGGCACGCCGTGATGGCGCCGGAGCTCGAATTCTACCTCACGGCGCCAAATCCCGATCCGGATCGGCCGCTGACCGCGCCAGTCGGGCGCAACGGACGGCCCGAAAGCGTGCAGCATCCCTACGACATGCAGGCGCTGGAGGAGTTCGAAGCGGTGACGCGTCACCTTTATGACCACGCCGCGGCCGCCGGCCTGCCCCTCGACACGCTGATCCACGAATCCGGCACGGCGCAGCTCGAGATCAACTTCCTCCATGGCGACCCGCTGGCGCTGGCCGACAAGGTGCTGTTGTTCAAGCGCATGGCCAGGCAGGCGGCGCAGGCGAGCGGTATGCACGCCACCTTCATGGCGAAGCCGATCGCGACGCAGGCCGGCAGCTCGATGCATCTTCACATGTCCATCGTCGACGAGCGCGGCGAGCCCCTGTTTGCCGGCAAAGACGGCGAGGACACAGAAATGTTCGCGCACTTCATCGGGGGCCTGCAGAAACACGTGCCTGAAATCATGCCGCTGTTTGCACCGAACGTGAACTCGTATCGCCGCATCCGGCCGGGCCACAGCGCGCCGGCCAATATTGAATGGTCGCATGATAACCGCTCCTGCGGCTTGCGGGTGCCAATGGGCGGGCGCGCCGCGCGGCGGGTGGAGAACCGGCTGCCCGGCGCCGACGCCAATCCCTACCTCGCCATGGCCGGCTCGCTCATCGCCGGATATCTCGGCGTCGAGGAGAAGCTGGCCCGCTCGCCGGAGGCCTTCGGCAACGCCTATCGCAGCCAGAGCACGCTGCCCAAGACCATGGAGGAAGCGCTCGACCGTTTCGCCGCCTGCGAGCCGGTGCGGGTGCTGCTCGGGGAGGATTTCTTCCAAACCTATCTGCGCGTGAAAAGCGTAGAGCTCGACCTGTTCCAGACCGTGGTGACGTCGTGGGAACGCGACCATCTGCTGCTCAAGGTGTGACCATGGCTTCGACGGGTTTCAATTCCGGTCTTGATATCGGCAAATCCTATTATGTGGCGACTGCCAATCCGGCGCCGGACCATCCGGCGCTTACCGGCGATGCAGAAGCCGACCTGGTGGTCGTCGGTGGCGGCTGCACCGGGCTTTCGGCGGCGCTCCATGCGGCCGAACGCGGCCTTAAAGTGGTGCTGCTCGAAGGCGGCAAGATCGGCTGGGGTGCCTCTGGGCGCAATGGCGGCCAGATAATCCCCGGTCTGCGCAAGGGCGCCAAGGAGCTGGTCAGAGCGTTCGGGCCGGAGCGGGCGAAGGCGCTGTTCGAACTCGCCTTCGAGGCGCGAGGCTTGGTGCTCGACATTATCGAGCGCCACGGCATCGAATGCGACTTGCGGCTGACCGGCCATCTGGTCGGCGCGGTCAACGGCTCCGACATGCGCGAATTCGAGGAAGAGGCCGAGTGCCTCGCCAAGGTGATGGACTTCCCGCATGTCGAGATCCTGTCGGCGGCGGAGGCGCGGCGCATGGTCGATACGCCTTATCTCGGTGCATCCTTCGAGACGCTCGGCGGACACATGCATCCGCTGAACTACACCCTGGGGCTCGCTGGGGCCGCTTCTGCCGCTGGCGTCACCATCCACGAGAACTCGGTCGCCGTCCGGGTGGAGCGCGAACCCTTTATCCGGGTGTTCACCGACAAGGGCTCGGTCCGTGCCAGGCATGTGGTGCTGGCCGGCGATGCGCTGCTCAACGGGCTCGAGCCGCGCGTCAACAGCCGCATCATGCCGATCGGCAACTACATCGTCGCCACCGAGCCGTTGGGCGCGCGCAACGTCATCCCGTCCAACGCCGCGGTTTCGGACACGCTTTTCGTGGTCAATTACTACCGCATGTCCGCGGATGGCCGCCTGCTGTTCGGCGGCGGCGAGCGCTATACGCCCTCGCCGCCCGCCGACATTGGCGGCTTCGTGCGGCCCCATATGGAAAAGACCTTCCCACAGCTTAGGGGGTGCCGGATCGACCATGCCTGGGGCGGGCTCGTGTCTGTGACGACGTCGCGCCTGCCGCATGTCGGGCATTATGGCGAGGTCTATTTCGCGCATGGCTATTCCGGCAAGGGCGTCATCCTGTCGACGCTGTCGGGCAAGCTGCTCGCGGAAGCGATCACCGGCGACGCCTCGCGGCTCGACCTGTTCTCGACGCTGACGCCGCTGCCGTTCCCCGGCGGCACGGCGCTGCGCGGGCCGCTCTATGTGCTCGGCATGCTGTGGTATGCGATGCGCGATCGCCTCAGGCGTTGAGCGCCGACTTTCCCGTCGGTGCCGGCGACGAATCCGGCGCGGAACTGCACGTCTTCGGCCGAAAGTCAAATCGTCGGCTCGCTAGATGTCGCGGTTGGTCAGCGCGATGTGGCAGCAGCCGGAGCCGTGGCCCGGCGTCCAGGTCACGTTGGCGAAGCGCACGCCGGTTGCTTCGAACAGTCCGCGGTCGAAGGCGCCGGCGATGCGGCAGAGCGTGGCAAGCTTTTCGTCGCTGACGCCGGCCTCGACCCACGCATCCTTCAGCGGGCAGCGCTTCACCTTGAAAGCGATGCGGTCCGGCCCGCGCTCGACGTCGGTCGGATACATGCGCCCGCCATCCGGGCTGACGCAAAGAAACGCCTCACCGATCGCCAGCGCATCACTGGGGCCGAAACCGGCGAAAGCGGCCGCTGCGACTTCCTGGCCGCGCTTTTCGATAGTGCGGATCATTAAAGCTTCGGCCTTCTCGGCGCCAAGTTCGGCGGTCAGCTCATCGAGGAAGAGGCGATAGAGATCGCCCCTGTTGCGAAAGGCGGAGTCGAGCTCGCGCGACAGTATTTCGGCAATGGCTGCGTCGGAGTCGGTCATGGTGTTTTGATCCTATTCAGCCTCGGGGTTGCCGCCACCAGCGCCTTGCCGACCGCCGATTGCGGGCTGGCGATGACGGTGCGGGCGTCGCCGCTCTCGGCGACCCGGCCGGCATCGAGGAGAACGATGCGATGCGCGACGGCGCGGATTACGCCGAGATCATGCGAAATGAAGAGATAGGCGATCTGTTCCTGTCTTTGCAGGTCGAGCAGCAAGTCCAGGATCTGTCCGCGCACCGAAACGTCGAGCGCCGAGACCGCCTCGTCGAGGACGATCAGCGACGGTCGGGCGGCGATGGCGCGGGCGATCGCTACCCGCTGGCGCTGGCCGCCGGAAATCTCGTGGATCGCGCGCGCGGCAAGGCCGGCATCGAGGCCGACACGCTCCAAGAGAGCTGCGATGCGGCGCGGGCGCTCCGAGCGCGAGGCGATGCCGTGGATGCGCAATGGGTCGTCCAGCGCACGCGCCACGGTGGAGCGCGGGTTAAAGGCGGCGAGCGGATCCTGGAAGACCATCTGGAGGCGGGCACGGCGGGCGCGCAACGCGGCGCCCGACAAGATAAGCAAGTCCGCGCCCTCAAATTGGATGCGCCCGGCGTCGGGCTCTAGCAGGCGCAGTACCAGCCGCGCAATCGTCGACTTGCCGCTGCCGGACGGGCCGGCGACGGCCAGCGTTTCGGCCGGGCCGATCTCAAACGAGACATCGTCGACCGCCGCAAAAGGTTTGCCGCCGTGGCGATAGCGCTTGGAGAGATTGGAGACGGCGAGCACGGTCATGCCGAGGCGCCTTGCCGGTCAAGAAGCGGCTTGGCGTCGAGGCCGAGATGGGCATCGAGCAGCGTGCGCGTATAGGCATGGCGCGGCGCGTTGAGGATCTGGTCCGTGTCGCCCAATTCGACCAACTCGCCATGGCGCAGCACCGCGATGCGTTCGGCGAGGGTGGCGGCGAGCGCGATGTCGTGGCTGATGAAGGCGAGCGTCATGCCGTCCTCGTTGACCAACCCGCGGATCAGGGAAACGATGTCGGCTTGGACGATGGTGTCGAGCGCGCTGGTCGCCTCGTCGGCAATCAGCAGTTTCGGGGCGGCGGCGATGGCCGCGGCGATTGCAACGCGCTGCTTCTGGCCGCCGGACAGCTGGTGCGGATAGGCGCGCAAGACGGCTTCGGAGTCGGGCAGGCGGACGCGCTCGAGCAGGGTTTTGGCTTTGGCATAGGCCTCGCGCCAGGTGAGGTTGAGATGCGTGCGTGCGACCTCGGCGATTTGCTTGCCGACCGGCATCACCGGGTCGAGGCTGGAGGAGGGGTCCTGGAAGACGAAGCCGATGTCGCGGCCACCTAAGGGCTGAAAATGCGGCGGCTGGCGATCCTGCGCACCCCCCTCTATCCCGCCGGACGACAGGACGGAGGGGGGTGTGAGGGAATGAGACGATCGAGGTTTCTGCCACTCGATCGAACCTCCAACCTCGGCCGCTTCCGCCAACAATCCCGCAACCGCCAGCGCCAGCGTGCTCTTGCCCGAGCCGCTCTCACCGATGATCGCAAGGCGTTCCCCGGCTTCCACATCAAGGCTGATGCCCTTCAGCGCCGTTACCTCGACGCCGTCACGCCGATACCGCACCGTCAGATCGCGGATCGAAAGCAGCGCAGTCACGAGAGGCTCCTGCGTACCGCAGTGCTTTCCACCACGCCCTCGCCGGCGAGGTAAACGCCGAGAACGGTCAGCACCAGCGCGATACCGGGAACGATCGACAGGAAAGGCGCGGTGCGCAAGACAGTGCGGCCTTCGGCGATCATGCCGCCCCAGGTGACGCGGTTGGGATCACCGAGGCCGAGGAAGGAAAGCGCTGCTTCGGTGAGGATGGCGGCCGCGACGATCACCGAGGAGAGCGCCAGCACCGGCGGCAGGGCATTGGGGAGCACCTCGCGAAAGGCAATCTCGAGCGGATGCATGCCGATGACGCGAGCGCCGGCGACATAGTCGCGCTCGCGGATCGACAGCACTTCCGCGCGCGCCACCCGCGCCGGTCCGGTCCAGGCGCCGAGCGCGATGGCCGCGATCACCACTCCAAGCGAGGGGCCGACGATGCTGACGAAGGCCAGCGCCAGCAAAAAACTAGGCACGGTCTGGAAGGCGTCGGTGATGCGCATCAGCACCTCGTCGATCAAGCCGCCGGCGAAACCGGCCAGCGTGCCCACCACCGCGCCGACCAGAAGCGCAGCTGCGGCCGCCGCTAGTCCAACCGCCAGCGAGGTGCGCGCGCCGTGGAAAAGTTCGGCCAGCACGTCGCGGCCGAGCCGGTCGGTGCCGAGCGGCAGCGACCAATTTTGCAACGGCGGCAGCAAGGCCGGGCCGGCGATCGCTTGCGGGTCGCCCGGAAAGAGCAGCGGCGCTGCCAGCGCGATCGCGACGAGCAAGGCGAGGATGAGTGCGCCGGCGATCGCTTCCGGCGTCTGGAAAAAGCGATGCAGCCTCTTCATGCGACCGCCTCGCCGGCACCGACGCGCGGATCGAGGAAGGCGTAGGCGAGATCGACCAGGAGGTTGATGACGATAACGAGCACGGCGCTCACCAAAATGATGCCGAGCAGCAGCGGCGTGTCGCGTCCGGCGACGGCTTCCTGCGCCAGCCGGCCGAGGCCGGGGACGGCAAAGACGCTTTCGATGACAACGCTGCCGCCCAGCATCTGCGCCGATTGCAAGCCGAGCATGGTGACCAGCGGCAGCAGCGCGTTGCGGGCGACATGCGCAAGCACGATGCGCCGGCGCGGCAAGCCCCTGGCACGGGCGGCAAGCACGAAATCCTGCCGCCAGGCTTCCGCCATGCCGGCGCGCATCATGCGCAGATAGAGCGCGAGATAGATGAAGCCGAGCGCCGAGACCGGCAGCACAAGATGGGTGGCGATGTCGCCGGCCCGCGCCACCCCGGTCTTGGCCGATGCGATGGTCTCGATGCCGCCGATCGGCAGCCAGCGCAGGTCGACGGCAAAGACGACGATCAGCACAAGGCCGAGCCAGAACCCCGGCACGGCGTAGAGCGCCAGCGAGCCGATCGACAGGAAGCGGTCGCGAAAACTGCCGGGACGCGCACCGGCATAGATGCCGAGCGCCGAGCCGAGGCCGAAGGAGAGCGCGGTGGCGCTGCCCATCAGGATGAGTGTGGTCGGCAGGCGTTCGAGGATGACGTCGCGGATCGGCCGCGAGAAGGTGACGGACTGGCCAAGGTCGAGGTGCAAGAGCGCCCAGAGATAGTTGGCGAGCCGGGTCAGTTCCGACTGGTCGAGGCCCCAGCGGTGGCGCAGCAATTCGATCATGCCGGCATCGCCGCCGGTCGAGACGATATAGGCGTCGACCGCGTCGCCGGGGGCAGCTTCGAGCAGCAGGAAGCTGCCGATGACGACGATCAGCAGCACGAAGACGCTGCCGACGAGACGGCGGCGCAGGAGGGTGAGGGCTCGGGTCATGGCGACGCCATATCAGGGCCAACCCTTGGATGCCGCGTCCGGCAGGACAGAGGGGGGCGCGACGGAACTCTCATTCTCAAAGCTCAGCACCCAGGCAGGCAATCCGCAAGTGCGGATCAACCCGCCAAAAAGGTGTCAGCCCAGTTCGATACCGCCCAGCGCGGGTTGTTGGCGATGTTGCCGACAGTGTCGCGGGCGACGGAAATGAAGCTCCACTCGGCGACGTTGATCAGCGGCAGGTCGGCCGCCACCATTTTCTGGAATTCCTTGTAGAGCTCGGTGCGGGCGGATGTGTCGAGCGTCTCTGACGCTTTGGCGATCAGCGCATCCAGGTCGGCGTTCTTGTAGCCGCCCTGGTTGGAGAAGGGCACGCCGTCGGGGATGCCGCTCTGCACCAGGATGGTGGTCGAGATCGCCGGGTCGCCGCGGAACACCGGCGGGCCGACGGCGAGGTCGAAGGCGTGGTCGGTATAGACCGCCTTCATATGGGCGGCCGAGTCGTTGTTGACGATTTGGGCGTCGATGCCGATTACGGCCAGCGCCTGGCGCAGGTAATCGCCGAACTGCTTGGTCTCATTGAAGTACGGCGCCGGCAGCAGCTTCAGTGCAAAGCGCTTGCCGTCGTCGGCCCGTTTGTAGCCGGCCTCGTCGAGCAGCTCGTTGGCCTTGGCGACGTCGAAGGGGTAGATCGGGACGTCGGCAGTGTAGAATTGCGGATCGTTCTTCGGCACCGGACCGGTTGCGGTCGCGGCGTAGCCGAGGAAAATTGTCTTGACGACGAAATCCTTGTCGATGGCATGCGCGATCGCCTGCCGCACTTTCAGGTCCGCCAGTTCCTTGCGGCGATGGTTGATCTCGACGACGAGCTGGTAGGTCAGCCCCTCATAGCCCTTGGTGATGACCTTCAGGCCCGGCACCTTTGAGATGCGGTCGAGGTCGGCGAGCGGCACGGCGGAGAAGGCGGCGAGCTGGATTTCTTCCGCCTCGAGCGCCGCAGCCGCAGAGGTTCGGTCGGGCAGCACCTGGTAGACGATCTCGTCGAGATAGGGCTCGTCCTTGTCCCAATAGGCATCGTTCCGCGCAAGCCGATAGTACTGGCCGGCCTTGTATTCGGCGAATTTGAACGGGCCGGTGCCGACAGGAGCGTTGTTGGCCGGGTTGTCCTCGATCTTGCCCACCTCATAGACGTGCTTCGGCACGACGCTGCTCAATGCCGGCAGCGCGTTGCGGATCAGCTGGAACGGCGTCGGCTTGGCGAATTTGAACACGGCCGTCAGCTTGTCGGGCGTGTCGACGGCTTCAAGGTCCTTGAACACCGTGCGGCCGAGATTCTGCAGAGGCTTCCAGACCTGCAGCGCGGAGAAGGCGACGTCGGCGGAGGTGAAGGGCTTGCCGTCATGCCATTTGACGCCGTCGCGCAACTTGAAGGTCACCGACCGGCCGTCGGCCGCGCCTTCCCAGGAAAGCGCAAGGCGCGGCTGAAGCCCGTCCTTGCCGTCGAAGGAGGCCTCGGCCAGCGTCTCGACCACCTTGCTGGAGATGAAGAAGACGCCGTTGGACGCGACAATAGCCGGATTGAGGTTGCGCGGCTCGGAGTCGGCGGCCACGATCAACCTGCCACCCTTCTTCGGCGTCTGCGCCCCGCCGATGGCCGGCAACGCGGTCGAGGCCAGAAGCAGTGCCGAGCCGGCCAGCAGGCCGCGGCGTGAAATCGGCAATCCGGACATCCTCAAGCTCCCCTCTTCACCCGCGACCGGCGCGGGCAACCTCAAAATCAGCGGGATTATGGCCCTTGGCAAAGGTTTCGCCAGAGACGGATTTGGCCCATGCTGGCTTGGCTCTGAAATTTTCGTCCGCTGGACCAGTTATATTCGGTCTGCGGTCGCGACTATCTGGTAGGACCAGACTAAGCCGTACGCGGCCTCAAGCCAAGTAGGAGAGGGCGGGATCAGCCGGATGCTGTCAACGCTGGCTGGACCAGAACGGTCAAGATGGTGCAGATTTGGCCGCAAACGGCAGTTTCAGGATGTTTGACTGCTTGAGCGGCCGAGGAAATCAGGGAGGGAATGATGAACATCGCTCCAGGCAAAACCGAGGCCAGCGGCATCCCGTTCGACCAGGCCCGGGTGGACCGGCTGATGGAGGAGGCCGGCATCGATGTGCTTTTCGCCACCTCCAAGCACAACACGCAATATCTGCTCGGCGGCTACAAGTTCATCTTTTTCGCGGCGATGGACGCCATCGGCCATAGCCGCTACCTGCCGATCGTCCTCTATGAAAAAGGCGGGCGGGAGCATGCGGCCTATATCGGCAACAAGATGGAAGGCGGCGAGCACGAGAACCATCCGTTCTGGACACCGACATTGCATGCGGCCTGCTGGGGCACGCTCGACGCCGCCAACCTTGCCGTCGAGCATCTGCAGAAGATCGGCAAGGGTGCTGCCCGCATCGGCATCGAGCCTGCTTTCCTGCCGTCGGACGCTTACTCGCTGATCCGCAAGGCACTGCCGGACGCGAAGCTGATCGATGCCACCGGCATGTTGGAGCGCATGCGCGCCATCAAGACCGAGGCCGAACTGGAGAAGCTGCGCACCGCCTCGGAACTAATCACCGATTCGATGCTGGCGACGATCGCCTGGGCGCGCGAGGGCACGACCAAGACCGACATCATCGAGCAGTTACGGCGCGAGGAGACCAATCGCGGCGCGCATTTCGAATATTGTCTGCTGACACTGGGTGCCAGCCACAACCGTGCTGCGTCGAGCCAGGCGTGGAAGCAGGGCGAGGTGCTGTCGATCGATTCCGGCGGCAACTATCACGGCTATATCGGCGACCTCTGCCGCATGGGTATTCTTGGCGAGCCGGATGCCGAGCTCGAGGATCTGCTGTCCGAAGTCGAGTCGGTTCAGCAGGCCGCGTTCTCCAAGGTCAAAGCCGGCACGCTCGGCGGCGACATGATTGCGCATGCCGAGAGCGTGCTGAAAGCCTCGAAGGTCGCGGCCTTCACGGATTTCTTCGCTCACGGCATGGGGCTGATCACGCATGAAGCGCCGTTTTTGATGACCAACCATCCGGTCACCTATGAAGGCACCTATGCGGCCAAGCCGCTGGAAAAGAACATGGTGCTTTCGGTCGAGACCACCATGCTTCACCCGACGCGCGGCTTCATCAAGCTCGAGGATACCGTGGCGGTGACCGACACAGGCTATGCGATGTTCGGCGATCGCGGGCGTGGGTGGAACAGGGGCGGGATCGCCTAGAGCGTGCTCGGGTAACCAATCACTCCGAATGACCGAGTTCAAACCTCGGGGCGGCTTCTGCGGATTGATGGGAAACAAGCTTCGTCGTGCGCGCCCGCCGTCCTGGGTGTATCTTGCTGACTTGAGTTGTGGCCCGGCGCCTCCTACCAGACCGATTACGTCGGGCCGGTAGCAGGAGGAAGTTATGGCAGACGTAACATCAAGAAATCAGAACTCCGAGCTCATTCGGCGGGGTTACGCCGCCTTCAACTCCGGAGACATGGACACGCTTGCGCAAATCATTGACGAGAAATGCACGTGGCACAGCCCGGGAAGGAATCCGATCGCCGGGGACTACAAAGGCCGTGAGGCGACTTTTGCCCAGTTCGGCCGTTATGGCGGGCAAACCCTTGGCACCTTCAGGGCGAATCTTCTGCATGTCATGGAAAGTGAGGACGGTCGTGTAGTCGGCGTCCATCGCAATACCGGGGAACGCAACGGCAAACAGCTTGATGTGCTCTGTTGCATCGTCTTCGACATCAGGGCCGGCAAGGTAGTCGATGGCCGGGAACACTTCTACGACCTCTACGCCTGGGATGCATTCTGGGCTTAGCCTGGAGGTGCTATTCGCGGCAACTCGCACGAGACTGTGCGCGATATCTCCGCACACCTGTTTGCTGTAGCCCCCATACATACCTGGAGAGGTGATTGCGAAGCAAACCGGTGGGCGAATAACGCCCGCAAGCGAGTTGCCATCAATTGCTTGCCTCTCGCGGCAGCAGCTTGAAATCCGGCAGGTCACGCAGCGCTAGCTCGGGGCCGGCCGGCGAATAGACGACGAAAAGCTGCATCGGCTGATCGCCCGTGTTGAGCGTCGAGTGGAAGCGGCTTTCCGGCACATAGACGGTGCAGCCGGGACCGACCTTGGCGACCACCGGATTGCCCTTCTCGTCCTCGACCATCTGTTCGCCATGGCCGGAAATCACGAAGATGATCTCCTCCGCGCCTGGGTGGTTGTGGCGGGTGTGCCCCTTGCCGGGCGGCAGGTCGACGACGCCGCCGGAGAAGCGCTCCGCGCCGTTCACTTCCGGCGCGACCGTGAGGGCCAGCTTGCCCCAGTCGAAGCCGAAGGCGCTGACCTCCTTCGGATAAACGAACACCTTGCTCTTGTCGGCCATTGCCTCATCCCTTGCTAGTTGCTGGCATTTTCGCTTTGCCGATTGCCGCTGCCTTGAAATCCGCCGTCTGCCTGGCGATCGCCGCCTCGGCCGGCAGCCGTTCCATCGAGCTTGCGCCGTAGAAGCCGTGCAGTCCTTCGCAGCGCTCGAGTATGTAGCGCGCGTCATGGGGCATGGAGATCGGCCCGCCATGGCAAAGCAGGATGACGTCCTTGCGCACCGAGCGCGCGGCGTCGGCAATGGCGTCGATCTCCTCGACGCAGGCATCCAGCGACTTCGCCGAGGTCGCGCCGATCGAGCCGCCTGTGGTCACGCCCATATGGGCTACGACCACGTCGGCGCCCGCCTTGGTCATGGCGCGCGCCTCGTCGGGGTTGAAGACGTAAGGCGTGGTGAGCAGGTCGAGCTTGTGCGCCTCGGCGATCATGTCGACCTCGAGGCCAAAACCCATGCCGGTCTCCTCGAAACTCTGCCGCATGGTGCCGTCGAAGAGGCCGACGGTCGGAAAATTCTGCACGCCGGAAAAGCCCATCGTCTTCAGTTCGGCGAGAAACAGCGTCATGATGACGAAGGGGTCGGTTCCGTTGACGCCGGCCAGCACCGGCGTCTTCTTTACCACCGGCAGCACCTCATAGGCCATTTCCTTGACGATCTCGTTGGCATTGCCATAGGCGAGCAGGCCGGCGGCCGAGCCGCGCCCGGCCATGCGGTAACGGCCGGAATTGTAGATGATGATGAGATCGATGCCGCCGGCTTCCTCGGCCTTGGCCGACAGGCCGGTACCGGCACCGCCGCCGACGATCGGAACGCCATCGGCGATCATCTTGCGGAACCTTTCCAGTATGGTTTTGCGCGGGATGGCGGCCATGTTTGTCGGATCTCACTTCTTGGCGATGTCGAGGAAAGCCTCGGCCGCGGCCTTGGCGAATGCAGGATCGTTGATGTGCAGCGGCAGGCGCGTCACGATACGGTTCCCGGTCGGCTTGATGGTGTGCTCGATGGCCTCGAACAGCGCCGCATCGGCTTGCGGATCGAAGAAGGCGCCGCCTTCGACATCGAGCGCCGACACGCCTTTTTCCGGGATCAGGAAGCGCACCGGGCCGTCGCAACGGGCGAGGCGGCCGCCGATCCATTCGCCGATCCGGCGGCTCTCCTCGGCGGTAGTGCGCATCAGCGTGACATTCGGATTATGCTCATAGAACAGCCGCCCGCGATATTTGTCGGGGATGGTCGGCGGCGCCCAGAAGTTCACCATGTCGAGCGCGCCGACCGAGCCGACATAGGGCAGTTTCGTGCGAGCAATGGCGCCGAAGCGATCCTCCGTCGCCGGCAGCACGCCGTCGAACAGCAAATCGCAGACCTCGGTTGTGGTGATATCAAGGACGCCGGCGAGCAAGCCGCTATCGGCAAGCTTCTCCATCGAGCGGCCACCTGTGCCGGTCGCATGGAAGACCATGCAGTCATAGTCGGCGCGCAAGCGCTCGACGATTGCCGTGACACAGGGCGTGGTGACGCCAAACATGGTCAAGCCGAGCGCCGGCTTGCCGGCAGTTGACGGGGCCGGCCTCGCCGCCATGCCGGCGATCGCCTGGGCGGCGTTGTGCAGGACGACGCGCGACAGACGATTGAGGCCGGCCATGTCGGTTACCGACGGCATCATGACGATGTCGGAGACATCGACGTAAGGCGCGGTATCGCCGGAGGCCAGCGTCGAGACCATGATCTTCGGTAGACCGAGCGGTAGGGCGCGCATGCCGGCGGTGACAATCGATGTGCCGCCGCCGCCGCCAATGCCGATCACGCCGGCGACGTCGTCGCGCGATTGGATGAAGCGGATAAAGGCGACACCCATGCCGGCAACGGCGAGTCCGCGGTCGTCAGTGCCGAGCACGGCGCCGGCTCCATCGGGATGATGCGCGGCGACCTCGCTTGCCGCGACATCCACCGGGACGGTCGCGCCGCGTGTGCCGATATCGACGCGGACGACCGAGCCGCCGCCGACGGCGACGGCGTCGGCCAGGAAGGCAAGCTCCTCACCCTTGGTGTCGGCGGTGCCGACCACATAGATACGCTTCATTCGCCTTTCCCCGTCGTCTCCTCGGTTAGCCGGCCTGCTCGGCGGTGCGGCCTGCCGCTTCGGGCCTGGCGCTTGGTCCGGCCATTGCAATTTTTTGAGACGCGCGTATCGTATTGATATGGATGTCTCACGTCAACAAGCCGCTTCCGATGACGCCGAGCAGCTGAGAGCCGGGAAGGGGGCCCGCGCCCGTACCAGGCGGCTGATGCTGGAAACGGCGACGCGGCTGATGCAGTCCGGCGTGACGCCTTCGGTCAGCGAGGTTGCAGAGGCTGCGGAAGTGTCGCGCGCGACCGCCTATCGCTACTTTCCGAGCCAGGCCGCGCTGGTGCAGGCGGTCGTCGACGAGGGGCTCGGACCGATCCTGACCTGGAAATCGAATTCGAAAGATCCGGAACAGCGGGTTGCCGAACTCTTCGCCTCCGCCATGCCGCGCATCGAGGCTTTCGAGGCGACGTTCAAGGCGGCGCTCAAGCTTTCGCTCGACCAGTGGGCGAGACGGCAGGCTGGCACGCTAGGCGCCGAACCGGCTTTCAAGCGCGGCCATCGGATCGACCTCCTGAAGGACGCGATCGCTCCGCTCAAGGGTCAGCTCAAGCCGCGCCAGTTCAGGCGTCTTGCCCAGGCGCTGTCGATGATGTTCGGTGTCGAGGTGCTGATCGTGCTGAAGGATATGTGGGGGCTGGACAGCCGTGACATGATGGCGGTCGCCGAGTGGACGGCGGGCGCGCTGGTGCGCGCGGCGGTAGCGGAATCAGGAGCGAAGGCGACTGGAGGTTCGGCACCAGCTGAAATAGACATGTCCTGAATCTGGTTCGACCAGATTGGAGAGGATACCAACAACAATGACTGCAATACATCGCTGGAGACAAGGTCTCCGCATATCAAGGAGTACGAAAAATTATAGAAAACAGAGGGATATCGCTTTGAGCGGCTTGTGGAACCGTTTTGGACTGCACAAGAAAGAACTTGACGTCCCTCTTGAATTGGTAATACCAGATCAGGACGCGTAAAGCGGAGCGAAGGTGGAGGTTGCGATCGATTTTTCTGGTCGGGCGAGGAGGCCCGAAACCGGAAATGCCGTCACGGGAGGAACTGCCAGGGCCGACCGCTATGCCGGCCCGCATGACAAGGTAGAAGGCGCACAAGGGAGGAAAACTATGCGCAAGATAGTGACCAGCGTGATCGCTGGTATCGGGCTGGCGCTTGCCTGCGGGACATCCGTCCGCGCGCAAGACAAGGAACTCACCATCTTTTGGGCGGAATGGGATCCGGCGAACTATCTGCAGGAACTCGTCAACGACTACACGGCCGAGACGGGCGTGAAAGTCACGGTGCAGACCACGCCGTGGCCTGATTTCCAGACCAAGGCCTTCACCGAGTTCAACGCGCATGGCGACGCCTACGACATGGTGGTCGGAGACTCGCAATGGCTGGGCGCCGGCTCGACGCAGGGCCACTATGTGGATCTGACCGACTTCTTCAACAAGCATAAGCTTGGCGATGTGATGGCGCCCGCGACCATCAAATATTATGCCGAGTACCCGGGCGGTTCCGGCAAGTACTGGGCGATCCCGCTGGAAGGCGATGCGATCGGCTGGTCTTACCGCAAGGACTGGTTCGAGGACCCGAAGGAGAAGGAAGCCTTCAAGGCGAAGTACGGCTACGACCTCGATGTTCCGAAGACCTATGCGCAGCTGCGCGACATCGCCGAGTTCTTCCATCGTCCGGACCAGAAGCGCTACGGCGTCGCGATCTACACCGACAACTCGTATGACGCGATGGCGATGGGCGTCGAAAGCGCGATCTTCAGCTATGGCGGCGATCTCGGCGACTACGCGACCTACAAGGTCGACGGCATCACCAATTCCAAGGAGGCCGTCGCCGGCCTCGAAATGTACAAGGAACTCTACAAGTTCACGCCTCCCGGCTGGGGCAAGACGTTCTTCGTGGAAGACAACCAAGCCATCACTGGCGGGCTCGCCGCGATGAGCATGAACTTCTTCGCCTTCTTCCCGCCGCTGGTGAACAAAGCCACCAACCCCTATGCCGACGTGACCGGCTTCTTCGCCAACCCGGCCGGTCCGGACGGCAAGCGCTTCGCCGCTCTCGGCGGCCAGGGCATCTCCGTCGTCTCGTACTCGAAGAACAAGGACGAGGCGATGAAATTCCTTGAGTGGTTCATCAAGGACGAGACCCAGAAGAAGTGGGCCGAGCTCGGCGGCTATACCTGCAGCCAGGCCGTGCTGAAGTCGGAGGCCTTCCAGAACGCTACGCCGTATAACAAGGCCTTCTACGACACGATGTTCATGGTCAAGGACTTCTGGGCAACGCCTGAATATGCCGAAGTGCTCGATCAGCTGAACCAGAATATCTATCCGTTCGTGGTCGGCGGCAAGGGCACCGCCCAGGAAGCGCTCGACAAGACCGCCGCCGACTGGAAGGCGACGTTCACCAAATACAACCGCTACAAGTAGGCGTCACAGTCAGAATGCCGGAGGAGGGTTTCCCCTCCGGCATTCCTGTTTTCAGGGAGAACGACCGTTGGCTTCGGTAGCCCTTACCAATCTTGATCCAGCATCCAGGGCCGCCGCGCGAGGCTGGTCGGATCTGACCATCCGCAACATGTTCATCATCCCGACGCTGGTTTTCCTCATCGTCTTCAACATTTTTCCGCTGATCTATTCGCTCGGCTATTCCTTCACCAACTTCGCCGCGAACCGCAGCGAGCCCTGGCAATTCGTCGGCCTGCAGAATTACCGCGAGCTGCTCAGCGACGATCACATCTGGTCGAACTTCGTCATCACCGCGAAATATGTGATCGTGTCGGTGGCCGGGCAGATGATCGTAGGCTTCGGCCTCGCGCTTCTGCTCAACCGCAGCTTTCCGATGAAGGGCCTGATCACGACCTTGCTGTTGCTGCCGATGATGATGTCGGCGGCGGTCGTCGGCCTGTTCTGGCAGCTGCTCTACAGCCCGTCCTGGGGACCGATCAACTACGTCTTCGGCCTCGGCGACTTCGCCTGGCTCTCCAATCCCGACAGCGCGCTCTACGCCGTCGCGATCACCGACATCTGGATGTGGTCGCCCTTCGTCATGCTGCTGTCGCTCGCCGGCCTGTCGGCGGTGCCGCAGCACCTCTACGAAGCCGCCGCGATCGACCGCGCCAGCTGGTGGTACACCTTCACCCGCATCACGTTGCCGCTGGTCTCGCCGATCCTTTTGATCGCGCTGATCTTCCGCACCATGGAAGCCTTCAAGACCTTCGACATCGCCTACACGATGACGACTCAGCCGACCGCCGAGCTGATCGCGATCCGGCTCTACAAGCAGGCCTTCCAGCAGTGGGACACCGGCAAGTCCTGCGCGCTCGCCTACATCGTGCTGATCATGGTGCTGGCCATCACCAACCTCTACGTGAAGTATCTCAACAAGGTGAAGGAGCGCTGAGATGGCCGCTGTCCGCACTTCTTCCGAGGTCGCGCTCAACCGTGTCGCCATCGCCGCGGTGCTGATCGCCACGCTGGTCTTCCTCGCACCGATCTATTGGATCGCCTCGACGGCATTCAAGCCGAAGGAGCTCGCCGTCAGCGTGCCGCCAACCGTGCTGTTCGAGCCCGAGGTGACGCCGTTCGTGCGGCTCTTCACCAAGCGCGTGCAGATGCAGAAGACCGTCGACCCGCAAGTCTACGAAGCCGCGCCCTGGTGGGAAAAGCGCATCTACGACGGCGGCGAGCGGGTACTGAAGGTCGGCAAGGACGTGCAGCTTTCGCAATATCCCGACCGGTTCATGAACAGCCTGATCGTGGCGGTGGTCAGCACCGTTCTCGCCGTCGGCATGGGAACCTTCACCGCCTACGGCTTCTCGCGCTTCAAGATCGCCGGCGAGGCGGACCTTCTGTTCTTCATCCTCTCGACGCGCATGCTGCCGCCGGTGGTCGTCGCCATCCCGATGTTCCTGATGTATCGGGCAGTTGGCCTCAACGACTCCCATATCGGCCTGATCATCCTCTACGTCGCCTTCAACCTGTCCTTCTCGGTCTGGCTGATGAAGGGCTTCATGGATGAGATCCCGAAAGAGTATGAGGAGGCAGCACTTGTCGACGGCTATACGCGCATGCAGGCCTTCTTCAAGATCGTGCTGCCCGAGGCCGCAACCGGCATCGCCGCCACCGCCGTGTTCTGCTTCATCACCGCCTGGAACGAGTACGCTTTCGCGCTGATCATGACCAACCGGCGCGCCCAGACGGCGCCGCCCTTCATCCCGTCGCAGATCGGCTCCGGCCTGCCGGACTGGACCACGATCGCGGCGGGCACGTTCCTGTTCCTGCTGCCGGTTGCGATCTTCACCTTCCTGCTGCGCAACCACCTGCTTCGCGGCGTGACTTTCGGAGCGATCCGCAAATGAGTTTTCGCGCCGTCAACGAGAAGTACCTTTTGCCGGCATCGCAGATCCTCATGGTGCTCGGCATCGTCGCACTCTGCCAGCCATGGAGCCTCAGCCTGCATTCCTATGGGGTGACGATCATCCTGATCGGGTTGATCGGCTTCAACATCACGTCGAAAATCGCACCGGAGCAGAGAGAGGAAACCGGCGCCGTGACGCATGAGGGGGCCGGGCAGTGACGCAGATCGAACTTCGCGGCATCGAGAAATTCTTCGGTGCGGTCCAGGTCATCCATAATCTGAACCTCGCCATCGCCGACAACGAGTTCATCGTGCTGCTTGGACAGTCGGGCTGCGGCAAGACGACGACGCTGCGCGCGATTGCCGGGCTCGAGACGATCGATCAGGGCGACATCCTGATCGACGGCAAGGCGGTGCAGCATCTGAAAGCTGCAGACCGGGACATCGCCATGGTGTTCCAGTCCTTTTCGCTCTATCCGCATATGACGGTGTTCGAGAACATCGCCTTTCCGTTGCGGGCCACGCGGATGAGCAGCAGTGAAGTCGACACCTCGGTGCGCGAGATCGCAAGGGTGTTGCGGATCACCGACCTGCTGGACAAGCGACCGTCTGCGCTTTCGGGCGGCGACATGCAACGCGTGGCGATCGGCCGCGCGCTGGTGCGGCGGCCGAAGGCGATGCTGATGGATGAGCCGATCGGCGCCCTGGACGCCAAGCTGCGCGAGGAAATGCGGGCCGAGATCAAGCGGCTGCACATCAAGCAGGGATCGACCACGATCTATGTCACCCACGACCAGATCGAGGCGATGAGTCTGGCCGACCGCATCGTCATCATGCATGAGGGCTTCATCCAGCAGGTCGGCACGCCGGACGAGGTCTACTCGCATCCGGCAAACCTGTTCGTGGCGCAATTCGTCGGCAGCCCGGTGATGAACATCGCCGAGGCGAGCGTCGCCGATCTGGCCGGCGCGGCCTCCGTCACCGTCGGCGGTGCGCCGGCGGGTTTCGAGTTCCCGCGCGAGCTCCTGTCCAGGCTGAACGGGCATTCCAATGGTGGCTTGACGCTCGGCATCCGTCCGGAAGGCGTTCTCGTCCGGCATGATGCCGCTCCTGGCTACGTGCCGGTCGAAGCGCAGATCATCGAGCCGCTCGGCTCCTTCGACATTGTCGACCTCAAGGTCGGCTCCAAGATGCTGCGCGCCCGCACCAAGGCCGGCTACGTGTCGGGTCCGGGCGAGAAGGTTCATGCCCGCATCGACCCCGAGCAGGCGCATTTCTTCGACACGGCAAGCGGCAAGTCGCTGGGAGTAAGGCTGTAATGGCCCATATCGAACTGAAGAACATCACCAAGAAGTTCGGCGGCCATACCGCGCTGACGGGTCTCAACCTCAATATCGCCGATGGCGAGTTCTTCGTGCTTTTGGGCGAAACCGGCGCCGGCAAGACGACGACGCTTCGGATGATCGCCGGCCTCGAGAAACCGACCGAGGGCCAGGTCTTCATCGACGGCGTCGACGTCGCCGACTGGAGCGCGGCCGAGCGCGACGTGGCCTTGGTGCTGCAGCAATATTCGCTCTATCCGCGCTACACGGTGCGGCAGAATCTCGAGTTTCCGCTGAGGCCAAAGATTCGCCGGCTGCCGGATGCCGAGATCAAGGACCGCGTCGCGCGCGCCGCCCGCACGCTGCGCATCGAGCATCTGCTCGACCGCAAGACCGACCGGCTCTCCGGTGGCGAGATGCAGCGCGTCTCGATCGGCCGCGCGATCGTGCGCAAACCACGCGTGTTCCTGATGGACGAGCCGCTGTCGGCGCTCGACGCCAAGCTACGCGAGGCGCTGCGCACGGAGTTGAAGAACCTGCAGATGCAGCTCGGTGCCACCTTCCTGTTCGTCACCCACGACCAGATCGAAGCGATGTCGATGGGCGACAAGGTCGGCGTGCTGAACCATGGCCGCATCGTTCAGACCGGCACGCCGCAGGAGATCTACAACAATCCCCGCGATACCTATGTCGCAAGCTTCGTCGGCTCGCCGCCGATGAACCTCATCGACGGCACGCTGGTCGACGACCGCGCGGTGATGGCGCCGATGAGTTTCGAATTGCCGGTTGGCGGGGGGGCCAGGGGGCTAAAGACGGGCGGCGCGAGCGAAGGTCGCCCGCTCGTCTTCGGCATCCGTCCGGAGGACGTCTATCTAGAAGGCGGCGCGCCGGTCGAGGCTAAGGTCCACGATGTCGAGAACCACGGCGTCGAGAAGATCGTGACGCTGAGGGTCGGCGACACGATGCTGAGAGCCACCGTGCCGGCGAGAACCGCGGTCGAGATCGAGCAGCCGGTCCGCTTTGCCTGGAACGCGGACAAGGTGGTGCTGTTCGATAAGGGCAGCGGGGTCAGCCTGCGGCACGCCGGATAGCGGGCGGACCGGCCGATTGCTATCGGCCTGCACTTACTTCGGCAGATAGGTTTCGTAGGGCGTGTCGTTGATCAGCAGGATCACGCATTCGGTGTCGGACAGGCAGGCATCGTCATGCATCTCGTTGGCTTTCTGGGTCCAGTAGGAGCCCGGCGGCAGCTCGACCTTGGTCGCCTCGCCGCCTTGGATCTGCCAATGCGCCCAGAGCCCCTTGATGACCACGGCGCGATAGTCGGCGGTGTGCGCGTGGACCGGCGCGCGCCAGTTGCCGGGAACTTTGAGCAGCGTGCCGGCCGCGCCCTCGGTCCGCGAGCCCCATAGCGGGCCGAGGCGCTGCGGCTGGTCCGGCGCTTCGACGACATAAGGGATCTTGTCGGCCGTCAGATAGCTGTCTTCAAGGCCGAATGCCTGCCCCGGAGAGATGGTGAGCGCGGCGAGCGCAAGCGCTGCGAGTTGATTAGCCATGAGCGGTTCCTCCTCGGCTCAGCTTAGGCAGTCCCTGTCGGTGAAGAATGACGCGTCGTCCAAAAGACTTGGCAATTCCTCCAGCGTGGTAGCGTCCTGAACGCCGGCTGTCAGGATTGCTCGCCGCCGCCATTGCGCAGATGGCTCGGCGCGACACCCATCACCCGCTTGAAGGCGCGGCTGAAGGAAGCTTCCGAATCGTAGCCCAGTTTCGCCGCCACGACAGACACCCGCATGCCGTCGCGGGCGAGCCATTGCCGCGCCTGATGCATGCGCACGCGCAGCACATATTTGGCCGGCGTCTCGCCGACCACGGTGGCGAAGCGCTGCGCGAAGGCGGAGCGAGACGCGCCCATCAATCGGGCCAGGGCCCCGACCGTCCAATCCCGGTCGGGCTGCAGATGAATAGCGGCGAGCACCTTGCCGACGTCAGGATTGCGCACCGCGGCGATCCATCCGGTCGCGTCGCCGCAGCCGTTCTCTACCCAGGAGCGGATGATTGTGGCGGCGAGCACGTCAGCCAGGCGGGCGAGAATGCCGCCCGAGCCGACCCGGTCCATCGTCACCTCGCCAGCCATCGCATCGAGCAGATGCTGGATGCCCGGCGCGTTCGCCATCAGCTTATGCGCCTGCATCAGGTCGGGCATCATGTCGAGCAGCGGATGCGAGCCGTCGAGATTGAAATGCATGCTGCCGCAAAACAGCAAGGTCTTGCAGCCGTCGCAGCCGTTGGAGACGTCATAGATGTTCTCGCAGACCGGCTCGATCGTGTAGCGGCCGATCGGCACGGGCGGAACGCCCGGCGCGCTCGCCAGCACATGCTCGTCGCCACGCGGGATCAAGAGCGCGTCGCCGACAGAGAGCTCGATCCATTCCTTGGCCGGTGAGAACAGCCAGCAGCCCTGTTGGCCGATGAAATGGAACCGCGCCGCCTTCTGCGCGGGGAAGGAAACGGCCCACGGTTCGCCCAGCACGCAGCGGCCATAGTCGACGCCGTCGAGCCGCAATCCGCGCAGCATGTCGGTCAGCGGATCGCCGGACGCCGGGAATGTGGTTTTGGACGAATTGTAATTCATTCCGGCGTTTCTAGCATGGAAACTCCAGCCGGTCACTCCCTATGTTGCACTGCAGCGTCGCGCGCCAGGCCTGTAACGGGTGGATCCCGAACTGGCGGTCTTCCAAATGGCGCCGCAAAACAGATCGGAGATTTCCCATGACCGAACCCGCCACAGGCGTCATCGATGCCGCTGTTCTCGATAGAACCGAAGCCGAGGAGCGAAGCGAGCCTGTATGGGGCGCGGTGGTCTCGCTGGCGCTCGGCGTGTTTGGCTTGGTGACCGCCGAATTTCTGCCCGCTAGCCTGCTGACGCGGCTGGCGCAGGATCTCGGCGTCAGCGAAGGCGCCGCCGGCCAGGCCGTGACGGCGACGGCCGTCGTCGGCGCGATCGCAGCACCCACGATGGCCATCGTCACCAAGCGGCTGGACCGCAGGCTGGTCATGTGGCTGCTCACCGTGCTTCTGATCGTCTCCAACCTGCTTGCCGCCTTCGCCTCCTCGCTCACGATGCTGCTTCTGGCCCGCGTGGTGCTGGGCGTCGCGCTCGGCGGCTTCTGGTCGATGTCGGCCGCCATGGCGATGCGACTGGTGCCGATGTGGCTGATGCCGCGCGCAATGTCGATCATCCTGACCGGCGTATCGGTGGCGACCGTCACCGCGGCGCCGGTCGGCGCCTATGTCGGCGACATCTGGGGCTGGCGTACGGCCTTCATGATCGCGGCGGTCGTCGGCGCGCTGACGCTGCTCGTACAGCTTGCCACCATCCCCAGCCTGCCGCCGACGGCCGTGGCGAGCTTTCGCACGCTGATCGAGGTGCTGAAGCGGCGGACGATCCGCATCGCCCTGCTGGTCGTGCTGCTCGTCGCCTCGGGACAGTTTGCCGGCTTCACCTATGTGCGGCCATTCCTGGAGACGGTGCCGGTCATGCCGATCGAGACCATCTCGCTGGTGCTGCTCGCCTATGGCATCGGCGGCTTCTTCGGAAATTTCGCCGGCGCCTTCCTGGCCGAGCGCAATCTGAAGCTTGCGGTCGGATTGGCGCCGCTGCTGATCGCGCTGTCGGCGCTTGCCATGCTCACCATCGGCGCTTCACCGGTGATTGCGGCAATAGCAGTTGCGGCATGGGGCTTTGCCTTCGGCGCGGTGCCGGTCGGGCTGCAGACTTGGCTGGTGCGCGCCGCTCCCGACCAGGCCGAGAGCGCCGGCGGCCTGATGGTAGCGACGTTCCAGGTGGCGATCGCGCTGGGCGCAGTCTTCGGCGGCCTGCTGGTCGACCATGCCGGCGTAGCCAGCGCATTCGGCTACGGTGCCATGGCAACGCTGCTCGCGGCGCTGGTGACTTTCGCCGTCGGGCCGAAACAGGTTTGATTAACCTTGGGCCGACAAGCCAGCCGGTACGGCCGGCTTGTCGGCAGAGCGATGCAGTCTGGACTAAGCCGAGCGGCCGTCGAACTCGAATACCTCGATGGCGGCGTGATCGATGCCGTCGAGGCAATTGATGTTGATGTAGGCGCTGCGCTCGCTGCCTTGACTGACATCCTCGGCGAAGGGATGGATGCCGCAAGTCCGGCAGAAGCGATGCGCGATCAAGCCCTTGCCGAAGGTGTATTTGCCGAGGTCGTCGCCCCAGGCAACCAGGCGCATGCTGGCGTGCGGCACGGCCCAAAGCAGCGCCCCCTTGCGCGCGCAGATCGAGCAGTTGCAGCGCACGGCGCCGCCGAGCTCGCCTGCGACCTCGAAAGCCACCTTGCCGCAGTGGCAACTGCCTTTGTACAGCATCAGTCTCTTTCCTATCGCTGGCAGGTGCAAAGGCACCCTTGCCGGGTTATCCATCCGCTAGCCAAATCGGCTGCCTTAAAAGACGTTGCATCCTTGCGGAGTCCGACATCGACATGCAATCCGTGCGCGACCGTCTCGAAATCATCCTGTCACGTCTTGCCAATCGCGCGGCTGACGAAAAGGTCTACGTCAAGCTCTATACCCAAGCGGCGCTCGCCGCAGCGGATGCAGCCGACGCGCGGCAAAGAGCCGGCGTCTGCCTCGGGCCGCTCGATGGCGTGGTGGTGTCGATCAAGGATCTGTTCGATGTCGCCGGCGAGCCGACCCGGGCAGGCTCGCGGATGCTCGCCGGTGCTCAGCCCGCCGCGCAGGACGCGGCGATCGTGCGCCGGCTGCGCCAGGCGGGCGCGGTGATCCTCGGCAAGACCAACATGACCGAATTCGCCTTCACCGCGATCGGCGACAACCTGCACTACGGCACATCGGGCAATGCGGCGGATGCCAGCCTGATCCCGGGCGGTTCTTCATCCGGAGCCGGCGTTGCGGTGGGCGAAGGCAGCAGCCAGGTCTCGATCGGCTCGGACACGGGCGGCTCGGTGCGCATTCCGGCCTCGCTCAACGGCGTCGTCGGCTTCAAGCCGACGGCCCGGCGCGTGCCCTTGGATGGTGCCTTTCCCTTGTCGGCCACACTGGATTCGATCGGTCCGCTAGCCCGCAGCGTCGCTGATTGCGCGGCTGCCGACGCGATCATGGCGGGGGAGGAGCCAGTTCCCCTCCAGCCGATCCCGCTCGCCGGTCTGCGCATCGGCGTTCCGCGTGGCCGGCTCTTTGACGACACGCAAGCCGACGTCGCCGCGGCCTTTGAGGCGTGCACCAGGCAGATGGAGCGGGCAGGCGCACGCGTCGCCGATCTATCGATCGATGACCTCATTGGGGGGATGCGCGCGGCGACCATGCACGCCTCGATCGCGTCGATGGAGGGTGCGGAAGTGCATGCCGACTGGCTGGTGACCGGGGCCTCGGTGCCCGTCGACCCACATGTCAGCGGGCCTTTGTCGCGCGCGCTGACGGTTCCCGCTTCCGCCTATATCAGGACCATCCGCCGCCGGGCGGAACTGGTCGCGGCCATGGCGGAACGGCTGCAAACGGTCGACGCGCTTGCTCTGCCGACCGTGCCGATGGTCGCGCCGTCGATCGCGGCGATGGCCGGCGACGAAGCGCTACGCGACAGGACGGAAGGCTTGCTCCTGCGCAACACGCAGGTCGCCAACCAGTTCGATCTCTGTGCAATCTCGCTGCCGATGCCGGGCACCAAGCTGCCGGCCGGACTGATGCTGGTGGCGAGGCATGGGCACGACCGACGTCTGCTCGGAATTGCTGCCGCGGTGGAGGCTTTGCTGAGCGGTTGAGGTGGTGCAGCGGCGCAATCAGTCGGCCGGAAAGCGCCGACGGTAACGCTCGATCACTTCCGGATTCCGCAGGTTGACCGGCAGCTTGTCGGCAAGCACCAGCAAGGCCTCGTTCGCAGCGCCGACGCCCATGCGCATCATCGATTCCTCGGTGATGCCGGCCATATGCGGAGTGATGATCACGTTGTCGAAGCTGAAATAGGGATGGCTCGGCGGCAGCGGCTGGGTCGCAAAGACGTCGAGCGCCGCACCGCCGATGCGGCCTCTTCGCAGCGCTTCAATCAGCGCCTCGTCATCGACCACCGGCCCGCGCGAGACATTGATCAACAGCGCATTGGGCTTCATGCGGGCGATGCGCTCGCGGCTGATCAGGCCGCGGGTCTCCTCAGTCAGCGGGCAGCAGAGCACGATGATGTCGCTCTGCTCGACCAGCGCGTCGATCGACAGGAAGCCGACGCGCTCGGGCGCCGGGCGCAGGCTGCGCGTCGTCGCCACGACCTTGAGATCGAAGCCGTGCGCGGCGATGTGGCCGACGGCTTGGCCGACGGCCCCGAGGCCGACGATGCCGATCGTTTTGCCGGCGAGCTCGCTGGTCGAATTGGCATGCTCGCGCCCGGCGAGCCAGCCCTTGGCGCGCAGGTCGCGATCCATCATGCGGAAGCGCCTGAGCAGCGCCAGCGCCGTGAACATTACATGTTCGGCCACCGAGCGGGCATTGACGGCCGGCACGTTCGCCACCAGCACGCCGGCGGCGGTGGCCGCCTCGACCGGGATCATGTCCAGTCCCGCGCCATGGCGGATCGCGGCGCGCAACAGGGACGCGCCCGCGAACAGCTCCGGCGGCAGCGGCGCTCGGACGATGACGATGTCGGCGTCTTTCGCCTCGGCAGCCAGCGTTCTTGCATCGAGCGCGGACGCGACGACCAGCCGGCCGGCTCCCGCCAGCATGCTTGTCGCGCGCGGATGTAGCGGGTGCGTCGACAGGATCTTGCGCATGAAGCTCAGGCCCTTTCGAGCGCCGCGCTCTTCGGCTCGGTCCAGCGACCTTCGATGATCCCCTTCCAGTAGCTCTCGGCGCCTTGCAGGTGCGCACTCATCAGCGCCTGGGCGAGGTTGCCGTCGCGGCGCAACAGCGCCTCGTAGATCTGGATGTGTTCGGCATGCGAGCGCATGCTGCGCTCCAGATCGTTGAAATAGATCGGCAGGCGCTGCTCGCCCATCAGGTAATAGACGCTGCAGATGTTGTGGAAGACGCCGTTCTTGGTCGCTCGCACGATTTCGAGGTGGAACTCGCGGTCTTCCTTGGCGAGGCCTTCGCCGGCGGCGATGCGCTCCTCGGAAGCCTTCAGGATCTCGCGCAGCCGCTCGAAATTCTCCTCGGTGGCGCGTGAGCAGGCAAGCTCGGCCGCCTTGATCTCGTGGATCTTGCGCAGCTCGACGGTCTCGTAGATCTGCACCGGATCGAGCGGCAGGCCCGCGCGGGCGAAAAGCGCTAACGCTTCCACGCTCGCCTGTTTGGTATCGATATAGATGCCGGACTTGGCGCGGCGCTCGACGATGCGCATCGCTTCGAGGATGGCAAGCGCCTCGCGGATCTGGCCGCGGCTGACGGCGAAATGCTCCGCCAGCTCGCGCTCCGACGGCGTGCGGCCCGACTCCTTGTCCGAGTTGGAGAACAGATAGGCGGCGAGTTCCGCAAGAAGGTTCTTTTCTTTCATCGTCAAATGCGTAGCGCGTGCGCCTCCAGGAATCGCTCCGAAACGGTGAAACCCAATCCGGGCTTTTCAGGGATCGCTATCATACCGTCCTTTGCTTCGACAGTCTCCTCGACGAGATCGTGGATCATCGGATTGGCGCCCAGCGAATACTCGACGATGAAGGTCGCGGGGGAAGCCGCGCAGACATGCAGTCCGGCGAAGAAGCAGGGCGCGCCGGCCCACAGATGCGGCGCGAAGCGCAGGTTGAAGGCGCTGGCGATGGTGCCGATCTTCATCGCCTCGCTGATGCCGCCGCAGAAGGCGGGATCAGGCTGGAAGATGTCGGCCGATTTCAGCACGGCCAGATCGCGAAAGGCATAGCGGGTCGCCTCGCTCTCGCCGGTGGCGATCGGGGTAGAACCGGACGCGCGCACCTCGGCCATACCGTGCTTGTCGTCGGCGATCACCGGCTCCTCGAACCAAGCCAGATCGAGATCGGCGGTGAGGCTGATGAAGCGCTTGGCCTCGGCGACGGTGTAGGTGCCGTGCGCGTCCACCATCAGTTCGACGTCAGGACCGATCGCTTCCCTGGCGGCGCGGACGCGCGCGGCCGAGATATGCGGCGCGCCGTCCATGGCGCCGATGCGCATCTTCAGCGCCTTGAAGCCGCCTTCGGCGATATAGGATTTGAGCTGGTCGCCGATGGTGTCAGCTGGCGCCCAGCCGCCCGAGGCATAGGCCTGCATGCGCTCGACCTTGCGGCCGCCGAGCAGCCGCCAGACCGGCTGCCCCAGCGACTTGCCGAGGATGTCCCAAAGCGCGATGTCGACGGCGCTGATCGCCGCCACGCTCATGCCGCGCCGCGCCAGCTGGGGCATGGCATGGCCGGCATGGGCCGCCGTGTGGTGTCGCACGCCGTTGTAGAGCATCTCCCAGATGATACCGATATCGGCCGGATCGCGGCCGATGAGCTGCGGCGCAATCTCGTGGTTCAGCATGTGGACCAGCGCGCCATAGCTGCCGGCGCTGCCGGCGGCGTTCTTGCCCTCGCCCCAGCCGACCAGGCCGTCGTCGGTCTCGACGCGCAGGATGGCGGCGTCGAACGTCGTCACCTGACCGAAGTCGCTGCGATGCTGCTTTGCGACTTCGATCGGTATGCGAACCCACCAGGCCTGGACGCTTTTTATACGCATCTTGATCCCCGGACCCGCCGCCCGGCCAGGACGGTAGGGCTAAGCTCCAATCGGACCCTCTACTTGATCAGCGGCAGCAGCGTTTCGGCGGTGATGCGCATCTGATCGGTGTAGAACTTCTCGGTGAGCACGCTGGAGCCGTGATCCTGGATGAATTTGAGCTGCTCGGGCGAGATGTCGACCGGGTTGCGCTCCACCATCTCCGGATAAGGGGCGGCCGGCGTGCGGTCGACCGGCGCGACGAACTCGTTGGTCAGCGCGCCGTCATAGCCGATCTCCTTCAGCGTGCCGACAATCTTCGGCCAGTCGATCTGGCCGAGACCCGCGGCAAAGCGGTTGTTGTCGGCGACATGGAAGTCGTAGAGGCGCTTGCCGACCTGGCGGATGGCGTCATAGACGTTAAATTCCTCCATATGGATGTGGTAGGCGTCGAGGCAGACGCCGCATTCCGGGCTCACCGCATCCGCGAGCGCGAGCGCCTGGGCACCACGATTGAAGAGGTAGGTCTCGAAACGGTTGAGCGGCTCGACGGCGATCTTGACGCCGACCTTCTTGGCATGCGCGAAGCATTCGCGCGTGGCGTCCACCACCCAGCCCCACTCTTCCGCCTCGGTGCCGTCGGGCACCACCTTGCCGACGGTGGCGGGAACCAGCGTGATGATCTCGCCGTCAAGCTCGCTCACCATGGTCAGCACGTCCTTGACATATTGTACCGATCGCTCGCGCTGGCCCTGGTTCTTGGCGGCAAGGTTGCGTTCGCCCAGCATCAGCGTCACCGAACCCCAGCAACGTATGCCGTGCTCCTTCAGGAGCGCGCGCGTTTCCTTGGTCTTGTACTGCTCGGGCTCGCCGGAAATCTCGATCGACTCATAGCCGAACTTCTTGATGCGCTTCAGCGTCACCTCCAGCGGCTCCGCCCGCATCCAGTTGTGCGTCGAAAGGTGCATGGTCTATCCTTCCCAGAATTCGCCTGTCACGTTTTTCGCGGCGTTCTCCACCGAGCCCGTCGCATGATCTCCTCCCCACGGCGTTCCAGTGTTTTTTCTCGAAACTGGTTCGACCAATTGGGCCTGACAGAACCTCTACAGCAAATTCACAGTAACGGCAAGGAGACCGCCTATTGGGCTCAACTTATCAGTCAATGCTTTGATTTGAAAAGATTAAGATGCCTTTCGGCAATCGTGCGGCTCGCATTCCAACTGTTTCTGGCCGCTTGACCAAACAGCCGTATTTGGTAATACCAGAATGCCGCTGCTTGTCGGCGCCGAGACGAACGGTCGAAGAGGCTGGCCCTCGCTTCAATCGGCGCTATGCTTGGTCCATGAAAACGAGAGAGGGAGGATGCCGATGCCGACGACGATGAAGGGGCCCGGCCTGTTTCTGGCGCAGTTCGCGGGCGACGCCGCGCCGTTCAATTCGCTGGCCTCGATCACCAAATGGGCGGCCGGGCTCGGCTACAAAGGCGTACAGATCCCGACCTGGGACGGACGGCTGTTCGACCTGAAAAAGGCGGCGTCGTCGAAAACCTATTGCGACGAGGTGAAGGGCATCTGCACTGAAGCCGGCGTCGAGATTACCGAGCTGTCGACGCACCTGCAGGGGCAATTGGTGGCGGTGCATCCAGCTTACGACGCGCAGTTCGACGGGTTTGCGCCGCCAGAGGTGCACAACAATCCGAAGGCTCGGCAGAAATGGGCGGTCGAGCAGATGGAATTCGGCGCCAAGGCATCGAAGAATCTCGGCCTCAAGGCGTCGGTGAGCTTCAGCGGCGCGCTCGCTTTCCCATACCTCTATCCGTGGCCGCAGCGGCCGCCTGGGCTGATCGAGGAGGCGTTTGCCGAGCTGGGCAAGCGCTGGAAGCCGATCCTCGACGTCTATGATGAGAACGGCGTCGATATCGGCTACGAGATCCATCCAGGCGAGGACGTATTCGACGGCGCGACCTTCGAGATGTTCCTCGACGCGGTAGGCGGCCACAAGCGCTGCAACATCAATTACGACCCGTCGCACTTTTTGTTGCAGCAGCTCGACTATCTCGAGTTCATCGACCTCTACCACGAGCGGATCAAGGCCTTCCACGTCAAGGATGCCGAGTTCAACCCGACGGGGCGGCAAGGCGTCTATTCGGGCTATCAGGGCTGGGTGAACCGTGCCGGGCGTTTCCGTTCACTCGGCGACGGGCAGGTCGATTTCAGCGGCATCTTCTCCAAGCTCACCCAGTACAACTACGATTCCTGGGCGGTGCTGGAATGGGAATGCTGCCTCAAGCATCCCGAGGACGGCGCGGCCGAAGGCGCACCCTTCATCCAGCATCATATCATCCGGGTCACCGAAAGGGCCTTTGATGATTTCGCCGGCGGCACCAGCGACAAGAAGCTGCTGCGCGCGATGATGGGGATTTAGCACCTTTATCCTCCCCTCGAGGGGAGAGTGGCCCAAAGGGCCGGGCTGGGTCGGTTTATGCCGAGATCCACGCCCGGCGACCCCACCCGATCCGCTGTGCGGATCGACCTCCCCTCAAGGGGGAGCTAACCAACATGAGGGAGAACGAAAGCATGGTCGGCGCATCGAAATCGGAGACGGGAGGCGGCCCGATCCGCTACGGCATGGTCGGCGGCGGGCAGGGCGCTTTCATCGGCGCGGTGCACCGGATTGCGGCGCGCATGGACAACGACTTCGTGCTGGTGGCCGGCGCGCTGTCGTCGGACCCGGCGCGCGCGAAGGCCTCGGCCGAAGAACTCGGGCTCGATCCGTCACGCAGCTACGGCTCCTATGCCGAGATGGCCAAGGCCGAAGCCAAACGCCCGGACGGCATCGAGGCAGTGGCGATCGTCACGCCCAACAATGTGCATGTGCCGGCGGCCAAAGCCTTCCTCGAGGCGGGTATCCACGTCATCTGCGACAAGCCGCTCGCGACCTCTCTCGCCGAGGCGAAGAAGCTTGCCGCACTGGTCGAGAAGGCTGGAAAGGTGTTCGTGCTCACCCACAACTACACAGCCTATCCGATGGTGCGGCAGGCGCGCGAGATGGTGGCCAAGGGCATGCTCGGCGACATCCGCATCGTGCAGTCGGAATATCCGCAGGACTGGCTGACCGAAGACCTAGCCGCGACCGGTCAGAAGCAGGCCTCATGGCGCTCCGACCCCAAGCAGGCCGGCGCCGGCGGCGCGCTCGGCGACATTGGCACGCACGCCTACAACCTCGCCCGCTTCGTCTCGGGGCTCGAGCTGGATTCCCTTTCGGCCGACCTCGACGCCTTCGTGCCGGGACGCCAGCTCGACGACAACGTCAATGTGCTGTTGCGCTTCAAGCCGGTCGGCAACAAGCATCCGGCCAAGGGCATGATCTGGGCGAGCCAGGTGGCGCCCGGCCACGAGAACGGGCTGAAGCTGCGCATCTACGGCTCGAAGGGCGGGCTCGAATGGGTCCAGGCCGACCCGAACTATCTTTGGTACACGCCCTTCGGCCAGCCGAAGCAGTTGCTGACCCGGGCGGGCGCCGGCGCGATGCCGGTAGCGGCGCGCGTCAGCCGCGTGCCCTCCGGCCATCCGGAGGGCTATCTCGAAGGCTTCGCCAATATCTACCAGGAAGCGGCCCGCGCCATCCGCGCGGCGCGCAAAAAGGGCGGCAAGCTTGCCAAGGATGTCGCCTTCCCGACGATCGCGGACGGCGTCGAAGGCATGGCCTTCATCGAGGCGTGCGTGAAGTCTTCGAGGAAGAACGGGGCGTGGACGAGGCTATAAAGGCGGGCTCGGCGACGGCACGGGCCGGATGAGGGGGATTGTGACCCGCTAGCGCAAGTGGTTGGCCGCAGAGGAGGGGTGTCGATGAAAATCGGCATGTGCATGTTCTTGTGGACGACGAGCGTCTCGAAAAAGCACGAGGCGCTGCTGAAGGACATCAAGGCAACCGGCTTCGACGGCGTCGAGATACCGGTCTTCGCGGGCGAACCGGATGACTACAAGAAGCTCGGCGAGATGCTCGATCGCATCGGACTGGAGCGCACCGCGGTCTCGGCGATGGGAGATCCGGCAACGAACCTGATCTCTGCGGATGCCGCGACGCGCAAGGCCGGCATCGATTACATGAAATGGGCGATCGACTGCAGCGCGGCGCTCGGCGCGAACAAGCTGAGCGGCCCGCTGCATTCTACGCTTGGCGCCTTTTCCGGCAGCGGCCCGACAGCGACCGAGAAGAAGCGCTCGGTCGCCTCGCAGCGCGCCATTGGCGATCATGCCGGCAAGAGGGGCGTCACCATCGGGCTCGAAGCGCTCAACCGCTTCGAGTGTTATCTGGTCAACACGATGGACGACCTGTCCGAGCATATCGACGCGATTGACCGGCCGCACATCAAGGCGATGTACGACACTTTTCACGCCAATATCGAGGAGGCCGACTCGATCGGCGCCTATACGCGCAATCGCCGGAACGTCGTCCACATCCACATCTCGGAAAACGACCGCGGCGTGCCGGGGCGCGGCAACATCCCCTGGAAGGAAACTTTCGCGGCGATCCGCAAGAGCGGCTATGACGATTGGCTTACGATCGAGTCGTTCGGCCGATCACTGAAGGATCTGGCGGCTGCGACCAAGGTGTGGCGGGATTTCGCAGAGAGCCCGGAGGCAGTTTATCGCGAAGGGTATCGGCATATCAGAGATGGGTGGAAGGCTGCCGCTTAAACGCCCTCTCCATTCGTCATCCACGGGCGGAGCGGGAGCGAAGCGGACGCCGAGACCCGAGGATCCATTCCGTGACGTCGACGCTCCGCCACGATGCAATTCTGCACCGGCTGCATTCTACGGCTTAGGGAACGGCATTACTGTGTTCATGCGAAGGCTGTCTTGTCTCGAACGATGGCATTGAGGACGACCAGGAGCTTCCTTGCAACGGCGATGATGGCCAGTTCTTGGACCCTGAGCGGCTGCGAGGTTTGTGCGGCATCGAGACGATCGGTCTTGGCGCGCCGTCTTGTCGACTTCGCATAGTGGTGGGTGTGTGCCGGGTTGTGCGGCGAGAACGGCACGCCGGACTTGGCCAGCGCATGGCGCAACAACCGCTCATGGACGCCAGTCGCCTCCGACTAGCCTTCGACATCCGTCATCAAGGGCGACAACCCCTGAGGTCGTCATCCACGGGCGGGCCGGGCCTCCCTATCCGACCTCGATAACCGCTTTGATCAACCCGGATTTTTCGTGCGCCCAGCGCGCTAGATCGCGCGGCGTATCGGCAAGGGTCGTGCGGTGGGTGACGAGTTTCTCCAGCGGCACGGCGCCGTTGCGGATCGAGGCGGCGACATGGTCGAAGTCTGCTCTGAGCGCATTGCGGCTGCCGACCAGCGTCATCTCGCGCTTGTGAAACTCGGGATCGGAGAAGGTGATGTCGTCCTTGACGACGCTGACCAAAACCAGCGCTCCGCCATGCGCGACATGGGTGAAGGCGGACTGCACCGACTGCGTGTTGCCCGTGGCGTCGAACACAAGATCGAAGCCTTCGCCGCCGGTCGCCTGCCGCACCAGATCGGCTGCCTGCGCTTTCGAGCCGTCGAGTGCGGTAAAGCCGAGCTCGCTTTCGGCGAAACCGAGCCGTTCGGTGCTCATGTCGAGCAGGCTGACATCGAGCCCGGCGATGCGGGCGAACAGTGCCGTGCCAAGGCCGATCGGACCGGCGCCGATGACCAGCGTACGCTGGCCGGGCGCACTAGGCGAGCGCCGCACGGCGTGTGCGCCGATGGCCAGGAATTCGACGGCGGCGGCATCGGCCAGCGACAGGCCATTTGCCTGATAAAGGTTCTGGGCCGGCACCAGGATCTCGTCGCACATGGCGCCGTCGCGATGGACGCCAAGCACCTCGATCTGCACGCAGCAGTTCGGTTTGCCGTGCCGGCATGCAACGCATTTGCCGCAGGCGAGATAGGGGTTGATGATCACCGGCTCGCCGATGGCAAGCTCGACGCCTTCACCTCGCTCGACGACGGTGCCCGAGACCTCGTGGCCCATGATGCGTGGATAGGCGAGGAACGGGTGCTTGCCTTCGAAGATGTGATAGTCGGTGCCGCAGATGCCGACATGGCTGACTGCGATCCGCGCCCAGCCGGGCGGCGGCGCGCCGGGTTCGGCGCGGTCTTCGAGAACAAGGTCGCCAGGCGAGCGGCAGACGACGGCTTTCATGCGCTGATCCAGTGTTAGAAGGGACGTCGGCCCCGCTCGATCGGGGCCGGCGCGTCATTTCAGGAACGATTATTTGCCGCGACGGCGCAGGCCGTCGAAGTAGACGATGACGATGATCAGCAGGCCGGTGATGACGCGCTGCCAGAAGGTGTTGACGTTGAGCAGGTTGGCGCCGTTGTTGATCGTCGAAAGAATGAAGGAGCCGATCAGCGGTCCATGCACCGAGCCGATGGCGCCGAACAGCGAGGTGCCGCCGATCACCGACGAGGCGATAGCCTGCAGCTCATAGGTGTCGCCCTGGGTCGGGTTGCCGATGCCGATGCGCGAGGCAAGCAGCACACCCACGAAAGCCGCGAGCAGGCCGGACAGGATATAGGCCATGAAGATGGTGCGCGGCACGTTCACGCCGGAAAGGCGCGCGGCCTCCGCATTGGAGCCGACCGAGAACAAATAGCGGCCCCAGCGTGTGTGGTGCAGGAACACATAGGACGGTATGGCGACCAGGATCACCATCCAGAACAGGTAAGGGATACCGAGCAGCGAGCCGCGCGAGAAGGCCTGGAACGGGTCGCTGTTGATCGAGATCGAATTGCCGTTGGTCATCAAGAGGCCGATGCCGCGCAGCGACGTCATCGTGGCCAGGGTGATGATGAAGGGCGGCAGGCCCATCTTGACGATGCCGAAGCCGTGGAACAGGCCGATGGCGACCCCGGCGAGCAAGGTAATGAGCACAGCCGCCCAGATCGGCCAGCCGGCATTGATCAGAAGCGCCACGATGACGGTGGTGAAGCCGACCACGGCACCGACCGAGAGATCGATGCCGCCGGTGATGATGACGAAGGTCTGGCCGACCGCGAGGATGGCGATCAGCGAACCCTGACGCAAAAGATTGGTGATGTTGAGCGTCGTGGCGAAGGAGGGTGTGGCGACCGCCAGCACGATCCACATCAAAAGCAACAAGCCGAGCAGCGTCAGCCCGAACAGGGCGTTGTAATTGCGCTTCGGCTTTTCGGCGGGGATCGCCTCGGTGCTCATTTTTGTCCTCCCGTCTTTTCTTGTTTCTCGGCCAGCGCTTGGCCCAAAATGTCCTCATGGCTGGCGGTGCGGAAGCCATGCGTGGCGACCAGCTTGCCGCGGCGGAACACATGCAGCGTGTCGGCGAGCTCGTAGACTTCCGGCAGGTAGGACGAGATCAGGATGATGCCGGCGCCCTTGGACAGAAGCGTCGAGAACAGCCGGTAAATCTCGGCCTTGGTGCCGACATCGACGCCGACCGTCGGCTCGTCGAAGATGAACAGCTTGGCGCCATGCGCCAGCCATTTGCCGATGACGATCTTCTGCTGGTTGCCGCCCGACAGGCTGGAGGCCAGCGCGTGGCGGGTCGGCGTCTTGATCCTGAGATCGGCTATCTGGCGATCGGCCTCGGCCTTCTCGCGCGAGCCTGAGATCAGAAGATTGCTCGAGATGCGCTTGTAGATCGGCAGGTTGAGATTCGTGCCGACCGGCAGGTTGAGGCAAAGGCCTTGGTCGCGGCGGCTTTCGGGGGCGAGGGCCATGCCGAGCCTTATCGCGTCATGCTCGGAGTTGACTTGCACCTCCTTGCCTTGCCACAGGATCTGACCGGCCGACTTCCTGTGGCGGCCGTAAAGCGTGGTGACGAACTCGCTGCGGCCGGCTCCGATCAAGCCGTAAAGTCCGACGATCTCGCCCGCGCGGACAGTCACCGAGACGTTCTCGAAACCCTTGCCGGAGAGATTCCGCGTCTCGACGATCGTCGCGCCCGGCGTGAAATGCTCCTTGTGGTAGATCTGCTCGATCGAGCGATTGATCATCAGCTTGACCAGTTCCGGCTCGCTGGTCCCGGCTATGTTGCGGGTGCCGACGAGCGTGCCGTCGCGCAGCACCGAAACGCGATCGGCAAGCTCGAACACCTCCTCCATGCGGTGGCTGATATAGATGATGGTGACGCCTTCGCCCTTTAGCCGGCGGATCAGCTTGAACAACTGGTCGGCCTCCTTGCGGGTCAAGTAGGCGGTCGGCTCGTCGAAGATGAGGAACTTTGTCCCGCGTACCGTGGCGCGGGCGGCGGCGATCAGCTGCTGCTGGCCGATGGTGAGGTCGCCGAGCATAACATGCGCGGGCAGGTCGAAGCCGAGCCCATCGATGATCTTCCGCGCTTCCTTCACCATGGCTCGCTGCTGCAACAGACCGAAGCGGGAATTCTCCTCGCCGAGGAACATGTTGGCGGCGACGGTGAGGTGGCGGCAAAGCACGACCTCCTGGTGGACGGCATTGATGCCGAGCGCCATCGCCTCGTGCGGCGTGGCCAGCGCCTCGGGTTTACCTTCCCAGACGACTTCGCCGGAGGTGCGCGGCATGACGCCGGTTAAAAGCTTTATCAGCGTCGATTTGCCGGCGCCGTTCTCGCCGACGATGGCGTGGATCTCGCCCGACTTGAAGGCAAGGTCCACCGGCTTCAGCGCATGCGTGCCGGGATAGCGCTTTTCCAGGCCTTTCAACTCGAGGATGGTCCTGCCCGGTTTCAGCGTGGGGGGCGGGTGCAGTTCCTGCGCCGTCGACGTCATGACAATCCTCCCAGATTGATCCAACCGTTGGATACGCAGCGATGCGTCTGGCGCGCATCTAGAAGGCAGAGCCTAAAGCAAGCCGGCGGATTTCCAAACTGTCCGCCGCGATGTTTCCGGGGCGGCGAAGCCCCGGAAACGAATGTCGCGAAGATCAGTTGAGCTTCGGGTTGAGCAGCGCGTCGATCTTCGGATCTTTCATGTTGTCCTTGGTGACGAGATTGGCGCCGGTGTCGACATTGGCCTCGACCTTCTCGCCCTTCGAGGCGGCTAAGGCGGTCTTGATGCCGTCGTAGCCCATCCGGTACGGATCCTGGACGACGAGGCCGGAGATGACGCCGTCGTTGAGGAACTTGATCAGCTTCTCGTCGCTGTCGAAACCGATCAGCGCCACCTTGCCGGCGAGATTGTTCTCGGCGATCGCCTGGCCGACACCCTGCGCCATGATCAGGTTCGAGGCGAAGATGCCCTTGAGGTCCGGATTGGCGGTGATCAGGTCGGTCGCGATGTTGAGGCCGGTGGTGGCCTGACCGTCGGCATATTTGTCGGCGACCAGTTCGAGGCCGGGATATTTCGCCTTGAGCTGTTCCTTGAAGCCTTGCGCACGCTGCTCGAGCGAGCCGGCGCCGGGCAGCGCTGTGATCAGCGCAACCTTGCCCTCGACTTTGCCGCCATTGGCGGCGCCGATCGCGGCAGCGAGACCGTCAGCCGCGACACGGCCGCCCTGGACGTTGTCGGTGGTGAGGAAGGAGGTGAAGGCCTTGGATTCGGCGCTGGAGTCGATGCCGATGACCTTGACCTTGGTCGCCGCTTCGTCGATCGGCTTGCCGAGCGCCTTGGCTTCGGTCGGCGCGATCACGATCGCGGCCGGATTGCCGGCGACGGCGTTCTCGAGGATCGAGATCTGACCGTTGACGTCGGTTTCGGCCTGGGCGCCGAGTTCCGGCACGTTGATGCCGAGATCCTTGCCGGCCTTGCGGGCGCCGGCCAGCACGATCTGCCAGTAGAATGAAGTGGTGTCCTTGACGATGATCGGGATGGTCACGTCGGCCGCCGAGGCGGGTGCCGAATGCATCGCACCGGCGAGCATTGAGGCGGCGGCTACAGCCACGAAGGCGCGGCGGTTGAGAAGGCTGGTTACGAATTTCATTAGGTTCCTCCCTAAAGTCGCCCGGTGAAGGTTCGGAAGCTCCACTTGGATAGGCGCGAGCCAAACAGAACTTTATCAATAAAAAACATTTGCCGGATTTTGATAGTGCATTGCCCGGATCGATGCAAGCGGTGTCTCATGCCGTTTTCGTGACGAGTGGCAGCTGATCGGTCTGCCGGGTCCTCCGCATCTCAGCCAAGCTGCTGGACGATCGTATAAGGATCGTATTTGGCAAATTCCGCCGCCGCCACCTTGATATCCAGCAGTTCGAGATTGCGCGTCAGATTCGCGGGCTTGGCGGTGCCGGTCAGCACCGAGGCAACGACAGGCTCGTGCAGAGGGAATTGGAACGCGGCAGCGGCCAGCGGATAGCCACCTCCGATGGCGATGCGCTCCATTGCGCTGACGCGGTCGAGAACATCCTTGCTCGCCGGCAGATAATCGAAATGCGCGCCATGCACCGGTCCCGTCGCCAATATGCCCGAGTTGAAGACGCCGCCGATGATCAGCGAGGTCCGCCGCTCGCGGCAAAGCGGCAGCAGGTCGGCCTCGGCGCTGCGATCAAGCAGCGAATAGCGGCTGGCGAGCAGGATGCAGTCGAGCGGCGCGCGGCGAAGCACGTCAAGGCAGATCTGGACCTCGTTGACGCCAAGGCCGTAGGCGGAAATCGTGCCGGACGATTTCAGCTCCTCCAGCGCCTTCAGCCCGCCATCCATCAGCTGACGGAAATGCAGCTTCGTCTTCTCGACGCCATGCGTGTAGACGCCGATGTCGTGGACGAACAGGATGTCGATCTTGTTGAGGCCGAGCCGCGCGTAGGAAAAATCCACCGAGCGCATGATGCCGTCATAGGAATAGTCGTAGTCGAGCGCGAAGGGTAGCGGATCGACATAGGAGTGATCGGGAACCTGGTCCTCCGGCACCGGCCGGAACAGGCGGCCGACCTTGGTCGAGAGCACATAGGAGGAGCGCGGCTTCTCACGCAGGAAATCGCCTGTGCGCCGCTCCGACAGGCCGAAGCCGTAGAAGGGCGCGGTGTCGAAGTAACGCAGCCCGCCGTCCCAGGCCGCTTGCAGCGTTTCCATTGCGGGCTCGCGCGGACAGGCGCGATAAAGGCCGCCGATGGCGGCGCCGCCGAAGCTGACTTCGGTGACTTCGAGCGCGGTCGCGCCGATCCGGCGTTTGTTCATCAAAGCCTCCCTTTGCCGTTCGACCGGCGGTCGTTTCGACTATTTAGAGCGTCGCGCCGAGATGCCAGGGCACGAACTCGTTGTCGCCGTAGCCGAACGCCTCGCTCTTGGTCTTGCGTCCGGACGCCGTCTCGATGATCAGCTCGAAGATCTCGCGGCCCATGCCGGCGATCGTCTTCTCGCCGGAAGCGATGACACCGCAATTGACGTCCATGTCCTCTTCCATCTGGTGGTACATGGTCGAGTTCGTGGCGACCTTGATCGACGGCGTCGGACGGCAGCCGAAGCAGGAGCCGCGGCCGGTGGTGAAGACGATGACATTGGCGCCGCCGGCCACCTGGCCGGTGGCCGAGACCGGATCGTAGCCGGGCGTGTCCATGAACACCAAGCCGCTGCCGCTGACCTTCTCGGCGTAACCGAAGACGCCGTTGAGCGGCGTCTGACCGCCCTTGGCAACAGCACCCAGCGACTTCTCCAGGATGGTGGTCAGGCCGCCGCGCTTGTTGCCCGGCGAAGGATTGTTGTCGATCGAGGCGCCGTGCTTGGCAGTATGATCCTCCCACCATTTCACAAAGCCGTCGAGCTTGGCGGCGATCTCGGGCGAGGCGGCGCGATAGGCAAGCAGATGCTCGGCGCCGTAGATCTCGGTCGTCTCGGATAGGATGCCGATGCCGCCGCAGCCGGCCAGGATATCGACCGCCGCTCCCAGCGCCGGATTGGCGGTGATGCCGGACATGCCGTCCGAGCCGCCGCATTGCAGGCCGACGACGATCTCGCTGACCGGGATCGGTTCGCGCTGCAACTGGCCGACCTCCTCGGCGATCTCGGCCAGCACGCCCATCGCCCGCTCGACGGATTTGCGCGAGCCGCCGGCCTCCTGGATGTTGAAGTGCCGCTTTCCCGCCGCGACGCCCTTCTGGCCATAAAGGGTGAGCTGGTTGACCTCGCAGCCCAGACCGACCATCAGCACGCCGCCGAAATTCGGGTGGCGGGCATAGCCGGCCAGCGTGCGGTGCAGCACCATCATGCCGTCGCCGGTGGCGCTCATGCCGCAGCCCTGGCCGTGGACGATGGGCACGAAACCGTCGATGCCTGGATATTTCGGCAAAAGCGTGCGATTGGCCTCGTCGGCGATCGCATGGCAGACGGTGGACGAGCAATTGACGCTGGCGATGATGCCGATGAAGTTGCGCGTTCCGGCGCGACCATCGGCGCGGCGATAGCCCATGAAGGTGCGCTTGCGGTCCGCTTCGGTGGCGTGCTCGGCCTCGCTCGGCGGCACCACCGGCAAGCGGCCGCTCTCGAACACCAGATTGTGCGAGTGGACGTGCTCGCCCGGCGCAATGGCTTGAGTGGCGCGGCCGATCGCCTGCGCATATTTCACCACCGCTTCGCCCGCCGCGATCGGCTTGATTGCCACCTTGTGCCCTGGGTCGATCGCCGCCACCGCAACCGCGCCGCCAGGCAGCTCCGCACCGATCTCGATGCGGCCATTGGCGACCGCGACATTGTCGGCGGGGGAAAGAAGAATGGTGCTTGCGGCGTTCACGGGCGGCTGTCCTGGGTAAACCTGGGAGTGTGGGCGGATTGACATGCGCCCGTTTGAGGATAATGTCTTTTATCGTGAAAAAACATTTTTGCGTCAATTGTTTTTTCATCGCGCGCCGCGCCCTTGGGTGCGTGGCCGCCCGTTAGATAAAGCCGGCGAAATTCGTTCCGCATTTCGGAGGCTTGCGCTAGGAACACCGATCATATTGCGCTTCCGGCCGGCCGCCGCAAGCGTTGGGGATACGGGGCATGTCGAAGAGCAACAACGTCTATAAGGACGCCTTCAACCGCGGACTGCGGCTGCTCGACGAAACCAGGAGCCTGCCGTCCGAGCCCGAGCTCGGAACGCTGCTCGGCGTCAGCCGCACCACGGTGCGCAGCATTCTTTCGCGCATGGAAGAATCCGGGCTGATCGCCTGGAACAAGCGCAACAAAACGGTGCTGCGGGCGCCGAAGGCGGAAGATTTCTTCCCCGAGGAAGAGACCGACTCGCTGGCCGAGATCATCGAGCGCTCCTTCATGCGCCGGCTGCTCGCCGGCGGCGCGGAAGCAGGCATGCAGATCAACGAGCTCGAGCTGGCGCGCGAGATCGGCGTCGGCACCACCAGCGTGCGCGAATTCCTGATCCGCTTCTCGCGCTTCGGCCTGATCGAGAAGCGGCGCAACAGCCATTGGGTGCTCAAGGGCTTCACCCGCGCTTTCGCGCTTGAGCTGACCGAGATCCGCGAGATGTTCGAGCTGCGTTCGGCGGCTGCCTTCGTCGCGCTGCCAGAGGATAGCGCGGTCTGGGCCGATCTCGACCGGCTGGAGATCGAACATCGCCAATTGGCGAGCGAGATCGCGACGCGCTTCAACGAATTCTCCGAGCTCGATGAGCGCTTCCACCGGCTGATCCACCGCGCCTCGCACAACCGCTTCATCGTCGATTTCTACGATGTGATCGCGATGATCTTCCACTACCACTACCAATGGAACAAGGCGCAGGAACGCGAGCGCAACGAGGTCGCGGTCCAGGAGCATCTCGCCTATATCGCGGCGCTGAAATCGCGCGATCCCGCCAAAGTGGACGCCGCCTGCCGCAAGCACCTGAAGTCGGCCCGCCAGACGCTGTTGAGCTCCATTCCGGAAGGACGGCAGGTGCAGCCCGCCTGATCAGGCGCGTCGCGCCGCGTTGCCGCAGCCCGGTTTTGCCGATTTTCCGGCCGCCGGCCCCATGCTAGGGTCGGTCGAATTGCTGGAAAGAGGCAGGTCTTTTGGATATCCGGCTGAGACGATGGAGCATGCCGGCCGCGTTCGTCGCGGCGCTGCTGCTGTTGCTTCAGTCGGCACTTGGCGCCTTCGCCTTTGGCGCGCCTTCAAAGCTTGATGCCTTCGGCAACGTCATCTGCACGCATGACGGGGCGGTCAAGCTACCGGGCGGCGATCCGCACCGGCAGCATATACCGGCTTGCTGCTTGGCTGGCTGCAGCACGGTTTCGCCGGCGCATCTGCCGCCGCCGGATACCGGCGCGCCCGCCAGGGTGCTGGTGTTCGACGCGGTCGCTTTCCCGCCTCCGGCCTTCCGGCATCTCGATTTTGCCCGCGACCGCTCTCCGGCCAATCCGCGCGCGCCGCCGGCCGCAGTCTGAAAAAACCCGCGAAACCTTTCGCGGGCGCATTCATCCAAGATCAGACTGCTCGCGGCCGGATCACGGCGCGATCCCATACTCATGGAGCAACCATGTCCAATCTTCTTCCCGCATCGCGAGCGCAAGCTCGTCCGCGCGGTTTCGAACGGCTCGGCCTTGCCGTGTTCGCTCTTTTCCTGTTCGCGTGCGTTCCCGGCGCCCAGGCGCATGAATTCAAGGCCGGTGACCTGGAAGTCGGGCACCCGTGGTCCCGCGCAACGCCGCCCGGCGCCAAGGTGGCCGGCGGCTATTTCACCGTCACCAACAAGGGCGGCTCGCCCGACCGGCTGCTGTCGATTTCCTCCGACATCTCCGACAAGGCCGAATTGCATGAGATGAGTGTCAAGGACGGCGTCATGACTATGCGGCCGGTGAGCGGCGGGCTCGTGATCCCGGCCGGCGGCAAGGTCGCACTGAAGCCGGGTGGCTATCACCTGATGTTCATCGGCCTGAAGCGACAGCCCAAGCAGGGCGAGAAATTCCCTGCCACGCTGACCTTCGAGAAGGCCGGCAGCGTCAAAGTCGAGTTCGCCGTCGAGGGCATGGGCGAGATGGGCAGCATGGACGATCACGCCGAGTGATCATTTCGAAATTAGAGGGACAATTCATGAAGAAGTATCTTTTGGCGGTGGGCGCGGTTCTGGCGCTCGGAACAAACGCCGCGCTTGCGCACATCACGCTCGAAACCCAGGAAGCGGCCGTCGGCTCGACCTATAAGGCCGTCCTGCGCGTGCCGCATGGCTGCGAGGGCAAGGCGACGACCGCGGTGCGCGTGCAGATTCCGGAAGGCGTCATTTCGGTCAAGCCGATGCCAAAGCCCGGCTGGACGCTGCAGACCAAGAAAGGCCGATACGAGAAATCCTACCAGCTCCATGGCGAGACGCTGACCACCGGCGTCAAGGAAGTCGACTGGAGCGGCGGCAACCTGCCGGACGAATTCTATGACGAGTTCATTTTCCGTGCTTCGCTCGCCGCCGATCTTCCGGCCGGCCAGATGCTCTATTTCCCAGTGGTCCAGGAATGCGGCGATGCCGCCGATCGCTGGATCGAGATTCCGGCGGCAGGACAGGATGAGGATGCACTGGAAAATCCGGCGCCCGGCATCAAATTGCTGCCGAAGAAATGATCTCTCGATGGCGCGTCCCATTCGGGCGCGCCGTCCCTTCTCGAAAGACCGCATGAACGCAGCAACTTTCCCAATCCGCCTGACGGGCATGCGCATCGGGCCAGTCGCCAGCGGCCTGTTCGCGGCTTTCGTACTCGTGCTGCTGCTGGTGCTACCCGGCCGCGCCCTCGCGCATGCGGCCTTGGTCGCGACCGATCCGCCCGATGGCGCGGTGCTGTCGCAGAGTCCCGCGCGATTCTCGCTGACCTTCAGCGAGCCGGTTTCGCCCCTGGTGCTCACTCTGGTGCGGCCGGACGGCACGCAACTTTCGCTGACCTCCTTCCGGCCCAACGATCAGACCGTCGAGATCGATAATCCGGAGACGCTCAAATCCGGCACGCATGTGCTGAGCTGGCGGGTGATTTCGGTCGACGGCCATCCGGTCGGCGGCTCGGCGCTGTTTTCCGTCGGCGCGCCAAGTGCTGCGCCGGTAGCGGGCGACGCCGTCGATTTGTCGCTGCGCACGGCAATCTGGATCGGTAAGCTCCTTCTCTATGCCGGGCTGTTCCTCGGCGCCGGCGGCGCCTTCGCGCTCGCCTGGCTCGCTGGAGACTGTCGCTGCGGCCAGGGTTTCGTTATCGGCGCTCTTCTGTGCGGACTGGCCGCCGCCCCGTTCTCGCTCGGATTTCAGGGGTTGGACGCGCTCGGCGCGCCGCTCGCCCGGTTTGCGGCGCCCACCGTGTGGGAGACCGCGCTTGCCACCAGCTTCGGCTGCACGGTGCTTGCCGCCCTGATTGCACTCGGCCTTGCCTTGCTGTCCCTCGCCGGACCGCGCGCTCTTGGCAAGCTGCTTGCGCTCGGCGGGCTCGTCGGTGTGGGCACGGCGCTTGCGGCAAGCGGCCACGCCAGCGCCGCCGAGCCGCAATGGCTGACGCGGCCGCTCGTTTTCCTGCATGGCACAGCGATCGCCTTCTGGAGCGGCGCGCTCGCGCCGCTCGGCCTTGCGTTGCGCTATCAGCCGGCGGAGGCCAAAATCTTCTTGCGCCGGTTTTCGCGCGCGATCCTGCCCGTGGTTGCCGTGCTTGCGATAAGCGGCATCGTGCTGGCGATCATCCAAGTGCGCGAACCGGCAGCGCTCATCAACACCGCCTATGGCCGCCTGCTGCTGCTGAAACTGGCCCTGCTTTTGTTCCTGTTCACCCTTGCCTCCGTGAACCGATGGACGCTGACCGCGCCGGCCGAAACGGGCGACACGGAAGTGCAGCGGCGGCTGGTGCGTTCGATCGGCATCGAGACGCTGATCGTGCTTGCCATCTTCGGCGTCGCCGCCGGCTGGCGCTTCACGCCGCCGCCACGCGCGCTGGCGATCGCCGCAGCGCAGCCGGCCTCGATCCACATCCACACCCTGCAGGCGATGGCCGATCTCAGCATCACGCCCGGCCATGCCGGCCAGGTTGCCTCCTCGATGGTGATCATGACCGGCGATTTCGGTCCGATGGATGCCAAGCAGGTGACCCTGGTGCTGTCGAAGCCGGATTCCGGCATCGAGCCGATCAAACGGCCGGCGACGAAACGCGGCGACGGCACCTGGCGCGTCGAGAATCTCGTCATCCCGCTGCCCGGCCGCTGGAACGCCCGGCTCGACATCCTGGTTTCCGATTTCGAGATGGTGAAGATTGAAGCGCCAATTGATATCAGAGCCGACTGACCTAGACCGCGACACAATTCGGCGAGGCGGTTGACGCCGTCGCGAAGGCCCGTCAATCATCCGTCCAAAACGCGGCTTCAACAAAAGTTCGAAAGCAGGGAAGAAACGATGGAAAAAGCCGAAATCGGCCTGATCGGCCTTGGCACGATGGGCTCCAACCTGGCGCTCAACATCGCCGAGCACGGGCACCGCATCGCCGTCTTCAACCGCACGCCGTCGCGCACCGGCGCCTTCGTCGAAAACGCCGGTCCGCTGAAGGACATGGTTGTGCCCTGCTACAGCCTGGAGGAACTCGCCGCAGCGATCCGGCCGCCTCGGCCGATCATCATCATGGTGCTGGCCGGCAAGCCGGTCGACGAGCAGATCGCGGCGCTGCGCGGCGTGCTCTCCGACAACGACATCGTCATCGATGCCGGCAATGCCAATTTCCGCGACACGATGCGGCGCTTCTCCGAGCTGTCGGGCTCCGGCCTGACCTTCATCGGCATGGGCGTCTCGGGCGGCGAGGAGGGCGCGCGCCACGGGCCGTCAATCATGGTCGGGGGCACGGAAGACTCCTGGAAGCGCGTCGAGAGGGTGCTGACGGCGATTTCCGCCAAGTTCAAGGACGAGCCTTGCGCCGCCTGGCTCGGCACCGACGGCGCCGGACATTTCGTCAAGACCATCCACAACGGCATCGAATATGCCGACATGCAGATGATCGCCGAGATCTACGGCATACTGCGCGACGGTCTCGGCATGGAGCCGAAGGAGATCGGCAGGGTCTTCGACGGCTGGAACAAGGGCAGGCTCAACTCCTACCTGATCGAGATCACCGCCAAGGTTCTCGCAGCCGACGATCCCAAGACCGGCAGGCCGGTGGTCGACATCATCCTCGATCGCGCCGGCCAGAAGGGCACCGGCAAATGGTCGATCATCGAAGCGCAGCAGCTCGGCATTCCGGCGACGGCCATCGAGGCTGCCGTCGCGGCGCGCGTGCTGTCGTCGATCAAGGACGAACGGCAGGCGGCGGAAAAGGCCTACGGCAATATCGGCGTCGAGAAGATTTCCGGCGACAAGGCGGCGCTGCTGAAGGATCTCGAGCTGGCGCTGTTCGCCGGCAAGATCGCGGCTTACGCGCAAGGTTTTGCTGTGATGAGCGGCGCCTCAAAGGAATTCAACTGGAGCCTGCCGATGCCGACCATCGCCAACATATGGCGTGCCGGCTGCATCATCCGCTCGCAGATGCTGGACACAATGGCGGAGGCCTTCGGCTCAGGCGGCGCCTCGACCAATCTCCTGATGGCGCCGGCCTTCATCGCCATGATGAAGGAGGCGCATCCGTCGCTCAGGCGCATCGTCGCGCGGGCCTCCGAAGCCGGCTCGCCGGTGCCGGCGCTGTCCTCGGCGCTCGCCTATTTCGACAGCTATCGCCAGGGCCGCGGCACCTCGAACCTGATCCAGGCGCAGCGCGATTTCTTCGGCGCGCACGGCTTCGAGCGCATCGGCGAGCAGGGGGCGTTCCATGGGCCGTGGGGAAGCGGCGCCGCCTAGAGTCAGGTTAGGCCAGCGTGCAAAGGGCGGCTTCCTGCGCTCCCGGTCCTACTCAAGGACGCTTCCAGTTCTCGGAAGCCGCCGACTCGGCCTGACCTGACTCTCAAGTCGCGCCAGTCAACCCCGATAGGGCAGGACCTCGCTCGGTTTGCTCAGCGATTGCAGTGAGCCAGGTTCCTTGCCGCCGATCCAGCCGAGCACAGCGCGGGCAAGCTCGGAGCCGGCGAGCCGGAAATTCTCGTTCACGACCAGCAGTTCGCGCCGGAACAAATGCAGCACTTCCGAGGACTGTTTCGACACCACGTCGACATCGCGGCCGAGTTTCAGGCCGGCGTCCTCGATGCCTGCAACAACGGCGAGCGTGGCGGCGGCGGCGCTGCTGACGATGCCGTCCGGACGGCTCTCGCGGCGCATGAGCTGCGCAGTTCGCATCCTGATCTGCTCGATCGTGTGGTCGATGGAGACGGTGTTGAACGGCACCTCGCTGGCGCCGACTTCGCTCAGCGCATCGGCAAAACCGTTCACCGTGTGGTCGTAATAGGTGAGGCCGACCGGCGGCGTCACCAGAGCCAGCCGGCGCCGGCCCATGCCGGCGAGATGGCGCACCGCCTCGCCGGCGAAAGCATAGTTGTCGAAGTCGTGATAGGGATGCACCAGCCCCATGTCGGTGCGGCCATGCGTGGCAAATGGGATGCCGCGTTCCAGCATATAGCGGGCGCGCGGGTCGTTGGGCTGCGTGCGTGAAATGATGACGCCGTCGGCGGAGCCCGTCTCCACCAGATAGCGCACCGGATCCAGCGGGTCCTGCGAGCGCGAATAGGGCGTGACGATCAGGTGATAGGGCGTGTCGGCGATCACCTCGGTGACGCCGTAGATGATGTCCGAGACGAAGCTCATCAGCTCGTGCTCGGTGTTGAGCACCAGGCTGATGACGTTGGTCTTGCCCGTCCTCAGCCTCACGCCGGCGCGGTTCGGGCGATAGCCGATCTGCTTGGCGACGAGCTGCACGCGCCGCCTGGTCTCGGCGCCGATCTCCGGGGCGTCCTTCAGCGCGCGCGAGACGGTGGTGACGCCGAGCCCGGTCATGAAGGCAAGCGTCTTCAGCGTCGGCCGTCCCTTAGCCGACGTGTCGTCGTCCTTCTCGGTTGCTCGTCTGTCCATTCGTCCCGCCCATCAGGCGCATAGCAGCCGCGAAGCCGGCCGGCAATCGCGCCCATCCATTTGCGCGGCTTTCAGTCCATGACACGGTGCAATATACTGAAACGTTACAGATTGCCAACGCCCGTGATCATCGGGCAGGTCGCACTCGTTGTGGTCAGCGCCACAGGGGTGGGCTGAAAGTTGCTGGAATCATAAGGAAATCTCGATTTACCTCTGCTTTTTGCATCAATTGGCCGCACCAGCGACTCTCCGACAGGCCCTTTGGAGAGGATTTTGTTCGTGCCCCGAAGAAATCTCATGCCGTTTCCATTCGAGGGGTTGCCTATAAGGGCCATTTGCCGTATCGAAAATCTGTAACGTTTCAGATTCTGGGAGGAACCGAAAATGCGATACAAATTCCTGACCGCCGCGTTCGCCGCGACGGCCGCGCTGAACTTCGCCGGACCGGCGGCCGCGACCGATCTCGAAGTCACGCATTGGTGGACTTCGGGCGGCGAGGCGGCGGCAGTGGCCGAACTTGCCAAGGCGTTCGACGCGACCGGCAATCACTGGGTCGACGGCGCCATCGCCGGTTCCGGCGGCACAGCGCGGCCGATCATGATCAGCCGCATCACCGGCGGCGATCCGATGGGCGCCACCCAGTTCAACCACGGCCGGCAGGCGGAGGAGCTCGTCCAGGCCGGGCTGATGCGCGACCTCACCGATCTCGCAACCAAGGAAAAGTGGACGGAAATCGTGCGGCCGAAGAGCCTGCTCGACTCGTGCACCATCGGCGGCAAGATCTATTGCGTGCCGGTCAACATCCATTCCTGGCAGTGGCTATGGCTGTCGAACGAAGCCTTCCAGAAGGCCGGCGTGCCGATGCCGAAGGACTGGAATGAATTCGTGGCGGCTGCGCCGGCGCTGGAAAAAGCCGGCATCATCCCGCTCGCCGTCGGCGGGCAGCCCTGGCAGGCGTCCGGCGCCTTCGACGTGCTGCTTGCCGCCGTCGGCGGCACCGACGCCTTCCTCAAGGTCTACAGGGACAAGGACGCCAAATTCGCAGGCGGTCCCGAAATCGCCAAGGTGTTCAAGGCCGCCGACGACGCCCGTAAGATGGCCAAGAACACCAATGTGCAGGACTGGAACCAGGCGACCAATCTGGTCATCACCGGCAAGGCCGGCGGCCAGATCATGGGCGACTGGGCGCAGGGCGAGTTCCAGGTCGCCGGCAAGACCGCCGGCAAAGACTACACCTGCCTGCCCGGTCTCGGCCTGAACGAGGTCATCGCCACGGGCGGCGACGCGTTCTACTTCCCGCTGCTTAAGGATGCCGACAAGGCCAAGGCTCAGGAAGTTCTGGCCGAGACGCTGCTCGACCCGAAGACCCAGGTGGCCTTCAATCTCAAGAAGGGCTCGCTTCCGGTGCGCGGCGACGTCGACCTCAACACGGCGAACGACTGCATGAAGAAGGGCCTCGCCATCCTCGCGAAAGGCGCGGTGATCCCGTGGACCGACCAGCTCTTGTCGCAGGACAGCCAGAAGCAGAAGGAGGATCTGTTCTCCGAATTCTTCGCCAAGCCCGACATGACGCTCGAAGAGGCGCAGAAGCGCTTCGCCGACATCATCGCGTCGGCAGACTGATCAACGGCGCCCCCGCCAGCTCCCGGCCCCCGCCTATCCGGGGTCGGGAGCGTGATGCCCTCATTGTCCCAGCCCGGCTGCCGAGATGAGCAACAGCGAACGCCCCAACCAGCTTTTACGCAACCTCAACGCCAAGGTCGCATCGATCCCGATGATCCTGACCGCGCTGGTCGTCTTCGTCGGCGGCACGGCCTGGACGGTGCTCTATTCCTTCACCAATTCGAAGCTCTTGCCGCGGCTGAATTTCGTCGGCCTCGACCAATATTACCGGCTATGGGCGACGCCGCGCTGGCTGGTGTCGATCGAGAACCTTTTGATCTACGGCGTGATCTCGCTGGTGTTCTCGCTGGTGATCGGCTTCATCCTCGCGGCATTGCTCGATCAGAAGATCCGCTTCGAGGACACGTTCCGCACGATCTTCCTCTACCCTTTCGCCCTTTCTTTCATCGTCACCGGGCTGGTCTGGCAGTGGCTGCTCAATCCCGATTTCGGCATCCAGCGCGTCGTGCGAGACCTCGGCTGGACGAGCTTCAGCTTCGATCCGCTCTACAATTCCAGCATCGTCATCTACGGCATTTCGATCGCGGCCCTCTGGCAAGGCACGGGACTGATCATGTGCCTGATGCTCGCCGGCCTGCGCGGCATCGACGAGGACATCTGGAAGGCCGCACGGGTTGACGGCATACCGATGTGGAAGACTTATGTCTTCATCATCATACCGATGATGCGGCCGGTCTTTGTCACCACCTTGGTGATCATCGCCGCCGGCATCGTCAAGGTCTATGACCTTGTGGTGGCGCAGACCAGCGGCGGTCCGGGCATCGCTTCCGAAGTGCCGGCGAAATACGTCTACGACTACATGTTCTTCGCCCAGAATCTCGGCCAGGGTTTTGCCGCCTCCACCATGATGCTGCTCTCGGTGGTGATCGTCATCGTGCCATGGGCCTACCTCGAATTCGGAGGCAAGAAGCATGGCTGAAGCTGCTGCCTCCATGTCCAGTGATGCTCTTCGGCGCGAAGCCTCGTCGCGCGATGCATCGGGGCCGAGCGGAACGAAGCCGCGGCACGTGCTCTCGCGCCGCAACATCTTTCTCTACGGCACGCTGATCGTCGTGGCGCTCTATTACCTGCTGCCCCTCTACGTGATGATCGTCACATCGCTGAAGGGCATGCCGGAAATCCGCCTCGGCAACATCTTCTCGCCGCCGCTGGAGATCACCTTCGAGCCTTGGGTCAAGGCGTGGTCGCAGGCCTGCACCGGGCTCAATTGCGACGGGCTGTCGCGCGGCTTCTGGAACTCGGTGCGCATCACCGTGCCGTCGGTGCTGCTGTCGATCGCGATCGCTTCCGTCAACGGCTATGCCTTGGCCAACTGGCGCTTCAAGGGCGCCGACACCTTCTTCATCATCCTGATCGTCGGCGCCTTCATTCCCTATCAGGTGATGATCTACCCGATCGTCATCATCCTGCGCGAGATCGGCATCTACGGCACGCTGACCGGCCTCGTGATCGTGCATTCGATCTTCGGCATGCCGATCCTGACGCTCCTGTTCCGCAACTATTTCACGTCCATGCCGGAGGAACTGTTCCGCGCGGCGCGCGTCGATGGCGCCGGTTTCTGGGGTATCTACCTGCGCATCATGCTGCCGATGTCGCTGCCGATCTTCGTCGTCGCCATCATCCTGCAGGTGACCGGCATCTGGAACGACTTCCTGTTCGGCGTCGTCTACACCCGCCCCGACACCTATCCGATGACGGTGCAGCTCAACAACATCGTCAACTCGGTACAGGGCGTGAAGGAGTACAACGTCAACATGGCCGCGACCATCCTGACCGGCCTTGTGCCGCTCATCGTCTACTTCGTTTCCGGCAAGCTCTTCGTGCGCGGCATCGCCGCCGGCGCGGTGAAAGGATGATGATGGCAGCAGCGATCGCCAATCCTAGCGTTTCGATCCAGGACCTGTCGCTGAATTTCGGCGTCATGTCGGTGCTGAAGACGCTCAATCTCGACGTCGCCGAGGGCGAGTTCATCGTGCTGCTCGGGCCATCCGGCTGCGGCAAGTCGACCTTGCTCAACTGCATCGCCGGCCTGCTAGACATCTCCGAGGGCCGCATCTTCATCAAGGGCAAGAATGTCACCTGGGAGGAGCCGAAGGATCGCGGCATCGGCATGGTGTTCCAGTCCTACGCGCTCTACCCGCAGATGACGGTGGAAAGGAACCTCTCCTTCGGCCTGCGCGTCGCCGGCGTGCCCAAGGACGAGATCGCCAAACGCATCGCGCGCGCGGCGGAGATCCTGCAGATCGGGCCGCTGTTGCAGAGGAAGCCGTCGGCGCTTTCCGGAGGCCAGCGGCAGCGCGTGGCGATCGGGCGGGCACTGGTGCGCGACGTCGACGTCTTCCTGTTCGACGAGCCGCTCTCCAACCTCGACGCCAAGCTGCGGTCGGAATTGCGCGTCGAGATCAAGCTTTTGCACCGCAGGCTGCAGAACACGATGATCTACGTCACCCACGACCAGATCGAGGCGATGACGCTGGCCGACCGTATCGCGGTGATGAAGGGCGGCGTCATCCAGCAGCTCGATGCGCCCCAGACGATCTACAATCGCCCGGTCAACCGCTTCGTCGCCGGCTTCCTCGGCTCGCCGGCGATGAATTTTATCAAGGGGCACCTGGAAGCAAGCGACGCGCCGGTGTTCAAGGCCGACGGTGTTTCGGTGCCGCTCGGCCGTTATCAGTTCGACAACGAAGGCGGGCGCGCCGCCAAGCCCTGCGTGTTCGGCATCCGACCGGAGCATATCGCTTTTGGCGAAGCGGCGAGGGCCATGCCGTTCACCGCCGAGTCAACTGTCGAGATTGTCGATCCGATGGGCTCCGACACGCTGGTGTGGACGAAGCTCGGCGGCCAGATCCTCTCCTTCCGCGTCGAAGCCGACAAGACGCTGCGCAACGGCGATGCGATACGCATCGGCTTCGATCCGGCGCGCGCCTCGCTGTTCGACGCCGAGACCGACAGCAGGCTCTAACCTCCCACCACAACCTCCCGGAACCATCAAACAGAACGGACAGACAGATGAACTGGTCATTCCAACTTTATAGTGCCCGCAACTTCCAGCCATGGGACGGCGTGCTGAAAATGCTCGGCGAACTGGGCTACAAAGAAGTCGAAGGTTTCGGCGGCGTCTATGACGATCCCAAGGCTTTCCGCGCCGAGCTCGACAAGAACGGGCTCGCCATGCCGACCGGGCATTTCTCGATCGATGCGCTCGAGAAGGATTTCGACGGCGTGCGCAGGATTGCCGATGCGCTCGGCATCTCGCTGCTCATCTGCCCCTACCTGATGCCCGATGCGCGGCCAGGCGATGCCGCCGGCTGGCGCGGCTTCGGCGAGCGACTCGCCAAGGTGGGCGACACCGCGAAGAAGGCCGGCTACGGCTTTGCCTGGCACAACCATGATTTCGAGTTCAAGCCGCTCGGCGACGGCTCGCTGCCGCAGGACCACATCCTGTCGGCTGCGCCCGACATCGGCTGGGAGATGGACGTTGCCTGGGTGGTGCGCGGCGGCGCCGATCCGCTGCCCTGGATCGAAAGGCACGGCAAGCGCATCAGTGCCGTCCACGTCAAGGACATGGCGAAGCCGGGGGAGGGGCTGGACGAGGACGGCTGGTCGGATGTCGGTCACGGCACCATCGACTGGGCGGGCCTGATCAAGGCGCTGCGCGCGAAAAGCGCGACGAAGTACTTCGTCATGGAGCAGGACAACCCCAACGACATCGAGCGCTTCGCGCGTCGCTCGATCGAATCCGTCAAGAATTACTAGGACATACCATCATGGCAAACAAACTTGGCGTAGGCGTCATCGGCTGCGGCAACATCTCGAAGGCGTATTTCTCGCTGGCGCCGCTCTTCCGCGGCATCGAGATGCGCGCCTGCGCGGACATCAACATGGACGCGGCGAAGATGCGGGCGAAGGAGTTCAAGCTCCGCGCCGAGACGGTCAATGACCTTCTCAAAGATGACGACGTCGACATCGTCGTCAACCTCACGATTCCGGCCGTGCACTATGACGTGTCGAAGGCGGTGCTCGACGCCGGCAAGCACGTCTATTCGGAAAAGCCCTTCGTGCTGTCGGTCAAGGAAGGACTGGATCTCAAGAAGCGGGCGGAGAAGAAGGGGCTTCGCATCGGCTCGGCTCCCGACACGTTTTTCGGCGGCGCGCATCAGCTGGCCCGCGATCTGATCGACAGCGGCAAGCTTGGCAAGATCACCAGCGGCACCTGCCATGTGATGGGCCATGGCATGGAACACTGGCACCCCAATCCCGACTTCTTCTTCCAGCCGGGCGCCGGTCCGGTGCTCGACATCGGCCCGTACTATGTCACCAACCTGATCCAGCTGATCGGGCCGGTGAAGCAGGTCGCGGCTTTCGCGGCGACGCCGGCCAAGGAGCGCACCATCAGCTCCAAACCGCGCGCGGGCGAAAAAATCCCGGTCAACACGCCGACCACCATCCATGCGCTGCTGGAATTCGCGAATGGCGCGGTGGTGACACTCAACACCTCGTGGGACGTGTGGAGCCACGGCCATGCGCCGATGGAGCTCTACGGCGAGGCGGGCACCGTCTTTGTGCCGGACCCGAATTTCTTCGGCGGCGAAGTCCGCTTCACCGATGCGACCAAGCCGGTGAAGAAGCTTCCCAAGTGGGATCATCCGTTCGGCGTGCCCAATGAGATGCACAGCCAAGGCATGATGGCCAACTACCGCACGGCAGGTCTTGCCGATATGGCGATCGCGATCGGCGAAGGGCGGCCGCACCGCTGCTCGATGGAGCTGGCGCTGCATGCCGTCGATGTCATGACCGGCGTCCTGCGCTCCGGCGAAAGCGGCAAGTTCGTCGCCATGCAGACGACCTGCGAGCGGCCGGCGGCGCTCGGCATCAAGGAAGCGAAGGCGCTGCTGGCGAAGAAAAAGTAGGTGGCAACCCCTCTCCCCGTTTCGGCGGGGAGAGGGTAAAGGTGCGGGGCGAGCATCGATTCAAGTCACTTAGCGGCGATCCCGGCCGCCTTCCCAAGGATTCCCTATGCCCTATGTCGCCGCCGAGAATCGCTACGAGAAGATGATCTACAACCGGTGCGGACGGTCCGGCCTCAAGCTGCCGGCCATCTCGCTCGGGCTGTGGCACAATTTCGGCAATGACACGCCGCACAAGACCAAGCAGGCGATCGTGCGCAGAGCCTTCGACCTCGGCATCACGCATTTCGATCTCGCCAACAATTACGGCCCGCCGCCCGGCTCGGCCGAGACCGCCTTTGGCGAGATCCTGCGCACCGATTTCGCCGCCTATCGTGACGAGCTGATCATCTCGACCAAGGCCGGCTACGAGATGTGGGCCGGCCCCTACGGCGAATGGGGCAGCCGCAAATATGTGCTGGCGAGCCTCGACCAGAGCCTCACGCGGATGGGGCTCGATTACGTCGATATCTTCTATTCCCACCGTTTCGATCCCGAGACGCCGCTGGAAGAAACGATGAGCGCGCTCGACCAAGCGGTGCGCTCGGGCAAGGCGCTCTATGCCGGCATCTCGTCCTACAATTCGCAGCGCACCCGCGAGGCGGCCGACATCCTGCGGCGGCTCGGCACGCCCTGCCTGATCCACCAGCCGAGCTATTCCATGCTCAACCGCTGGGTCGAGGAAGACGGGCTGCTCGATACGCTGGAAGGGCTCGGCATCGGCTCGATCGTGTTCTCGCCGCTGGCGCAGGGCATGCTGACCGATAAATATCTCGGCGGCATCCCGGAAGGCAGCCGCGCATCCCAGGGCAAGTCGCTGCGTCCGGCCTTCATCAACGATAAGTCGGTCACCAACATCAAGGCATTGAATGCCATCGCCGGCCGGCGCGGCCAGACGCTGGCGCAGATGGCGCTGGCCTGGGTGCTGCGCAAGGGACGCGTGACGACGGCGCTGATCGGCGCCAGCCGGCCGGAACAGGTCGAGGATTGCGTCGGCGCTCTCAAGGCGCTCGACTTCAGCGACGCCGAGCTTGCCGAGATCGACACCTATGCGCGCGAGGCCGACATCAATCTTTGGGCGGCATCCGCCGAGCGCAAGGGACCGCCGCGCAAGTAGCCCGCGCCGGGCCGCCAGCTGCGGAAACAGTGGCAAAGATGCGCGTTCGTCGCTATCTCATGGACCAAAGGCCGTTCGCGTGCGCAGTCGGCACGCGAAACGACGCGACGACCGGAGACAAGATGACGGCAAGGGATGCGCTGACCAAGAACCAGCTGTGCGTGCTTGAGAAGCTCGAAGCCGCCAGCGGGCCGCTGAGCGCTTATATGCTGCTCGACCAACTGCGCGAGCGCGGGTTCCGGGCGCCGCTGCAGGTCTACCGCGCGCTGGACACGCTGGTGAAGTCGGGCTTCGTGCACCGGCTCGAAAGCTTGAACTCCTTCGTCGCCTGCGCCGAGCCGCACGACCACAGTCATTCGATGACCGCATTCGCCATCTGCGACAGCTGCGGCCAGGTAACCGAAATGTCCGACCATGATGTCGACCACCGGCTGGACGAATGGGTGCGCTCGACCGGCTTCGCCGCCAAGAAGGCGGTGATCGAGTTTCGCGGGGTTTGCGCGAAGTGTAGAGCTGAGGCGGCTTAGCCCCTCGAGTCGTCATCCTCGGGTCGAGCCCGAGGATGACGAAGGTATCAGTGCGCCTCGTCCCAGTTGTCGGCGGCCCGCGCATCGACATGCAGCGGCACCGACATCGAGACCGCCGGCATCGGCGCGTTCTCCATCACGCGGCGCACCACGGGAATTGTCGCTTCGACTTCCGCTTCCACCGTCTCGAAGATCAGCTCGTCATGCACCTGCAAGAGCATGCGGGCCGACAGCTTCGCCTTCTCCAGCGCCTCTTCCATGTGCACCATGGCGCGGCGGATGATGTCGGCCGCAGTGCCCTGGAGCCTCGCATTGATCGACGCGCGCTCGTTGAAGGCGCGAACCGACGGGTTGGAGGACCTTATCTCCGGATAGTGGATGCGGCGGCCGAAGATGGTTTCGACGAAGCCGTATTCGCGCGCATAGGCCTTGGTTTCCTCGATATAGTCGCGGATGCCCGGGAAGCGCTCGAAATAGCGCTTGATGTAGGCGCTCGCCTCCTCGCGCGGGATCGACAGCTGGTTCGCCAGACCGAAGGCCGAGATGCCGTAGATGATGCCGAAATTGATCGCCTTGGCACGCCGCCGCACTTCCGAAGGCATGCCTTCTACCGGCACGTTGAACATTTCGGACGCGGTGATGGCGTGGATGTCGGCGCCGTCCGCAAAAGCCTGCTTGAGCTGCGGGATTTCGGCGACATGGGCCAGCACGCGCAATTCAATCTGGCTGTAGTCGGCCGAGACCAGCTTGTGCCCCTTTTCGGCGATGAAGGCGGTCCTGATCTTGCGGCCTTCGGCGGTGCGCACCGGGATGTTCTGCAGGTTGGGATCGGACGATGATAGCCGACCGGTCGTCGTCGCGGCCAGCGCATAGGAAGTGTGGACGCGGTTCGTCCCGGGATTGATGAAGCCGGGCAAGGCGTCGGTATAGGTCGATTTCAGCTTGGTGAGCTGCCGCCAGTCGACGATCTTGCGCGGCAGCTCGTGGCCTTCGGCCGCGAGATCTTCCAGCAGCTGCGCCGAGGTCGACCACTGGCCGGTCTTGGTCTTGGAGCCGCCCGGCAGGCCCATCTTGCCGAACAATATATCGCCGAGCTGCTTCGGCGAGCCGATGTTGATGCGCTCGCCGACGATGCCATAGATCTCTTCTTCGGCGCGGGCGGCGCCTTGCGCCAGCTCACCCGACAGTCTGGAGAGAATCTGGCGATCGACCGAAATGCCGCGCTGCTCCATGCGGGCGAGCACGGGCACAAGCGGCCGCTCCAGCCTTTCATAGACGGAGACGAGACCCTTGGCGGCGAGCCGCGGCTTCAGCAATTGCCACAGCCGCAGCGCCAGATCGGCCTGCTCGCCGGCATAGGCGGTCGCCCGCTCGATGTCGACCTGGTCGAAGCCGACCGCGCCCTTGCCCGAGCCGGCAAGCTCCTTCTTCGTGCCTGGCGCATGGCCGAGCCACTTCTCCGACAGCGAGGCGAGGTCATGCCCGCCGGATGTGCCGGCGTCGAGCACGTAGGAGATCAGCATCGTGTCGTCGAACGGGCCGACCTCGATACCATGCCGGCTCATCACGACGATGTCGTATTTCATGTCCTGGACGATCTTGAGGACCGACCGGTCCTCGAGCAGGGGCTTGAGCAGAGCCAGCGCGTCGCGGACCGGGACCTGGTCCGCCATCATGCCGCCGCCAAGCAGGTCGCCATTGCCGCTCGTGTGGGCGAGCGGCACGTAGGCGGCGCGGCCCGGCGCGATCGCCATGGACAGGCCGATCAAGTCGGCCTGCATCGGATCGGACGAAGAGGTCTCGGCGTCGAAGGCAAGGATGCCGGCTTCCCTCGCTTCGGCGATCCAGGCCTTCAGCGCGGCCGTATCGCGAATGGCGACATAGGCCGCGGGATCGATCTTGCGCGCCGTCGCCTGCTCCAGCCGCAGCGCGGAGAGCAGGGAAGGCGTATCGCCCTGCGGTGGGGCATCCTGGGGCCTGACCGGTGCTGCAGGCTTCGCGGCGCCGTTCGGCGTCGCCGCCGGTCTTGAGGCAGTCGGCGTGCCGGCGCCGACATCGGGACCATGTGCGGTGTCGGCGCGCTCGATGGTGACACTGGAAGCCTGGACGTCGCCGATCTCGGTTGCAGTCGCTTCCGCGACGCGGCGTGTCAGCGTGGTGAACTCCATCGTCTTCAGGAAGCCGATCAGCTTCGGCCCGTCCGGGGCATGCAGCACAAGGTCGTCCAGCCCCTCCTTGAGCGGCACGTCGTTCTTCAACGTCACCAGCTCGCGCGAGATGCGCGCCTTGTCGGCATTGGCGATGATCGATTCGCGCCGCTTTTCCTGCTTGATCTCGCCGGCGCGCGCCAGCAGGCCGTCAAGGTCTCCGAACTGCTCCAGAAGTTGCGCCGCGGTCTTCGGGCCGATGCCGGGCACGCCGGGCACGTTGTCGACGGAGTCGCCGGTCAGCGCCTGCAGGTCGATCATCTTTTCCGGTGGAACGCCCCATTTCTCGATTACCTCGGGAATGCCGATCTGGCGATCCTTCATCGGGTCGTACATGCCGACCGTCGGGCCGACCAATTGCATCAGGTCCTTGTCGGAGGAGATGATGGTGGTGTCGGCGCCGACCTCGCAGGCTAGGCGGCAATAGGTGGCGATGATGTCGTCAGCCTCGAAGCCTTCCATCTCGATGCAGGGCAGGTTGAAGGCCACGGTCGCCTGGCGGATCAGGCCGAATTGCGGGATCAGGTCTTCCGGCGGCGCCGAGCGGTTGGCCTTGTATTCGGGATAAAGATCGCTGCGGAAGGTCTTCGCCGAATAGTCGAAGATGACGGCAAAATGGGTCGGCACGATGCCCACGTTCGTGTTGCGGGCGTCCTGCATCAGCTTCCATACCATGTTGCAGAAGCCGAGCACGGCGCTGGTGGGCAGGCCGTCGGATTTGCGGTTGAGCGGCGGCAGCGCGTGGTAGGCGCGGAAAATGTAGCCGGAGCCGTCGACAAGAAAGAGATGATCGCCTTTTTTCATGCCGGCAGGGATAGCGCGGCCAAGCTTCGCGGTCCATGCCAAAGGCTGCGCAAACGGCCGGTTCCGGCAACAACCCTGACAGACAGGTGTCGGACAAAATTCAGCCGCTCACGGGCATGTTACAAAAGTGTAATCTTCGTGCCCTTGAATCGCCATTTTCACAGACCCAAATAGCTGTCATCGGCAATTTTCGCCGAAGTCCGGAGTAAGGCCCGTCCCCCGCCTATCCCGGGCAACTGCGGCAGCCTATCCCCCCTCTCCGGGCTGCCGCAACGTTTCGAGTAAAGACCGCCGTGGTTCCCCCTCCACCACGGCGGTTCTTTTTTGTCTCCCAGCCCGCGTGTTACCGACGCCGGAACGCGTGGTCCAACGATCGCGGCTTTGCGTTTTCTGCTCGCCCCTTTAGGGTCGGGCCAGAATCGAAAGGCTGAAGAAATGTCCAGACTCTCCCCCGTCCTTGACCGTCTCGACCAGAACCTCGATCAGAGCCTGGAGCGGCTTTTCGGCTTGCTTGGTATCAAGTCGATCTCCACCGACCCGGCCTTTGCCGCCGATTGCCGCAAGGGCGCCGAATGGCTGGCGGCCGAGCTCAAGCTGATCGGCTTCGACGCCAGCGTGCGCGACACGCCCGGCCACCCGATGGTGGTGGCGCATCACGAAGGACCGGCCGGCGCGCCGCATGTGCTGTTCTACGGCCACTACGACGTGCAGCCGGTCGATCCGATCGAGCTGTGGGAAACGGATCCATTCGCGCCGTCGATCAAGGAGGTCCAGCCCGGACGCAAGGTGATCGCCGGGCGCGGCTCGGCGGACGACAAGGGTCAGCTGATGACCTTCGTCGAGGCCTGCCGCGCCTGGAGGCAGGTGCACGGCAATATGCCCTGCCGCGTCACGATCCTGTTCGAGGGCGAGGAAGAGTCCGGCTCGCCGTCGCTCAAGCCTTTCCTCGAGGCCAACGCCGCCGAGCTGAAAGCGGATTTCGCGCTGGTCTGCGACACCAGCATGTGGAACCGTGAGACGCCGTCGATCTGCGTGTCGCTACGCGGCATGGTCGGCGAGGAAGTCACCGTCAAGGCAGCCAGCCGCGACCTGCATTCAGGCCTCTATGGCGGCCCGGCCGCCAATCCGATCCGGATCCTGACCAAAATTCTCGCCGACATTCATGATCAAGACGGCCGCATCACCATCCCGGGCTTCTATGACGGCGTCGAAGAGACGCCCTCGCAGGTGCTGAAATCCTGGGAGGGGCTCGGCGAGACCGCCGAGACCTTCCTCGGACCGGTCGGGCTTTCCATTCCCGCCGGCGAAAAGGGCCGCTCCGTGCTCGAACTCACCTGGGCACGGCCGACGGCCGAGTTCAACGGCATCATCGGCGGCTATACCGGCAAGGGCTTCAAGACGGTGATCGCGGCGGAAGCATCGGCGAAAGTGTCGTTCCGGCTCGTCCACAAGCAGGATCCGAGAAAAATCCGCGCCGCCTTCCAGGCTTTCGTGCGCGATCGGATTCCCGGCGACTGCTCCGTCGAATTCCATCCGCATGGCGGCTCGCCGGCGATCCAGCTTTCCTACGACTCGCCGTTCCTGGCCAAGGCCAAGGATGCGCTCTCCGACGAATGGGAAAAGCAGGCCGTCACCACCGGCGGCGGCGGCTCCATCCCCGTGGTCGGCGATTTTAAGACCTATCTCGGCATGGAATCGCTGCTGGTCGGCTTCGGCCTCGATGACGACCGCATCCATTCGCCCAACGAGAAGTACGAACTCACCTCCTTCCACAAGGGGCAGCGTTCCTGGGCGCGCATTCTCGATGCTCTGACACGCTGAGGTGAACCCGCGGCGGACCGCGAAAATCAACTTTCTGTTGATTTTTTTCCGGATCGCGGCAAGGACGGGCGTGATAGCGCAATGCGCGGCGCCTTCGCGTCCAAAGACGGGTGCGCCGCTGGCTGCGATCCGGAGAAGAGAATGACCGACATCCGTTTCCACAAGAACGATCTGCCGGACCTTTCCCGCTACAATGTCGGTGCGGTCGCCATCGACACGGAAACGCTGGGCTTGAACCCGCATCGTGACCGGCTCTGCGTGGTTCAGATCTCGCCCGGCGACGGCAGCGCCGACGTCATCCAGATCGCGCCGGGCCAGAAGGAGGCGCCCAACCTCGTCAGCCTTCTCAGGAACGACGCCGTGGTGAAGCTGTTTCACTACGGCCGTTTCGACATTGCCGTCCTTTATCACGCTTTCGGCGTCATGGCCGAACCGGTTTTCTGCACAAAGATCGCCTCGCGGCTGACCCGTACCTACACCGACCGCCACGGGCTGAAGGATATATGCAACGAACTGCTCGGTATTAGCCTCTCCAAGGCGCAGCAATCGTCGGACTGGGGGGCGGAAACACTGTCGCCCGAGCAGCTCGAATATGCCGCCTCCGACGTGCTTTACCTGCACCGGCTGCGCGAGGTGCTGGCCGCGCGGCTTGCGCGCGAGGGTCGCACCAAGGAGGCCGAAGCCTGCTTCCGCTTCCTGCCGACGCGCGCCAAGCTCGATCTGATGGGCTGGGCGGAAGAGGATATCTTCGCGCATAGCTGACGACCCGGCGCGTCGAGCGACGTTCCTGCCGGTCCATTGTCGGCGTGAGATGAGGAGGGATTGAATGGCAGAGCGCAAACCGATAGCGAGCGCGCCGAAGGACGGCTCGCAGGTCACGATCCTGTGGAACGACGAGCACGGCGTGGTCAACGAATCCGTCGGGCAATACCGCGACGGCGGCTGGTGGGTCTACACCGACAGCAACACCCAGAAAAAAGTCGAGCCGACCAGTTGGCGGCCTGCATCGGCCAATGATGACAGCGACCAGTGAGCGACCGCCGCAGGGCCTCGAAGCAGGCGCGAGACTCGGCAGCAAGAAGGGGGCGAGATGAGACAGAACATGCTCTACCTCATCATCGGCGCGTTGGTCGTCGTGGTCATCGCGCTTGGCATCTACATCTACCGCGAGCAGACCAGGCCGAAGGGCGTGGAGCTCAAGATCGACGACAAGGGCATTTCGATCCAGCAGAATTGATCTCACTACGTCCGCATCTCGCGGACTTGACCGGTCGGCTCCGGATAGCGCCTATTGCATCCGGGTCCGCTTGCTGGGGCGGGGGTGGTTTTTGATATGATTCCCCGGATCGATTTCGTGGCCACCGGTGCCGTGAACGATGCGCTCGCCGCGATCGGGCGGACCGAGGACCTGCGCTTTTCGCCCGACAACCGCTTGCTTGCCGTCGCCGGATATGGACGCAGGCGATGCCTGATGCTGCGCATCGACATAGAGCCGACGGCCGGTGCAGCGAGGATCGTTATCCGCGATTTCGTGGAGCTCAGATCGGACAGCATGGGCGAGGTGCATGGCCTCGATTTCATCGACAACAGGACTTTTGTGGTCGCCAATCGCGATGGGCTGGTTGCCGTCTTCGCCCTGCCGCAAGGCGATCCGGCCGGACAAGGGCACGAAATCTCGCCACTTCGCGTGATCAAAGGCAGCCGATTTTGCAGATTGAGAACGCCCGGCTCGGTCGCCGTCAGGCGTGAGTCGCATGGCCGGCTCAGCCTGCTGGTCTGTAACAACTACACGCATCGAGTGACCCGCCATGTGATTCACGGGCGATGGGGATACCGCGCCCTGTGGAATCAGGTTCTCCTGGAGCAGGGCCTCGACATCCCGGACGGCATCGCGCTCAGCCATGACGGGCGGTGGGTCGCCGTCAGCAGCCACGGCACCAACGACGTGAAGATCTACGACATGTCGGCACCGCTTGGCGGTGAGACCCGGCCCGCCGGTGTCCTGGAAAATGCCAACTACCCGCACGGCCTGCGCTTCACGCAGGACGGCAGCCACATCCTCGTCGCCGACGCCGGCAGCCCGATGGTTCACGTCTATGCAAGCGAGGAAGGCTGGAAGGGGCGCCGCACGCCGTCGCGTTCGGTCGCCGTGCTCGACGACGAAAGCTTTCTGCGCGGCAGGGCCAGCGTCGAGGAAGGTGGGCCGAAGGGCCTCGACATAGACAGGTCGAACAGGGTCGTGGCGGTGACTTGTCAGGAACAGCCGCTGGCTTTCTACGGCCTGTCGTCGATCGTCGGTCGAAGGGCGGCGGAGCCCGAGTTCAGCGTTCCTTGACGTCCAGGATAAGCGTCTGATTTCGTCTCCATTCTGGCGAACGGCATGAAGACTGGCGGGGGCCGCGCGCAGCCCCCATCAAATCTTGCGGGGGTGGACGGCAAACGGATGACGTCCGCGCGGTTCGGCGATATCATGCTGCGCATAGGGAGTTTTGGGGCCGACCAACCTAGCCTCTAGGAGGTTGCCATGAAGCACCAAACACTGGACCAGTTGCACGCCGTTGCCGAGGTCCGCACTGCCAAACCCGTCATGAGCCGAACCCAGCGCCTCGCACGTTGGGCGGAGCTTCTCGAACGTGAGCCAAACCGGCTCCTGACCGCGCTGATCGGCACCGAATATCGTGCCCCGCGGGAACGCAATGTCATGCGGGGCGCCGGCTCGCCCATATCCGTCGCCCTGGAAGACCCCGTTCTGCACGACGAGGGTTTGAAGAACGACACCTACGGCGAAGCAAAACGCTTCTTCGAGCTGACCGACTATCAGCTGCACGAGATCGTCTGCTACTGCCATGTCGGCGATGTCATGCGGGCATCGAGAGCTGCGCTCTCGGTCCGTGCCGTGCTCGACTAGTCCGAGCCGACTCGCCCGCCTATGCAAACGCTGGAGCGCGGCCGGAATGCCACGCCGATCGCGCTCCGTCAGGTGGCCACTTACCAAACATTTGCTTTTCAATCACTTCGATTTTTCCCCACTTAACGCGCCTTTAAACCGCCGCATCTACTCTGCAACCCGAGCGCCATCGGCATCGGGGACAGCAAGCACAGCGCAATGGCGAACCGCAGAGACAGTCGCATCGAACCGAGCTTCGAGGGCTCGCCGCGGGCGAAATCCTCCGACGGCTTTTCGGTCAGCGAGGAGGATCGCGTCGTGCCGGCAAATCGTAAATCCGCAGCGAAACGCAAATCCGCCAAGGCGAAATCGCGCGGCCGGGGGCGCGATCGCAGCCAGCGCGGGCTGTTTTCCATCTTCGGCCGCCTGCTCTACTGGTGCTTCGTTTTCTGCATCTGGGGCGGCATCGCGGTGGCCGGCGTCGTCGTCTATTACGGCGCCAAGATGCCGGCGGCGACCACATGGTCGATCCCCGACCGCGCGCCCAACATCAAGATCGTCTCGGTCGACGGGCAACTCATCGCAAATCGCGGCATGAGCGGCGGCGAGGCCGTCGGCCTCAATGAAATGTCGCCATATATTCCCGAGGCTGTCGTCGCCATCGAGGATCGGCGGTTCTATTCGCATTTCGGCATCGACCCGATCGGCCTGGCGCGCGCCATGGTCACCAACGTCCTTGGCGGTCATTTCTCGCAGGGCGGCTCGACGCTGACGCAGCAGCTGGCCAAGAACCTGTTCCTGACGCCGGATCGCACGCTGGAGCGCAAGGTGCAGGAAGTGCTGCTGGCGCTGTGGCTGGAGCACAAGCACAGCAAGGACCAGATCCTCGAAATGTATCTCAACCGGGTCTATTTCGGGTCCGGCGCCTATGGCGTGGAGGCCGCCTCGCGGCGGTATTTCGGCAAGAGCGCGCGCGATGTCACGCTTTCCGAGGCAGCGCTTCTGGCCGGTCTGCTCAAGGCGCCGTCGCGGCTTTCGCCGGCGCGCGACCCCAAGGCGGCGGAAGAACGCGCACAGCTCGTGCTCGCCGCCATGCGCGAGGAAGGCAAGATCGGCGACAAGGAATACAAAATGGCGCTGAGCGCGCCGGCGACGCGCTCGCCCTCCTACTGGACCGGCTCGGAGAATTATGTCGCCGACACGGTCATGGAGGAACTTCCCGACCTGATCGGCGACGTGCGCGGCGACATCGTCATCGACACCACCGTGAATCTGACGCTGCAGAAGCTCGCCGAGCAGTCGATCCGCCGGCTGATCGACGAGAGCGGCAGAAAGCTCAACGTCACCCAGGGCGCGTTGGTGTCGATCGATGATTCCGGCGCCGTTCGCGCCATGGTCGGCGGTTACGACTATTCGACCAGCCAGTTCGATCGCGCCTCGGAAGCGCGGCGCCAGCCGGGATCGGCCTTCAAGCCTTTCGTCTACATGGCGGCGCTGGAAGCAGGCCGCACACCGGACAGCGTGCGCAACGACGCCCCGATCAGAATAGGCAAATGGACGCCGGAGAACTATGGCGGCAAATATTATGGCAAGGTGACGCTGGCCACCGCACTGGCGAAGTCGCTGAACTCGGTGGCGGCGCAACTCACCATGGAGGTCGGCCCCGACGCCGTGGTTGAGGCCGCGCACCGCATGGGCATCCAATCCGACCTGCAGTCGAACACCTCGATCGCGCTCGGCACCTCGGAAGTGACGCCGCTGGAACTGACCGCCGCCTATGTGCCTTTCGCCAATGGCGGCTACAAGCCGGATATCCGTTTCATCCAGCGCGTCACCACGGCTAGCGGCAAGGTGCTCTACGAAAACAATGGCGGCAGCGCGCCGCGCGTCCTCAAGGCCGACATCGTCGGCATGATGAACTCTATGATGACGGGCACGGTCGAAGTCGGCACCGCCAAGAAGGCGGCCTTCAACTGGCCCTCGGCCGGCAAGACCGGCACCAGCCAGAATTCACGCGACGCCTGGTTCGTCGGCTATACCGCCAACCTCACGACGGGTGTGTGGTTCGGCAATGACGACGGCAGCCCGATGAAGAAGGTGACCGGCGGCGCCTTGCCGGCGCAGGCCTGGCACGAATTCATGGTCGCCGCGCATGAAGGCTTGCCGGTCAGGCCGTTGCCCGGCACGTGGAAATCGACGCCGCCCGATACGGTTGTGCCGGACGAGATACCCTCGGCGGACAACTCGCAGCCGGCGCCGCCGGCGCCCGTCGGCCAGTCGAGCCCTGTCGCCCAGGCGCCCGCACGGCAGGCGCGTCCAGCCCAGACGGTCGATGCCGATGGCTTCGATATGCCGAGCGACGGCGGTACCACCGCCTCGGTCGGGCATCCGGTGCCGCCCGGCGATGTCGGCGGCCCGAAGAAAAGGCGGCAGACGTCGATTCTCGACATCCTCAGCGGCGGTTGAGCGGCAACTCGCCTCTCGCAATGGCTGGCGCCTTCGGCTACATGTCCGGCCGGAGATCAAGCCATGGCCGAAATCGACAGCAGAAAAACCATCGTGCTCACCGGCGCCAGCCGCGGCATCGGCCATGCGACGGTGAAACGCTTTTCACGCGAGGGCTGGCGCGTCATCACCTGCTCGCGACAGGCCTTTGCCGAGGACTGTCCATGGCCGGCCGGTCCCGAAGACCACATCAAGGTCGACCTTGCCGACCAGGAGGATGTCGGCATTGCCGTCTCGGAAATCCGCCACCGGCTGGAGGCGCATGGCGGGCAGTTGCACGCGCTGGTCAACAATGCTGGCATCTCGCCGAAGCTCAAGGACGGCGGCCGGATGAACTCGATCGAGACGCCGATGCATGTCTGGCGCGACGTGTTCCAGGTCAATTTCTTCGCGCCGATCATGCTGGCGAGGGGGCTGTTCAAGGAACTCGCCGCCGCCAAGGGCTCAATCGTCAACGTCACCTCGATCGCCGGCACGCGCGTGCATCCATTTGCCGGCACGGCCTATGCGACGTCGAAGGCGGCGCTGGGTTCTCTGACGCGCGAGATGGCGCATGACTTCGGGCCGCACGGCATCCGCGTCAATGCGATCGCGCCGGGCGAGATCGACACGGCGATCCTGTCGCCCGGCACCGACAAGATCGTCGAGACGATCCCGCTGAGAAGGCTGGGCGCCACGTCGGAAGTGGCCGACATCATCTTTTTCCTGTGTTCGGGCCAGGCGTCCTACGTGACCGGCTCGGAAATCCACATCAATGGCGGCCAGCACGTGTGACTTCCATCTCAGCGACATCGCTTCCGTTATTCGTTTCCTGATCCGCTTGGTTTGTGCAGACGAGCGTCAGGCAGGCCGCGGCCTGATCTCGACAGCGGCGTCGTCCAGCCGAGCGGGTGACATGCCGGTAACCGCCTCGACAATGCCGCGTGCTATTTCGCGCTCGCCCATGATCACGGTGTCGGCGCCGAGAGCCTTGAGATGCTCGACCTCGGCATCGGAATGGGCGCGCGCAATGACGCTGATGCCGGGATTGGCCGCGCGCGCCCGCAGCACCACCTGTCCCGCCTCGAAGGCGTTGGGGATGGCGAGGATCAGCCGTTTGGCGCCTTCCGGATTGGTTGCCGCGAAGACGTCCGCATTGGCGGCATTGCCGGCCACCGTTTCGACGCCGTCGGCCCTCAGCTTCGCCAGCGTCTTGTCGGCATCCTCGACGACCAGGAAGGGCAGGGCGGCTTGTTTCAGCGCGGCACCCACGAGGCTGCCGACACGTCCATAGCCGATCAGGATGGAATGGTCGGTGAGTCCCGTTCGCGGCGGCAGACCATTCTCGCTTTCAGACACTGCCGCCGCCGAGGCCACCTGGCCGGGCTCGGTCGCCGGGCCGATCGGCCTTGATTCCTCGGGCTCTGCCGTGTTGCCGGCGCGCTTTTCCAGCCACGGCTTCATCCTATCGACGATCAGGAACATTAGCGGGTTGAGCAGGATCGACAGGATGGCGCCGGCCAGAATGAGGTCGCGGCCCTGTTCGGGCAGAAGCTTCAGCCCGACGCCGAGCTCGGCCAGTATGAAGGAGAATTCGCCGATCTGGGCAAGGCTGGCCGAGATAATCAGCGCGGTCGCGACCGGATAGCGGAAGGCGATGACGATGACGAAAGCGGCGAGCGATTTGCCGATGAGGATGATGGCTAAGGTCGCCAGGATCGGCAGGCCGTTGCTGACCAGGCTGAACGGATCGAACAGCATGCCGACGGAAACGAAGAACAGCACGGAAAAAGCGTCGCGCAGCGGCAGAGATTCTTCCGCCGCCCGGTGGCTGAGCTCGGACTCGCTCATGACCATGCCGGCGAAGAAGGCGCCGAGCGCCAGCGAGACGCCGAACAGCTTCGCCGCGCCGAAGGCGACGCCGAGCGCGATGGCAAGCACCGAGAGCCGGAACAGCTCGCGTGAGCCGGTATGGGCGACATAGTGCAGGATCCAGGGGATGACCCTGCGGCCTACGACCAGCATGACGACGACGAAGGCGACGACCTTGGCCAGCGTTATGCCGACCACGCCCCATATGCCGTGGCTGGCGGGCAGCGAAAGCAGGCTGGCATGGTCGTCGGCCTGCGGCTGGCCGCCAAGCACGCCGGCGAGCGCCGGCAAAAGCACCAGCGCCAGCACCATGGCCAAATCCTCGACGATCAGCCAGCCGACGGCGATGCGGCCGCGCTCGGTCTCGATCAGCCGCCGCTCCTGCATGGCGCGCAGCAGGACGACGGTCGAGGCGACGGAGAGCGCGAGGCCGAAGACAAGGCCGGCGCCGAGCGACCAGCCAAGCAGCCAGGCGAGGCCGACGCCGAGCAGCGTGGCAAAGCCGATCTGCACGACGGCGCCGGGCACGGCGATTGCGCGGACCGACAAAAGATCCTTCAGCGAGAAATGCAGGCCGACGCCGAACATCAGCAGGATGACGCCAATCTCGGCGAGCTCGTTGGCAAGGCTGGCGTCGGCGACGAAGCCCGGCGTGTTCGGCCCGACCAGCACGCCAGCCACGAGATAGCCGACCAGCGGCGGGATGCGGAATCGGTTGGCCAATGCTCCGAAAACGAAGGCAAGCCCCAAACCGGCGACGATGGTGGCGATCAGGGGCGTGTCATGCGGCATTGTCTATGGAGCGCCTTTCGAGAATTCACGATGTCGATAAGCGCCGCCCGAGGGCCGCCGCCCCTTCGCAATATGGTCGGGGGAGGGGCGGTGACGCAACCACCGCTACACGGAAATCGGCGCCGCGATCGGGCGCCGGATGAGAAAATCAGAGCGAGCCGCCATGAGGGGGCCACGGCATCAATCCCCTGCACTGTGCGTTCCTGCGTGCCGCTCAGGCCGCTTTGAGCAGATTCTCGATGTCGAAGACGGTATGATTGGTCAGCGTCTTGGGGATTTCGGCCTGCACTTTTTCACTGACTTCCTTGTGCAGCTTCTGACGCATCTCGCCGAGCACCTGCGGCGGCGCGATCAGCACGAGCTGGTCGAACTCACCCCGATGTGCAAGCTTGTAGAGCCGATCGGCAATATCGCTTGCGAAACGTTCCTTGCCGAGGCGATGCCAGTCGGTTTCTTCGATCGCGCTGCGTGGCCCTTCGGCATACCGGCCCGGTTTATCGGTGCCTTGCTCCCTGGTGGCGGGATTTTCCTGCTCCATCTCCTGAACCACCTCGAGGTTCGGAAACTTGCTGTCGCCTTCATTGCGGAGGAAAAGCGCCTTCTCGCCGTCGGCCACGACCACCCAGAGACCGCGTTTAAGCTTGATGTTCATGATTTTCCTCCTTGCCTTGAGCACAAATCGAGCCCCGCGAGAGCGGCTCGACCGACGGGATGGATCGTTAGCGAAACGTGCCGCCGAGCATGATAGTTCCGGATCAACTAACGACTGCAGGATGTGCTGCAAGCGGCAGCGACCTCACCCACCAGCAAGACCGCGTCTTAATCTACTAGTTTGGTAGAATTTAGAAAAAACCGTTTTGCCGTGTCGGCTGCACGGCGCTAAAAACTATGCCGGATCAATAGCTCTCGGATAGGTGCCCGACCACCTCGAGGTCCGGCGTAGAATTTTTTTCTCCTGCCTTTCGCGGCTGCGAAAAAGCGATTGCCTGCCATCAAGGGATGCGCGACTGCTTGCCTTCTGGTTTTTCCCAGGCCCGCATAAAACTGCCAGACTGTTCTCGTACTGTTTATCGCCATGTCGCCAGCCAATGCCAAGCTCAACGCCTTCCCCGTCTTCCTGCGGGTCGACGGCGAAGCCGTGGCCATCGTCGGCAACGGCGAGGAGGCACTGGCCAAGGCCAGGCTGCTTGCTCAGTCAAACGCGACGCTGCGCATCATTGCGGACAATGCCGATCCCGAGCTTCTGAATTTCATTGCTACCGCCGGCGCTGTCCACGTCGATGTCGCCTACGATGCCGCGCACCTCGAGGACGCGGCCATGGTGTTTGCCGCCAGCGGCGACGAGGCGCTCGACCGCCGCGTGGTCGAAGACGCCCGCCGGCTGGGCATTCCGGTCAACGCCGTCGACCGGCCTGAGCTCTGCGATTTCTTCACCCCGGCGCTGGTCAACCGCGCGCCGGTCGCCATCGCCGTCGGCACCGAGGGCGCCGGCCCTGTGCTGGCGCAGCTGCTGCGGGTGCGCATCGATCGCATGCTGTCGCCGTCGCTTGGCCGGCTGGCGGCCTTGGCGTCGTCGTTTCGCACTGCTGCCGAGCGGCTGCCGAAAGGCAATCGCCGCCGCCGGTTCTGGAGCGATTTCTTCGCCGGCCTCCCGGCCAAGGCGGTTGAAGCCGGAGAGTTCGCCAGGGCGCATAGCGCTGCGCTTGAACTTTTGACTTCGGACGCGCCGACCGCAGGTCACATCGCTCTGGTCGGCGCCGGCCCGGGCGCGGAGGATCTTTTGACGCTGCGCGCCCACCGCCTGCTGATGGAGGCCGACGCGATCGTCTATGACGCGCTGGTGCCGGAAGCGATCGTCGCCATGGGGCGCCGCGATGCCGAGCGCTTGCCTGTCGGCAAGCGCAAGGGCTGCCATTCCAAGAGCCAGGAAGAAATCAACGCTCTGCTCATCGAGCTTGGCCGCGCCGGCAAGCGCGTGGTGCGGCTGAAATCAGGCGATCCGCTTGTGTTCGGGCGGGCGGGCGAGGAAATGGCAGCACTTCGCGAGGCCGGCATCGCCTATGAGGTGGTTCCGGGCGTGACCGCCGCCTTCGCCGCGGCCGCCGATTTCGAATTGCCGCTGACGCTGCGCGGCGTGACGTCCTCGATGGTGTTCACCACCGGGCATGACCTCAAGGGCAACTCACTGCCCGATTGGGCAAAGCTTGCCATTTCCGGCGCCACCGTCGCCGTCTATATGGGCCGCTCGGTTGCAGCCGAAGTCGCCGGCCGGCTGATCGAAGCCGGGCTGTCGCCCGATACCGCCGTCGCCGTGGTGGAGAATGCCAGCCTTGGCAATCGCCGCCGCTTCCACGGCACGCTCGCCGACCTGCCGTCGCTGGAAGCGCGCGCCGATCTTACCGGTCCGGTCATGACCATCATCGGCGACGCGGTCGCCGGCGCCAATTTCGAACAATCCGAGCCGCTTGCGGCGCACACGCGTGAAGATACGGCCGGCGTAGCGGCCGAAGGAGTTGAGCAATGAAGGTTCTGACCGCGAACAGGCTCTCGGACGGTATCGCCGTCTGGTACGCCGATGGCGGCTGGGCGGAGACCGTCACTCGTGCCGACATCGCCCATGACAAGGCGGCGGAGGATCGGCTCGAGGCCATCGGCGCCGCGGCCGCTGCCAGCAACGAAGTCGTCGACGTCAACCTGATCGATGTGACCGTGATCAACGGCGCGGTCGAGCCGGTGCGGCTGCGCGAGAAGATCCGCGCCGCGGGCCCCACCATCCGCACCGACCTCGGCAAGCAGGCGAGCCCGGCTCCGGCACGGGCGGCATAGAACACAAGAAAGCGGGCGGACGGGCCCTGAAAGACGAAGCATGTACCGTTACGACGAGTTCGACCACGATTTCGTAAAGGCCCGCGTCGCCGAGTTCAGCGACCAGGTGCAGCGCCGGCTTGCCGGCGATATCACCGAGGACCAGTTCCGGCCGCTCCGGCTGATGAACGGCGTCTATTTGCAGCTGCACGCCTATATGCTGCGTATCGCCGTGCCCTATGGCACGCTGAACAGCAGGCAATTGCGCATGCTCGGCCACATCGCCCGCAAATACGACAAGGGCTACGGCCACTTCACCACGCGCCAGAACATCCAGTTCAACTGGCCGGCGCTGTCCGACATCCCGGCGATCCTTGCTGATCTGGCGAGTGTCGAAATGCATGCCATCCAGACCAGCGGCAACTGCATCCGCAACGTCACCGCGGATCATTTCGCCGGCGCGGCCGCCGACGAGGTTGCCGATCCGCGTCCCTATGCGGAGATCCTGCGCCAGTGGTCGTCGGTGCATCCGGAGTTCTCGTACCTGCCGCGCAAGTTCAAGATCGCGGTGACCGGCGCTGAGCGTGATCGCGCCGCCATCCAGACGCACGACATCGGGCTGCATCTGAAGAAGAACGCGGCCGGCGAGCTGGGCTTTGCCGTCTATGTCGGTGGCGGCCAGGGCCGCACGCCGATGGTCGCCAAGAAGATCCGCGACTTCCTGCCGGAAGCCGAGCTGTTGTCCTACTGCACGGCGATCCTGCGCGTTTACAACCTCTATGGCCGCCGCGATAACAAGTACAAGGCGCGTATCAAGATCCTCGTCCACGAGACCGGGGTCGAGGAGATCACCCGCCAGATCGAGGCCGAATGGCAGGAGTTGAAGGACGCGGAGCTGAAGCTGCCGGACGCCGACATCCAGGCGATCAATGCCTATTTCGCGCCGCCGGCATTGCCTGACCGGCCGGAAGGCGACGCGCAGGTGAAGCAGACGCGGCTCGATTCCAAGAGTTTTTCGGAGTGGCTCGACCAGAATGTCGTAACGCATCGCCACCCCGACTATGCGGCGGTGACGATCTCGCTCAAGGGCATCGGCGAGGTGCCCGGCGACGCCTCCGACAGCCAGATGGAGGCGGTCGCCGACATCGCCGAGAAATACGCCTTCGACGAGCTGCGCGTCAGCCACGAGCAGAACCTGATCCTGCCGCATGTGGCGCGCGCCGACCTCAAGGCCGTCTATGACGCCCTGGTCGAGATCGGCTTGGCGACCGCCAATTCCAACCTGATCAGCGATATCATCTCTTGCCCCGGCCTCGATTATTGCGCGCTTGCCACCGCGCGTTCGATCCCGGTTGCCCAGGAAATCTCGCGCCGCTTTGCCTCGCTGGAGCGGCAGCGCGAGATCGGTGAGCTGAAGCTGAAGATCTCCGGCTGCATCAACGCCTGCGGCCACCACCATGTCGGCCATATCGGCATTCTCGGCGTGGAGAAGAAGGGCTCCGAGCTCTACCAGGTCACGCTTGGCGGCTCGGCCGACGAGAACACGTCGGTCGGCGAGATCATCGGCCGCGGTTTCTCTTCGGAAGAAATCACCGATGCCATCGAGCAGATCGTCGACACCTATCTCGGCCTTCGGCTCAATCCCAATGAACGTTTTATCGACGCCTACCGCCGTGTCGGTCCCGCGCCGTTCAAGGAGGCGCTCTATGCTGGCGAAACCAAGGCCGCTTGACCGGATCGGCGGCGTCGAGGCCGGCGTTGCCGCGGAAGCGGCGGGGCTCGACGCGCTGCTCGGCCATCTGAAGCCGATCGAGATCATCGAGCGCTCGGCGCGTGAATTTTTCCGCGGCGACGTTGCCGCCGTATCGTCCTTCGGAGCCGATTCGGCAGTCCTCCTGCACATGATTGCCGAGATCGACCGCTCGCTGCCAGTGATCTTTCTCGACACCGGCAAGCATTTCGAGGAGACGCTGGGCTACCGCGACGCGCTGGTCGCCGATTTCGGCCTGACCGATGTGAGAGTGATCAAGCCGGACGAAGCGGCGCTCGAACGCGTCGATCCGACCGGCAGGCTGTATGAGACCGATACCGACGCCTGTTGCAACCTGCGCAAGGTCGAGCCGCTGGCGCGTGGCGTCGAGCCGTTCCGCGCCTGGTTCACCGGGCGCAAGCGCTTCCAGGCTTCGACGCGCGCGGCACTCCCGGTCTTCGAGGCCGTCGGCTCGCGCATCCGCATCAATCCGCTCGCGCATTGGACGACATCCGACCAGGCCGACTACATGCGCGCGCATGCGCTGCGCGAAAACCCGCTGGTCGCCTATGGCTATCTGTCGATCGGCTGCTTCCCCTGCACGCAGCCGGTACAGCCAGGCGAGGATGCGCGCAGCGGCCGCTGGGCGGGGCACGCCAAGACCGAGTGCGGCATCCATCTGTCGGGGCTGGAGAAGTCGCTGACCGACGCATCACTTTAAGGACAGCCGCTACTCAGGTGAGGCCGGCCTGCAAATGGCGGGTTCCTGCGCTTTCGGAGCTCGCGTAGTTGAAGTACGCTCCGCTCCCGTTCTCGAAAGCCACCATTTTCGACTCCGGGCCGACCTGAACAGCGACATATCCTTTCATTCTTAGGGCATTAGGATCTTAGGGCATTAGGAATTTTGATGACTGAGCCGACCAAATCGGAAACCCGCCTCTGGACCCCGAACGGTTTCCGCGAGGACGAATGGACCCATGCCGAGAGCGCCGAAGCGCTTGCCGGCAATGGCCGCTTCATCCTCCCGTTGCAGGCCTTTCTCGGGCTCGATGACGATATCCGCAGGTCGGCCAAGGAGCGCCTCGGCGTGCTCCTGCTCCCCGGCGACGAGCTCGACAAGATCGTCGGCCTGCTCGACCAGCTGTCGCTGGTGGCGCTTGCCTTCCCGGCCTTCAACGACGGCCGCTCCTTCTCCAAGGGCGAATTGCTGCGCACCCGGCATAACTTCAAAGGCGCGGTGCGCGCCACGGGCCAGGTCCTGGTCGATCAATTGCCGCATATGCTGCGGCTCGGCTTCGACGAGTTCGAGGTCTCCAATCCGGTGCTGTTGAAGCGGCTGGAGGAAGGGCGCACAGGAGGCTTGCCAGTCTATTACCAGCCGGCGGTAGAGCCGAAAGCCAAGGGCCCGAAATATTCCTGGCGGCGCAAACGCCCGGGCTGAGCCGTCCCCGCGCTGACCGCCGAAGGCAGCCATCCGGTAAACCAAGCGAGCCTGCAGCTTTGGTCTGACCAAGCACCTTGCTTTTGACGTCTTGGCGCAGTCGATTCAGTTCTACGCGCCTCTTTGCAACAATCTGGTCAGACCACTTCTGCGAATTTCACTTTCTCTTTTGCCGTCTTGCCCTTAGGATACGGTGATTATTTCGCGCTCCGAAATAAACAGCCGGCAAAGGAGGAAACGGCATGGTAGGCAAGAAGATACTGATGCTCGTTGGCGAGTTCAGCGAAGAATACGAGATTTTCGTTTTTGAGCAGGCGATGCATGCGGTCGGCCACACAGTCCATGTCGTCTGCCCGGACAAGAAGGCCGGCGACGTGCTCAAGACCTCGCTGCACGACTTCGAGGGCCATCAGACCTATACGGAAAAGCTCGGCCACGACTATATCCTCAACAAGACATTCGCCGAGGTGAATCCCGCCGATTACGACGCGGTCTACGCTGCGGGCGGACGCGGGCCGGAATATATTCGCATCGACAAGCGCGTGCAGGCGCTGGTCAGGCATTTCCACGAGACCGGCAAGCCGATCTTCACCATCTGCCACGGTGTGCAAATCCTGATCGCGGTCGACGGCGTGGTGCGCGGCAGGGAGGTGGCGGCGCTGCAGTATTGCGAGCCCGAAGTGACGCTTGCCGGGGGCACCTATATCGACGTGTCGCCGACCGGCGCGCATGTCGACGGCAATCTGGTTTCGGCAAAGGGATGGCCCGGCCTTGCGTCGTTCATGCGGGAGTGCCTCAAGGTGCTTGGCACCGAGATCCGTCATGGCGAGGCTCTGATGCGCGACGAGCGCAGAGCCGCATAGCTCCTCAGCGCCTTACGCTGTGGAACTGGGGAAGGGCGGTCTAGTGCTGCCGCTGGCCGTCCGCCTTGTCCGTCTCGGCGCCGTCCAGGCGGTCGAGCAGATCCGTGAACTGCTTGGGCACTTCTTTTTCCAGGCGAAATGCCGGAAGCGTGCGCAGAAGGCGCTTGGTCGCTTCGGTGCCAACCTGTCGCCTGATATCGTCGGCGAGCTTGGCGCGCCTTTCGCCGATGTTGCCCTTCATGGTCCCAAAATCCTGTGTCGGCTTCGAAACTCTCGCAGCCCGGCAATGGTTCCCGCATAGGCCCTTAGCGGCAAGCAAAGCCGTCCGGTACGGTAAAATTTGAATTAATTTGGAACGATCGCGGAAGGGCCGTCATCGGTGCTTGCCCCTTGATTTTTGGCCCCTAAACCTCGATATCGGGCGCAAATCCAAACCAATCCGAATGACGGGAAACGGCGATGAGCGACCAGGCAAAAGACGAACGCGCGCCCGAGGAAATCGAAGCCAGCCAGGCTTCCGAGGCCCGGGCTTCCGGCGAACGTGCGGAAGGCGGCGTCGACGGCGACTATGAGGCGCTTGTGCGGTTGCTGAAGGAAAACGAGGAACTGAAGGATCGGGCGCTTCGCGTAGCTGCCGAAATGGAGAATCTGCGGCGCCGTACCGCGCGTGATGTACATGACGCACGCACCTACGCTGTGGCCAATTTCGCGCGCGACATGCTGTCGGTGTCGGACAATTTGCGCCGCGCGCTGGACGCCATTCCGACCGAGGCCAAGGCCTCCGGCGATGCCGGCTTCAAGGCGCTGATCGAGGGCGTCGACCTCACCGAGCGCGCCATGCTGGCGGCGCTGGAGCGGCATGGGGTGAAGAAGCTTGCGCCCGAAGGCGAGAAGTTCGACCCGAACTTCCATCAGGCGATGTTCGAGGTGCCCAACCCCGACGTTCCGGCGGGGACCGTGGTCCAGGTCGTGCAACCCGGCTATTCGATCGGCGAGCGCGTGTTGAGGCCGGCGATGGTCGGCGTCTCCAAGGGCGGCCCAAAGGCCGCCGCCGCCGAAGCGCCAGTCGAGCCGGGTCCGGTGAACGAGCAGGCCGAGAAGGATGCGTGAAGGGAGCCAATAGGGAATAGCGAACAGGGAAGGCGGTTCCAACCGCACCGCTTCGTGATATTCACTGTGCACTGACTATTCGCCAATCACTATTCGCTCGCCCATGAATCCCATTGAGCTGCTCGACTATGCCGGCGTCGCCGTCTTCGCGGCGACCGGCGCGCTTGCCGCGTCACGCAAAGAGCTCGATATCATCGGCTTCCTGTTTCTGGCCAGCATCACCGGCATCGGTGGCGGAACGCTACGCGACGTCATTCTCAACCTGCCGGTGTTCTGGGTCGCCAACAGCGGCTATGTGCTGATCTGCGCCGTAATGGCGGTGCTTGTCTTCTTCAGCGCCCATCGCGTGGAATCCCGCTACAAGCTGCTGCTCTGGCTCGATGCGATCGGGCTTGCCGCCTTTGCGGTGATGGGGGCTGCAAAGGGCCTGGCGATCACCGGCTCGCCGGTGGTGTCGGTCATCACCGGGGTGCTCACCGCGACCTTCGGCGGCATATTGCGCGACCTGATCGCAGGCGAGCCTTCCGTGCTGCTCAGGCCCGAAATCTATGTCACGGCGGCGCTTGCGGGCGCAGCGCTCTTCACGTTTGGCGATCTCGTTGGCATGTCGGCCCTGCCATCCAGCCTGCTCGGCTTTGCGGCGGCCTTCCTGGTGCGGGGCGGGGCGCTCAAGTTCGGCTGGTCGTTCCCGGCCTATAAGAGCCGGCCGGGGCGAAGGCCGGAGGATATTCCGTGATAGCAAACAACGAATAGCGAATAGAGAGTAGCGAATGGGCTGTTGTAATCAGCCTACTATCGCTACTTCCTCCGCTATTCGCTATTCGCTATTCGCTATTCGCCAGACTCACGCCGCGAAACGCTGGCCTTCGCCGCCATAGTAGTTGACGTAGCGGGCGCCGATCTCCTTGACCGGCATGACAACGAAAATGTCGACGGTGGAGAATTCGTGGTCGATGACGCAGCCGTCGCCGATGCGGGCGCCGACACGCAGATAGCCTTTGACGAGCGGCGGCATGGCGGCGATCGCGGCCTTGGCATTGACCGCCTCGATCGGCATCAAGTCCATCGAGCAGTAGCGGCCGGCCACCGCCCGGACATCCCAGGCCTGGTCGGTGCGGCAGTGATGGGCAAGGTAGGTAAGCGCCTCCGCATGCGCCGCCGGCACGGTGCCGTGGAAGGAGGCGCAGCCGGTCATCACGCCGATGCCATAGTAGTTGATATAGGCCCAGATGCCTTGCCAGAGCGCCTCGATGGTGCGCTTGGAGCGATATTCCGGCAGCACGCAGGAGCGCCCGAGCTCCAGGAAGCGTTGGCCCGGATGGCGCGCCACCAGCTTGGTCAGCTCGAACTCGCCCTCGGAGTAGAAGCCGCCCGCCGCGGTGGCGATCTCCTGCCGCAGCAGGCGATACGTGCCGACGATACGGCGGTGCTCTGGGCCGGGAAGCGAGGTGTCGAAAACCAGGAGATGATCGCAGAGAGGGTCGAAGCGGTCGGCATCGCGCCGATCCTGCGCCTGGAACAAATCCTTCCTCGCGCCGAGCTCGTCATAGAATACCCGATAACGCACTTCCTGGGCGGCGGCGATCTCGGCCCCGTTGCGGGCGAGCCGCACTTCCAGGTTGCCGATGCGGCCCAGCGGTGCGCCGCTTGCGAAAGCGTCGGCGGCACGCGCGCCGAGAAGGGCGCTGGCGTTCGGCCGAGTATCGCATTCAGGCATGACTGTATGCACGAGTGATTCTCCTTCGAGCCATCCCTCTTGGCACGGGGATACGGTGTAGGTGCAACAGGATTGTGACAGTACCGTGATACGGCGATCCCGGCAATACTTCGTCGGCTGGGCAATACCCTCAACCGGCTATCTTATGGCTGCGAAAGCCAAGCAATCCAAGGCGTTCGGGAAGTCTAAAAAATTCGTTACGCCGCAGCCTGGCTCTCGACGGCCTGGACGAGCGCATCGGGGTCGAGAGGCTTGGTAACGAAGCCGCTGGCGCCGTGGGCCAAAACCGTGTGGCGCGTCTTTTCCTGGCTGTCGGCCGAAAGCACCATGATCGGGATCGGCGGCACGGCAAGCGCTTCCTCATGGCGGCGGATGGCGGCGATCGCGTCCAGCCCGTCCATCACCGGCATGTGCAGGTCCATCAGCACGACGTCGAAACGATGCTTGAGGCCGGCGTCGGTGACGGCTTCGACCGCGGCCTTGCCGTTGCCGACGATCTTGACGCGATGTCCGGCCTTGAGCAGCGTGGCGCGGGCAAGCATCGCGTTGATGTCATTGTCCTCGGCGATCAGCACGGACAGGCCCTTGTCGCGGCGGCGGACGGACGCGGCGCCGCGCGGTTCCGACCGCGGCTCGGCGGGTGCCGGCACATGACTGGTCAACAGCACGCGCAGCAGCGTTTCGCCGCGCACCGGCCGGGCGAGGAACGTCGCGTAGCCGTTGGCGCGGAATTCGCCAAGCATGCCGCGATCGGCGGGTGCGATCAGGGTGATGGCTTGGCAGTCGACAAAACCGCTCTGACGCAGCCGCTTGAGCAGGCGGCCGTCGCTGTTCTCGAGCGCGGCGTCGACCAGAAGCACGTTGCAGCCGGCGGCGAAGGCAATGGCTTGGTCCGGCGTGGCCGCGATCTCGACGGCACCGCCATGCGCGCGGACGGTGCGAGCGATGGCATCGGCCTCGACGGCATTCTTGGACACGATCACCGCGCGCCGGTCCGAGAGGATGTCCCGGCGATATTGTGGCGGTTGGGTAGACGCGGTCGCCGGAATGTCGAAGACGAATTCGGATCCCTCGCCTAGCCGGCTCGAAACCGAGATCGTGCCGCCCATGGCGATCACCAGGCGCTTGGAGATGGCGAGGCCGAGACCGGCGCCGCCGTGCACCCTGGTCGAAGTACCGTCGGATTGCTCGAATTCCTCGAAGATGCGCTCCATATCCTCTTCGCGCAGCCCCGGACCGGTGTCGGCGATGGTGAAGCGGATGCGGTCGGTGCTCTCGGTGCTGGCGCGCGCGACGGTAAGCAGCACGCCGCCTGTGTCGGTGAACTTGACGGCATTGCCGATGAGGTTGAGCAGCACCTGGCGCACGCGACCGGGGTCGGCGGTGATCATCTGCGGCACGTCGGGTTCGACGTGACAGCCGAGGCCGATGGTCTTGGAGAAGGCCTTCGCGGCCAGCAGCTCGATGATGTTGTCGGCGATCTCACGCAGTGATGTCGGCTGCGGCTCGGGATCGAAGCGGCCGGCCTCGATCTTGGAGTAGTCGAGCAGATCCTCGATCAGCGCCAGCAGCGAGCTTGCGGAAGTCGAGACGGCGCCGACATAGGTACGCTGCTCGGGCGACAGGTCGGTGTCGGCAAGCAGCTTCGCCATGCCCATGATGCCATTCATCGGCGTGCGGATCTCGTGGCTGACGGTGGCAAGGAAGCGCGACTTGGCCTGGCTGGCGTATTCGGCCCGCTCGCGGGCGGTGATCAGCGACGATTCGGCGCGCTTGCGGGCGGTGATGTCACGGGCGATCGCCCGGTGCGAAACAGCACCGGTGTCCCTGTCCCGCACCGAGAGCTCGATCCAGGAGAACCAGCGCGGCCCGTTCGGCGTGCGGATGGCGACATCGGTGGAGCTCAGGCATTCATGATCCGAAAAGGCGGCCTCGGGCACGACGCCGACGTCGATGCCGAGCTCGGAAAGCGTCTTGCCTGCGAGGTCGCGCTGATCGATCTCGACGAGCGAGGCGAACACCTTGTTGGCGTAGACGATGTGGCCGTCGCGGTCGCGATGGACAACGAGGTCGCCGAGCGCATCGATCAGACCGCGAAAACGCTCTTCGCTCTCCTGCATCTCCCACATGCGATCGGCGAGGGTCTCGATTTCGGCGCGGCTGCGGGCGGCCGTCTCGTCGAGAAGTGCGGCGGTGCGCCGCTCGGCGCGCTGGTTGCGCAGATGCATCATCAGGCCGCCCAGACCCGTCGCCAGGAGGCCTATGGTGATGAAGATCGGCGCTCCGGTGAGATGCGCCAGCCCGGCCAGGACGACTATGGCGACGATCGTCAGGAACGGCAGGCCTTCATGACTGTCCGCTTGCAATGCGGGGACCAGCGGCGGCGCGACAAGCACCTGCCGCTTCGGCGCGTCAGGACCCAGTCCGTCGTCGCCTGCGGCTTTGCTGTCCTGTCTGAAGTCGGAGTCCGCGAGCATGCGGAAAACCTTGCCAGACAGAGATTATGGAAGATTGCGGCGGATCGTTCGAATTTTAGTCGTCCGTGCCGATAACCGGCAGTTTTTGCCTGATTTTGGGCAGTTCGGACGGGAAATCGCCGAACGCTATTCCTGGGATCGCCCTACAGATCGACGACCACGCGGCCTCTGATCCTGCCCTCCACAATATCGCGCGCAGCGCCGATGATGCCGTCGAAGCCGATCGAGCGCGACAGGGTCGACAGTTTCTTGAGGTCGAGGTCGGCGCCGATGCGGCGCCACGCCTCGAGGCGGACCGCTTTCGGCGCCATGACGGAATCGATGCCGAGCAGCGATACGCCGCGCAGGATGAAGGGGGCGACGCTCGTCGGAAGGTCCATGCCGCCGGCCAGGCCGCACGCGGCGATCGCGCCGCCATAGGACGTCATCGACAGCACGTTGGCCAGTGTATGGGTGCCGACCGAGTCGACGCCGCCGGCCCAGCGTTCCTTGGCCAGCGGCTTGGCCGGCTGGCTGAGCTCGTCCCGTGAGATCACCTCAGCCGCGCCGAGGTCGATCAGATAGGGGCTTTCGGCATTGCGCCCGGTCGAGGCGATCACATGGTAGCCGAGGGTGGAAAGGATCGAGATGGCGACCGAGCCGACGCCGCCGGCGGCCCCCGTCACCACCACCGGTCCGCGATTCGGCACGATGCCATGCCGCTCCAGCGCCATGACGGCGAGCATTGCCGTATAGCCGGCGGTGCCGACTGCCATCGCATCATGCGGGCTCATCCCGTCGGGCAGCGGCACCAGCCAGTCGCCCTTGACGCGGGCGCGGGCGGCAAAGGCGCCGTAATGCGTCTCGCCGACGCCCCAGCCATTGAGGATGACCTTGTCGCCCTTGCGCCAGTCGGGGTGCGAAGAATCGATGACAGTGCCGGCGAAATCGATGCCGGGCACCAGCGGCCAGCGGCGCACGACCGGGGCCTTGCCGGTGATGGCCAGCCCATCCTTGTAATTCACCGTCGTCGCCTCGACGGCGACGGTGACATCGCCTTCCATCAGGTCAGCTTCGGTGAGGTCGACGATCTCGACCGACTGCTTCTTCTCGGCGTCGCGCGAAACGAGGATGGCTTTGAAGGTATCGGACACTTTGGTCTCCTCGTTTTGTTTGAAACAAATTTGCGGCGGTGGCCGCGCTTGGTCAATTGCCTGGATCCTGGGACCTGGTTTCCCGCCGCCAGCCGATCAGCTCGTCGAACACGACCAGCGCCGCGCCGACCGAAATGAAGGCGTCGGCAAAGTTGAACACCGCGAAGGACCAGACCGGCGTGTGGAAAAGAATATAGTCGATGACGTGGCCGTAGACCGCGCGGTCGATCAGATTGCCGAGCGCGCCGCCGACGATCAGGGCGAAGCCGATCCGGGCAAGGACGTGGCCGGCGGGCGTGCGCACCGCCAGATACAGCACGAAGGCGACGACAAGCGCGGCGATGGCCACCAGGCCGGTGTCGCCGAAGGACGAGAACATCGAGAAGGCGATGCCGGTGTTGTAGGTGCGAAACAGCGCCAGGAAAGGCAGAAGATCGACCTTTTCCTGGAAGGCGAGGCCGTTTTCCACCAGCTGTTTTATCCACTGGTCGAGTGCGATAGCGAGCACGACCAGCAGGGCGTAAGGGGACCAGGATTTCACGTTTTCGCAGCCCTCATCGCGAGTCGGCAGTGGGGTCGAGCTTCAACGCGCCACGCCGGATTTCGAACAGCATGACGCCGGTGGCAACCGCCAGATTGAGAGAATCGGCGCGTCCGGCCTGCGGGATCCTGAGCAGCCGGTCGCAACTATCCGCAAGGCTGTCGGGCAGGCCCTGCTGCTCGTTGCCCATCAACAGCAGCACCGGGCCTCTCGAAAAGTCGACCGAACGGTAGTCGACCGCGCCCTTCAGATGCGTTCCGGCGACGAGGCCCGGAAAGTCGCGTCGCCAGGCCAGAAAAGCCTGCTCCGTCGCCTTCGCGACCGGCACGGCAAAGATCGAGCCCATGGTGGCGCGCACGGTTTCAGGCGAAAACGGATCGGTGGTGTCGCCGACCAGGATGACGCCCCTGGCGCCGACGGCGTCGACGGTGCGGATGACGGTGCCGAGATTGCCGGGATCGCGAACGCGGTCGAGCGCGACCCAGACGTCGCCGTCCGTGGCACGGATATCCTTCAGCGGCAGCGTCTGCTGGACGAAGACGCCGACGACCATTTGCGGATTTTCCCGGCGGGTGATTGCCGCCAGCACCTTTTCCGAGACTTCGAGAACAGTGCCGCCGGCGGCGACAGTCCGCGCCGCGACCTTTTCTATCGCCGCGTTGCCGCGCCCGGCCTTGGCGAAGACGAGCGTCCTGATCGACCAGCCGAGGTCGAGTGCGTCGATGACCAGCTTCAGGCCTTCCGCCATGAAGGCGTTCTGCTGGTCGCGAAACTTCTTCAGCGCCAGCGCCTTGATGTCCTTGACCAGCGGATTGGCGAGGCTGGTGACTTCCTTGACCTGCCCGACGGGCCGGGCTCCATCATGCGGGACCATTCAAGCCACCCAGCGCGAGAACAGCGAGGTCGACAGCGCGCGGCCGGCGGATTTCTCGCGGATGATCAGCTCGCCGGATTCGACCGTGCCGCCCATGCCGGCGAAGGCTTCCCGCATCAAGGCATGGATGGCGAAGAAGGAGGCGCGGATCGAATAGGCGGTCAGCACCACGGCGATCGGCTTCGGCGTCAGGATCGAGCGGCAGAGATCGGTGAGGCCCGGCAGATCCTCGAACAATTGCCAGACCTCGCCCTTGGGACCGCGGCCATACGCGGGCGGGTCGAAGAGCACGATGTCATAGTGGCTGCCACGGCGCTCCTCACGCTCGGCGAACTTAACCGCGTCCTCGACGATCCAGCGGATCGGCTTGTCGGAGAGGCCGGCTCTCTCCTGGTTCTCGCGCGCCCATCCGATCGCCTTCTTCGAGGCGTCGACATGAGTAACCTCTGCGCCGGCGCGCGCCGCCACCAGCGAGGCAAGGCCTGTGTAACCGAAGAGGTTCAGCACCTTGACCGGTCGCCCTGCAGCGGCGATCAGGCCGGCCATGTGGTCCCAATGCGAGGCTTGTTCGGGAAAGACGCCGACATGGCGGAATGAGGTGAAGCGGCCGAGATAGTCGATGCCGTCATGCTTCATCGGCCAGGTCTCGCCGAGCGGCGTTTTTGGAAAACGCCAGCGGCCGATGCCTTCCTCGTCGGTGTCGCCGGTGAAGATGGCGTCGGCGCGCCGCCATTCCTTGGCGGGAAGCGCCCGCTGCCAGATAGCCTGGCCTTCGGGGCGCACGATGCGGTAGGGCCCATACTGCTCCAGTTTTTCGCCGGCGCCGCTGTCCAGCAGAGCATAGTCGGCGTTGGGCGCAACCTCGAGGATCAGCGGCAGGCGCTCGGCGGGCAACGGGCCTTCGCGGCGTGCAAGAGGGCGCTGCGCTGGTTTTGCTTCCTGACGATGATGCGGCTCCGACCTCTCCGCCGAAGCCGCCTCCCGCAGCCGCGACTGGCTGGGGGGATTCGCCGGCTGGCGCGGACGGTTGTCGCGGTTTCGGTCGCGAAAGGACTTCAAGAACAATCTCCGGAACGGCACGCCGCTTTTGGCATAGGCCCTTGACCTTCGCAACCGCATGGTCCGGCGCTGTTCTGTCGCGATGCGATGGACCTCGCCCGAAGAAACGGGCAAGTCTCCGGTCATGTCCCGTTCCGAACGCCTGCTCGACCTGATCCAGATTCTGCGCCGCCACCGCCGGCCGGTCAGCGGCCGCACGCTTGCGGAGGAAATGGGCGTGTCGATCCGCACGCTCTATCGCGACATCGCGACGCTGCAGGGGCAGGGCGCGCCGATCGAAGGCGAGGCGGGGCTGGGCTATGTGCTGAAGCCCGGCTTCATGCTGCCGCCGCTGATGTTCACCGACGAGGAGGTCGAGGCGATCGTGCTCGGCTCGCGCTGGGTGGCGAAACAGCCGGACAAGCGGCTGGCCGCGGCGGCGGCGGATGCGTTGTCCAAGATCGCGGCGGTCTTGCCGGACGATCTGCGTGACGATCTCGACGCCACGACGCTGCTGGTCGGGCCGAATTCAGCGAGCGGCGAGGCGATCGATCTCGGCATCGTCAGGCAGGCGATCCGCAGCGAGCGCAAGCTCGGCTTCCTCTACCGCGACGCCGGCGGCGCGGCCTCTGAGCGCATGGTCTGGCCGTTCGCGCTCGGCTTCTTCGACAAGGTGCGGGTGATGGTGGCGTGGTGCGAGCTGCGCCAGGATTTCCGGCATTTCCGCGCCGACCGCATGGCCGATCTCACAGCCACCGAGATCCGCTATCCGCGCCGCCGCCAGGCGATGCTCAAGGAATGGCGAGCGACGCTCGATGAATCGGCCCTGAAAACGGCGCAGGAGCCTACTGGCTGATCGCTGCTGCCAGAATCTGACAGTGGGATGATCTAGCTTGGCCAAGGTTCAAACACCTTGGAGACCGACATGACCACGCCCAATTTCGTCATCCTCTATGTCGACAGCCCCGAGAAGAGCGGCGCGTTCTACGCCTCGCTGCTCGGGCGCCAGCCGGTAGAGGCCTCGCCCACCTTCGCCATGTTCGTCCTCGACAACGGCTTCAAGCTCGGCTTGTGGTCGCGTCACACGGTTGAACCGGCGGCCGCCGCCGCGGGCGGGGGGGGCGAGCTCGTGCTTGCGATGGAGAATGCGGCCGCGGTCGACGCCACGCATGCGGACTGGGCGGAACGGGGGCTGAGAATGCTACAGGCACCGACCGACATGGATTTCGGACGCACGTTCGTCGCGCTCGATCCCGACGGTCATCGGCTGCGTGTCTATTGGCCGAACGAGGCAGCAGGGCAGTAGGGCGGTATGGCGGTAGGGGTGTGAGCTTCTCACTACCCTATCCTCTTACTTGCTTGTGCTGAGCGCCTTGTAGACGGCGATGCCGGCGGCGAGATCTTCAAGCGCTGCGCCGACGGACTTGAACAGCGTGATCTCGCTCTCGCTTTGCCGGCCCTGTTTCTCGCCACGCGCCAGTTCGTGCAGGTCGGCGATGACCGCTTCCGGCTTCAGGACACCGGAAGCCAATGGCTGCACGATGTCGCCGGCCTCCTTGGTGGCGCCGGCGCGGGTATCGACATAGACGCGGGCGCGGGAAATGGCATCGTCGTCGCTCTCGCGCATCTGCGGCGTGAAGCCGCCGACCAGGTCGACATGGGCGCCCGGCTTCAACAGCGCGCCCTTGATCAGCGGCGCGGTCGTGATCGTCGCCGACGAGACGATGTCGGCCTCGCCAAGCTCGGTTTCGAGGTCGCCTGCCACGCTTGCTGGAAAGCCTTCGGCATGCAGCGCCGCCGCGACCTTTTCGGCATTGGCCGGCGTGCGGTTCCAGATGCGGATCGACTTAACGGGCCTCACCGCCGAATGCGCCTTGGCGAGGAAGGGTGACAGCGCGCCGGCGCCGATCACCAAGAGCCGCGAGGCGTCCTCGCGGGCGAGATAGGATGCGGCGAGCGCCGAGGCGCAGGCGGTCCGCCATTGCGTCAGCCGCTGGCCGTCGATCAGAGCCTGGGGTTCGCCGGTCACGCCGTCGAGCAGCAGATAGAGGCCCATCACCGCCGGCTTGCCGATCGCGTTATTGTCCGGCGAGACGGTGACGATCTTGACGCCGATATGGCCGCCGGCCGAGGTGCCGGCGGCGTCGAAGTCGGTCCAGGCCGGCATCAACAAAAGCGTCGAGGCGGCGCCGTCCGGCCGCTCGATCGCGTGATGGTGGCGCACCGGCTGCACGGCGCCTTCGCGGAAGGCGGTGCGCAGTGTCTCGACCAGACCTGAAAAGGTCAGCGCGCGGTCGACCTCGGCGGCCGAAATAGTCAGCATGGAAAGCTCCGTAAGGCGCTGTTTAGTTCGTCGGCTTGGGCAGCGCCGGTCCTTTCGGCGCAGCGGGTGCGCGGCTCACTGCCTGGCGCAAGTTCTCGGCCTCCAGCCCGCGCTGGCGCGCGAGCTTGCGGTAGCGGCCCTGCTTCACCCAGGTCGCCATGCTACCGACGATCATGCCGATGGCCAAAGCCAGGAACAGCAAGATGAAGAGTGGCAAATTCAGCGTCAGCGCCGGATTGCCAGGGTGGAACGGGTCGAGCGTGAAGGCGACGAGGCCGCGATTGGCGACGGCAAGCGCGATCAGGATGACGGCCAGCGGCACGAAGACCACGACGAGCATGACGCGATTGAACATCAAATCTCCTGGAGGTGGCTTAAACGCCGAAACGTCGTTTCCGACCTGCCGGCGCGGCGCCTATTTGCCGCCGTTCAGCCTTTCGCGCAACTCCTTGCCGGTCTTGAAGAACGGCACCCACTTCTCCTCGACCTCGACGGATTCGCCGGTGCGGGGGTTGCGGCCGGTGCGGGCAGGACGGTTTTTCACCGAAAAGGCACCGAAACCGCGCAACTCGACCCTGTTGCCTTCGGCGAGCGCGTCGGTGATCTCGTCAAAGATCGCGCCGACGATGTTTTCAACGTCGCGGAGGAAAAGATGGGGGTTGCGCGCGGCAATGATCTGCACAAGCTCGGACTTGATCATGAACGTTCCCCGTAAACCACTGCGGTCAAATATCAGGATGATTTTATTGCTTTATTTGGCTCGTCCCAATGGTTGTCAAGGGTGCCAGACCGAAACGAGACCGTCAAGGAACAAGCGGTCGGCGCCAAGCTCGTGAATGATGTCGCCGCCGGCATCCGGCAGGCCGAGCGCGTTGGCGACGGCTTTGGTCATGCTTCTCGAAAACAGGAGGCCGTGCCCCTCCGTATCCTTCCATTCGACGACCTTGAGCTTGCTGTCGACGCCTTTGGTCGCCAGCCAGTTGATCGCCTCGGGTTCGCCGCCAACGGCATCAACCAAGTGATTGGCGAGCGCCTGGCGGCCGGTGAAGATCGAACCGTCGGCCAGCGCCTGCGCCTGCTCGCGGGTCATCTTGCGCCGTTCGGCGACGATGCCGACGAACCAGTCATAGCTGTCGAGGATGAGCTTGCGCACCATGGCGCGCTCGTCGTCATTGGTCGGCTTGAACGGCGAGGGCGCAGCCTTGAGCGGCGAGGACTTCACTTCCTCGAGCTTGATGCCGAGCTTGTCCATCAGGCCGCTCACGTCGGGATACTGGATCAGCACGCCGATCGATCCGACGATCGAGGTCTTGCGGGCGACGATGTGGTCGGCCGCGCTTGCGATCATATAGCCGGCGGACGCGGCCAGCGTGCCGACCTCGGCCACCACCGGCTTGTCGGCGGCGAGTTTGCGCACTTCCTCATAGATCGACTCGCCGCCGACCGTGGTGCCTCCGGGCGAATCGATCGACAGGATGACGCCCTTCACCGTTGCGGACTTGCGGATCGTCTCCAGTCTTTTGATCAGCTCCTCGTCCTCGGTGATGGTGCCTTCAATCTTGACCTTCGCGATGTGGTCGATCGCCTGACCGGTGAAATCGTCACCATAGATCCATGCCGAAAACGCGATCAGCGCTGCCGCCACAATCACAAACGCGGTCACGCGCCAGAACGTCAGCTTGCGGCGCAAGCGGCGGCGGTCGATCAGGTCGTCGGCTCTCATTGCCATGGTCAGCCTCACATTCGGTGGGAAAGGACGCTTTTAAAGCAACCATCCGCGCGGGGCTACCGTTTCCTGACGCCCTGGCCCTGACAGGTCTTGGCGCAACGCGGAGGTCACGACGACCTCACGAAAAATTAACGCAGCCCGTTCCTATCTGCTATGAAGAGCTGGCAGTGCAGCCGGATTCGTCCTAGTCGTACGGTAGTAGCCGTCACATTTTTGCAGTTTTCCTCCGCTTGTGCTTGCTTGCGGGGACCGGCATACCACCTATAGGCGGTGTTTGGCGGGGCAAGGGCTCATTAGAAAATAGTCATGTTGGCGCGATCTGACGAAACGAGCGATGCCGAAACGGTATCGGCTGCCGCTGGCGAAAGCGGCACGCGCGGCGATGCGTTCGATCGTGCGCAGCGGCATTCGCGCCGCGTGCGCGTGTTGAAATTCGCCGTGCCGCTGCTGGCGGCGGCAATTGCGATCGCCTTTCCGGTCTATTCTTATCTCGCCGCGCCGGTGTCGATCTCGGTGCAGGCCGACGGCACGGCCTTTTCGGACGGCAAGCTGGTGATGGCCAATCCCAAGCTCAACGGCTTCACCAAGCAGAAACTGCCTTATTCGTTGACGGCGACCCGGGCGACCCAGGATGTCGGCAAGCAGGGTATCATCGACCTCGAAGGCATCAACGCCAAGCTGCCCGTCGCCAGCGACAATGTGGTGGCGGTCAACGCCGCGCATGGCATCTACGACCGCGACGCCAACACGATGGACCTCACAAGCGATGTCCTGGTGACGACGAGCGACGGCATGGAAGCCAAGTTCAAATCGGTCTTCCTAGACATGGGCAAAGGCTCTATGAAGACCGACAATCCGGTCGATGTGAGCCGCGGCGGATCGCGCATCACCGCCGACTCGATGTCGGTGGAAGAAAACGGCAAGGTCGTGGTCTTCGAGACCCGGGTGCGCGTCAACATCGACGCGGCAAGTCTGAAGGCGGCAGAGGCAAAGGGCGGAGAGCAGAATGCGTCGCAGTAGTTCGGCAAGGCTTGCAGCGGCGGCCTCTCTCTTCATGTTGCTCGGGGCGGCGCCAGCGCTTGCCCAATCCGGCGGCACCAGCCAGATGTCCGGCCTCAAATTGTCAGGCGACCAGCCGATCCAGATCGAAAGCGACAAGCTCGAGGTCCGTCAGGCCGACAGCGCGGCAATCTTCAGCGGCAACGTCACCGTCAATCAGGGGCCGACGCTGCTCAAGGCCGGCAAGATGACGGTCTATTACGTCAAGGACCCAAACGCTCCCAAGGGCGCGGCGGCCGGCGCATCGGCGATGACCGGGGCAGCCAACATCGACCACCTCGTGGTCGAGAACAAAGTCTATATCAAATCGAACGACCAGATCGCCACCGGCGACAAGGGCACGTTCGACATGAAGACCCAGGTGCTCGTTCTTTCCGGCAGCGAAGTCGTGCTCTCGCAGGGCGACAACGTGCTCAAGGGTTGCAAGCTCACCGTTCAGATGAAAAGCGGCCTTGCCAATGTCGACGGTTGCGGCACCGGCGGTCGGGTCATCATGTCGATTACGCCGCAGAAGCAGGGCGCGCCCCAAAAGGGCACGGCCCAGCAGGGAGCGTCGAGCAACTAATGGCCGGCGTATCGTCGCTGCTGGCCCGCCTCCCGGGGCGGACGGCCGCAAAAACGTCTGCGCCGGCAACGGTTGGCGCCGACAAGGCGAAGTTCAAGGGCACCCTGATCGCCAAGGGCCTTACCAAGAGCTATAAGGGCCGCAAGGTGGTGAGCGGCGTGACGCTCGGCGTGCGGGCCGGCGAGGCCGTCGGACTGCTTGGGCCCAATGGCGCCGGCAAGACCACCTGTTTCTACATGGTCACCGGTCTCGTGCCGGTGGACGAAGGCACGATCGAGATCGACGGCTTCGACGTCACCTCGATGCCGATGTACCGGCGCGCCCGCCTCGGCATCGGCTATCTGCCGCAGGAAGCGTCGATCTTCCGGGGCCTCAACGTCGAGCAGAATATTCGCGCCGTTCTGGAAGTGGTGGAAAAGAGCCGCAAGGAACGTGAGCGCACGCTCGACGAGCTGCTCGAGGAATTCCACATCAGCCATCTGCGCAAGGCGCCGTCGATGTCGCTGTCCGGCGGCGAAAGACGCCGCCTCGAGATCGCGCGGGCGCTGGCCACACGGCCGGCCTATATGCTGCTCGACGAGCCCTTCGCCGGTATCGATCCGATCGCGGTCGCCGACATCCAGCAGCTCGTCCGCCATCTGACCGCGCGCGGCATCGGCGTGCTGATCACCGACCACAATGTGCGTGAGACGCTCGGCCTGATCGACCGCGCCTATATCATCCATGCCGGCCAGGTGCTGACGCATGGCCGCGCCGACGAGATCGTCGCCAACGCCGATGTGCGGCGGCTCTATCTCGGCGAGGGTTTTACGCTCTAAACGCGAAAATTCCGGTTCCGCGGCAATTTCTCGCTGAATTTTCCGGCTTTACGCCTGCTCTGCCCGCGAATAACGCTCCGGTAAGCCGTCTCTGCTAGCGTTTGCCTTGACAAGCAAAAGCCGGGCCAGTTTCTATGCCCGACCGAAAAACGGCAGCTCGATGCGTAGACGAGGCGTTTGAATCCAACCATGGCGCTGGCGGCCAAACTGCAGCTCAGACAGTCCCAGTCGCTGGTGATGACGCCCCAGCTGATGCAGTCGATCCGGCTGCTGCAGCTCACCCATGTCGAGCTCGAGCGGTTCATCGACGAGGAAATCGAGCGCAATCCGCTCTTGGAGCGGGCCGAGCCGCAGGACGATGCGGGCGGCGACCAGCCGCAGAAGAGCGAGACCGCTCCAGAACCCGCCGCCGGGGACGACTGGTTCGAAAGCGAGACGGAATGGAGCGCCGAGGCGATCTCGGAAAAGCTCGACTCTTCGCTGGAGAACCTGTTTCCCGACGATCCCGGCACGAGCGAAAAGCTCGGACCGGATCTCACCGCCCAATGGAAGTCGGCATCCGCGGGCAGCGCCGGCGGCGCTTCGTCGGAAGGCTTCGACGTCGGCGAGATGGCCGCGACCATCGTGACGCTGCGCGAGCATGTCGGCGAACAGATCGCGCTTGCCTTCTCCAAACCCGCCGAGCGCCTGATTGCCGGCGAGCTTGCCGACAGCCTCGACGAAGCGGGCTATCTGCGCGCCGATCTGGAAGAGATTGCCGCGCGGCTGGGGGCGGACATGGGAGCGGTCGCGCGAGCGCTCGCGGTCTGCCAGACCTTCGAGCCGGCCGGCCTGTTTGCCCGCGACCTCGCCGAATGCCTGTCGCTGCAGCTTGCCGCACGCGACCGGCTCGATCCGGCGATGAAGGCCCTGGTGGCTAATCTCGAACTCCTGGCGCGGCGGGATTTCCAGACGCTGAAACGCATCTGCGGCGTCGACGAGGAAGACCTTCTCGACATGCTGGCCGAGATCCGGGCTCTCGATCCGCGTCCCGGCACCGCGTTTTCGGGCGGCGCGAGCGACGCCATCGTTGCCGACGTCGAGGTGCGGGCCGCTGCCGACGGCAGCTGGGCGGTGGAGCTCAACGCCGACACGCTGCCGCGAGTTTTGGTCGATCATGTCTATTTCGCCCGGGTTTCCGGCCATGCCAAGGACCAGGCGGAAAAGGAGTTTCTGGCCGAATGCCTGCAGAACGCCAACTGGCTGACGCGCAGCCTCGACCAGCGGGCGAAGACGATCCTAAAAGTGGCCTCGGAAATCGTGCGCCAGCAGGACGCGTTCCTCGTCCATGGCGTGCGGCATCTCAAGCCGCTCAACCTGCGCACGGTGGCCGACGCGATCGGCATGCATGAATCGACGGTGAGCCGCGTCACTGCCAACAAATACATGCTGACGCCTCGCGGCGTGTTCGAGCTGCGCTATTTCTTCACCGCTTCGATCGCCTCGGCGGAAGGCGGCGAAGCGCATTCGTCGGAAGCCGTGCGTGACCGCATCAAGCAGCTGATCGACGAGGAAAAGCCCGCCGACGTGCTTTCCGACGACGCTATCGTCGACATGCTGCGGGAAAGCGGCGTCGACATCGCCCGCCGCACGGTCGCCAAATACCGGGAAGGCATGAACATTCCTTCATCGGTGCAGCGGCGCCGGGAGAAGCGGGCGCTGGCCAACGCCGGGCGATAGGGCAGTTGATATTCATCGGGCCTGACCTAGTTTGGTCCGAGCTGAGGAATGGCGATTTTTCACAGTTTTCGTGTTTCATTGACAAGCTGCAATGAAGTGTCTAGAAGCCCGCCCGCATGAGCCGGGCCGTGATGCCCGCCTCGCGAATGGCTCCGTCAAAGCGAAGGCCTCGGACGGCCAGAAGGCGACTTGTGATCAACCGGAAAGTTCGGGTCTAAAATCGGCGCGCGTGCCGCCGCAAAGCTTGTGCGCGCGCACCACGGGTATAAACTTGGGACAGTTTGAAGCCTGAGCAGGGAAGGTCAGTTTTCAGATGAATCTGCGCATTTCGGGAAAACACATGGACATCGGCGATGCGTTCCGTACGCGCATCAACGATCGTGTCAACGAAGCGATTGAAAAATATTTCGATCGGGGTTTTTCAGGACATGTAACGGTCATCAAAGCGGGATCGCGCTTCTCGGCCGATTGCATGATCCGCCTCGATTCCGGCGCCTCGCTGCAGGCGACCGGGGACGCCCAGGATCCCACGCTTGCCTTCGAGGCGGCCGCCGATCGCCTCGAAACGCGGCTCAGGCGCTACAAGCGCCGGCTGAAGTCGCACAATTCCAGCAACGGCAACGGCGAATCCACCGACATCGCCTACGCCGTGATGGAGCCGCTCGCCGACGACGAAGAGGAAATCCCGGAGAACTTCGCTCCGGCCATCGTCGCCGAATCGACCGTGACGCTTCGCACCATGTCGGTGGCGTCTGCCGTCATCGAACTCGATACCAAGGACAGCCCGGTTTTCGTCTTCCGCAACGCCGGAAACGACCACGTCAATATTGTCTACCGCCGGCCGGATGGAAACATCGGCTGGATCGATCCGTCGACCACCAAAGTCGCGCAGGGATAAGAAAGCCGGCCGCGCGAGGGGGACGACCGGCGCGGTAGGCGAGCAAGGGATTTTTCAGGCATGGATCTCAGCGATCTCATCAGCGTCCCGGCTATCATGCCGGCGTTGAAGGCGAATTCCAAAAAACAGCTTCTGCAATTGCTGTCGGAGAGGGCGGCGGCGATTTCAGGCATTCCGGAGCGGGAAGTGTTCGACACCATCCTGCAGCGTGAGCGGCTGGGCTCCACCGGCGTCGGCAACGGCATCGCCATTCCGCATGGCAAGCTCGCAGGGGTCAAGCGGATCGCAGGCGTGTTTGCCCGGCTGGAGGCGCCGGTCGATTTCGAGGCGCTCGACGACCAGCCGGTCGACCTGGTGTTTCTGCTGCTTGCGCCCGAAGGCGCCGGCGCCGACCATCTTAAGGCGCTGTCGCGTATCGCGCGCGTGCTGCGCGATGGCGATACGGTGGCCAAGATCAGGGGGACGCGCGACGCAGTGGCGATCCACGCGCTGCTGTCGGACACTCAAGCCTCGCACGCGGCCTGAAGTTTGGGTGAAGCTGTCTTTGGATAAACCCGGTTTTTGGGATATAACCTTGAGGGGCCGCCGGGAGCGGCCCTTTCCAATTCAGGCAACGACCCCAAATTCAAATAGTGGTTGGGGTCAGTGGATGGCGACCGTGGTCAGGTCGTTCTCCAGCGCACCCGCCAGGGCCCGGTCACGGGCATCGGAAAGCAGGATCGGCTGACCGTTGGCGGCAAACAGCGCCCACAGTTCCAGCCCGGGCGCGATTTCGCCGAGGCCGGGGAAGCGGCCGCGCAAATCGTCGCTCGATATTTTCCTCAGATATGCGACCGAACCTTCGCCGAGATGGGCGAATTCGCCGCTGGTCATGGTCAGGGTTTCGTCAATTCTGGTCATTACAAGCCTCCTTGGCGCAAGGACGCCACTTCCGGCCGTCCCGCATTAGAGCCATCGGCAAAGATCAGTCTTTCACCGATATGTTTATTTTCCGTACCAGCCGCTCGGCCTCCGGACGGTCGAGATCGATCGACAAAAGGCCGTTCTTCAATTCCGCGCCGACCACCCGCATGCCGTCGGCCAGCACGAAGCAGCGCTGGAACTGGCGTGCGGCGATGCCGCGGTGGAGGAACTCGCGCTCGGTGTCGTCGGTCTGACGGCCGCGCACGATCAGCTGGTTTTCCTCGGTGGTGACATCGAGGTCGTTCTCTGCGAAACCCGCCACGGCAAGCGTGATGCGCAGCCTTTCGGCCTTGCCGTCCGAGGCGCCCAGACGCTCGATGTTATACGGAGGGTAGCTGTCGCCCGACTTCGCCAGACGTTCGAGCGTCTTTTCCATGGCGTCGAAGCCCAGAAGAAGCGGGCTGGAGAAGGGCGTCATTCGACTCATTGTTACACTGTCCTCTTAAGAGCGACACAAACCGGAAAAACCCGGATGGCATTTTTCCCGATGGTCTTGATATGGTCCGCCGCGCGATCAAGTTCAAGCCGTCAAAACCCCGCCCAAAAAGACTCCCCAAAGGAATTGAAATGCCCCAGTCACGAAAGATCATCATCGACACGGATCCCGGCCAGGACGATGCCGTCGCCATATTGCTGGCGCTCGGCAGCGCCGAGCTGGAGGTCGTCGGCATCACCGCCGTTGCCGGCAACGTGCCGCTTAAGCTCACGGAGAAGAATGCGCGCAAGATCTGCGAGCTCGGCGGCCGGCCCGACGTCAAGGTCTATGCCGGCGCCATCCGCCCGCTGGCGCGCGAGCTCGTCACCGCCGAGGACGTGCATGGCAAGACCGGCCTCAATGGACCCCAGCTGCCCGAACCGACCATGCCGCTGCAGGAGCAATACGCGGTCGATTTCATTGTCGAGACGCTGATGCGCGAGGAAGCGGGCACGATCACGTTGTGCCCACTCGGGCCGCTCACCAATATCGCGCTGGCGCTGATCCGCGAGCCGCGGATCGCGCCGCGTATCAAGGAGATCGTGCTGATGGGCGGCGGCTTTTTCGAGGGTGGCAACGTCACGCCTGCCGCCGAATTCAACATCTACGTCGACCCGCAGGCGGCGGATTTGGTGTTCAAGTCGGGCGTTCCGATCGTGATGATGCCGCTCGACGTCACCCACAAGGCACTGACCTCGGCCAAGCGCATCCAGGCCTTCCGCCAGCTCGGCACCAAGGTCGGCACCGCAACCGCCGAGATGCTGGAGTTCTTCGAGCGCTTCGATGAGGAGAAATACGGTACCGACGGCGGGCCGCTGCACGATCCGTGCGTGATCGCCTATCTCATCAAGCCGGAGCTGTTCAAGGGCCGCCGCTGCAATGTCAGCGTGGAGACCAGCTCCGAGCTCACGATGGGCATGACGGTGATCGACTGGTGGGGCGTCACCAAGCACGAGAAGAACGCCATGGTGATGCGCGACATCGACCACGATGCGTTCTTCGCGCTGCTGGTGGAGCGGCTGGGGCGGCTCAACTGACCGTCAAAGCAGCCAAGCGAGCACACGTCGTCACCCGTTGAGCAACCGATAGGTGTCGGCGCCGTGCTTGTGGTGCTGTCGCTCAATGGGAACAACCGAGCCGATAGGGTCAGGGGTCCCTACGTCGCCACCTACCAAGACCAGCGCATTGTCGTCTCGGAGGCGAACGTCGTAGATGTAGTAGATCCCGCGACCGACGGCGGCTTTCGGATTGATAGGCGCTAAGCTGACATGTTCAACTACGCCTGTCACGCGTTGCGTCGCCACGACAGGACTATTCTGCAGCTGTACGAGTGTAGCCCCCGCCGCCAGGGCAAAGAAGCAGAAGAAAGCGACGCCGATCACGGCGTCGCTGTACTCATATTGCCAAATAAGCAAGCGATTCCGGAAGGAAACGTTTGACTTGTTCATCCTGAAGAATTGTGCTGCCAAGCACAATTATTCAATAGGCGTCAAAAATAATTGCGATCAGAGTATTCGCTCTCATTTCGCCTTGGAGAACGCCAGCCAGAGCCCGCCGCCGACCAGGAAGCTGCCGCTGATCCGCGACATCAGCTTAACGCGGCTGGCCGAGAGCATGCGCCCGGCGCGGCCGGCGGCAAGCGCGTAGGTCGAATCCGACATGGCGGCGAAGACCATCGCGGTCAGGCCCATGACCACGATCTGCAGCGTGTAATTGCCTTGTGGCGCGATGAACTGCGGGAAGAAGGCGCCGAAGAAGACAAGCGTCTTCGGATTGGAAATCGCCACCAGGAAACCTTGCAGGAAGAAGCCGCCGCGCGGTTTCTTGGCCGATCCATCGGGGTTCAGGGCTCCCTTGGCGCGGAGCATCTGCACACCCATCCAGATGAGGTAAGCCGCACCGATCAGCCGCACCCATTCGAACCAGTGACCCATGCCGGCGATCAGCGTGTTGAGGCCGATGCCCACGATCGCGATCATGATGGCGAGCCCGGCCTGGGTGCCGGCGACATTGGCAAGCCCGGCGCGCGAGCCATGGCGGATGCTGTTGGCGATGATCAGCGTGACCGTCGGCCCGGGTACCAGGACGATGACGATGCAGGCGACGACATAGGCGGCGTAGAGTTCCAGCGACATGTTTTCCCTCGAACAGGATCGCGCCGACAGGCGCGGAGCGCGATCAATGCACGGAGTTGACGCGGGCGCAAGCGCGCCAGCCGGTTGAGCCCGTCAGGCAGCCCCCGCCGGCCAGGGCAGCGTCGCCTCATAGGCGGCGCCGGCCTGGAGGACCGCCAGGTCGCCGCGCGGCTGGCCGATCAACTGCATTCCCATCGGCCGGCCCTTGCCGTCGAAGCCGACCGGCACGTTGAGCGCCGGACAACCGCCGAGCGTGGCAAAGGCGGAGACCTGCATCCAGCGGTGATAGCTGTCCATCGGCCGTCCGACGATCTCGCGCGGCCAATGCGTCGAGACCTCGAAGGGGAAGACCTGGGCGGTCGGTAGCACGATGAGGTCGAAGCGCTCGAACAGCGACAGCAGCGTGCGGTGCCATGAGGTGCGCCGGACCGAGGCGGCATGGACCTGGGGCGCGGTAAGGCGCATCGCCTGCTCAACTTCCCAAATGGCCTCCGGCTTCAGCAGCCTGCGCTTTTCCGGATCGTCATAATGCGCCTTCAGTCCGCAGCCGCTGCTCGCCTGGCGCAAGGTGACAAAAGCCTGCCAGAGCGCCTCGAAATCGACATCCGGCACCAGCGTTTCGCTGTGGAACGCGGCGTCCGCGAAGCGGGCAAGGGCGGCCTCGCACAGGTCGAGAATGCCTGGCTCCATCGGCAGATGGCCGCCGAAATCGCCGAGCCAGGCGATGCGGCCGCCGGTGGCTTTCTCCCGAAGGCCTTCGAGAAACGAGCCCTGCTTGTCATGCGACAATGGCGCCCGCGGATGATAGCCGGCCTGCTCATCGAGCAGCAGCGCGATGTCGCGCACATTCCGGCCCATCGGCCCTTCGACGCCCATCTGGCCGTAGAAGACATCGATGTCGGGGCCGGCCGGCACCAGCCCTTGCGAGGGGCGGAAGCCATAGACGTTGTTGTAGGCCGCCGGATTGCGCAGCGAGCCGCCGAAATCGCTGCCGTCGGCGACCGGCACCATGTCGAGCGCCAGCGCCACCGCAGCGCCGCCGCTCGAGCCGCCGGCGGTGAGCGTCGGATCGAAGGCATTGAGCGTCGGACCGAAGACCGGATTGTAGGTGTTGGAGCCCAGCCCGAATTCCGGAACATTGGTCTTGCCGATGATGATGGCGCCGGCCTTGCGCAGGCGCTCGACGAAGAAATCGTCCTCTTGCGGGACGAAATCGGCGAAGATCGGCGAGCCGAAGGTTGTTCTTAAGCCCTTGGTCAGGGCCAGGTCCTTGATGGCGATCGGCAGGCCGAACAGCGATCCGGCCGCGGCGCCCCGTGCCACATGGGCGTCCGCCCCGTCGGCTTCCGCCAGGATATCGGCGCGCTCGCGCAGCGACACGATGGCGTTGACCAGCGGGTTCACAGCATCGATGCGGTCGAGAAAGGCGCTGACGACCTCGCGCGCCGACAGACGGCGCTGCCTGATCGTGTCGGTAAGTTCTACGGCGGACAAGCGACAGATGTCGCTTGCCGGCGGCACGGCGTGTTTCGTCGACGGGCGCATCGCCGTCACCGCGCGGCCAAGGCCGCGTCGACATCCTTCGCCAGCGGAATCGCCGGCTGCGCACCCGGCTTCAAGCATGCGAGCGAGCCTGCCGCCGCGGCGCGCGTGAGCGCCTGTTCGAGCGAGAGGCCGGACGACAGGCCGGCGCCCAAATAGCCGCAAAAGGTGTCGCCCGCGCCGACCGTGTCGACCGGAGTTATCTTCAGTGCCGGGACGGTGATGAAATGGTCGGGAGTGGCAGCCAGCACGCCGTCGCCGCCGAGCGTCACGACGATGGCGCGGCCTGTCTTTTCGGCATAGTCGCGCATCCGCGCCTCCCGGTCGCGGCCGGTGAGCACCAGCGCCTCGCCATAGAGGTCGAACTCGGTCTCGTTGGCGACGGCGTAGTCGGCCTTGCCGAGAAAGCCGGCCGCCTCGGGGCGGAAAGGCGCGGTGTTGAGCACGCTGACGGCACCCGCCGCGCGGGTTGCATCAAGCGCCGCTTCGACCGTGGGCAGCGGGATCTCGTGCTGCAAAAGCACGACATCGCCCTTCTTCAGATACGCCTTCGCGATGTCGCCGGGCAGTACAGAATCGTTAGCGCCCGGCACGACGGCGATCACATTCTCGCCGTCGGCACCGACCAGGATGAGCGCTGTGCCGGTGGAGGCGAAGCTCTCGCCGACGCCGGAAAGATCGACACCGCCAGCCTTCAGCAGCGCCAGCGCTTCGGCGGCAAAGCTGTCCTTGCCGACGGCGCCGACCATGCGCACCTCAGCGCCTGCGCGGGCCGCGGCCAGCGCCTGGTTGGCGCCTTTGCCGCCGGGAGCGGTGGCAAAGCCGGAGCCGCGGACCGTCTCGCCGGGTTCAGGCAAACGGTCGACATTGGCGATCAGGTCGAGGTTGATCGAGCCCACGATGATGATCAAGAAACGTCTCCTGCACGAGCGGGCGAGCCTTCGATCGAAGGCCGATGCCGCAAGTCCTTGCATTTACGCAGTTGCTTGCGCGGGAGGCTAGCCGCAAAGACCGTCTATTGCCAGATCAAGCCGGTTGTGCGCCGCACCGGCCCACAGCATCATTCGCAGCGCACCGTCACCGTGCCCTGGTAGTTGCCGGCCGGGAAGATGCCCGGCGATTTCGTGGCCGTGAGATCGACCTGGATGGTGTGAGTGCCGTTGGTCACCCGCTGCGGCGAACTGCCCGGGATGTCCGCGCCTGAGCCATCGAGGCGGAAGACGGTGGCGAAGGTGACGTCGGTGTCGCCGCCGCTCGGCGCGGACGTGAAGACAATCGGCGCCGGTGCCGAGACGGAATAGCAGTCGAGCAGGTTGAGGATCGTGCATAGCGTCGCATTCGCGGTGATGGTGGCGCCGGCGCTCGACCCGCCCGCCTGCCTGGAGCCGAAGATATTGATGGCGGGGTTCGATTTCATCGTTCCCGAGGCGCCGATCATGATGGTGCAAGTGCCGATGATCGCCGCCGAAGCCGGGAGCGAGAAGCTTGCAAGCGCAGCCACCGCGGCGATCAGCGCGCGGCTATTTCTTTTTCTTTTTCTTGTCATTGCCGGTTGTGCCTCTGATGCTCCAGCCCTCGTTAGCCCATCCAGTCGATGCGGCGGCGGAGGCGGTCGCGGGATTGGGAGCAGCCACGCTTCCCGTCTGGCCGTCGGCGCCGAGACCCATCTTGAGCAGCTTCAATTCAAGCTGCAGGCGCTCGACCTCGAGTTCGTAGAGGCGGCTGCAATCGACGCGCTTCGGCGTCCGCCCGATCGGGACCACCACGCGGCCGTAAGTGGCGAGGTCGCTGTTCGACTGGCTGTTGCTGTTGCCGCGGATGACGCCGACGTCCAGATAGACGCCGCTGCCGGGAACGGCCGAGCGGCAGGTCGTGCCGTCGGAAGCATGAACCTCGTCCTGGCCCTGGGGCAGGGTGACGCCGGGCAAGGTGAAGCCCGTCTGGTTCTGGTTCAGGTTCAGTATATCCTCCGCCTGACTTGCGACCGCCAAGGCGGGCAGCAGGGCAAGCGTCAGAACCTGCGATGCCCGAAGAACTTTCCGCATATCTGTGCCCTTATCTGCGTCTGCTCGCTTGGAAAGGGGATACTCTCGGTACAGATACGCACTTTACGCTCGTTCGCGCCGTCGAACGGGACGACCACCAGAACCGGGCGCGACGCCTGGCTGGCCAGCACGAAGGCGCTCGGCGTGATCCTGGCGTCGATCGGCCGAAAATCCTGGTCATAGACATGAATCTCGACGCGTATGCGCTGGTCGTAGTGGTTGCCGGGGAAAACCCGGACCGCGAAAGCATCGGTGAAGGACCTGACCTCGCCCCGCATCGGCGTCATCGACTGGCTCTCCGCGGCAATGGGAGACAGCACGGCGATCAGCCCCGCCGCCAGCATTCCAATCGTTCTCAAGGACCGCTCCTTTCGCGAGAGGGCTATTCGCAGCGCAGCGTCACGGTTGCCTGGTAGTTGCCGGCGGAGAAGCGGTCCGTGCCACTCTTGGTGCCGGCAAGATTGACCGCGACGGTCGATGTGCCCGGTACGGTGAGCGCCGTCGCTGTGCCGGTTTCGGCAATGGTCTGCGCGCCGGAGGTGGCAAAGGTCGGGGTCCATGTCGTGGCCGTGGTGTCCGAGGCCGGGACGGTGGTGATGGTGACCGGATCGACGCTGAGCGTGACGCCGCCGGTGGTATCGACCTGGGCGCTGCCGGCCGAACCGCCGGCATTGTGAGAGCTCAGCGACTGAAGATTGCTGCTGACGGTCATCGTGCCGTTGGAGTTGATCGTGACCGTGCAGGTAGCGGTGATAGTGCCGTTGAAGAGGACGTTTCCGGTGGCTGCCGATGCAGTCTGGCCGGTGCAGACGGCCAGCAGGCTCGCGGCCATTGCGACGCGAAAGAACTTCGTGAGACCCCTCTTTCGAGCCGGAAAATTCGGCTCAATACAGAGGTATCATCCGTTTATCGTGGTTAATTTAGAGTTAAACAAGATAACGACTGCAAACAATTCAAAATACAACCGGCGAAACCTGAGGTTGCCTCCGGTTGCATTTCCCGATATTTCGGATGTATTGTTTCGTTATACTTACCTATATTCAGATCCACGGTTTTTCGCAATGGCGCGCGGAAAAAACGAGGTTTCAGGACGCCATTTGTCCCGCCTCCCAGCCGAGGATGGCGCGCTTGCGCGTCAGTCCCCAGTGGTAGCCGGTGAGGGCGCCGGACTTGCCGAGCGCACGATGGCAAGGAACCACGAAGGACATCGGATTGGCGCCCACCGCCGCACCGACCGCCCGGCTGGCGCTCGGCGCGCCGATGCTTGCCGCGATCGAGGAATAGGTGCAGGCCCTGCCCATCGGAATGCGCAGCAGCGCCTCCCAGACGCGCAGCTGGAAATCGGTCCCGATCATCACCACACGCAGCGGCTGGTCGGCGCGCCATCTTGTCGGATCGAAGACGCGCGCGGCATAGGGCTGGGTGGCCGACATGTCCTCGACGTAAGCTGCGTTCGGCCAGCGGCCGGACATATCGGCGAAGGCAGCCCGCTCGCCGCCGGCGTCGCAGAAGGCCAGGCCGGCCAGCCCGCGATCGGTGACCATGATCAACGCAATGCCGAAGGGCGAGATATGATAGCCGTAGCGGATGGTCAGGCCGGCGCCACGGGTCTTGTAGTCGCCGGGTGACATCGCTTCGTGCGTGACGAAGAGGTCGTGCAGCCGGCCGGGGCCCGACATGCCGAGCTCGAACGAGGTTTCGAGCAGCGGCATGCCGGAATCAAGCAGCCTGCGCGCATGGTCGAGCGTCACCGCCTGCAGAAAGGCCTTAGGCGACAGGCCGGCCCAGCGCGTGAACAGTTTCTGCAGGCCCGTCGGCGTCTCGCCGACCGCCTCGGCCAGAACCTCCAGCGAGGGCTGGTCGCGATAGTCGAGGCTGATCTTCTCGATGGCGCGGCGCACGATTTCGTAGTCACTGCCCACGGGCGTGATGTCGTTCTGCAGGATCGCTGACGGTTCCATCCGGGTATTCATGGTCATCTGGGCGTTCATGGCAATATCTCCCATGGCTATCTGCTCGGCCGCGAATATCGGTCTTCCCGCGCAATGCCACCACCCGAAACTTGCCTTCCTCCGGCCCCTACCCAGATCGAGCAGGCTTCGAGCCGAAGGGCGATGACAGCCGGCGAAAAGATAGATTTGACCGGGGTAAGGCAGACCTTGCTGATGACGCTCTACGGCGAGGCGCCGGAGCGCCGTGCCAGTTCAACGCGCCCTGGCGGTCGCCAGTGCGCGCGAAAAGGCAGCAGCAAAGCTTTCGCGGGAACCGGGATCCAGGAAAGACCCGATCGAAACGCTTTCGCCTTGCGCCTCGACGGCCATGTTGGTGATGCCGATCTCGGCATGGCGGGCGATCGAAAAGCGGGCCCAGAACGGGTTGAAACGATGATCCTCGAAGCGGCCCGACGGCGCCGTTTTGCGGATGTCAAGCCTGGTGCGCGAGACCGATATTTCCTCACGGGCGCGGGCCGCCCGGTAATTGACGCGAAAGGCGATGTAGACGGCGACCACGTCCAGCCCCAAGAAGCCGAAGACCGGCCATGCGCCATGTGCCAGGAAGATCGCGCCGGTGATCGCCCAGCCGAACATCAGCGCGCCCATCAATATCAGAAAGCCGGTCCGACCGAGGGAGCGATGCGGCGTCAGCAGGGCCTGGAAGAATGGCTTGTCGGCTTCGAACGAGGCGTTTGTGTCGCTCATAGGGAAATATTATAGGAAGGGAATGGCGCCGCCCAAGTCCAAAAACTCCTTCCTCGTCAAAAAGCCGTCAGCCTCCGCCTCAGGCGGCAGTGCGAAAGCAAAGACGCCGTCCCGGAAGGGCGGGCTGCGCTCGCTCTACACGCCCGCCGAGGTGCATGAGATCTTCCGGCGTTTTTCCGTGCAGCGGCCCGAGCCGAAGGGCGAGCTCGACTATGTCAATCCCTTCACGCTGCTGATCGCGGTGGTGCTGTCGGCGCAGGCGACCGATGCCGGCGTCAACAAGGCAACGAAGCCGCTGTTTTCGGTCGCCGATACACCGCAGAAGATGCTGGCGCTCGGTGAGGCCAAGGTCGGCGACTACATCCGCACCATAGGCCTGTGGCGCAACAAGGCCAAGAACGTGGTCGCGCTCTCGAAGGCACTGATCGACGACTATGCCAGCAACGTGCCCGAAGATCGGGACGAGCTGGTCAAGCTGCCGGGCGTGGGACGCAAGACCGCCAATGTCGTGCTCAACGTAGCCTTCGGCCAGCACACGATGGCGGTGGACACGCATATCTTTCGCATCGGCAATCGTATTGGATTGGCGCCCGGCAAAACGCCGGAACAGGTTGAGCAGGGGCTGATAAAAGTCATCCCCGCCGAATACATGCGGCACGCCCATCACTGGCTGATCCTGCATGGCCGCTATGTCTGCAAGGCGCGCAAGCCCGACTGCCCGGCCTGTGTCATCGCCGATATCTGCAAGTCCAAGGAAAAGACCACCGACCTGCCGGCGCCGCTGATCGAGCTCGCGCCGCTCGACGAAACTGAGGACCGAGCGATTGGTGTCAGCTAGGCAGAGTGTAGCGGATAGCGCCAGCCGACGGCGCCTGCGGTCAAAACGCCGAATTCAAAAATCGCAACGAAAATTCAATGACTTAATTTTCCTCCACAAACACCTCTTCACGCTTCTTCTTGACCGCGGGCAGGAAGACGATGACGAGCACGGCGAGCGCGATGAAGAGCAGGCTGGCGCTGATCGGTCTCGTCACGAAGGTGCTCGGGTCGCCGCGCGACAGAATCATGGCGCGACGCAAGTTTTCCTCAAGCAACGGGCCGAGCACGAAGCCGAGCAGCAGTGGCGCGGGTTCGCAGCGCAGCTTGGTCAGGAGGTAGCCGAGCAAGCCAAAGAAGGCGACGGCGTAGAGGTCGTAAACATTGGTGTTGACGCTGTAGACGCCGATCGAGCAGAACGCCATGATGATCGGAAACAGCACGTAATATGGGATCGTAAGGAGCTTCACCCAAAGCCCTATCAGCGGCAGGTTGAGGACGATCAGCATCAGGTTGCCGATCCACATTGAGGCGATGATGCCCCAAAACAGCTCCGGCTGTTCGGTCGCGACATTGGGGCCGGGCACGATGCCCTGGATGATCATCGCGCCGATCATCAGCGCCATTACCGGATTGGCCGGAATGCCAAGCGTCAGCATGGGGATGAAGGAGGTCTGCGCGCCGGCATTGTTGGCCGATTCCGGCCCGGCGACGCCTTCGATGGCGCCCTTGCCGAATTCCCCCGGGTTTTTCGATACGCGCTTTTCGACCGTGTAGGAGGCGAAGGCTGCAAGGATCGCGCCGCCTCCCGGCAGGATGCCGAGCGCCGAACCAATGATCGTTCCGCGCACGATGGGCGCGGCCATGCGCCGAAAATCCTCGCCGGTGGGCATGAGGCCGGAGACTCTTCGGATCAGCACGGAGCGCTCATGCTCGTTCTCGAGGTTGCGCAGGATCTCGGCGACGCCGAAGACGCCGACCGCTACCGCGACGAAATTCAGCCCGTCGGCATATTGCGTGATGCCGAGCGTGAAGCGCGGCGTGCCTGTATAGATGTCGGTGCCGACAATGCCGAGCAGCAGGCCGAGCACAACCATGGCTAGCGCCTTGACTATCGAGCCGTGGGCGAGCGCGACGGACGAGACGAGGCCGACGACCATCAGCGAAAAATACTCGGCCGCGCCGAATTCCAGCGCCATCGCCGTCAGCGGCGGAGCAAAGATGGCGACCAGGAAGGTCGACACCGTGCCGGCAAAGAACGAGCCTATCGCAGCGATCGCGAGTGCCGCCCCGGCGCGGCCGTTCTTGGCCATCTGGTAGCCGTCGATTGCGGTGACGGCTGACGAGGATTCGCCGGGCATATTGATGAGAATGGCGGTGGTGGAGCCGCCATATTGCGCGCCGTAATAGATGCCGGCGAGCATGATGAGAGAGGAAACCGGGTCGCCTATCTGGAACGTAATCGGCAAGAGCATGGCGATGGTTGCGGTGGCGCCGATGCCGGGCAGGACGCCGATCAGCGTGCCGAGAAGGACGCCGATCAGACAGAAACCGAGATTTGCCAGCGATGTCGCCGTCGAAAAGCCGAGCACCAAGTTGGCGAGGAGCTCCATGGTCGTCTCCTCACAATGGCAGCCACGGGCCAAAGCGTCGGAACGGCAGGCCGAGTGCGTAGCTGAAGACGAGTGATGCAAACAGCGTCAGGCCGGCCGACAACACGAGCGCGGTCAGCGGTTTCATGCGGGCGCTAGCAAAAGATGCGATCAGCGCCGTCAGGAAGATAGACGGGATGAAGCCGAGACCGCGCACCGTCAGGCCGAAGAAGATCGGAGCGGGGAGGATGAGCAGCATGCCGCGCCACGCAATGTGGCCGATCGCCTCGCTCTCGAAGCGCACAGCCTGGACGAGGATGATAACGCCGAGCAGAAGCAGCACTATCGCCAGGACCAGCGGGAAATAGCCCGGTCCCATGCGGAAGGCGCTGCCGATTTCGAGGCCGAGCGACTGCAGCGCGAAAAATGCGCCGAAGGCGATGAACAGCGCGGCGCATATGCCGTTGGTCGTGTCGATTGCGAAGGGCTTCATCACGTTCCTCTCAGGTGCGCACCCCGGGCGCGCCGTTGCAACGCAAAACGGGGCCGAAGCAAAAACGGGGCGCCGATCGCGCCCCGTCCAAAACCTCAGTCGGCGTACTGGCCGGCGGCTTCGATGATCGGCTTCCAGCGCCCGATCTCGCTTTCAAGCTTGGCCTTCAGCGCCGCCGGTGTCGCATCGGCTTCGGGCGACGGCTTGGTGCCGAGTTCGGCGAAGCGGGCGGCGACGTTCTGATCCTTCAGCGCGACCTGCAGCGATTTCGACAGGCGTCCGGTGATCTCGGCCGGCGTACCCTTTGGTGCGTAGAGGCCGTGCCAGATGCTGACCTGCACCTCGGGAAGGCCGCCTTCCGTCGTCGTCGGGACGTCCGGCAGCACATCGAGGCGTTCCGGCGAGGTGACGGCATAGGCCTTGATCGTGCCGCCCTGGATCTGCTTGGTGGTGTTGGTCGTCTGGTCGCACATCATGTCGACCTGGCCGCCAAGAAGATCGGTCATGGCCGGGCCGGTGCCCTTGTAGGGCACGGTGACCAGCGGCGTACCGATGGCGCTCATGAACAGCATGCCGCACAAATGCGAGGCCGCACCGATCCCGGCATTGGCGACGGTGACAGTGTCCTTGTTGGCCTTGGCGTACTCGACCAGTCCCTTCAGATCGGTCGGCTCAAGGTCCTTGCGGCCGACGACGGTCATTGGCACCTCGGTGACGAGGCCGACATATTCGAAGGCGTTGAGCGTGTCGTATGCGAGCTTTCTGTACAGCGTCGCGCTGGTCGCCATGCCGATGTGATGGAGGAGCAGCGTATAACCGTCCGGGTCAGCCTTCGCGACGCGGCCTGCGCCCAGCGTGCCGCCGGCACCGCCGACATTCTCGACGATGACCTGCTGGCCGAGATCCTTCGACATGGCTTCGGCGATGAGGCGTGTGACCGTGTCGGTCGGGCCGCCGGCCGCGAACGGCACCACCACGGTGATGGTGCGTTCCGGATAGGTCTGCGCGCCCGCGGCGAACGGATAAAGCGTGACGGCCACTGCGGCAGCCAGAGCGGCAACAAATTTTCTCATTGTGACTTCCTCCCAGAGTATGAATCTCCAGCCACCGCGCGAAATTCCTCTCGGCGGCGGCTGTGATGTAATAGCAACTAGTGCAGGCTAGCAGATTGCAATCGGACTCAAACGGCAAACCGCGATTATCTACAAATCACCCGCAAGGTGGATGGAAAAGATCTGGGTCGGATGATGGATCGCGGGATGTCGACATCTGACGACGGTACGTTGGCGGATGCCGGTTGCTGCCCGATCCCTGCTCTTCCTCGGTTCTATTCTAATAACCGTAGCCGCGCGCCATCGCCGCCGCAAAGACCGGGATGAGCAGGAAGATGAAGCCCTCGGCGCGGACATAGTTCTTCACCGAGGCGAGCTCCGCCGCCGGAACCGAGAAGGATGGATTGCCGCTCGCCTGCCTGCTCCAGGAGATGAAGCGCACGGTCGGGATGATCGACAGCAGGCCGACGATGATGAAGGCCATCATCTTTGCCCAGAACACCCAGTTGAAGACGTAGAACTCCCAGCCTTTCAGGCCGAAGAACACCCGGCAGATGCCGATGATGACGATCAGCGCGGCGATGATGCCGTAGTGGCGGTCGATGCCGACAAGGCGCTTGAGCGTCGTCGCACCCAACTCGCCGCGCACCAGCACGAACTCGGCGCCAATGATGCCGGCCAGCGAGAACACAAGAAGATGATGGGCGATCGCCAGCAGAAGGTCGGTGGTGTCCAAATCTTTCCTCGTGTTCAGACGGCGCCGCGATATCGCTGAATCAGCTTCGTCCCAAGACTAACATCGCCTGTCGAGAATCCCACACGCCGAATGTCAGCCGTCAATGACGGCGCTCATGTCCTTGCGTCGCTGGAGGATGATCCGGGCGATCCTGGCCCTTGTTCGAACGTGCAGGTTTGCTAAGCGCTGCCGCTCAAAGGAGAGGACTGCGATGAGCATTGCAAGGGAAGCCGGTGTGCCGATCCTCGAGACGGCGCGGACGGTCCTGCGGCCGCATCGGCTCGACGATTTCGAGACCTATGTCGCAATGTGGGCGGACCCGGGGGTCACCCGCTTCATCGGCGGCAAGCCGCGCACCCGCGAGGAAAGCTGGATGCGCTTCCTGCGCCATGCCGGGCTGTGGTCGCTGCTTGGCTATGGGTTCTGGGCGATCGAGGACAAGGCGACCGGCCGCTTCCTCGGCGAGGCCGGGTTCCATGATCTGAAGCGCGAGATCGAGCCCTCGATCGAAGGCGTGCCGGAAGCCGGCTGGGCTTTAGCTTCGGGTGCGCATGGCCAGGGGCTTGCAAGCGAAGTCGTCGGGCGCATCGTTGCCTGGGGTGACGAGGCGTTCGGGCGAGCCAGGACCGTCTGTATCATCGATCCCGAAAATGGCGCCTCGCTCAAGGTCGCAGATAAGAACGGCTATCGCGAAATCCTGCGGACCACCTATCACGACAAGCCGACGATCCTGCTGGAGCGGTGGGCCGGAGGGGCAGCAGCCTAGAGGGCAACGCCGGGTTCGTCCGCCTCCGGTGCTGACGCGCTTCTGGGATCAGCGTTTGGCCTTGGACCTGTTCAGGGCCACCGCTGCTCGCACGAGAGCCTTGAACGCTTCCTGGTCGATCTCCTCGCCTTCGCGAAAATCGATGGCGCGCCTTGTGTTGCCTTCGAGGCTGGAGTTGAAGAGGCGTGAGGGGTCCGGCAGCGCCGCGCCCTTGGCGAAGGTCAGCTTGACGACGGCCTTGTAGGTCTCGCCGGTGCAGATCATTCCGGCGTCCTCCCAGACCGGCACGCCGCGCCACTTCCATTCCTCGGTGACGTCCGGATCGGCATCCTTAATCAGGGCGCGCAGCCGGCCGAGCATCTCGCCCCGCCAATCGCCCAAGTCCGCGATACGGCCATCGATCAGCTCGGAAGGAGACTTGCTTTCCTGCACGCCGACTTTCTCCATATGTGTCCTCCTTCAACACCCGCTAGACGGATCGCCATGATGCCTCGTCGGGCGGACCGTGACTGACCGATAATGCGCTTACATTCGTTCGCCAGGCAATTGACTCGCCTGTTTCACCCAGGAGACGAATTGCGCTTCGTCGAGCTGGTCGTCCTCATGGATGTGAAAATAGCGCGTGTCCTTGCTCTTGGATTCGCCGGGCGGCACCGGCTTCAGCGACATGCCGCGAAAGAAGGCCACTTTGACGTATCTGGTGAAACAGTGAATGCCGAGAAACCAGCCTTCGCCGTCCATGCCGTAAAACGGCGAGTTCCATTTGACGGCCTTCTGCACGTCGGGGACGGCCTGCATGATAAGTTGGTCGAGCCGGCGGCCTACCTCGCTCTTCCAGCCCGGCATCGCCGCGATATAGGCCTGCACGGGAGCGTCACCATACCCCTTGGCGATCTGCGGGTTGCCGCCCGAAAGCAGGACGGGTTTTTCCCCCGACGGCCTGGCTGCAACCTTTGCCGATTTCGCTTTTGCCATCAGGCCGGTCCGGCGCGCTCGCGCGCCGGCTCACCGCGCCACCTTGCGGCATAGGGTAGCGCGAACATGTAGAGGCCGCTGAACAACAGCAGGAAAAGCGGCAGGAGCGGCGAATAGACCACCCAGGCCGGCGGCTCGCCCAATGCCATGGCGACGAAGTTGGCGATGACGGTCACGGTAAAGATGATCGACAGCCAGCAATGCAACTGCCTGATCCACTTGCTCCAGTCCAATGCTTCCTCCTCTGAAAGAACCAATGAACGCTGGGCCTACCAGCGTGCCAGCTGCGTCATCTGGATGAGGTTGCCGCAGGTCCTCACTCGATCCGCGAAAGCACCTGCTCCAAGGCCGCAAAGAACCTCGGCCAGCCAACGGTGGCGCCCCGGAAATACGGCTCCTGGTCAGTTCGGAAGCCCGTCTGCTCCATGCGCAGGCGAGTGCCGGCGCCGGTCCGGGTCAGCGTCCATGTGACGACGCTCTCTAGATCCTTGGTGTCCCATGTGTAGCAAAGCGTCTTGTTTGGCTCGACTGTCTGGACCTGGCACTCGACACCGCCCCAGTCCGCGCTCAGTTCGAAACGGTGGTCTACGACCGGCTTGAAGTTGTTCTTCATCAGCCACTCCTCGATGAGATGCGGCTGGGTCAGTGCCCGCCAGATCTTTTCCGGCGGATAGGGAATCTCGCGCTCGACGACAACGGAGCGCGTTCCGGCCGGCATATCGTTCATTGATCCATCCTCTGCAGCAGATCCTCGAGATCGTCGAACCGGCTCTCCCAGAACCCGGCCATATCGCGAGTCCAATCCATTAGCGGCGCCAGCGCGCCAAGCTGTGCGCTGTAATGGGTCTGGCGACCCTCGTGGCGGTCGCGCACCAGTCCGGCTTGCTTGAGCAGGCCGAGATGTTTCGACACCGCCGGCTGCGAGACACCGGCCTCAGCCGTCAGCGCGCCGACCGTCTGCTCGCCTTGCCGGCACAGACGCTCGAAGATGGCGCGCCTTGTCGGATCGGCAAGCGTCCGGAACAGCATATCGTGTGCGTTCGTCATCTGGATCGATAACTCAATAGCTATTGATTGACGTATAACCAGTGAGATATGTGTGAGTCAAGCAGAGCCTAGAGGGCGGAAGCTTAGGGCGGACTGGGTCACCCTATCCTTGCGGACCCGTCCCCAACATCCGCTTCCGCGTCAGCGCTTCCAGAACTCGCGGTGTGGTGCGAGCAGCTCGTCCGCGACTTCGGGGAAGGGGCCAAACACCTCGATCTTTTTCTGCCCGGAGTCGAGCACGGCGCGCGAAGAAAGGCTCATCGTCGGATTCTCCGCGTGATCGCCGGTGAGCGCCAGAAGCTGGGTCTCCTCGAAGCCGTAGACCAGCCGGCCGATATTGGCCCAGTAGAGCGTTCCGGTGCACATCGCGCAGGGCTCGCCGGTTGAGACGAGCGTGCAGGTCCAGAGAAACTCCGGCGAATAGGCAGTCGCCGCGCGTCGCGCAAGTTCGGTTTCGGCGTGATGGACGGTGTCGATATTGCCTTGGCGCATGAGGATGGCGTCGTCGGGGCCGACCAGCACCGCACCGAATGGATGATGACCGTGCGCCGCCGCCTCGCGCGCCGCGGCGTCGGCGGATCGGAGATGGGCGAGCATCTGATCGCGGGTCATGGCAAAACCTATCGCGCCGCCATCCACCCGATGAGCGGCCCTTCGAGCCGAGATTGGTGCCAAGGGACGCGATTGGCAAGAGCTAACCGTCGCTTGAGCGTCCACCTGCCCGAAGTTCGGCGACATTGGCCTGCTGCGTGCCGGAAACTCGGATTTGATGCTCGCCAAAACCCGGATCCGTTGTGGGCTCCGGCGGCGTGTCGGGGCTTGCCGCATCCAGCATGGATGCATCTTCGCCAAAAGCGCGGGTGGCGCGGGCGGCAGCTTCGAGCAGCGGCCGCTTCATGCGGGTGAGGAAGGCCGCGTCGACCCGCGTGTTCGGACCGGCGAGCGTGAGCACGCCGAGCAGTGTCCGTCCCGGCCCGAAGACAGGGGCGGAGATGCCGGCAGTCTGCGGATCGCGGTCACCGATTGAAATGTAACTATAGGTTTTCCGGATCGTCTCGTAAGGCTCGCCCTGTTCTCCCGAGAAAGCGGCCAGCACCCGGCCGCCGGAACCAACCAGCAAGGGCAGCACGTCACCTTCCCGTATCGTGTAACGGATCGGGTGCTTGGACTCGACTCGGTAGAGACAGGTGCGCACGTCGCCCGAGCGGACATAGAAGGCGACGCTTTCCCAGCTCCGCTCGGATAGATCGCGCATGATCGGCAACAGGATATCCATCGCCACGAGCGAGCGCTGGTAAAGCGCGCCCAGCCTGAAGGTCGCCGGTCCGATGCGATAGCGTCCGTCCTCCAGGCGCTCCAGCAATTGCCCGCGCATCAGCGAGTTGGCCAATCTGAGGATCGTGCTCTTGTAGAGACCGGTTCGGGCCGCGATTTCGGCGAGGCCGAGCGACCGGTCGGCAATGGTGAACGCGTCGAGGATGGCGATTGCCCGGTCGAGCGCGGCAACGCCGTCAGCCGGAGCCTGGCTTGGAGGGAGGTCTGTCATTGCGGTGACGATTTCATCGTGGTCGCCCATCCGGGAATGACCCTGGACATGCGGATTTAGTCCGATCCTATGCGTTCTGTCCAGCAGAATGGCATTCCCGTTGACAGAACGCGGTAACAAATGCTTGAACTCGAATGCGGGTCTTAATTCAGGCCACGTCTTGGCAGGCACCGGAGGAGGTGTCGTGATTTGGAGGAATCCCATGCTGAACAGACGCAGATTCTTGTCGACCACCGCCGCCGGCTTCGCGGCTTTGCATTTCGGACCCGCCTTTGCGCAGGACGCCCCGCAAATCCAAATTTTCGTGCCGGCGGCCCCCGGCGGCGGCTGGGACCAGACCGCGCGCACGATCGATCAGGTGCTGCGCTCCGAAAAGCTGATCTCCGGCTCGCAGATCACCAATGTCGGCGGCGCCGGCGGCACGGTCGGCCTGCCGCAATTCGTCAACCAGTGGAAGGGCAAGGGCAACGCGCTGATGGTTGCCGGCATGGTCATGGTTGGCGCCATCATCGCCAACAAGGCCGCCAACAATCTCACCGAAGTGACGCCGATCGCGCGCCTCACCGGCGAGTTCGAGGCGCTGGTGGTGCCGGCAGGCTCGCCGTTCAAGACGGCTAATGATTTCGTCGCGGCGCTGAAGGCGGATCCGACGAAGGTTCCGGTGGCCGGCGGTTCGGCCGGCGGTTCCGACCACATCCTTTTCGGCCTGATCGCCAAGACGGCCGGCGTGCCTGCCGCCAACCTGTCCTATGTGCCGTTCGCCGGCGGCGGCGAGGCGCTGTCGGCGCTGCTCGGCAACCAGGTCGCGGCCGGCATTTCCGGCTATGGCGAATTCTCCGAGCAGGTGAAGGCGGGCGCGCTCCGGCTGCTCGCGATCTCGTCGGACAAGCGCCAGGAAGGCATCGACGCGCCGACATTGAAAGAGGCCGGCATCGATGTCGAGTTGTTCAACTGGCGCGGCGTCTTCGCACCCCCCGGCGTTTCCGACGAAGACAAGGCGGCGATGATCAAGATGGTCGAGACCATGGCGAAGAGCGAGGCCTGGGCGACCGAGTGCAAGAACCGCAACTGGACGCCGATTCTGCTGACCGGCGACGATTATGCCAAGTTCGTCGCCGAGGACACGACCCGCATCGGCGCGATCCTCAAGGATCTCGGCCTCGCCTGATCGCCTCCTGCCTGATCTCGAAGGAGGCTGCATCGCCTTCTTCGAGACAGCGGACATGCGACGGTTCAATGAAACTGCGGCGAAGCCGGCAGTGGAAGGCCGGCTTCCGGGGAGGAGATCATGAGCACCAGCGACCAGCAGGCGTCACCGCCGCGCCTTGCCATACCCGAATTGCTGATCGGCGTCGGGCTTCTTGCCTGCGCCGGGGCCGTTGCCTGGCAGACCCTGGCGATCCCGGTTTCGCCGCTCTATTCCAAGGTCGGCCCGAAGGTCTTCCCCTACATGACCATGGCCGGCATGGTGATCCTGTCGCTGCTGCTCATCGTCGCCGCCCTGCGTGGCGGCTGGCAGCCGGACGAGGAAAAGGAGACGCCGACCGACTGGAAGGCGATGGGTTTCGTAGTCGCGGGGCTCGTTGCCAATCTCGTGCTGATCCAGCCGCTCGGCTTCACAGCCGCCTCGGTGATCATGTTCGTGCTGGTCTGCTTCGGCTTCGGCAGCCGGCATCCGCTGCGCGATGCGCTGCTCGGCCTGATGTTGGCGCTGGCGGCCTATTTCGGATTCGCCAGAGCGCTCGGCGTCAACATCGGGGCCGGCCTGATCGAGGACCAGCTCAACGCGTTGATCAGCGCCTTCGTCGGCATGGGAAGGGGCTGAGGACGATGGACACGCTCGGTTATCTCGCGCACGGATTTGCGGTCGCCTTCACGCCGACCAATCTCTTGTGGTGCCTGCTCGGCACGACGCTCGGAACCGCGATCGGCGTGCTGCCCGGGCTCGGGCCGGCGCTGACCATCGCGCTGCTTTTGCCGATCACCTACCAGGTGGCGCCGGAAGCTTCCTTCATCCTGTTTGCCGGCATCTATTACGGGGCCATGTATGGCGGCTCGACGACGTCGATCCTGCTCAATACACCGGGCGAAAGCGCCACCATCGTCACCGCGCTCGAGGGCAACCGGATGGCGCGTTCGGGCCGCGGCGGCGCGGCGCTCGCGACTTCCGCGATCGGCTCGTTCGTCGCCGGGACCCTCGGCACGCTGGGCGTCGCCTTCCTGGCGCCGATCGTGGTCAAGCTGGCGCTGGCTTTCGGGCCGGCGGAATATTTCTCGCTGATGGTGCTCGCCTTCATCACCGTTTCGGCGGTGCTCGGCTCGTCCTCTGTGCGTGGGCTTACCAGCCTGTTCGTCGGCTTCGTCATCGGCATGATCGGCGTCGACCTGCAGACCGGGCAGCCGCGCTTCACCTTCGGCATGGGCGAGTTGCTCGACGGCGTCGACGTCATCATCGTCGCGGTCGGCCTCTTTGCGGTCGGCGAGACTCTCTACGTGGCCTCGCGCCGCTATGCCGGGAAGGACGAGATCGTGCCGCTGAGGGGCTCGCTCTACATGACTGCTTCCGAATGGGCGCGCTCGTGGAAGCCGTGGCTCAGGGGCGCGGCAATCGGCTTCCCGATCGGCGCCCTGCCCGCCGGCGGGGCCGAGATCCCGACCTTCCTGTCCTATGCCATCGAAAAGAAGCTTTCCAAGCACAAGGAGGAGTTCGGCACGGTCGGCGCCATCGAAGGCGTCGCCGGGCCGGAGGCTGCCAACAACGCGTCGGCTGCCGGCGTGCTGGTGCCGATGCTGACGCTTGGCCTCCCGACCTCGGCAACGGCGGCGATCATGCTGTCGGCCTTCCAGAGCTACGGCATCAATCCCGGACCGCTGCTGTTGACGACGCAGGCCAATCTCGTCTGGGGCCTCATCGCCAGTCTCTTCATCGCCAACGTCATCCTCGTCATCCTCAACCTGCCGCTGATCGGCCTGTGGGTACGATTGCTCAAGATCCCGGCGCCGCAGCTCTATGCCGGCATTCTGGTGTTCGCCACCGTCGGCACCTACGGCATCTCGCAGTCGCCGATCGATCTCATCATCCTCTATCTGCTGGGCGCGGCGGGCTTCCTGATGCGCCGCTTCGATTTTCCGACGGCGCCGGTCATCATCGGCATGATCCTCGGGCCGCTCGCCGAGACGCAGTTCCGCCGGGCGATGACGATCGCCAATGGCGACTGGACGGTGTTCTACCGGCACCCGCTCTCGCTGACGCTTTTAACGCTCGCCTTCATCGGTCTGGTCGGCCCGCATATCTGGGCCTGGATCGAACGCCGGCGCACGCGCGGACCAGAGCATGTGCCGGGCGATGCCTGACCGATCTGGAGCATCATGACAGACCTGCTTTCAGGCATACGCGTCCTCGACCTCACCAATGTGCTGGCAGGTCCTTACTGCGCCTACCAGCTGGCGCTGCTCGGCGCCGACGTCATCAAGGTCGAGGCGCCGCCGGGCGGCGATCTCGCGCGCCAGCTTGGCGCCTCGCCGGAGCTCAACAAAGCCGGCATGGGTGCATCCTTCCTGGCGCAGAACGCCGGCAAACGATCGGTGGTGCTCGACCTGAAGCAGGAGGCCGACCGCGAGCGCTTCCTCGACCTGGTCGCAACGGCGGACGCATTGGTCGAGAATTTCCGGCCGGGCGTGATGGATCGGCTCGGCCTCGGCCACGAGAAGCTGAAGGAGGTTAGGCCAAGCCTCGTCTATTGCGCGATATCGGGTTTCGGCCAGACCGGCCCGATGCGTGGCAACCCAGCCTATGATCAGATCATCCAGGGGCTGTCCGGGATCATGAGCATCACCGGCACGCCGGAAACGGCGCCCCTGCGCGTTGGCTATCCGGTCGCCGACACGCTGGGCGGACTGGTCGGGGCCTTCGCCATCGCTGCGGCGCTGGTGCGGCAGAAGACCAGCGGCGAAGGCGCCTTCCTCGACGTGTCGATGCTCGAATGCACGCTGTCGGCCTTGGGATGGCCGGTGTCGAACTATCTGACGGCGGGCGTCCAGCCTCAAGCCATGGGCAACGAGAACATGACGGCCGCGCCCTCCGGCGCGTTCCGCACCGGCGAGGGCCTGCTCAACATCGCCGCCAACAAGCAGGAGCAGTTCGTGATCCTTTGCGGCTTGATCGGCCGCCCAGACTTGGCTTCGGATCCGCGCTTCGCCGAACGCGAGACGCGCAAAGGGAACCGGGCAGCGCTGAAGCCGCTCATCGAGGACGCGCTTGCCGGCGCTCCTGCGGCGGTCTGGGAAGAAAAGCTCAACCGCGCCGGCGTGCCGGCCGGGCGGGTGCTGACGATCCCGCAAGTGCTGCAGGAACGCCAGGTCATCGAGCGCCGCATGACGACGCGCTTCCAGGAGATACCGGGAATGGACAACCCGCTCACGGTGGTGCGCGGCGGCTTTATGGTCGACGGTGCGGCTCCCGTGCCAGCCGGCCCTCCGCCACGTCTTGGCGCGCATATGGACGACGTGTTCGCCAGCTTGCCGGCGCGCGGCAAGGGGAGGGCGCGGGCATGAGCGCGGACAAAAAGACCGGCCGCGACCGCGGCGAGGAGTGGTGGCGGACCGGCATCATCGAGATGCAGCCCGGCGTGATCCGGCTGCGCGGCTACCAGATCCAGGATCTGATCGGCCGGGTCAGCTTTCCGGCGATGATCTGGCTTATGCTGCGCGGCGAATTGCCGGGCGACGATCAGGCGGCGCTGCTCGGCATCGCGCTCGGGGCCGCCGTCGACCACGGCCCGCAGGCGCCGTCGATCGCGATCGCGCGCATGGCGGCGACCTGCGGCGTCGGCATCAACAACGCCATGGCCTCCGCCATCAATGTGCTGGGGGACGTGCATGGCGGGGCCGGCGAGCAGGCGCTTTCCTTCTATGGCAACATCGCCGCCGCAATCGATGGTGGCGCGAGCCTCGCCGAAGCGGTGAGTGCGCGGCTCGACCGGTTCTTCGCCGAGGAAAAGGGCTACGTGCCCGGCCTCGGGCATCGCTTCCACCCGATCGATCCGCGGGCGCCACGCCTCATCGAACTGACGCGCGACTTCGCCGGTCGCGGCGTCGTCAGCGGGCGCTTTGCCGACATTGCCGAGGCGATCGAGGCGGAGGTGGCGACACGCAAGGGCAAGACGATCCCGCTCAACATCGATGGCGCCACGGCCGTCATCTATGGCGAGCTTGGCTTCCCGCCGCCACTGACGCGCGGCCTCTTCGTGCTGTCGCGCTCGGTAGGCATACTGGCGCATGCCTGGGAGCAATCACAGGAGAGCGACCGCAACAAGGGACCTCTGCCCAAAGAATGGCTGTGGGCTTATAGCGGCACCCCGGCACGGCCGTTTCCTGGCGACTCCGATTAGAGCGTTTCACCGTTCCACGGAAAACGGCGAACCATTCCATCCATTTTGTTGTGACGGAATTCCTGACGGACAGCCGTGTCACGCTTTCGTGGAATTGCGCCAGGCCATCGTCTTACGCCGGATCGGTCGCCAAGGCCGTCAAATCCCTCAGCAGCGTGGAAAGCTCCGGCTCGTCGATCAGCAGGGCCGCATCGGCCGCCGGCAGCCAGGCCCGCTGACGGTTCACGGCCTCCCGCCAGTCGGCCATCTCCTCGCTGACCTCGAGCAGGTAGACGACCACGTCGACACGGACGAAACGGCTGGCCATGCGCTTCCAATAGGAGTAGCCGCCGGCAGGCTGCTTCAGCGCCTTGCCCAGCACGCCCGCCTCTTCCTGGGCCTCGATCGCGGCCGCCTTGCGCCCGCTCTTGCCCTTCATCGGCCAGCCCTTGGGCACAATGAAACGTTTGGTCGTGCGCGAGGTGACCAGCAAGACTTCAAGCTGGCCGTCGCCGCGTAGGCGAAAGGGGATGGCCGCCACCTGGCGGATCCGCTCTCCCTTCTTTGCCCTGCGTACTGCTTTCTTCTTGGCTGCTGCCATCCCAAAATCCGATCAAAGCGCATTCCTGCCGTACGCTATCCGCACGGCAAAACCTCGCTCCTGCAAATCCCAAAACCGCCGCCCACGCAAGCCGGACGCCGCCGACAGTAAGTCGGCTAAGTAAACCGGAAAAAGAAAAATGTCAGCGGCAGACGCGCGAAATCGTGGTGCCGATCACCTGAGACTGGCAATTCTGCTTGACGATCGGCACTTCAGGGCGAGCCTTCGGAACGATCTGCCGGTCCTGCTCGCGGTAAAGCTGCTGCTGTTGCTGGAACTGTCGTCGCTGCAGCTGGTTCCGGAGCGCCTGCAGCTCGTTATGTTGGATCAGGGCGTTGCGGTCTGTGGGGATGACGACCTGCGCGGAGGCATGTGAAGGCGCGCCCAAAAGGGCGGCAGTCGACAAAGCCGCGGCAATCAAAGCCGCCGATAGCCGAGGACGCGACATCGCTTCCTTCCCGAACGAAAACAGAAACCTTGCCGTAATATAGGGTGTTTGTGCGGATCTACCATGGTTCAAGCGACCGATCTCGCGGCACAGCCTCGATGGGTTGGATGATGCCCGCCGCTCGGATCCTTCAATCGACCTCGCGCAAACGGTAGCCGACGCCGGTCTCGGTGATGATGTAGCGCGGCTGGTCCGGTGTCCTCTCGATCTTCTGCCTCAATTGGCGGACATAGACCCTGAGATATTGCACGTCCGTCGACTCGTTCCAGATCTGCTTCAGCAGGAACTGATGGGTCAGAACCTTGCCGGCATACTGCACGAGCATGCGCAGGATATCGTATTCCTTCGGCGACAGTTTTACTTCCTTGCCCTCGACCTTGACGATGCGCTTCACCAGGTCGACCGAGAGGTCGCCGGCCTGGAACACAGGCTTCTCGCCCTGCTGCTGGAGCTTGTGGCGCAGCGCCACGCGGACGCGGGCGACGAGCTCGTTCATGCCGAAGGGTTTCGCCACATAGTCGTCGGCGCCGATCTCGAGCGCCTGGACGATGCCGGCCTCGTCGGTGCGGCTCGACAGGATGACGACCGGAATGTCGAGGCCGTCGTCACGCCATTTGCCGAGCAGTTCGAGGCCCGTCATCCCCGGGAGGCCGAGATCGAGCAGGATCAGGTCGGGCCGCTGCGCCTGCATGAGCTCGATCGCTGCCTTGGCGTTCGGTGCCTCCGATACGGCATAGCCCTGGCTGCCGAGGCCGACCCGAAGCAGCTTGCGGATCGGCGGCTCGTCGTCGACGACCAGGATGCTGACGTTCTGACCGGTCATGCGGCGTCATCCGTTTTGGCCACGGCAAGTTCCGGAATTTCCTGCGGCACCGGCATGCGGATGGTGAAGATCGCGCCGGGCCGGTCGGTGCGGTTCGTCGCCGAGATCGTGCCGCCCATGGCCTCGACGAAACCGCGGCTGATCGACAGGCCGAGACCCGTGCCGGCGCGGACCTGGTCGCGCTTGCGCACCCGATAGAAGGTGTCGAAGATCCGTTCGAGGTCGTTCGGCGGGATGCCTGGTCCCTCGTCCATGACCTGCAGGATGACGGAGCCGTTGTCGACCCAGCCTTTGAGGCGGATGGTTGAGCCGGGCGCGGAATATTTGGCGGCATTGTCGAGGAGGTTGAACAGCGCCTGCTCGAACAGCACCGGGTCGAGGCGCAGCATCGGCAAGTCCGGCGGAGTGTCGGTGTCGATGCGGTGCTCGCCGGTGATCTTGCGAGCGCGATCGAGCGCCGAGCCGACGATATCGCCGACATAATGGAGGGCGTAGTTCGGCTCCATGGCGCCGGACTCGATCTTGGTCATGTCGAGCAGATTGGCGATGAAGCGGTTGAGCCGCTCCGATTCGTCGATCACCGTCGACAGGAGTTCCGCGCGGTCCTCTTCGGGAAGGGCGGCCGCGTATTCCCGCAGCGTGCCGGCGGCACCCATGATGGCGGCCAGCGGCGTCTTCAGGTCATGCGAGATCGAGGTAAGCAGCGCGGTGCGCAGCCGGTCCGCTTCCGCTGCCAGCCTGGCGCGGTCGACATCGGCGACAAGTTGGATGCGTTCGATGGCGACTGCCGCCTGATCGGCAAGCGCGTCGAGAAGGCGCTGCTGCTCGGGCGTCAGCAACGGGCCCTGCTTGTCGTTGTCGAGGCCGACGACGCCGACCGCTGTCCGGCCTGTTCGCAAGGGCAGATAGAGGCGCTTGGCGCCGGGCAGCGTATCGGCGCCGCGGCCGGCGGGGCGATCATGTTCCCAGGCCCAGCGGGCCGCCGCGATGTCGGCCTCGGCGAGCGTATCGTCCGGCGGATAGCCGGCCTTGACGGTGATCGTTCCATTCTCGGGCAGAAGCAGCACCACGCGCACTTTCAGCATCGAGGCGATCTGGAAGGCGGTGGCCCACAGCACGTCGTCAAGCGTGCCGGCGCCAGCGAGCTTCTTCGAGAACGAGTAGATGTCCTGCGTGGCTCGCGCGCGTGAGCGGGCAGCGACCGCCTGGCGCTGGACGCGCGCCGTCAGATTGCTGGCGATGACTGCGACAACGAGAAAGACCACGAAGGCAACGATGCTCTCCGGATCCCTGATCGTGAACGTATAGCGCGGCTCGAGAAAGAAATAGTTGAAGGCAAGCGCGCTCAGGAAACAAGCGTAGAGCGCCGGCCAGAGTCCGAACGTCACCGCAGAAGTCAGCACCGCCAGCAGCAGGACGCTGGCCAGATTGCGGACATCGAGGAACTGATCGAGAATCGAGCTGACGGCCACCGCGCCGGCGACATAGGCCGTCGAGAACAGATAGGGCCAGATCTGGAAGGGCTTCTGCTCGGACGCGGCCTTCACCCGTGCCGACGGCATGTCGGCATCGCGCTCCTTGCCCGAAATGACATGGACGCTGATGTCGCCGGCATTGCGGATCAGGTCATAGGTGAGCGAGCCCTCGATCAGTTCCCGCCAGCGCGAGCGGGTCGGCCTGCCGATGACGATATGGGTGAAGTTGTTCGCCGTCGCATGGCGCACGATGTCCTGGGCGACGTTCTGGCCCGGGATGGTCGCGACCTCGGCGCCGAGCTGTTCGGCAAGGCGCAGGTTTGTCGCCAGCCGGTCCTTGTCCTCTTCGGACATGCCGGCCAGGCGAGGCGTGTCGACATGCAGCGCCGTCCATGGCGCCCGCAGGCGATCGGCGAGCCGGCGCGCGTAGCGGATACGAGCGCTCCCGTCCGGACGCGAGTCGACGCAGACAAGGACCCGCTCGCCGGCCGCCCACGGTCCCGGAATGGCGTGGGACTGCATATGGCTGAGGAGCTGTTCATCGACGCGCTGCGCGGTGCGTCGCAGCGCCAACTCGCGAAGCGCCGTCAGATTGCCAGGCGAAAAATAGTTCTCGATCGCGCGCTGAGCGGTTTGCGGGAAATAGACCTTGCCTTCATGCAGCCGCTTGATCAGGTCGTCCGGGGTGAGGTCGATGACCTCGATGTCGTCGGCCTCGTCGATGATGGAATCCGGAACGGTTTCACGCACCCTGACGCGGGTGATCTGCGCCACGACGTCATTCAGGCTTTCGACATGCTGGATGTTGAGCGTGGTGTAGACGTCGATGCCCTGCGACAGGATTTCCTGAACATCGAGATAGCGCTTGGGATGACGGCTGCCGGGCCCGTTGGTGTGCGCGAGCTCGTCGATCAGAACCAGCTCCGGCCGCCGTTTCAGGATGGCGTCGATGTCCATCTCGTCAAGGACCCGGCCCCTGTATTCGACCTCGCGGCGCGGGATCACCTCATAGCCTTCGACCAGCGCCTGGGTTTCCTTGCGGCCATGCGTTTCAACGACGCCGATCGCGACGTCGATGCCGTCGGCGCGCCGGGCGCGGCCTGCCAACAGCATCTCGTAGGTCTTGCCGACGCCGGGCGCCGCGCCAAGGAAGATGCGCAGACGGCCGCGGCCCTCCCGCTCCGCGTGCTCGAGCAGCGCGTCGGGAGAAGGTCTGTTCTCGAAGTTGGTCCTGTCGTCCGGCATCAAGTCCAATCATGGATTGCACCGGGGATCGTGTCGATCCCCGCTGCGAGTGCTGATTATTTGAGATCGTCGAGCCCCATGTTGAGGGCCAGCACATTGACCACCGGCTCACCCATGAAGCCCAGCTCGCGATCCTCGACATGGCCGTCGACAAGCGATTTCACCTTGGCTTCATCGATGCCCCTGGCCTTGGCAATCCGCGGCACCTGGAAATAGGCCGCCTCCGGGCTGATGTCGGGATCGAGGCCGCTGCCAGACGTGGTGACGAGATCCATCGGAACCGGTGCGTTCGGGTTCTCAGCCTTCAGCCTGTCGGCGTCGGCCTTGATACGTTCGATCAGCTTCGCATTGGTCGGCCCGAGATTCGAGCCGCCGGAGGAGGCGGCGTTGTAGCCGTCGCCGGCTGCCGAGGGCCGCCCGTGGAAATAGCGGTCGCTGGCGAAGGCCTGGCCGATCAGTTCGGAGCCGATAACCTTACCATCCTTTTCGATCAGGCTGCCATTGGCCTGCCTGGGAAACAGCGCCTGCGCGATGCCGGTCATGCCGATCGGATAGATGAGGCCGGTCAGCACCGTGAAGAAAACGATCATGACGATCGCGGGTCTGAGTTGCTTGAACATCGGAATGGGTTCCTATGCCAGGCCAAGAGCCGTGACGATCAGGTCGATCGCCTTGATGCCGGCGAACGGCACGATGATGCCGCCAAGGCCGTAGACGAGAAGATTGCGGGTGAGCAGCGCGCCGGCGCCGATGGCGCGGTATTTCACCCCCTTCAGCGACAGCGGGATCAGCGCGACGATGATCAGCGCGTTGAAGATGATCGCCGACAGAATGGCGCTCTGCGGCGTCGCCAGATGCATAATGTTGAGCGCCTGCAGCGGGCCTACCGACTGGCCGGGCGCGACGTAGAACACGGCGAACATGGCCGGGATGATGGCGAAATACTTGGCGACGTCGTTGGCGATCGAGAAGGTGGTCAGCGAACCGCGCGTCATCAGCAGCGCCTTGCCGATCTCGACGATCTCGATCAGCTTGGTCGGATCGCTGTCGAGGTCGACCATGTTGCCGGCCTCGCGCGCGGCGACCGTGCCGGTGTTCATGGCGACGCCGACATCGGCCTGGGCGAGCGCCGGCGCATCGTTGGTGCCGTCGCCGCACATCGCGACAAGCTTGCCCTTGGCCTGTTCCTCGCGGATCAGCGACAGCTTGTTTTCAGGCGTCGCCTGGGCCAGGAAGTCGTCGACGCCGGCTTCGGCCGCGATGGCCGCTGCGGTCAGCGGATTGTCGCCGGTGATCATCACCGTGCGGATGCCCATTTTGCGAAGCTCGGCGAAACGCTCGCGAATGCCGCCCTTGACGATGTCCTTGAGGTGGACGACGCCGAGCAGGCGCCCGTCGCGCTCGACCGCCAGCGGCGTGCCGCCGGCCTTGGCGATCTCGTCGGCCCTGGCCTGCAGGTCGCGCATGGTGTCGCTTGTCGGACGCGTGCCATGGCTTGCCACCGTTGCTTGATTGACATGGGCTAGCACGGCATCGACCGCGCCTTTGCGCACCGACGAGCCGTCGATGTCGACGCCGCTCATCCGGGTCTGCGCGGTGAAGGGCACGAAAGTGGCATGCAAGGTCGCCATATCGCGGGCGCGGATGCCGTATTTTTCCTTCGCCAGCACCACGATCGAGCGGCCTTCCGGCGTCTCGTCAGCCAGCGAGGCCAATTGAGCAGCATCGGCCAGCTCCTGTTCGGTCACCCCCTTCACCGGATGGAACTCGGTCGCCTGGCGATTGCCGAGCGTAATGGTGCCGGTCTTGTCGAGGAGCAAGGTGTCCACGTCGCCGGCAGCCTCGACGGCGCGGCCGGACATGGCAAGCACGTTGAAACGCACCAGGCGATCCATGCCGGCAATGCCGATGGCCGAAAGCAGCGCGCCGATCGTGGTCGGGATCAGTGTCACGAACAAAGCGACGAGGATCGTTACCGGGATATAGCCGCCGGAATAAGAGGCGAAGCTCGGGATGGTCGCGGTGGCCAGGACAAAGATCAGCGTCATGCCTACAAGCAAGATGTTAAGCGCGATCTCGTTCGGGGTCTTCTGGCGCTCCGCACCTTCGACCAGCGAGATCATGCGGTCGAGGAAGGTCTGGCCGGAGGCGGCGGAAATGCGCACGCGGATCCAATCGGACAGCACCTGCGTGCCGCCGGTGACGGCCGAGCGGTCGCCGCCGGATTCGCGGATGACAGGCGCGGATTCGCCGGTGATTGCCGCCTCGTTGACGGAAGCCACGCCTTCGATCACCTCGCCGTCGGAAGGGATGATGTCGCCGGCTTCGACCAGCACGATGTCGCCGACCTTCAGGCTGGTGCCAGGCACCAACTTGAACTTGCCGCGATCCTCGCCGTTGACGAGCAGCTTGGCCTGGGTCTCGGTGCGCGCCTTGCGCAGCGAGTCGGCCTGCGCCTTGCCGCGACCCTCGGCCACGGCCTCGGCAAAGTTGGCGAACAGCACGGTGAACCACAGCCAGATGATAATCTGCAAGGTGAAGCCGAGATCGCCGCCGCCGGTGATGACATCCTTGACGAACAGGACGGTGGTGAGTGCTGAGACGATGGCGACGACGAACATCACCGGGTTCTTGATCAGCGTGCGCGGATCGAGCTTGCGGAAAGCGCCACCGATGGCGGGCATCAGGATGCTGGCATCCAGAATGCTCGCGGATTTGGTCTGGCTCATTTTAAGGCTCCGGTATCGGTGATGTTGGATGGCGCCGGGTGTTCGGTCTTCGGCAACAGATGCGGAAGGCCGGAGGCCAGCAGCCACAGCACGAACAGCACGGCCGCCATGCCGAGGAAGGTGGAGAGCGTCGGGAAAGGACGAGGCTTCTCGTCCCCTCCGTCATCGGGCGTTCCGTCACCGGATTGGTGACGATCGTGCCGACGTATGTTGTTGAACCAAGGCATGGTCATCTCAGAAAGTCTGTCCGCGGATCATCGCCAGATGCTCGACGATCGGACCGACGGCGAGCGACGGGAAGAAGGTGAGGCCGCCGACGATGACGATCACGCCGACCAGGAGGCCGACGAACAGCATGCCGTCGGTCGGGAAGGTGCCGGCGGAAGCAGGCACGGTCTTCTTTGCGGCCAGCGAGCCGGCGATGGCCAAAGCCGGGATGATGACCAGGAAGCGGCCCATCAGCATGCCGATCGCGATGGTGATGTTGTACCAGGGCGTGTTGCCGGTCAGTCCGCCAAAGGCCGAGCCGTTGTTCGCGGCCGCCGACGTATAGGCATAGAGCACCTCGGTGAAGCCGTGCGGGCCGCCATTGGCCATCGAGGCCACCGCGCTCGGCAGGACCACGGCGATAGCCGTGAAGATCAGCATCGCCAGCGGCAGGCAGAGGATGGCAAGCATCGCCATCTTGACCTCCTTGGCTTCGATCTTCTTGCCGAGATATTCCGGTGTGCGGCCGACCATCAGGCCGGCAACGAAGACGGCAAGGACGACGAACATCAGGATGCCGTAGAAGCCGGCGCCGACGCCGCCGACGATGACCTCGCCAAGCTGCATGTTGATCAGCGGGATCATGCCGCCAAGCGCGGTGAAAGAATCATGCATGGCATTCACGGCGCCGCACGAGGCGGCCGTGGTGATGACCGCGAACAGCGCCGACAACGCTATCCCGAAGCGCGTCTCCTTGCCTTCCATGTTGCCGCCGTCGATGCCGAGCGCATGCACCAGCGGATTGCCGGCAGCCTCGGCCCAGTAGCAGATGACGACGCCGACGAGGAACAGCACGGCCATCGAGGCAAGGATCGCCCAGCCCTGGCGCTCACTGCCGACCATCCGCCCGAAGACGTTGGTGAGACCGGCGCCGAGCGCGAAGATCGACAGCATCTGGATCAGGTTCGAGATGGCGTCCGGATTCTCAAAAGGATGCGCGGCATTGGCGTTGAAGAAGCCGCCGCCATTGGTGCCAAGCATCTTGATGGCGACCTGAGAGGCGACCGGGCCGAGCGCGATCGTCTGCTTGGCGCCTTCCAGCGTGGTGGCGTCGACATAGGGTCCAAGCGTCTGCGGGATGCCGAGCCACACATAGACGAGCGTCAGCACGATGCAGGCCGGCAGGAGCACGTAAAGCGTGCAGCGGGTCAGGTCGACCCAGAAACTGCCGATCGATTTGCCCGAGGCGCGGGCAAAGCCGCGGATCAGCGCGATCGCAATGGCAATGCCGGTGGCGGCCGAAACAAAGTTCTGGACGGTGAGGCCAGCCATCTGCACGAGGTAGGACATCGTGCTTTCGCCGCCGTAGTTCTGCCAGTCAGTATTGGTGACGAAACTCGCCGCGGTGTTGAAGGCGAGCCCCGGCTCGACCGCCGCCATCCCGACGGGATTGTAGGGCAGCGCGCCCTGCAGCCGCTGCAGGGCATAAAGCACGAGGAAACCGACGAGGTTGAAAAACAGCATGCCGGTGGCGTAGGCGGCCCAGTGCTGTTCTTCCTTGTCGCTTGTCCCGGCGAGGCGATAGAGGCCGCGCTCGATCGGGACAAGCACGGGCGACAGCAACGTACGATCGCCTTTGAAGACGCGGTGCATGTAGCCGCCGAGCGGCTTCACGAGCAAAAGCAGGATCCCGCAATAGACGAGGATCTGTATCCAGCCCTTGAGTGTCATGAACTGACTTTCCGTATGCCGATCAGAAGCGCTCTGGGCGGATGAGGGCGTAGATGAGGTAGGCAAGCAGGAACAAGGTCACCGCGCCGCCGAGGACGTAGTCGAAAAGCATTGTAAGACCATTCGATCAGATTCTGTCGCAGGCTTTGACGTAAGCTAAGGACAGGACGAAGAACAAAATCCCCATCCCGAGAACAACGAGGTCCATTGCAGGCATTCCTTGTTTCGGCTTGTTTTTGCACCCCGACACGGTCGAGTTCAAAATTGCACAGGACCGCCCGTCACCTTGGCGGCGATGGCGATGAAAGTGTTTTTCGAGGGGAATATGGACCCGACCGCCATAAAGGTTCGAGACGAGGCGGGGAGCAAAGAAATAGGAATCTTATAGGAAATTGACGCCACGGGATGAAGGCGGCGGCAACGTGCTGTTCCAAAGATCCGGAAGCTGGTTGGCCGGCCGCCGGTCCCTGCACGGCATCTCCTCTTCCAACTGCGTGGAGAGCGCTACATAGCGGCCCGACTGGCTGCATGCCGATCGGCACGCCGCCGGCGGACTGCCCAGCCGCGAAGCGGCTAGATGTGGGGTTGCGCGGCAGGCTGACCGGAAGCTTCAGGTCAGCTCGACGGTCCGCTTCTCCGCGATGCTCTGCTCGGCGGCTAAAACGATGCGCAGGCTGTTGACGGCGGCATCCATTTGCTCGGTCAGATCGAGGTCCTCACGGATGGCGCGCAGGAAGAAGGCCTGCTCGCGGTCGCAAAGCTCCTGATGGCCGGGCTCGTCCTCCATGCTGACGATCTCGTCGGGCTTCGAGAAGTTCTTGTCGCCATCGACCTGCGCGTAGTGGATCTTCAGCGCGTCGGTCTTGGTGTGGCGGTCGATGTCGGCGGAATCCGATACCTCCTCGGCTTCCTTGGCGCTGCTTGCGGACTGGCCGGCGACGATCGAAACGGCGCCTTTCGGGCCGACCACATCCTTCACGAAATAGGCGGTCTCGCTCATCATCGGGCCCCAGCCGGCTTCATACCAGCCGACCGAGCCATCATCGAAAGTGACGTGCAGATGGCCATAGTTCTGCTTGTCGGCCTCGGCCCAGAGTTTGGCGCCGATGCCGTGCACGCGCACCGGCTTGGCGCCGGTCAGCTGGCACATGACGTCGACATAGTGCACGCCACAGTCGACGATCGGGATCAGCGAGTCGATCAGGTTCTTGTGCCAGTGCCAGGCGCTGCCGCTGCTCTGCTGGTTGAGGTTGAGGCGCATCACCAGGGGCTTGCCGAGCGTCTTGCCGACCTCGATGAATTTGATCCAGGACGGGTGGACGCGCAGGATGTAGCCCAGAACCAGCTTCCGGTTCTTGGCCCGCGCGGCGGCCACCACCTTCTCGGCGTCGGCGATGTTGGTGGCGAGGGGCTTTTCCATGAACACATGGCAGTTGGCGGCGATCGCCTTCAGCGCGTATTCGGCATGCGTGTTCGGCCAACTGTTGATCGAGACCGCGTCCGGCTTGGTCTCCTTCAGCGCCAAGTCGAAATCCTCATAGAGCGGATAGCCGGCGAGCTCCTTCGGGATCTTCTTGTTGCTCTTGATGGTGCGGCTCATGATGCCGACGATCTCGAAGCCGTCGGAGCGGTGATAGGCGCTCGCATGCGAAGCGCCCATATTGCCCAGACCAACCACCAGGATTTTTACTTTGTCGGCCATGTCAGCCTCCCCAATGCTCTTTGAACAGTAGCTCGGGCGGCATCAGGCGCCGCCCGATGGTCAATGCGCCCGCCTTACTTGACGGCGGAATCGAACAGGTGCGCCTTGATCTTCTCGACGTCGAGCGCGGCGAAGCCTTCCGACAGTTTCACGCCGTCGGCATCGGCCTTGACCTTCGCCTTGTCGAAGTCGTTGGCGGTCGGAATCAGGTCGTTGGTGCAGACGTCTTCGGCCTTCACCGGCGCGGTGATCTGGCCGATCTTCAGGATCTCGTCGAAAAAGCCCTGCCAGCTCGCCATGTCGTGCGAGCCCCAGCCACTGCGCTTGTCCATGTCACCGCGGAAGACGTTGATCTGCTGCAGGATCGAGGTGGTGCCGAGCTCAGGGCCAAGGTTCTTGGCCAAGGTCGGGAATTGCTCGAACACGGCTTCGACGGCCGCGCGCGGGTTCTGGTAGCCGAATTCGAGGCCCATCGCCCAGCCGCGCAGATATTTTTCGAGGAAGGCCTTCTTGTCGGGATCCTCGAGATCGGCGGCGCGCACGACGAAGGTGTTGGCCGGAAGCTTGGAATTCTGGACGCCGAGCCAATATTCGAAGTCGAGGTCCTTGGCGATCCATTCGGCGCGCAGACCTTCCCAGGAGAGTGCGGCATCGCCTTGGCCGCCGGCGAGCGCGGTGCCCCAGGTCGGCCACCCGGCCTCGACATATTTCACCTTCTTGATGTCGACACCCTGCGCGGCAAGCAGCGGATCGACGATCGCCTGCCAAGCGGCGGAGCCGAGCAGGATCGTCTTGCCTTCGAGGTCCTTCAGGTTCTTGGTGCCCTGGCCCTTGCGGAAGGCGATGCTGAAGGTGTCGCGCGCGCCCATGTGGAACACCGACTTCAGCTTCATGCCGTTCTGGATGGCGAAGGAGAAGACGCCGGGCGAGGGGAAGCCCATGTCGGCCTGGCCGACATCGACGAACTTGACCGTCGCGGTGCCGTCAGACGGACCCGGCTGCATGTCGGTGGCGAGGTCGCCGAAATAGCCGGCCTTCTTGGCCGACCAGTAGGGATAGTCGTCCAGCACTTCGAGCGTGCCGCGCGGCGAAATCCAGGTGAATTTTTCATAAGCCGCCGCGCTGGCTTTCAGACCCGATGCGCCGAGCGCGGTGGCGGTCACGACGCCGGCGGCCGTCACTTGCAGGAAGTAGCGGCGGCTGATGCCCGCTCTTGTCGCCGTACTGAATAAGCTTTCGTTGGTCATGGCATTCCCCTTTTTTGTTGATTGCCCTTATCGATCGCTTGCCCTTGCCTTCGCCCGTCTCCCGGGCGATCTCATCCGTCCGCGCTCATGCCTCCCAGCTCGCCCATTTCTTGCCGATCAGGAAGAAGAGCACGTAGATCAGGATGCCGAGCGTCGACAGGATCAGCACCACCGCGAAGAATTGCGGCATCTGGATCATCGACGAATACGAGGTAAGCCGGTTGCCGAGGCCGAAGCCGCCGCCGACCATCTCGGCACCTACCGCAGTGAGGAGCCCGAAGATCGCGCCGATCATCAGCCCGACCAGGATCATCGGCAGCGCCATCGGCGCGCGGATCTTCCAAAAGATCTGCAAGGTGCTCGCGCCATAGGAGCGAGCGAGCGCGATCTTGGCGCTGTCCACGCGCCGGAACCCGGTCGCGGCATTGATCATCACCATCGGTCCGGCGGCTAAAGCTACCGCGATAATGCGCGGCGTGTAGCCGAAGCCGAAGCGCAGGATGAGAAGCGGCACCAGCGCCAGCATCGGCGTGGTGACGAGGATCAAGATGTAAGGCGCGACGATCTTCTCGGCGAAGGGAAACTGCGTGATCACCGCCGCCATCACCAGCCCGACGACGGCGCCGATGGCAAAGCCGGAGAAGAGCTCGACCAGCGTGTAGCCGAGATGCGGCGCGATCAGCGGGAACTCGTCGAATAAAGCGTAAACGATCGCACTCGGCGGCGGCATGATGTATTGCGGCACGTGGAAGATGCGCAGCGCCAGCTCGATGCCGCCGATGATCACCACCGCGACGACGAGAATCGCGGCCACCTCGGCGCCGGACTTGATGCCTGGGCCGCCGGCGAAGGCGGAGAGGTTGGTGAGGCTGACATCCTGGCCGTCACCGGACTTGGCTTTGGAGAATTCCGGAATGGCGTCGCCCCCGCTCACGGTCTGATCCTCACGATTTCAGCGCTCTTGTGTTGCAGCTGCTCCTGCGCCTTCGGCCGGCGCTCGCCGACGATGTCCATCTTGATGCGGTTGGTGAGGTCGAAGACCTCCTTGGTGGCCATGATCTCCAGCGAGCGCGGGCGCGGGAACGGCACGTCGTAGACCTTGGCGACGCGTCCCGGCCGCGCGGTCAGCACCACGACCCGGTCGGAGAGGAAGATCGCTTCCTCGATGCTGTGGGTGATGAAAACGATGGTCGTCTTGGTATCGAGCCAGATCTCCTCGACGAGGCGGTTCATCTCCTCGCGGGTGAAGCTGTCCAACGCACCGAAGGGCTCATCCATCAAGAGCACGGAAGGCTTCAGCGCCAGCGCGCGGACGATCGCCGCGCGCTGCTGCATGCCGCCGGAAAGCTCGCGCGGGAACTTGCCGCCGAAGCCGTCGAGCCCGACGCGATGAAGCAGATGCGCGATCCAGGCGCGATCGGGCTTCTCGCCTTTGATCTCGAACGGGAAGTTTATGTTGGCGTCGAGATTGCGCCAGGGCAGAAGGTTCGCTTCCTGGAAGACGATACCGATCTCGGGACGCGGGCCGGTGACCTCCTTGCCGTCAAGCAGTATCGCGCCGCTGGTCAGACGATGCAGACCCGACATCGACCACAACAGCGTGGTCTTGCCGCAGCCGGAGGGGCCGACGATGGAGACGATCTCGTTGGCGTGCACGTCGAGGCTGCAGCGGTCTAGGGCGAGAAGATCGCCGGAGGCCGTGGTATAAACCTTGCTCGCTGCCTGCACGCCGAGCTTCGGCGTTCTTGCGCTGCCGGTATTCATGCTCCCCTCGGAGACTGCGTGATTGGGTTGCCGGAGCCCCCTCTGTCCGCGAAATCAGTCTGTAACTATCCTACTTTACTGTCAAGCGGTGGCAAAGATATGGCGCCATCAGATTCAACTAAAGCTTACCTAAGCGTCTGATTTCGCCTGTGTTTAGACGCGCTTGCAGTGTGTGTTACTTTCCTACATACTCACTTCGGCTGATTGCCCATGGCCAGCCGGCGGATAGTCGCAAATATGGTGGTCCAGAAACGGCAGAGAAGGACGGCCAATGACCGAAGCTGACAGCCAGGCGCTGCGGATTTCCGACGGGGATGACGGCCGGCATGATCATGTCAGGCGCTTCCCCGACATCATTTCGCAGGTGAAGGACAGCTACACGGACTTGCGGCCGGCGGAGCGTCGCGTCGCCGACGTCGTGCTCGACGACGTCAAATATGCCGTCGATGCATCGAATGCCGCGCTGGCGCAGCGCGCCCAGGTCAGCGAGCCGACGGTCACCCGTTTCTGCCGCGCCATCGGATGCGACGGCGTGCGCGACTTCAAGCTGAAGCTGGCGCAGAGCCTCGTCGTCGGCGCGCTCTATCTTAGCACCAAGCCGCAACCCACGAACGGCGACAGCGGCATGCCGTTCTGGAACGCCGTCTTCGGCGAAGCGCGCCGCGCGCTGCAGGAGGCCGAACGGCAGATCGATCCAGGGCAGTTGCAGAAAGCGGCGGAGCTGATCGCCAAGGCCAGGCAAGTGACGGTATTCGGACTTGGCGGCAGCTCATCGGCGCTGGCGCAAGAGACGCAGTATCGCCTGTTTCGCTATGGCATCACCATCAGCGCGCAATGCGATCCGTATCTGATGCGCATGACGGCTTCGACGCTGAAGCCGGGCGATGTGGTGATCGCGATATCGGCGACCGGCCGTACCCGAGAGGTGATCGAGGCGGTGGAGCTTGCCAAGCACTATCGCGCCGACGCGATCTGCGTGACCGCGCCGGACACGGAGCTGACACGCGTCTGCGATGTCCAACTGACGATGGCGGTTCCCGAATATCCCGACACGCTGAAGCCGACAGCTTCGCGCTACGCCTTTCTTGCGGCCATCGACCTGCTCGCGGTCGCGTCCGCCTACAAGCTCGACGGCCCGGCGCGCGAGACGGTGCGCCGCATCAAATATAACGCCCAGATCCATCGGACGGGGAAGGAGATGGAGCCGCTCGGCGACTGAGAAAAGCCGCAACGCGGCTATGATCTGCGTATTCAGGGGAACGAACATCAATGCTCGACATCGCACCATCGCAACAGGCGGCAACCTGGCTCGGCACATTCGGCCGCGCGCTCGAGGCGGGTGACATCGAGGCGGCGACGAACCTTTTCGTGGACGATTGCTACTGGCGCGATCTGCTGACCTTCACATGGAACATCAAGACCATGGAGGGCCAACCGGCGGTCCGCGAGATGCTCAAGGCGACGCTTTCCTCGACGCAACCATCGCACTGGCGCCTGTCCGGGGAGTCAAGCGTCGCCGACGGCGTCATCGAGGCTTGGTTCAGCTTCGAGACGGCCGTGGCGCGAGGCGAGGGCATCCTGCGGCTCAAGGACGGCCGCTGCCGGACGCTGTTCACGGCGATGAGCGAGCTCAAGGGTTTCGAGGAGCAGAAGGGGCCTGCCCGGCCGCTCGGCATCCGCCACAAGGCCGATCCCGAACGCGAGACCTGGGCGGAAGCAAGAGCGCGCGAGGCGCGTGAGCTCGGCGTGCACGAGCAGCCCTATTGCCTGGTGATCGGCGGCGGCCAGGGCGGCATCATGCTCGGCGCCCGTCTGCGGCAGCTCGGCGTTCCCACCCTCATCGTCGAGAAGAACGCGCGCGCCGGCGATTCCTGGCGCAACCGCTACCGCTCGCTCGTGCTGCACGACCCGGTCTGGTACGACCATCTGCCTTACATTCCGTTCCCGGAAAACTGGCCGGTGTTCACGCCCAAGGACAAGATGGGCGACTGGCTGGAAATGTATGCCCGCGTCATGGAGCTGAACTACTGGGTCGGCACCAAATGCATCAGTGCGGCCTATGACGAGGCCAAAAAGGTTTGGACGGTGGTGGTCGACCGCGTCGGCCAGCGCATCACGCTGAAGCCGAAGCACATCGTCTTCGCCACCGGCGCCTACGGGCCGCCGCGGCAGATCGATCTGCCTGGCGCGGACAGCTTCGAAGGCGAGCTTTTGCATTCCAGCCAGTACTCGACCGGCGAGAAATTCCGCGGCAAGCGCGTCGCGGTGATCGGCGCGGCGAGCTCCGGCCACGATGTCAGCGTCGACCTCTGGGAAGCCGGCGCCAAGGTCACCATGGTGCAGCGCTCGCCGACGACGGTGGTGAAGTCCGACACGCTGATGGAGGTCGGCTTCGAGATCTTTTCGGAAAAGGCGCTGGCGCGGGGCATCACCACCGACAAGGCCGACATGATCGTCGCTTCGACGCCCTTCGCGCTGGTCCCACAGGGACAGCGGGCGCTCTATGACGTCATCCGCGAGCGCGACGCGGATTTCTATAAGCGCCTCAGCGACAGCGGCTTTGCCATCGACTTCGGCGAGGACGAGACCGGACTGCTTATGAAAGCCTATCGCACCGGCTCCGGCTACTACATCGATGTCGGCGCCTGCGAGCTGATCCTGAACGGCGAGATCGCGGTGAAGAGCGGCGTCGGCATCAAATCGCTGACGCCGACCGGCATCCTGTTTGAGGACGGCAGCGAGCTGGCGGTCGACGCGATCGTCTCCTGCACCGGCTACCAGTCGATGAACGAGACCGTGGCAGGGATCGTTTCCCGGGAGGTCGCCGACAAGGTCGGGCCGTGCTGGGGCCTCGGCTCCGGCGTCAAGGGCGATCCCGGCCCGTGGCAGGGCGAGTTGCGCAACATGTGGAAGCCGACCGCCCAGGAGGCGCTATGGTTCCACGGCGGCAATCTCGCGCTGTCGCGCTTCTATTCGAAGTTCGTGGCGCTGCAGCTCAAGGCGCGGATGGAGGGGATTGCGACGCCGGTCTATGGCGAGCCGAGCAATTCGCGACGGTGAGCCAATCAGCGCCCGAAGTGCCTGGCCGCAACCTCGACATGCGTGTGGTGCGCATGGGCCTCGAAGCGCTCGGTCTCATTGTGGTCGGGCGTCTCGTTCCGCCACCATTTGCCGCCAATGACGATGCCATTCGAGACCAGCCGCTGGTCCGCAATAAGTGACGCACCGACCGCGTCGACAAAGGTGAAGCGGCCGGGCTGCAGCCTCAGCACCGCGACATCGCCGATGCCGCCGACTTTAAGCGCCCCGAGCTCGGGCCTGGCGATCGCTTCGGCCGGGCGCTGCGTTGCGGCGCGCACGACCTCGACCAGCGGCATGCCGAGCGCCATGAGCTTCGACATGCAGACGAGAATATCGAAGGCAGGGCCGTCGACGCAGTAGAGATGCACATCGCTCGAGATGACGTCCGGCGCCAGCCCTTCCGCCAGCATCGCCTTCGCCACCTCGAAGTCGAAGGAGCCCATGCCGTGGCCGATGTCGAAGATGACGCCGCGCTCGCGCGCCTGCCGCATATCCGGCCGCACCGCGCCCGAAGCGAAGACCGGCGCGTTGGGGAACGGCCGGAAGCAGTGAGTGAGGATGTCGCCGCGGCGGAGCCTGGGCAGCACTTCCCAGCGGCCGGGCGGCGGCTCGTCGATGTGCGCCATCAGCGGCAGGCCGGCTCGGTCTGCGGCTTCGAGCGCGAGGTCGACCGGCGCGATGCCGCTGGTGCCGCCGGCATGCTTCCCGGAACGGACTTTTACGCCGACGACGACGGCGGCGTGCTCGCGCACCGCGGCCACCGTCTCGCGCGGCTCGCAGAGCCTGAGATCGCTGCATTCGCCGACGGCTATGGTCTCGGCGAAGCCGAATATGCCGGCAAACGAGATGTTGACGTAGGCAAGGATGCGGACCTTCGAACGCTCGATGACATGGCGGCGAAACCCCAGGAAATTGCCGGCGCCGGCGCTGCCGGCATCGATGAAGGTGGTGGTGCCGCTCTTGGCGGCGAGACGGTCAGCGTCGACGCCGAGCGAGGTGCCGCCCCAGTAGACGTGGCTGTGCAGATCGACGAGGCCGGGGGTGACGATGCAGCCCCCGGCGTCGACCACCTCATCGGCGGTCTCGCTATCGATGGTCGCTTCGATGGCGGCGATTCGGCCATCGGCGACAGCGATGTCGCGCGGCGCATCCAACCCGGAAGCCGGGTCGATCACACGGCCGCCCTTGATCAACAGATCGAACTGCATTCCGCGCCTCCGTTGCTGTCTGGCCGCGATCAGACCGGCCGGTAGGCGACGGCCTCGATCTCGATCTTGATGTCGATCATCAGGCGCGACTCGACGGTGGTGCGCGCCGGTGGGTCGTTCGGGAAGTGCCTGGCATAAACCGTATTGAAGGCGCCGAAATCGCGGGCGTCCTCGAGCCAGACGGTGGTCTTCACCACGTCGTCCATGGTGCATCCGGCCAGCGCCAGCGCAGCCTTGACGTTTTGCAGCACCTGCTCGGCTTGGTCAGTTATGCCGCCCTTGACTACCAGGCCGTCGCTGCCCACCGGCACCTGGCCGGAGACATAGACGAAATCGCCGGCGCGGACGGCAGGCGAGAGCGGGACATGCGACTTTCCGAAGCACTGCTTGGGCAAATGAATCTCCTGTTGTCGAGCGTAAGGACCGTTCTTGCAGCCGTCTACGCTTGTAGAGGTGATCCTCCAAGAGGCAATGTCGGAAAGCAACATTTTTCGGAAATTCATGTTGCTTTATTACAAATCGTGAGCATCCTGCACCCCGAACCGGCGATGCGACCGGTGGGTTGCTGATCGAACGCAAGGGGAAGAACCAACATGACCTTTGACAAGAATCCGTTTCCGGAAGGCGATGCCGATCGCCATGCGCTGTGGGAAATGCTGGTGCGGCGCGACATCGACGCCTTCCTCGGCCAGAATTGGTCGTTGGTCGAGGACGACTTCATCGCCGAGAGCTTCTTCGGCATGCATGCGCATTTCCTGCCCAATGCCGACGCCTGGCGGCTGCAGTTTCCCAAGCTGGAAATCTATCGCGACGAATGGCTGCGGCAGGCCAAGGAAACAGCCGCGACGGAATTCGCCGAGCCGCTACGCGAGGCGATTTTCCGCGTCACCAATCTGCGCGACATCGACGTCGACGGCGATCGTGCTGTGCTGCACAAGAAGTTCGACGGCTCGATCGCCAAGGCTGACGGCAGCGTCGACCGCCTGAAATGGCAGACGCTCTACTTCTGCCGCAAGGTCGGCGGGCGCTGGAAGATCACCGGCTTCGTCGGTTATATGCCGCATCCGCTGGGAAGCTAATGCATGTCGCCCGGACGTGCGCGCGTTCTGGGACACCGACATGCCCCAAACAAGGATTTACAGCGCCTCGCCTAATCCTTTTCAGCGCAACGAGGTTTAGGACAGGCGCGGCAACCGCTCGTCGGGCGAGCGGTGATCGAAGACGACGCCCATGGTCTTACCAACAGCGGCCATGACGATCAGTTCGACCAGATGGTCGTCGCTGTCTTCGCAGGCGGGGTCCGATTGGCGGATCGCATCGAGCATTGCCCGGGTCGAAACAGTGTCGCCGGCGCGAAATTTCGAAAGAGCAGAAGAAACAATGTCTTGCACTGTCAGGTCTATGACGGGCACTTCCGCAGCGACGTTCATAAGCCTCCTCCTGCCATGAACCCCTCCCTCAAGGGATGATACGCCGATCAGGGGATTGCGCCAGCGAAATGGTGGTCGGACCAGTTCAGCTGGCGATGGCCTGCCGTTAAGTGTGGAACATCGCGCCGAGCCCTTGGCCCCATGCTCGACGCACCGCGCGCCGGTTGCTAAGTCCCTCCCGCGCAGGGAGACTATCCGAGTCGAGAATATGACGGTTGCGATCGAGATGGGGCAGACGTCGGCAGGCGCGCCGGCGGCCCTCGACCTTGAGGAGCTGCTGGCGACCCGCCTGCTGGTGCAGGGCAATTCGGGCTCGGGCAAGTCGCATCTGCTGCGCCGGCTGCTGGAGCAGAGCGCGCCCTGGGTGCAGCAGACCATCATCGATCCCGAAGGCGACTTCGTCTCGCTGGGTGAGCGCTACGGCCATCTGGTGATCGACGCCGAGGATCATACCGAGCGCGGCCTGCAGGCGGCCGGCGAGCGAGCGCGCATCCACCGCGTCTCGACGGTGCTAAACCTCGAAGGGCTCGATGCCGAGAACCAGATGCGGCGCGCCGCAGCCTTCCTTGGCGGGCTGTTCGAGGTCGCGCGCGACCATTGGTATCCGATGCTGGTGGTGGTGGACGAGGCGCAGCTCTTCGCGCCGGCTGCTGCAGGCGAGGTCTCGGATGAGGCGCGCAAGCTTTCGCTCGGCGCCATGACCAATCTGATGTGCCGCGGCCGCAAGCGCGGGCTCGCCGGCATCATCGCCACGCAGCGGCTGGCGAAGCTCGCCAAGAACGTCGCGGCGGAGGCCTCCAACTTCCTGATGGGCCGCACCTTTCTGGACATCGACATGGCGCGCGCCGCCGACCTGCTCGGCATGGAGCGGCGGCAGGCGGAAGCCTTCCGCGACCTCGAGCGCGGGCATTTCATGGCGCTCGGTCCGGCGCTGTCGCGCCGCCCGCTCAGCGTGCGGATCGGATCGACCGAGACGAGCCCGCGCAACGGCACGCCGCGGCTGATGCCGCTGCCCGAAGCGACGCTCGAAGATGCGCGCGCCATCATCCTCGCGGCACCGCCGCCGGAGGCGATCCGGCCGCAGCGCCGGCCGTCGCCCGACCTGCTCGATCAGTTGATGGCGGCCAAGGCCGCGCCGCTCGACATCCGCCCCGAGCCGGCCGAGACGCAGCCGAGCGCCGAGGACCTCGCCGAGCGGCGCGGACGGATGGACCGTGTCCTGCGCGCCATCCTGGCTGAGCCCGATGCCGGATTCCGCGTCATCGGCGTGCTCTATCAGGAGTTCGTGGTCCGCTGCCGGATCGAAGGACTCGCTTCGGTGGTGCCCGACCTTTCGGAATTCCGACGCATGCTGACGCGCGCCCGCGCCGGCGTCGGCTCGGACATCGCCGAGGACGACGCGTGGCGCGACATCTCCGTGCGCGCATCGCTTCTGCCGGAGGACATGCAGGGCGTGTTCATGATGATCGCGAGGGCGGCGAAGGAAGGCTGGCCCTGCCCGAGCGACGCGGCGATCGCCCGCGCGTATGGCTCGCATTCGCTGCGTCGCGCCCGGCGGCTGCTCGATTACATCGAGGAGCAGGGGCTGATCGTGTGCCAGATCGACGGTGTTGGCCGCCGCACGGTGACGCTGGTCGAGCTCGCCTGGGCAACGGCCCCGGGCGATCCGAATGCCGGAGAAGAAGAGCCGGGCAGTTCGGCTGCATAAGAATCCGGCCTGAGTGTCTCTACGGCAAGCTTCGCCACATCTGATTAACCACCTGTTCAAACAGGCACGGAACCAAACAGGCCGCGATGCGTTCTGGCCCTCGGCTTAATATAGCTGTCGGGGCAGGCGCGGAGGGGAGTGTGGGCGTTTCTCGTTCGTCAAAGGAACAATTCGATTCCCGTCAGATTCTCAACGCCCTCAAAGCCTTTCGAAACGGTGACTTCTCCGTCCGCATCGAGAATTCTTATGAAGGGTTGAACGGCGAGATCGCCGACACATTCAATCAGATCGTCGAGTTGAACGACCAGATGGCGCGAGAATTTGCGCGGCTGAGCAGGGTCGTCGGCAAGGACGGCCGCATCGGGGAACGCGGCCATGTGAGGAACGCCAAAGGCAGCTGGGAATCGAGCGTCCGTTCGGTCAACGACCTGATCGAGGACATGGTGCAGCCCACCGCGGAAGTTGCCCGCGTCATCGGCGCGGTCGCCAAGGGCGATCTGTCCCAATCCATGATGGTGGAAATTGACGGCAGGCCGCTTCGTGGCGAATTCCTGCGCATCGGTAAAATCGTCAACACCATGGTTGAGCAGCTCGCCTCCTTCACGTCGGAGGTGACGCGTGTGGCGCGCGAGGTCGGCACCGAAGGCAAGCTGGGCGGTCAGGCACGCGTCAGGGGGGCGGCCGGCACTTGGAAGGACCTGACCGACAATGTCAACGCGATGGCGACCAACCTGACCAGCCAGGTGCGCAACATTGCGGAGGTGACTACGGCTGTCGCGTCTGGCGACTTGTCGAAGAAGATCACCGTCGACGTGAAGGGCGAGATCCTCGAACTGAAGAACACCATCAACACGATGGTGGACCAGCTCAACTCCTTCGCCTCGGAGGTGACCCGCGTCGCGCGTGAGGTCGGCACCGAGGGCAAACTCGGAGGCCAGGCCCGTGTCGAGGGCGTTGGCGGTACTTGGAAGGACCTCACCGACAGCGTCAACCTGATGGCCGCCAACCTGACCGGCCAGGTCCGCAACATCGCCGATGTGACGACGGCGGTGGCTTTGGGCGACCTCTCCAAGAAGATTACCGTCGACGTGAAAGGCGAAATCCTGGAACTGAAATCGACCATCAACACCATGGTCGATCAGCTCAACTCATTTGCCGGCGAGGTGACGCGCGTGGCGCGCGAGGTCGGCACGGAAGGCAAGCTCGGCGGCCAAGCACAGGTGCGCGGTGTCGCCGGCACCTGGAAGGACCTGACCGACAACGTCAATTCCATGGCTGCGAATCTTACCGGTCAGGTGCGCAACATCGCCGAAGTGACTACCGCGGTGGCACTGGGTGACCTCTCGAAGAAGATCACCGTCGATGTGAAGGGCGAGATCCTGGAGCTGAAGAACACCATCAACACGATGGTGGACCAGCTGAACTCCTTCGCCTCGGAAGTCACACGCGTGGCACGCGAGGTTGGCACCGAGGGCAAGCTGGGCGGCCAAGCTGAAGTCCGCGGAGTCGGCGGCACATGGAAGGACCTGACGGACAACGTCAACCTGATGGCCGCCAATTTGACCGGGCAGGTGCGCAATATCGCCGATGTGACCACGGCCGTTGCCAGGGGCGACCTTTCGAAAAAGATCACCGTCGATGTGAAGGGCGAAATCCTCGAACTGAAGAACACCGTCAACACCATGGTGGACCAGCTCAATTCCTTCGCGTCGGAGGTCACCCGCGTGGCGCGCGAAGTGGGCTCGGAAGGCAAACTGGGAGGTCAGGCGCATGTCGAGGGCGTCGGCGGCACCTGGAAGGATCTGACCGACAATGTCAACGCGATGGCCGGCAATTTGACCGTGCAGTTGCGCGACGTCTCCAAGGTCGCGACCGCAATCGCCACCGGCGACCTGACCCAGAAGATCACCGTCGACGCCTTGGGCGAAATCCTGCAGATCAAGGACGTCATCAATACGATGGTGGATCAGTTGAACTCCTTCGCCTCGGAGGTGACGCGCGTCGCGCGCGAAGTGGGTTCCGACGGCAAGCTCGGCGGACAGGCGCAGGTGCGCGGCGTCGCCGGCACCTGGAAGGACCTCACCGACAACGTCAACGCCATGGCCGCCAATCTCACGGGCCAAGTGCGCAACATTGCGGAGGTGACGACCGCCGTCGCGCTCGGCGATCTGTCGAAAAAGATCACGGTCGATGTGCGCGGTGAAATCCTGGAGCTCAAGGACACCATCAACACGATGGTGGACCAATTGAACTCCTTTGCCTCGGAAGTGACGCGCGTGGCGCGCGAGGTCGGCACCGAAGGCAAGCTCGGCGGTCAGGCACAGGTGCGCGGCGTCGCCGGCACCTGGAAGGACCTGACCGACAATGTCAACTCGATGGCCGAGAACCTCACCGGTCAGGTTCGCAACATCGCCGAAGTTACCACAGCGGTGGCGCGAGGCGACCTGTCCAAGAAGATCACCGTCGATGTCAAGGGCGAGATCCTGGAGCTGAAGTCGACCATCAACACCATGGTCGACCAGCTCAACTCGTTCGCCGGCGAGGTGACGCGCGTGGCGCGCGAGGTCGGCACCGAAGGCAAGCTCGGCGGTCAGGCTCGGGTGGAGGGCGTGGCCGGCACCTGGAAGGACTTGACCGACAACGTCAATCTGATGGCGACCAATCTGACCAACCAGGTGCGCGGCATTGCGGACGTCGTGACCGCCGTTGCCCAGGGCAACCTGAAGCGCAAGCTTGCGGTCGATGCCAAGGGCGAGATCGCTTCGCTGGCGGACACGATCAACGGCATGATCGAGACGCTGGCGACTTTCGCGGATCAGGTGACCAACGTGGCTCGCGAGGTCGGCATCGAGGGCAAGCTCGGCGGTCAGGCCAGGGTGCCGGGCGCCGCCGGCCTATGGCGCGACCTGACCGACAACGTCAATCAGCTGGCGGCGAACCTGACGACCCAGGTCCGGGCCATCGCCGAAGTGTCGACCGCGGTGACCAAGGGCGACCTCACCCGCTCGATCAGCGTGCAGGCCTCCGGCGAGGTCGCGGCGCTGAAGGACAACATCAACGAGATGATCCGCAACCTCAAGGACCAGACCTTGAAGAATGCCGAGCAGGATTGGCTGAAGACCAATCTCGCCCGTTTCTCGCGCATGCTGCAGGGCGAGCGGGACCTTGCCACGGTTTCGCGGATGATCATTTCCGAGCTCGCGCCGCTGGTGAACGCGCAATATGGCCTGTTCTACGTCACCAATCGCGACGAGGAAGAATCCTATCTGGAACTGGCCGCGTCCTACGCCGCCGAAGGCAAGGCCACCGTCCGCCAACGGGTCGACTTCCGCGAAGGCCTGATCGGGCAGTGCGCCGCCGACAAACGGGCAATCATGCTCGATGACGTCCCATCGAGCTTCCTGCGCATCACCTCCGGCCTGGGCGAGGCCCCGCCGGCGAGCGCCATCGTCCTGCCGGCATTGTTCGAGGACGAGGTCAAGGCGGTCATCGAACTCGCTTCGTTCAGCCGGTTCAGCGATACGCACCGCCTTTTCCTGGAGCAGCTCATGGAATCGGTCGGTATCGTGCTCAACACGATCGCCGCGACCATGCGCACGGAAGGGCTTCTCAAGCAATCGCAGCTTCTGACGTCCGAACTCCAGTCGCGTCAGACCGAGCTCACCAAGAAGCAGGAAGAGCTTCACGCCACTAATGAGGAGCTGCAGGAAAAGGCCCAACTGCTCGAGAATGAAAAGAAGCAGGTGGAAAACAAGAATCTCGAGATCGAGATGGCCAGGCGGGCTCTGGAGGAGAAGGCCGAGCAACTGGCGCTGACCTCCAAATACAAATCCGAATTCCTGGCGAACATGAGTCACGAGCTGAGGACGCCGCTGAATTCGCTGTTGATCCTGTCCAATCTGCTTGCGACCAACCAGCAGGGGAATCTGAACGACAAGCAGATCGATTTCGCGCGTACGATCAACTCGGCAGGTACCGACCTGCTCAGCCTCATCAACGACATACTGGATCTTTCCAAGATCGAGTCCGGCACGGTGTCGATCGAAATCAACGACATGCCGCTCGCACACCTGCGCCAGCATATGGAGCGGACTTTCAGACAGCTTGCGGCTGACAAGGGGCTCGGCTTCACCATCAAGATCGAGCAAGCCCTGCCTGAGACGATCCGCACGGACGAAAAGCGGCTGCAGCAGATCGTGCTCAATCTGCTGTCAAATGCCTTCAAATTCACTTCCAATGGCGAGGTGATCCTGAACATCCATGCCGAGAGAACCGGCCGCAAAAACGGTGCGGCGCCGCCCCGGGCGCTGGCGATCGCCGTTACCGATACCGGGATCGGCATTCCGGAAGACAAGCAAAAGCTCATCTTCGAGGCCTTTCAGCAGGCCGACGGCACGACCAGCCGCAAATACGGCGGCACTGGCCTCGGCCTTTCCATCAGCCGGGAAATCGCCCGGTTGCTCGGCGGTGAGCTGCGCGTCGAAAGCGAGCCAGGCAAGGGATCGACCTTCACCCTGGTCATCCCCTTCGATGGCCCGCGCAGCAGCAGCCTGGCGGCGCCGATCGAGCTTTCGCCTGCCGACGTCATCGCGGCGGGCGTCCAGCCAGCAGACACTTCGGGTACCCCAGAACTTGCGGACGATCGTGACACGATCAACCCCTCGGACAGGGTGGTGCTTATTGTCGAGGACGACCCGACTTTTGGAGGGCTGCTGCTCGGTCTTGCTCGATCCGCCGGACTGAAGGGGGTGCTTTCAACGGCCGGTTCCGGCACGCTGGCACTGACCCGCAAGCTGATGCCCGATGCGATCACGCTCGATCTCGGCCTTTCAGACATCGACGGCTGGGTGCTTTTCGACCTTCTGCGGCATGACCAGAAGACCAGGAACATTCCGATCCATGTCATCTCCGGCGCCGAGGATCTCGAAGTGCTGACGCGCAGGGGCGCTGCAAGCGTTTCGAGCAAGCCGGTTTCGGCTGGTGAGCTCGCCCGCGTTTTCGAGGAAATCCATTCGCGAAACCTGAGGGTGCAGCGCAACGTGCTGATCGCCGATCCCGATCCCGAGCGCCGCCTGGCCCTGGTGGAAGCCATTCGAGATGGCATCACCTCGGTCACCGCGGTCGGTCGTGTCGCCGCCAACGCGGACGAGCCGGGCGCCGCCGCTTATGATGCGTTTGTTTTCGGGTTTGGGCGTTCGGCCAAGGACAACGCCCAGATGCTCGACGAAATCGTGTCTCAGTTCAGCGACGCTCTACCGCGCCTGCTGTTCTTCACGCCGCACCCGGACGCGTTTCTGCAGCAGGTCGCGCTGCATCCGGCACTAGGCGATGTCCCACGTGCCGACAACTTCGGCCAACTCGGGCTCCTGATCTCGGCGGCACTGCCAAGCGACACGCAGAGCGAACAGATCTTGGCCACCGAGCAGGTCGACAATGCCGATCTCGCCGGCGCCAAGGTTCTGATCGTCGACGACGACATTCGCAACATCTACTCGTTGACCAGCGTGCTGGAGACTTACGACATTGATGTGCAGCATGCCGAACGGGGCCGGGACGGCATCGCGTTGCTCGAAGAAACACCCGACGTCGATGTCGCCTTGATCGACATCATGATGCCGGAAATGGACGGCTACGAGACCATGCGTCGGATTCGGGCCATGCCGGCGATAGCCCACATCCCATTGATCGCGGTTACCGCCAAGGCGATGAAAGGCGACCGTCAGAAATGCCTGGACGCCGGCGCATCCGACTACATCGCCAAACCGGTCGACCTCGATCTGCTGCTTGCGTTGCTGCGGGTTTGGATCGGTCGCGCGCGAGCGCGGGCTGAGCCCTTCGCGCCGGCATTGATGACCGCCATCTGAAAGCGCTCCGGCAGGTAAAAGGAATGGCCGCGATCGAGGCAGAAAGAAGCGAACCGGTCGAAGGATTGCGGGCACGCGTTCTCGCGGTCGATGATGACGAACGCAATCTGCTTGCCATCGCGGAGGTGCTTGGCGAAGTCGGCGAGGTCGTCTGCGCCCAGTCGGGTGAGGAAGCGCTGCGCTTCCTGCTCAAGGAAGATTTCGCCGTCATCCTGCTCGACGTGCTCATGCCGAACCTCGACGGCTACGAGACGGCCACGCTGATCCGCCGGCGTGAACGATCGAAAAACACGCCGATCATCTTCCTTACTGCGATCAGCAAGGAAGAGGCGCATATGCTGCGCGGCTATGACGTCGGCGCTGTCGACTACCTGTTCAAGCCGTTCGACCCGGTGATGCTTCGCTCCAAGGTTATGGTCTTCGTCGATCTTCATGAGAAGACGCGCGAGATCGAGCGAAACGCGGCGCGGGAGCAGCGGCTGCTCGAACAGGCGCTGAAGGCCAAGTCGGACAAACTCGATGCCGAGCGGGCGCTGCGCCATTCGGAAGCAAGGCAGGAGGCGATTCTTGCCTCGCTTCCGATCTGTTTTCATGCCCGCTCGGCTGAGGCGCCTTTCGCCGCAAGCTACGTCTCGAAAGGCGTCGAGCGGCTGACAGGGTTCCCGCCGAGCCGTTTCCTGTCGCATCCGGATTTCGGGCTCAGCCGGGTTCACCCCGACGATCGCGAGGAGGTAACCAGGTCGCTTTCGGCGGCATGCGAGACGGGGTCCTATGGCTGCGAATTTCGCTGGCGGTGCGCCAATGATGAATATCGCATCTTCTTCGATCGGGGCGTGGTTTCCAAAGATGACGCTGGGCTCGAGTTGCTTGGCACCATGCAAGACATAACAGAGCAACGCCGCCTGGAGAGCCAGCTGCTGCAGTCGCAGCGGCTCGATGCGATCGGCAAACTGACCGGCGGACTCGCCCATGACTTCAACAATCTCCTCGCGGCGATCCTTTCCGGCCTAAGCCTGCTCGAGCGACAGCTGACGCTGGACGGCAACGCTACCAAGATCCTCGACATGACACGCCGCTCCGCCGGGCAAGGCAGGGATCTCGTCCAGCGCATGCTCGCTTTTTCGCGACGCCAGGACCTGAAGCCCGTGGCAGTACCCTTGTCGAGCCTTGGGGATACGATGAACGGGTTGGTTGCCCCTGTCCTTGGAGGCCTCGTGCGCTTCAAGTGGCTGGTGAGTGACGACACATGGCCCGTGTATGTGGATGCGGCGCAGCTCGAGCTCGCCTTGATGAACCTCATCTTCAATGCGCGAGACGCAATGCCTTCGGGAGGCACGGTTCTCGTCCGGACGAGCAACCGCAGCGTCGGCCACGCGGGCGACGAACTGCCGGCCGGCGACTATGTGGTGGTCGCTGTCGAGGACACCGGGACCGGAATTGCCGGCGACATGATAAGCAAGGTGGTCGAGCCGTTTTTCACAACCAAGCCGATCGGGAAGGGCACGGGGCTGGGTCTCAGCACCGTCTATGGTTTCGCCAAGCAGTCGGGCGGCACGCTCAGGATAGAGAGCGAGGTGGACCGCGGCACCATCATAGAACTGTGGCTGCCCCGATCCAATCAGCCGCAGGATGTCACCGAGGCTATCGCTGTTGCCGGCGCAGAGGCTGTCGAGGCCGTCGACGCGGAGCGCGCCACGGCGGTTGGCGAACGATCACTGACCGTTCTGCTCATCGATGACAGCCACTCCTTGAGAGAAATGACGGCCATGTCGCTCAGGCAGTCCGGCTTCGAGGTCGTAGGGGCCTCCGGCGGAGCCGAAGCGCTTGCGGCCATTGAGAGAGAGCCGGATCGATTCGACGTGATCGTCACCGACTTTGCCATGCCCCTTATCTCGGGCATAGACGTGATCCGGTTTGCCCGCAATCTGCGTGCCGGCTGGCCCGCGGTTATGATCACCGGCTATGCGGATGCGGAGAAAATCGTGGAGCGCCCCCTCGATGTCGCGCTCGTCGGCAAGCCGTTCGACGAAAAAGACCTTGTTGTGGCCATACATGCCGCAGCGCGCGGCAAGCTAATCAACGCCTCGGCATAGCTTCCCCTGTTACCTGTCCTCGATGATCCTCAAATAGGCCGCGGTCACGAACAGCACGATGAAACCGAAGAGGATGCGGCGGCCGCCTTCGGGCATATGCAGGATGGTGAGCAGCGTCGTCAGCACGGTCAGGATCAGCGCGCCGACAATCGTTCCCATATAGCCGCCGCGGCCGCCGAAGATCGAGGTGCCGCCGATGACGGCGGCAGCCACCGAAGGTAGCACCAGCGGCTCGGCGAGCGACAGCGAGGGCGCCTTGATCAGGCCGATATAGAGCAGGCCGGTGATGCCGGCGAGCAGGCTGGAGATGACATAGAGCGCCGTGATCACCTGCCAGTAGCGGACGCCCGAAAGCCGTGCAGCGCGCTCATTGTCGCCGACGGCGTAGAGCAGGCGGCCGAAGCCTGTACGGTTCAAGGTGAAGACGATCAGCACCGCCACCGGCACGAACAGGAAGAGCGCGTTGGGGAAGCCGTAGGTGAGACCGGTGCCGAGCCAGTTGAGGAAATCCGGAATCTTGGCGCCGGAGGCGATCACGGTGCGCTGGTAGACCTGCAGGAAGCCGGTGCCGATCAGGCTGGTGCCGAGCGTCATGATCAGCGGATGGACGCGAAAGACGCCGACGCCGACGCCGTTGACGAGGCCGATTAGCACCGCCGGCAGCATGGCGAGGATGAAAGCCACCGTCGGATCCTGGTTGACGATTTGCGTCGCCATGATGAAGGCGCTCATCGTCGCCACCGTGCCGACCGAGAGGTCGATGCCGCCGGTGAGCATCGTCATGGTCTGACAACCGGCGAGGATTGCCAGCGGAATGGCGAACTTGGCGGTGTTGGCGATCCAGCGCTCGTTGACGATCCCGGGGCGAAGAACCTGCAGGATCAGCACCAGTATGACGAGCAGGATGATCAGGGGAATGAGCGGCCGGTCCGCCATGAAGCGCTTCAGGCGGCGGCCGAGCGAGACCGGCTGGGGCATGGTCGCGCTGTTCGTCATGGTGTTGCTCCTGCCGGGCGGCCCCGGATGGTGATGAAGGCGCCGAACATCACCACGGCGACCATGATCGCGCCCTCGATGATGGCCGTGACGTTGGGATCGATGGCCAGAAGCGTCAGGTCGGTGCGCACCAGCCTGAGCACGAAGACGGCGATGATCGGCCCGAGCAGCCCACCCTTGCCGCCACCGAGCGCGACGCCGCCCAGCACCACCGCCGCGACGCTGGCCAGCAGATAGGGACCGGGGATTGGCGCGCCGATGCCGGTGCTGATGGTGAGCGACAGCCCGCCAAGTGCTGCGAACAGGCCGGAGAGCGCGTAAGCGACGATCCTGGTGCGGGCCACCGGCACACCGCTGCGGAAGGCGGCGAGCTCGTTGCTGCCGATGGCGTAGATGGAGAGGCCAAGCCGCGAGCGCCTGAGCGGGATCCAGATGACGAAGAGGCAGACAAGCAGCAGCACCAGCGCCTTCGGGACCCAGGCATCGGCCCAATCCGGCAGGCCGGGGATCGGCATGGTGCCGACGACGGTGGCCTTCAGCCACTCGGCGGCTGCGCCGCCGGGCGCGTCAAGCACCAGAAGCGCCGCGCCTTGCAGAACGAAGAGCGTGGCTAAAGTAACCACGATATCCGGCACTCGGGTCACCACGATCAGGAGGCCGTTCAGCGCGCCGAGCACAAGGCCCATGGCCAGCACGAAGGGCACGACGAAGTACGCATATTCCTCGCTGGCGCCGTTCATCATCGAGGCGGCGGTGACGCTGGTCAGCGCCATCATTGCGGCCACCGACAGGTCGATGCCGCCGGCGATGACCACCACAGTCTGCGCCGCGACGGCGAAGGCGTAGGGGAGAACCGCCCGCGCCAGCGAGCCGAAGTCGCCGCTGCCGTAGCCCGGCTGGATCAGCTTGGTGACGACGAACAGGAATACGAGCAGGGCGAGCAGGCCGGCGACCCAGCCCTGGCGGCGCAGAAAGCGCATCATGGCGCGGTCTCCGCGTCGGACGTTGGCCTGACATCGGCAAGGATGCCGACATCCGCCCTGGCGCCGCGCGGCAGGCCGTAGGCGGCCCGCATCAGAGCCGGCTCGTCGGCGAGCTCGACCGGGAAGGTGTCGACGACACGGCCGCCGAAGATGACGATGACGCGGTCGCAGACACGCTGCACTTCCTCCAGCTCGGATGTGTAGAAGAGGACCGATTTGCCGAGGCCGGCGAGCTCGCGCAGCAATTTGTAGATTTCCTGCTTGGTGCCGACATCGATGCCGCGCGTCGGGTCGAAGCAGAGGATGGTGCGGGCATCTGCCGCGATCCAGCGGGCAATCGTCACCTTCTGCTGGTTGCCGCCGGAAAGGCGCTGGACCTCGCCCTGTGCGCGGGTGTCGATCTGCAGCCGGGCGATAGCGCTTGAAACCACCATATGCTCCCGGCGCACCTTGATCGGTCCCCATTTGCGCAGCGCAGCGCTGAAAGGCAGCGCGATGTTCTCGCGCACCGAACGCTGCATGGCTAAAGCCTCTGTGCGGTCACCCGGCACGTAGGCGAGGCCGGCCTGGATGGCATCGCTTGGATGGAAGAACTTCACCGGCGCGCCATCGACGGCGATCGTGCCGCCGGCCGGGCGGATCGAGCCGGCAAGGGCGGCGAAGAGCTCGTCCTGGCCCTGGCCCTCGAGCGCGACGACGCCGGCCACCTCGCCATTGGCGAGATCGAAAGAGACGTCATGCAGCTTCGTGCCGAGCTGCAGGTTGCGGACCGAAAGCCGAGGGTGGCTGTCCTTCACGACCGGCGCTTCGCTTGCCGTGCGCGCCGCGGCGACGCTGGTCTTCTCGATACGGGCGCCAAGCATCATCTCGACGATCTTTTCCTCGACGCCGGGCTCGATGTCGACCACGCCGACGGTTGCGCCGTCGCGCAGCACTGTGGCTCGGTCGCACAGCGCCGAGATCTCGACGAAACGGTGCGAGATGAAGATGACCGAGCGGCCGCTGTCGCCCTGGCGGCGCACGACTTCCAGCACTTTTTCGGCAAGGTTGGCGGGCAGCGCGGCCGTCATCTCGTCGAGCAGCAGAACGTCGGGCTCGGCGGCGAGCGCACGCGCTAGGTCGAGCACACGCAGGACGGCCAGCGGAATGTCGCGCGCGGTCTCGCGTATGTCGAGGTTCGGAATGCCGAGCTCGCGCACCCAGGCGCGGAACGGCTCGACCGGCGTGCCAGTGAGCCTGAGATTGGAAAGCACATCGAGGTCAGGGATCAGCGCCGGTTCCTGGTAGACCGGCAGCAGGCCGGCGCGACGCGCGGCGGCCGGAGAGCGGACATCGCGAGCTTCGCCGCGGATCAGGATGCGGCCGGCATCCGCCGGGATCGCACCGGTCAGGATCTTAACAAGGGTCGACTTGCCGGCGCCGTTGGCGCCCATCAGCGCATGCACTTCGCCCGGCAGCACCGATAATGATGCGTCACGCAGCGCCGACACCGCGCCGTAATTCTTCGCCACGCCGGTGGCGTCCAGCAATGTATTGTTCGGCAATTCGTTCGTCGTCAAAACCAGCGTTCTCGCATCAAGCACCGAGGACGGCAGGTTCGCACCTGCCGTCCCAGCGACCTTATCTGCCGCAGTTCCTTATCGCAAAAACCGTAGGATGCTTTGCGAAATCTGCGAAGTTGAAGTCGGTCGGGCGATTATTCGCCCGGACCCTTGCAGGCGACGATCTGCTCCTTGGTGTAGGTGGTCCAGTCCGGGATAGAGATCGAGACCGGCCATTCGGGGCTGAGCGACGGGTCGGCGGCCGCCTTCAGCTTGGCCTTGCCTTCCTCCGTGACATTTTCCCAGAGCTGCGGCTCGACCAGAACGGTTTGCTGCGCCGGCTTCTTGCCGTCGAGGATCTGCAGTGCGAGCGTAACGCCGGCGCCGCCGATCGAGCCGGGATTGGTGACGGCAGCGCCGACCAGACCCTTAACCGTGTTCAACTGACCGACGAAGCCGGCATTGTCGGCGCCGACAACCGGCACCATCGGCGCCTGCTGCTCGACCAGAGCGTCGACGATGACGTTGTCGATGCCGGAGGTCCAAATGCCGTTGATCGGCGTTCCGGTGGCGAGGAAGGACAGGATCTGCTGCTTGGCCTGATCCTGCTGCCAGCCGGTGAAGACTTCCTGCGCGACCTTCACGTCGGGGAATTCGGCCAGCGCCTTCTTGAAACCCCTGTCGCGGTCGCTGTCGGCGGAAGCACCGGCGGCGCCGCGCATGTACAGCACCTCGCCCTTGCCGCCCATCTGCTGGAACAGCCACTTGGCGCCGAGATAGGCATACTGTTCCTGGTTGTTGGAGATGATGTATGCGGACGGCTCGGTCACCGCCTGGTCGACAGCGACGACGACGATACCGGCCTTGGTGGCTTCCTCCAGACCGGCCTTGATGCCGGCCGGATCGGCCGGGTTGACGACGATGGCGTTTACCTTGGCGCTGATCAGATTGCGGATGTCCTCGAGCTGGCCGGCGGCGTCGGTGTTGCGGTGGGCGATGTTGAGCTTCGCCACTTCGCCGGAGGCGAGCGCCTGGGCCTTCATGGCGCAGATCATTTCCTCACGCCAGCCATTGCCCTGCACGGTGTTGGAGATGCCGATCGTGTATTTGCCTTCGGCGGACGACACGCCCACCGAGGCAAGCAAGGCAGCGCCGGCAAGCAGTGGGGCCATGGTCAAGTATTTCTTCATTTCAGTACTCCTCCACATTGATTTCAGTTCCTGGGCTCCGAAGCGATCGAAGCCTAGCCGTTTGTCCCCTCATTTGACGAAGGGGCGCAGCACGTCGCGAGCCAGCAGAAAACCGCGCTTGACCTTCTCGTCGCTTCCCTCGAACCGGCGGTCCTCATGCTCGATGACCACCGGCCCGTCATATCCGGCCCGGTAAAGGCCCGAAAAGATGCTGCTCCAGTTGATGTCGCCAAGCCCCGGCATGCGTGGCACCTGCCAGCCTATGCCTGCGGAAAGGATCCCGCGCTCATACAAACCATCATGATCGATCATCAGGTCCTTGGCATGCACATGCAGCATGTGCGGGCCGAACTCGCGGATGAAGCGTTCCTTGTCGATCATCTGCCAGACGAGATGCGAGGGGTCGAAATTCATGCCGACGTCGCCGCCCCAGGCCTCGAGAATCCGGCGCCAGACATAGGGCGAATAGGCGATGTTGTGTCCGCCCGGCCATTCGTCATAGCTGAAGATCATCGGGCAGTTCTCGAAGGCGAGCTTGACGCCGTGCTCGCGCGCGTGGGCGATGATCGCGGGCCAGATTTTCTGCGCGGCCTGCCAGTTGTCGTCGACAGTCTTCGAGGCGTCGCCGCCGCAGAAGGTGTTGACGAGCGAGACACCGATTCGGCTTGCCAGCACGATCACCTTCTTCAGGTGATCGATCACCGCATCGCGATGCGCCTGATCGGGATGCAACGGATTGGGATAGAAACCGAGACCGGAGATCGTCAGGCCCTTGCCGGCGAGCTCGGCGGCAATGTCCTTGGCTTGCGCGGGGGAGGTGCCGGCGGCGTCGATATGGCTGGTGCCGGCATAGCGGCGGCTGGCGCCCGAAGTCTTCGGCCAGCAGGCGATCTCGAGCGCTTCGAAGCCGGCCGAGTTCGCCCAGTCGGCGACATCGCCGAGGGCAATATCCGGAAATGGTGCCGTGAGCAGTCCAAGCTTCATGATGCCTCCCGCTTCGTACTATGCAGATCGTGCTGGTCGCTTCAACCGTGCATCTGTTGGGTCAGTGCACACATGTCTGACAAAGGCCATCGGATCATCTGACAGCAAACGATCGAGGCTGGTGACGACATTTGCATGGAACATGTCGCTGGCAGCAAGTGACGGATGGAAGATGGCTTCGATGGCAAGGATTGCATTGGCAAGCGCCTTGCTGTCCGAACCAACGCGGTCGGCGATGGCCGCAATCTTTTCGGCAAAAGGATCGGAGACTCGCCAGGTGCGTCCGAAGCGCGGCGATGCCTTGATCAGATAGGCCATCCAGCCCGCGATCGGAACCGACAGCAGCGCGATGCTTTGGCCCTTAGCCAGGCGATCACTGACCGGGTTGAGCAGGCGCTGGACGATCTTCTGCGAGCCGTCGGTAGCGATCTGGTGATTGCGGTGGCGGATCGCGGTGTTGGCGAGGCGCGAAAGGCTTTGCTCGACATAGGCCGACGGCGAGATGCCGGGCACAGGCATCAGCGTCGGCAGCGTCTCTTCCGTCAGCATGCGGCGGACGAAGGTGGCAAGCAACGGGTCGGCCATGGCGTCCGATGTGTGCTCGAAGCCGCCCAAAACGCCAAGATAGCTGAGCGTCGTCTGGGCGCCGTTCAGCACCCGCATCTTGAGATGCTCGAACGGCGTGACGTCGTCTACGAAAGCGGCGCCGATGCGGTCCCAGCGCGGCACGCGGCCGGCGAAGCGGTTCTCGATCACCCATTGCCGAAAGCGCTCGCCGACGACGACGGCGCTGTCGCGATAGCCGAAGCGCTGCTCGACCGTCTCGGTATCGTCCTCGGTCGTTGCCGGCGCGATGCGGTCGACCATGGCCGAGGGGAAGGCGACATTGGCGGCGATCCAGTCCGCCAAGCCGTTGCCGCGCCGCTCGGCGAATGTCCCCACGACATTGCCGAGGATAGCGCCGTTGGCCGGGATGTTGTCGCAGGAAAGCAGCGTCACCGGGCGGCCATGCGAGCCCATGCGCAGCTCAAGCGCTCGTGCCAGGATGCCGGGCACGCTGCGCGGGGCCTCAGGGTTGGCGAGGTCGTGGACAATGTCGGGATGGTGTAGGTCGAGCGCGCCGCTCGACGGGATGTGGCAATAGCCCTTTTCGGTCACCGTCATCGTGATCATCTCGATTTCGGGTGAGGCGAGCACCTCGAGTGCGGGCGCGGCGCTGTGCTGGCTGTCGACCACACCGACGATGCTGCCGATGACGCGGGCCTCGACGTCGTTGTTCTGACGGATAAGCCGCGTATAGAGGCCGTCCTGCCGGCCGAGCGTCGCGGCGAGCACGGGAGGCCGGATGTTGATGCCGACGAGCCCCCAGCGATCGAAATCATCCGCCAGGAGGTCATCGGTGTATTCGGCCTGGTGGCAGCGGTGAAAGGCGCCGACGCCGATATGGGCAATGCCCCGCTGCAGCGCCGAGCGAGCGTAAGCCGGTTTGCGGACTTCAGGCGGCAGGCCGCCGAGCAGGGCGGGGCCGAGATTGGCGGAGGGTGAGATGCTCACCGGTTCGCTCCGATCACCCATTGCTCCTGGTCGATCAGCGCGCCGGTCATCGGCCCGGCCGCGTCGGAAAGCAGGAAGACGGCGAGGTTCGCTACGTCGGTAACGGAGAGTAGCCGGCCGAAGGGCTGCGCGGCATTGGCCGCGTCTAGCCAGCCCGGGCCGTGGCCGAGCGTTTCGGCCTGCATGACGCGTTCGGCGGGCGTGTCGGTCCAGCCGACATTGATGCCGTTGACGCGGATGCGATCGAAGCGGTGCGCGTTGGCGGCATTCTTGGTCAGCGTCGCCAGGGCGCCCTTGGTGGCGGAATAGACGGCGAGATCCGGCGCGCCGCAATGCGCATTGATCGACAGGATGTTGACGACGGCGCCGCCTTGTCCGCGCTTTTTCATGTCGGCGATCGCCGCCTGCATCAGGAAGAAAGGCGCACGCGCATTGACGGCGAACAATGATGTCCAGTCGTCGAGGCCGGCATCGACGAAGGAGGCCCGGTCGGTCAGAGCCCCTGCATTGACCAGCCCGTCGATGCGGCCGAAGCGCTCGGTGCATGCAGCGGCGAGCAGGGCCGGAGTCTCCGGGTCGCCGAGGTCGGCTGCCAGGAAAGCGGACGGCGCCCCGATCGCCGACAGTTCCGCCGCGACCGCGTCGCCGCGCTGCCGGTTGCGGCCGGTGATCAGCAAACCTTCGGCGCCGGAACGGGCGGCCGTCCAGGCAATCGCGCGGCCGATGCCTTGGGTCGAACCGGTGATCAACAAGACCTTGCCGTCGAGCCGAACCTCCATTCCTCCTCCCGGAACAAAGTTTCTATTTTCTCGAATATGGAACGACAGTTCCTTGCAGTCAACTGCGCCGATCAACCTGTCCGCCGCGCGACGACGCCGTGGACCAAAGCCATGCCGACGGCGAGCGAAGCGGCGAGCGAGCGGAAGCCTGCGAAGTCCTGTTCCACCACTTCCAGCCAGGTGTCGGAGAGTTTCACCAGCGGTGAGAAGGTGCTGTCGGTGATGGCGACGATGCGTGCTCCGCGATCATGGGCGAGGGCGACCAGGTCTGGCGTGATCGAGTTGTAAGGGCTGAAGGAAACGGCGAGCACCGCGTCGCACTGGCTTATGCAGCCGACCTGATCGAGCGCGGTCGAGCCGACATTGTCGACCAAGACGTTGCGCACGCCCTGCTGCGACAGCGTCAGCGACAGATAGGTGGTGACCGGGAAAGCGCGCTTGCTGCCGATCACGTAGATCAGCTCGGCTCCCGCCAGCAGGTCGGCCATCTTCTCGAAGCTGTCGGTGTCGAAACCATTGCCGATGCGGTTGAGAGAAGCCTGCGAGGCGCCGACCATGCCGTTGAGGAAATGCAAGTCGGCGTGGGGTTCGGCTGCTGCCGGTTCCTTGTTGTCGCGCGTGCGTCCTTCCGGCCAGGAGCCTTTCAAATGGTCCTTGAACAGGCCCTGGAAGTCGGAAAAGCCGGCATAGCCGAAGATCTGCGCGAAGCGTACCAGCGTCGAGGGCTGCACGCCTGCCTGCGCCGCCACCTGGGCGATGGTGCCGAGCGCAACGTCGCTCGGATGCTGCCATAGGAAGATGGCGACCTGGCGCATCCTTTTCGGGAAATGCACGGTGCCGGAGGAGAGCACCGCGCGCAGCTCCTCATAGGTTTGTGGTTTCGTGTGGCCAAGTGCCGCCAGCGAACGGCCGCGTTTCCGGGTAACGCTCTCGCCGGGTGAGGTTCGTGCGCCGCTCATCAGATGCACCGGATTCGAGCTGTTGTACCTGAGGCGCCCCGAACTTGCGGTGAAGATCGCCAGTCGCCGACGGTTGGAAAGAGGGGAGAATTCAAAACTTGAAGCGATTGTCTTGGTTCCATCGCCTCGACAAGCCGGCGGGTAGCCATGCGACGCTTCACCATTCGAACCCTCCTCCACCGGTCTCGCATAAGGCTAGTGCGGCACGATCATTTTACAAAACAAAATTTGGAAAAGCTGTTCGAAATTGGCGAGGCGCCTCCTATAGTCCCTGCGCTGGAGGCATCCGGGAGGACTCGAGCCATGGTCTACGCAACCGCTGACGGAACCCTACGCAAACGCCTGACGGTCGGCATGGTCGGCGGCGGTCGCAACGCCTTCATCGGCGCGGTTCATCGGTTGGCCATGCGGCTCGACGACCAGATCGCGCTGGTGGCGGGTGCGCTGTCCTCGGATGCCGAAAACGCCGCGGCATCGGCCGCCGAGATCGGCATCGCGCCGGAGCGCAGCTATGCCGACTACCATGCGATGGCAAAGGCCGAAGCGGCGCGGACGGACGGCATCGAGGCGGTAGTCATCGTCACGCCCAACCATCTGCATGCGCCGATCGCCACTGCTTTCCTGGAAGCCGGCATCGACGTCATCTGCGACAAGCCGCTGTCGACGACGCTTGCCGAAGCTGAGGCGTTGGTGGCGCTCACCAAGGCGAAGAAGCGCCGCTTCCTCGTCACATTGAACAACACCGGTTACGCCATGGCGCGGCAGGCGCGCGAAATGGTGGCAGCGGGCGAACTCGGCCGCATCGTGTCGGTGCACGGCGCTTACATCCAGGACTGGCTGACGCAGCCGATCGACGCGAAAGGCCAGAAGCAGGCCGAATGGCGCACCGACCCTGCGCGCGCCGGGCAATCGGCGGTGCTTGCCGACACCGGCGTGCACGCCTTCAACCTGGCGAGCTTCATCTCCGGCTTCGAGGCTGACGCCGTATCGGCGGACCTTTTCACCGCCGTGCCAGGTCGTCGCCTCGACGACAACGCGCATGTCCTGGTGCGCTGGACCGGCGGGGCGCGCGGCACCATCCTCGCCAGCCAGACTTCGCCCGGCCACTACAACGATCTCTCGGTGCGCATCTATGGCGACCGGGCCGGGCTCGAATGGTCGGGCACGCGGCCGGAGGAACTGCGCTTCGCGCCGTATGGCGAGGAGGCCCGCACGCTGGTGCGCGGCGGCCACGGCTCGACGGCGGAAGCCCGGCGCGTCTCGCGCATGCCTGCAGCGCATCCCGAGGGCTATATCGAGGCCTTCGCCAATTTCTACCGTGATGCCGCCGACATCATCCGCGCGCATCGAGCGGGCACTGCGGTCGATGTTGCGCGCGCGGCGCAGGTGCCGGACGTCGTCGACGGCGCTCGTGGTGTGAAGTTCGTGGCGGCGGCAGTGGAGTCGAACGCGGCTGGAGGAGCCTGGACGCCGGCGCGGTTTGAATAGACGCCGGCTTGGTGCTTTAGATCGTTCCGCTTTACAATGCGAGGCGGCGCGACCGGCCGACGTGTCGCGAATCAGTCGAGCGCCCGATGGCGGCCTCATCGATCCTGCACCGATATGGCTTCGTAGCCCCTGCACCGAGCGCACCCGAGTGCTTGGGAGGCACGTCATTCTCATCCGGATTGGGAACGGGTTCCTCGTCCGGCAGCCTCTCCGGATCCGGTTCGCGCATCGGCTTTGGGTCGGGAAACGGCGGCGGCGTGGGGACCGGCGTTGGCGTCGGGTCGGGAGTGGGGAGAATAGCCATAAGGTGGTTCCCTCGTTGCGCTGGCGGAGCAGTCCGCGAGATGCGGTTTGGGCAACCGGTATCTGCCCGACTTGAACATGATGGGTAGAGCCGCCTCATCCGACGCTTCATCGACACCTGATCACCGGCGGCTGACGCATGGCAGAACGGCCTCGACCGGGGATGGTTCCACAGCGATCCCGCCGCGTTTCGGCGGGGGCGAACACGAATGACGATCAAATGATTTCCCGTCGCCCATTTCGCCCTTGCCGGCGCCATGCAGCGCCTTAGTTCCGTTTGCGGGGCGGGTGATCATCTGCCGACATAGGAGGCGGCCTTGAAGCACCAAACCGTAGACCAACTCAATGCCGTTGCCGACGTTCATGCTGAAGCAGCGGTTCTCATCGCCAGTCGTGGCCAACGCCTCGAACGCTGGGCGCAACTTCTCGAGCAGGATCCCGGCCGGCGCCTTATGGCGCTTGCGGGCACCGAATACGCCACACCCGACGTGCGCGAAAAGATGCGTTCCACCGGATCGCCGATTACCGTCGCCTTCGAAGACCCGATCTTTCGTGCTCAGGGCCTGAAGGACGACACCTACGGCGAAGCAAAGCGCTTCTTCGAACTCAGCGACTGGCAACTGCACGAGGTCGTCTGCCATTGCCATGTCGGCGCCAATCTGCCGGCACGCTGGGCGGCGTCCCGCGTTCGCGCGGCCATCTCTCCAGGCTCGGGCATTCTTGCCTGGCTGAGATCGGTGTTCATGCACTAAGACGACTGCCGCGGTTCGAAGAACCGCGGCAAGTTCAATCCTTATCGGAGACGGAGGGGAGTTGTCCCCAGCCGTCGGTAGCTAGAGCGATTCACCGTTTTGCGAGAACGTCGAACCGCTCTATCTTTTTGCTTTCGCTCATTCTGCTGTTGATGCAATTCCCCGCGCGAAGTTTGGGACTGTGTCTGGAATTTGCTCTTAGGGCTGCCCGCGCCGCACCTCCACTCAGCGATCGATCTCTCCGAACACGATATCCAGCGATCCGATGATGGCCGCGACATCGGCGATCATGTGCCCGCGCGACAGGAAGTCCATCGCCTGAAGGTGGGCGAAAGACGGCGCACGTATCTTGCAGCGGTACGGAACATTGCTGCCGTCAGAGACAAGATAGACGCCGAATTCGCCTTTGGGCGCCTCCACCGCGGCGTAGACCTCGCCCTGCGGCACATGATGGCCTTCGGTGTAGAGCTTGAAATGGTGGATCGTCGCCTCCATGGAACGCTTCATGGTGGCGCGCGGCGGCGGCGTGATCTTCTGGTTCGGTACGGCGACCGGGCCGTGCCCGTCGGGCAAGCGCAGCTTCTCCAGACATTGCCTCATGATCCTAACCGACTGCCGCATCTCCTCCATGCGCACGAGATAGCGGTCGTAGCAGTCGCCGTGCTTGCCGACCGGAATGTCGAAATCCATTTCGGGATAGCATTCATAGGGTTGCGCCTTGCGCAAATCCCAGGCCGCGCCCGAGCCGCGCACCATCGGGCCGGAGAAACCCCAGGCCCAGGCATCGTCCTGTCCGATCACGCCGACGTCGACATTGCGCTGCTTGAAGATACGGTTTTCGGTCAGGAGTTCATCGAGATTGCTCAAAGTTCCCAGGAACGGATCACAGAAATTCCAGATGTCGTCGAGCAACTCTCCCGGCAGATCCTGATGCACGCCGCCGACCCTGAAATAGTTGGCATGCATGCGCGCGCCCGACGCGCGCTCATAAAAGACCATCAGCTTCTCCCGCTCGGCGAAGCCCCAGAACGGCGGCGTCAGCGCGCCAATATCCATCGCCTGCGTGGTGACGTTGAGCAGGTGCGACAACAGCCGGCCGATCTCGCAAAACAGGACGCGGATAAGCTGTCCGCGCCGGGGAACCGATATTTCGAGCAGCTTCTCGGCGGCGAGGCAGAAGGCATGCTCCTGGTTCATCGGCGCCACATAGTCGAGCCGGTCGAAATAGGGCAGGGCCTGCAGATAGTTCTTGTATTCGATCAGCTTCTCGGTGCCGCGGTGGAGCAGGCCGATATGCGGATCGGCGCGGTCGACGATCTCGCCGTCGAGTTCCAGCACCAGCCTGAGCACACCATGCGCCGACGGGTGCTGCGGTCCGAAGTTGAGCGTGAAGTTGCGAATTGCGGTTTCGGCCATGGCGGCCTCTTCGCGGACTCTCATTTTGTTTGGCGCGCGGCGGCGCCGATCATGTCGTGGTCTGGATGATCAGCGTCAGCGTGCCGTCGCCATCGATGTTGGCGGCGACGACCTGCGAGGAATTCAGCCCGTTCGCATGCAGCACCGATACCGCCTCGGGCGAGGCATCGATCGATTTCTGCAGCCTGGCCAGGTCCGTGGCGGTTGTCCTGGTGACCACGGCTTCGGCCTGGACCTTGATCTCCGCGGGCAGGTCCTCCATCGCCACCACCACGACGTTGATAACGGTCTGGCCGGAACTTCCCGGGTCGGGTTGCACCTGGTCGAGCCGAGGTTGTTCAGCCGGGGGCAGAACCTGGGGCGGTTGCGGATCGGCGTGTTGAGCCGAGACCGGCTGCGCCAGGGCAAGGATCGAAAGAGCGAGCATCATCATCAATGTCCGCATCGTCTTTCCTTCCATGTATCGAAGTCTGACGACACAACCCCTCCGCCCGGCGATGGTTCCGGCCCAAGAGGGCAAGTGACGGTGAATGTTGGCGGGCGACGGCTGGATATCTCACACAGCCAAAACTGACAGCGCAGCAGCCTGCAGGCGTTCGAACGCGGCAAAGCGCCTGTCGTGGCAGGCAGCGAGCGCGGCGTTCGGCGAATAGACCTCGCCCACCTCCGACATCGCCGCCATGGCCGCGCGAAGGTCGGAGTGGCGCCCGGCGGCCACCGCGCCGAGCATCGCTGAGCCGAGCAGCACCGGCTCGGGGGACGTTGGCGCGTAGACCACCTTGCCGGTGGAGTCGGCGATAAGCTGCCGCACGAGCGGGCTCTGCCCTGCGCCGCCGCTGATGGCGATCGTATCGATGTTGATGCCGCGGCCATGCATGGCGGCCAGGATCTGGCGGGCGCCATAGCCGAGGCCGCAGAGGCCGGCGACATAGAACGCGACGAGACTGTCGGCCCCGGTCGCCATGTCCAAGCCGGCGACCAGTCCGCGCGCGTCGGGATTGGCCAAGGGGGCACGATTGCCTAGAAATTCGGGAACGACATGCAAGCCGCCGACCAGTCTGTCCGCCTTCGCCGCACCGCCATGCCGCTCCGCCTCCTGCGCCAGCCACTGGCTGAGGTTCTGGCCGCCTCGCGCCGCGATCCCGGCCAGCTCGACGGCGGCGGGGTGCATGCCGACCAGGCGATCGATGGCGGCGCCCGCGGCCGACTGGCCGCCTTCGTTCAGCCACAGCCCCGGCACCATCGCGGAGAAATAGGGCCCCCACACGCCCGGCACGAAAGCCGCCTGCTCGGTCGTCGTCATGGTGCAGGCCGAAGTGCCGAAGACATAGGCCATGCGCGTGGTCACATCGCCGGCGCCGCCGCGCGCGCCGACCGAGCCGATGCCGCCGGCATGCGCATCGATCATGCCGGCGGCGACCGGCGTTCCGGGCAAAAGGCCAAGCTCGGCCGCCGCCTTGCTCCTCAAGCCGTTGGGCAGCGCGCTCCCCGGCGCCACGACCTCGGTGCCGATCCGGGCAAATTCCTCATCCGCGAGCGCGCCGAGCCCGACCTTGCGAAAATAGCCATCATCCCAGCGTGCCTCGTGCGCGAGATAGGTCCATTTGCAAGTCACCGTGCAGGTCGAGCGCGCCAGGCTGCCGGTGGCGCGCCAGGTGAGGAAATCGGCGAGATCCATGAACTGCCATGCCGCGGCGAAGGTCCGCGGCATGTTCTCGGCGAGCCATAAGAGCTTCGGGGTTTCCATCTCGGGCGAGATTGTGCCGCCGACATAGCGCAGCACGTCCTCGCCGGTGCCGTTGATCCTACGCGCCTGCTCGGTGGCGCGGTGGTCCATCCAGACGATGATGTTGCGCTCGGGATCCCCTGACGGGCTGACCGTCAGCGGCTCGCCACCCGGCCCTAGAACGACAAGCGAGCAGGTGGCGTCGAAGCCGATGCCATGCACCGACTGCGCCGAGATGCCGGCAAGCGACACCGCCTCGCGGACGGTCGTAGCAACGGCGCGCCAGATGTCTTTACTCGATTGCTCGACGATATGGCCTTCGGCATGCCAGGTGGCGATGTCGGCCTTGGCGGACGCAAGCATGGCGCCCGCTTCGTCGAAGACGCCCGCGCGGGCACTGCCGGTGCCGATATCGATGCCGATGAAATGACTGCTCATGACTTCAGATCCTTCGCCCGATCCGTTCGGTTGCTATAGGTCATTGCTTTGCGGCAGGATGACAAGGTCGCGGACGGTGATGTCACCTTCGTTCCCTATCGGTGTTGCCGTTTCGGCTAGCGGCGCAGGCAAAGCTTTACCTTGCCGCGCACGTTTGCCCATGCCAATTCGACGCCGCTGCTTGTCGTGCCGGCTGGCTAGGCCGCTTTCGCAAGGTTGATGTTGTGCAGTGTCAGCCGCCGGAAATGCGAGGGCGTCATGCCCTTTTCGGCGAGAAACTGCCGGTTGAAGTTGGAAAGGGTGTTGTAGCCGACCTCGAAGCAGATGCTGGTGATCGAAGCCTGCTCGTCGCTCATCAGCATCTGGCAGGCCAGGTTGATGCGCAGCCGCTTCACATACTGAACCAGCGTCATACCGGTGTGCTGGCGGAAGGAGCGGGAGAACACACTGGGCGACTGGCCGGCGATGGCGGCTAGGTCCGTCTCGCTGAAGGGCTGGGTCAGGTTCTCGCGCAGATAGGCAAGCGCCTTGTTGATGCCGGCCGACATATACCCCGACGGATCGGGCAGGTAGCTCGCGCTGGCCAGCATGCGCGCGCCTTCGGCGCGGCTGAGCAGACCCATTATCATCATGAACAGCTCGATGCGGCGCACGCCTTGCGAATTCATGATCTCTTCCATCAGCGGGCCAAGCTGCTTGCTGGTCTGGCGGCTGAACAGCACGCCGCGGCGCGAGGCTTCGAGCACCGGCGTCAGCGCCGCGAGCTCGGGGAAGGTATTGATGGCGCCGTCGATAAAGCCTTCATTGAACTGGATGATGCGGCAGCGCAGCGGCACCGTCGCGTCCTTCGGCACATCGCTCACCCAGTTGTGCGGCAGGTTGGGGCCGGTCAGCACCAGATTGCCCGGCTCGAACTCGCCGATGAAGTCGCCGACGAAATAGCGGCCGCGGGTGGCGACGATGAGATGCAGTTCGTATTCCGGATGGAAATGCCAGCGCACCGTGCGGAACGGGTAACCGTGCGACCAGGCAGTGAAAGACTCGCCCGGCCTGATCTGCACAACTTCAAGATCGGGTTTCATCGCTGCTCCTCCCGTATTGAAGCCAAGGCGCGTCCCCTCTACGACGCGCCGTCCGGTTTCGGCCTCATGTCAGCCAAGCTACCGAGCCGACAAGATCTTCGCCACCATGTTCGCGTCACTCCATTGGTACTTTTTTGACTATTCTGAGCCTCCACGGCGCTGAGCGGCGCCTCAAACGACGCCGCGTTCCTCGCTCCTTATGCGGAAGGCATCGACGGCGATCGCAAGCAGGATCATCGCGCCGCCGATCATCTGAATGTAGTAGGCCGAGACGTTGATGAGCTGCAGGCCGGTCTGGATGACGGTGATGAGCAGCGTGCCGCCGAGCATGCCGATGACGCGGCCGCGGCCGCCGAACAGCGAAACGCCGCCGATGACGGGTGCTGCCACGGCATAGAGCAGCGTCGTGCTGCCGACGGTCACGCTGACGCCGCCGAGATAGGAGGTGTAGAGGAAGCCGGCCACTCCAGCGAGGAAGCCGGAAGCGCTGAAGGCGCCAAGCCTCGCGCGCTTGACGTTGATGCCTGCGGCATTCGCCGCCCGGCGGTTGCCGCCGGTGGCATAGAGGTTGCGACCCCAGGCCGAATAAGCAAGCACGACATGCGCCAGGAGATAGGCGACGAAGAGGGCGATCGGCATTACCGGCCAGCTGCCGATGGTGGCGCTGCCAATGTAGCTGTAGCCTTCATCGGTCACCACCATGGTGCGGGCCTGGGTGGCGCCGAGCACCGCGCCTTGCAGAAAAAGCCCCATGGCCAGCGTCGCGATCAGCGAATTCATGCGCAAATAGGCGACGAAGTAGCCGTTGAGCAGACCGACGAGCACCCCGGCAACGATGGTGATGAGCACGGCCAGCGTCCAGTGGACGCCGAACTGCTGCATGGCATAGGCGCCGACCATGCTCGAGAAGACCAGATTGCCGACCACCGAGAGATCGATCTCGCCGATCAGAAGCGTGAAGGAGACCGCCAGCACCAGCACGCCCAGCGTGGTCGCCTGCACCAGCACGTTCTGCAGATTGCCTTCCGAAAGGAAGAAGGGATTGAGGAAGCCGGCGAGGATGCTGAACACGATGATCAGGATCCAGACCACATTGTTGAGAAGGAATTTCTTGCTGGTCATGTCCGATACTGCCCCTGTCATCGCGCCGCTCTCGCTTCGGCGATTGCATCGATGGTGATCTCGGCGCCGCGCAGCATTCGCGCGATCCGACCCTTGGAGAAGATCACCACGCGGTCGACGAGGCGCTGCATCTCTTCCGGGTCCTGCGCGAGCAGAAGCACGCTAACGCCCTTCTTCGTCGCATCGTCGATCAGGCGGTGGATCTGCTCCTTGGCGGCGACATCGACGCCGACGGTCGGTTCGTCGAGCAGAAGCAATCTCGGCTTGCGTTCCAGCAGCCGGCCAAGCAGCACCTTCTGCTGGTTGCCGCCAGACAACTCGCCGATCTCCTGGGCGCCGCTGCCCATGACGATCTCCATGGCGCCGCGCGCCTCGCGCATGCGGCGGTTCATGCCGGCGCCGCTCACCAGCCAGCCGAGCGATAGCGGCCAATTGCCGAGGTTGAGGTTCTCGGTCACCGACATCGAGCCGACCAGGCCTTCGCCGATGCGGTCATGGGTGAGGTAGGCAATGCCCGAGCCGAGGCTCTGCCCCGGCGAGCCGAGACGCGCTTCCCGGCCATCGATCAGGACGGCACCGGCCTCGATGGGCAGCAGGCCGCCCAGCGCCCGCATCAATTCCTGCGGCCCTTCGCCGAGCAGGCCGACGAGGCCGACGATCTCGCCGTGGCCGATCGCAAGATCGACCGGGCCGCCGCCGGAAAAGGATAGCCCGCTGAGCTCGATGGCCGCGCCATGATCCTTGCGGGCGCGGTGGAATTCGGCGACGTCGGCGCCGGTGATGACGCGCGCCATGGCCTCGGCCGAAAGCTCCGCCGCTTTGCCGCTGGCGGTCACCTTGCCGTCGCGCAGCACCGTGTATTCCGAACAGAGCTGGCGCACCTCGTCGTTGTGGTGCGAGATGTAGATGAAAGACGTGCCGCGTTGGGTGAGGCTCTCGACCCATTCCAGCAGATGCAGCCGCTCGGCCGCCGCAAGGCCTGCGGTCGGCTCGTCGAGGATGATCAGCGAGGCTTCGGCCGCGACCGCCTTGATGATGGCGAGCCTTCGCCTGTCGCTGGCGCCGAGGTCGCCGGCGCGCCGCCTCGGATCGACCGGCATGCCGTGGCTTTCGAGCTGGCGCACCGCCCGGCGGCGGAGCGCGGGCCAGTCGGTCAAGCCGTAGCGTCTCGGCACATCCGGCAGCAGAAGATTTTCGCCGATCGAGAGGTCTTCGAAGATCTCCGAATGCTGCGACAGAAGGTGGAGCCCGCGCTTCTTGCGCGCCGTCAACGGCAGAGCCGACACGTCCTCCCCATTCAACAGGATGGTGCCACTGTCGAGACGCAACAGCCCGGCGATGATGTTGGACAGCGTCGATTTGCCAGCGCCGTTCTTGCCGAGCAGGCCATGGATCGCGCCCCGCGACACGCTCAGCGAGACGCCGTCCAACACCGCAAGCGGGCCGAAGCGCTTGAAGACATTGTCGACGGTCAGAACAGCGTTGGCACCGTCCTGCGCAAGGCTATCGGGCACGATTGTGCCGTCGGCGTTGACCATTGGGATAACCGGCAATCTCGAAATGAGGTGAGAACGCGATGGGCGCGTTCTCACCCGCCTCGTCGGCTGCGATCTCAGCCGGCGTTCTGCTGCATCTTCCACACCTGGGTCACGACATTGGCCCAGTGGCGCGGGTCGTCGGCATTTTCCTTGGTGAGGAAGTAGGGCGGGATGGTGAGCAGCGGGCCGGACGGGCTGTCGGCGATCGTGCCCTTCTCCCAAAAATACTTCTTGTTTTCGTAAGGTCCGGTCGGAACCGGCTTGCCCTTCAGCGTGTACTCTTCCAACAGGTCGACGACGATCTCGACATAGGCGATCGGGTCCTGTGCGATGTCGGCGTCGATCTCGCCGGCCTTCACCCATTCCAGCGCATTCGGCGAGGCATCGATGCTGGTCAGGATGATGTGCTTCTCATGGCCGACCGGAAACAGCCGTTTCTGCGTTTCGAGTGCCTTGCGGGCATCAACGACGAAGATGTCGGTCGGCATGTGGATGGCGTCGAGGTCCGGCCGCTCGCGCAGCGTCGCCGAGACCACGGCGAGCGCCTGCTCATGCTGGTTGTTCTGCGGCCGCGAGATGATCTCGATGTCGGGATATTTGCTCTTAAGCGTGTCCTCGAAACCGTCTTTGCGATCGCGCAGCGCCACGGCGGTCAGCGAGCCGTAATTGTTGAGCACGCTGCCCTTCGGCGAGCCGTGCTTCTTGGTGAGCAGCTCGGCGGTCTTCTCCGCCGCCATGACGCCCGACTGCTTGTTGTCGAAGGTCACCGAAGCGGCTACTTCTCCGCCGGTAAGCACGGTGTCGACCATGCCGAGCGGCACGCCGAGCGACTTCGCCTTCTTGCTCAGTGGGATGAGCAGCTCCGAATCCAGCGCGTCGGAAATGAGGTAGCGCGGCTTCTGCAAGAGCAGGCTGTTCCAGTCGTTGACCTGCGCGTTGGCATCGCCATTGGCGTCCTTGCCGACGAATTCCAGGCCGAGGCCTTCGACCTTGCGCTTCAGCGCCTCCTGCAGCACGACGAAGAAGAAGAAGCCGAGATAGCCGGTCTCCCAAGCCACAACCTTGGAGGTCGTGCCTTGCGCCGCGGCGCGCTCGCCGCCCGCCAGCAACAGGCCGCCGGCAGTGGCTGCCGCGCCCTGCAAAAGCGCCCGGCGGTTCAATGTTAAGCTCTTGGTCTCGCAACCCATGTCTCGCTCCCTGAAATGGTTGGAATCTTTGCCGGTAGAGCTTTCCACCAAGCCCGCCCGGCGGGGCACTCAGCCCCAAACATCCCCGGAACGTTTCCTCCCCGGACGATCTGATCAGGCTAGGCGCGCGCTATCCGGCCAGCCACCACGTTCCGGGGCGGGTGTTAGTACTTTTTTGATTCCGCTAGTGAAAGCCGAGGCCGCGATTACGACTGCGCTACAACATGCTCGACCTCCGGCGCGTTGCATTCGGAGTCAAAAATCTATGTGTCGCGGAAAGCGCAACCGGTAGCTCGCGCCGCAACACGCGACTATCTGTCTGGCGGAGGGCCGCGCGTCGAAACCGAAGGGATGGAGAGAATGAAGCACTGGATCGGAACCTGGAGCGCAAGCCCGATGAACGTCTGGCCGGGAGACGCCGTGCTCTATGGCTTCCACCAGCAGACGGTACGCCAAGTCGTGCGCGTCAGCACCGGCGGTGAGAGGTTGCGATTGAGGCTGTCCAATGAATATGGCGGCTCGCCGATTCGGATCGGCGCCGCGACCGTCGCGCTTGCCGCGAAAGACGGCGAGGTCGACGCCGGCAGCATCCGGCAGGTGACGTTCGGCGGCGAACGGCAGACCGAACTGGCGCCCGGCGCGCCGCTGCTCGGCGATGTTGTGGACCTATTGGTTGCCGATCTCGGGCAGATCGCGATCAGCCTCTATTTCCCCGATTTCGCGCCGATCGAGACCTATCACTACGAGGCGCAGCAGACCGCCTACATCTCCGAAATCGGCGACTTCGCCGACGCAGCCGAACTGCCGGTGCAGCAGACCTCGACCAGCCGCTATTTCCTCAGCGCCGTGCTGGTCGAGAGCGGGCCGGACAGTGGCTCTCTGGTTTGTCTCGGCGATTCCATCACCGACGGCTTCGGCTCGACCGTCGACGGCAATGCGCGCTGGCCGGACCGGCTGGCGGAGCGGTTTGCGAAAAGCGGCCGGCTGTCAGGCATCGGCGTCCTCAACCAGGGGATCGGCGGCAACCGCGTGCTTGCCAGCCGCGCCCGCGGCGCCAACGCGCTCGCCCGCTTCGACCGCGACGTTCTGGGTTTTCCCAACGTCCGGTGGGTCTCGGTGCTGGAAGGCATCAACGACATCGGCTGGCCGGAAACCATGCTTGCCGGCCCTCAGGAGGCCGTCGCCGTCGAAAGCCTGATCGCGGCTTACCGGCAATTGATCGCACGCGCCCGCCTCAACGGCATCAAGGTGCTGCTTGGCACGCTGCCGCCCTTCGGTGGCGCCTTCGAAGGCCAGCCGCTCAGAACTTTCTACTCTCCGACCAAGGAGCGCGACCGCGAGGCGGTGAACGCCTGGATCAGGACATCGGGCGAAGCCGATGCCGTCGTCGATTTCGAGCGCGCGCTGGCCGATCCCGCCAACCCGTCGAGGCTGCTCGCCGCCTTCGATTGCGGCGACGGCCTGCATCCGTCCGACGACGGCTATGCCGAGATGGCCAGGCTGTTCGAGGAAGCTTTCGAGAGCTTGCTTCGCGGCCAATAGGATTACCTGGTTCTGCGAGTGGCGGCTGCTGCCCGCGCCGGCGCCTTCTGGATGTTGGCGGCGCCGCCCATGTCACCATTCTTGGTGCGACCCGCCCCGGTCGTGCTCCAATATCGGCGCCCGTCGTCGGGTGCAATTCGGCGAAAACACGGATGGCCAACCTCAGAACAGGACGACGAGCACTTAGCATGATGGACCTGACAGAAGAGCTCAGCTGTCCAGGAACAAACTGCAAGTCTTTCCGGTTTGGTGACCGAACCGATTGCGGTCACGAAAATGGTTGGACATAGAAGACATAATAATGAGCAGATTGCGCAGCTACTGAGGCGCCAGTTTTCCAGTGAGATAATGAGGCGCCATCTGCGTGCACTTCCGCTGTTTCGGACCGAGAGGTGGCTCCCTGACCGGCTTGCCGGGTTGATGGAGGTTTTAAAGCGAAGTGAGGGTCGAGGACGACGGCGTTGATTCTTGCTTCTGGCCTGAAGCGTCGACGTCAGGCTGGACGCAAAGGTCTTTCGATCCCAATGGAGAAGAGATGGTGAGCAATGCGGCCGCTCGATAAGGCGCTGCTTGGGGCTGTGGCAGGCGTCGCGGCGACCATGGCGATGACAGCAACGATGAGGCGCCTGCACGCAGTCCTGCCCGACGACGAGCGCTATCCGCTTCCGCCTCGCGGGATCGTCGACCGCACTTTTCCAGCTGTTGACGAGCGCGAAGCACGTTCAAGAACACTGCTTGCGCATTTCGGGTTTGGCGGTCTCACCGGTGCTTTGTTTGCCCTGCTGCCCACCACTCGAGGGAGCGGGATCGCCTATGGTTTATGCATCTGGGCGCTGAGCTATCTCGGTTGGATTCCCGCCGCACGCATTCTGACCCCGGCGCACCGTCACCCCATCAGGAGAAACATGCTGATGATTGCAGTTCATGTCGTTTGGGGCCTGACGCTTTCGAGATCACTGAGAGAAATGGAACGCGCCGCCATCGAGGCGTTCGACCAGCAAGCCGAGAGGAGAAGCCGGTGACCGGGCGGCGCGTTCTGCGGAACGATCCGACCCTTCGGCCCGCCGCGCTGTCTTGTCCGGCGGGACATCGGCAATGAAGGTTCTCGTAACGGGATCGAACGGTCTCATCGGCACAGCCGTGTGCGCGCGTTTGGTCGCGTCAGGGCACGAGGTCGTGCGGGCCTCACGACGCCGATCAAGCCGGGCCGGGGAGGCGGGAACGGTCGCCATCGATATGGCGAAGGCGCTCGCCCCCGAGAACTGGGGCAGTGCTCTTCAAGGCGTTGACGTGGTGGTGAATTGTGCCGGTGTTCTGCAGGACAGCGCTAGCGAAGATACGACAGGGGTTCATGCATTGGGCGCAGCGGCGCTGTTTCGTGCCTGCCAGCAAGCCGGGGTGCGCCGGGTCATCCACTTTTCCGCTATCGGCGTCGATCGTGAGCAACCCTCGGCCTTCTCCGCCAGCAAATATGCCGGCGAGGAGGCCTTGATGACGCTCGACTTGGATTGGGTCGTGCTGAGACCCTCCGTCGTTCTGGGCCGCCCCGTTTTTGGAGCGAGCGCCCTGTTTCGCGGCCTTGCCGCGCTTCCTCTGCTGCCCTCCATGCCCGGCTCCGGCCGTCTGCAGGTGGTTCAACTTGAGGACGTGGTCGAAACGGTGGCGTTTTTCCTCAGCCCTCACAGCCCGTCACGGATCGCTCTCGACCTTGCTGGTCCGGACGCCTTCGCCATGGAGGAGGTAGTCGCGCATTACCGCAGGTGGCTTGGATGGGACGAGGCTCGCGTCCTGGCTCTCCCGAGATGGGCGGCGCGTCTACTTTATCGGCTGGGTGACGCCGTCAGTGTGCTGGGATGGCGCCCTCCAATGCGCACCAACGCCGCCCTTGAGATCAGCCGGGGAGCAACGGGTGATCCCGGACCCTGGAAGGCGACAACCGGGATCGAGCCGCGAGGTCTCCCGACAGCACTCGCCGCAAACCCAGCCACGGTGCAGGACAGATGGTTTGCCGGCCTTTACTTCATCAAACCCGCGATCTTCACGGTGCTGCCGTTCTTCTGGATCATGACCGGAATCATATCCCTGACAACCGGATGGCTGAGCGGTGTCCAACTCCTGATCGGTACTGCTGTGGGCGCGCTGGCGGCGCCGTTGGTCATCGCCGGCGCGCTGGCCGACCTGGTCATCGGCGTTCTCATCGCGCTTCGCAAAACCGCGCGCGTTGGGCTCCGGGGAGCGATCGGCGTATGCGTTTTTTATGCATTGGCCGGCACGCTCCTGCGGCCCGATCTGTGGAATGAACCGCTCGGCCCGCTGATGAAGATCCTGCCGATCGTTCTTCTGCACTTCGTCGCATTGGCGATCCTGGAGGAGCGCTGATGCTCTACTTCGGTCTCAAATATCTCCATATCGTCGGCGCGGCGGTCCTGCTGGGGACGGGCGCCGGCATCGCCTTCTTCATGCTGCTTGCACACCGGACCGGCAACCCGGCTACCGTGGCCGCTGTCGCGCGCATTGTCGTGATCGCCGATTTCCTGTTCACGGCAACGGCAGTTGTGGCGCAACCGATCACCGGCGTCGCGCTTGCCTGGCTCGTCGGCTATTCGCTCTGGGACGGCTGGATCGCGCTGTCGATCCTTCTCTACGTCGTGACCGGTGTTTTTTGGCTTCCCGTGGTTTGGATGCAGATGGAGATGCGCGATCTTGCCCTGGCGGCGGCGAAAGCCGGCCAGCTGCTTCCGCCGCGTTATCATCGGCTTTTCCGGCTCTGGTTCGTCTTCGGCTTTCCGGCTTTCGGCGCGGTCGCCGCTATCCTATGGCTGATGATCACCCGCCCGGCCATCGAATGGTTCGGGACCGGCTGATGCCGACGGGCCGAGCGAGCTCATCTGAGCTACGCCGGCAGGAGAGGCGCCGGCTTTGATTTCCCGTGCATGGGCAAGAACGACTACACCAGCGCGATCGGCATGTAGCGGATAACCACCTTCTCCTGTCGAAACCACCGCTCGAGTGCGATCCGGCGTTCACGCCAGTCGATGAGATCGACCTCGTTGGCCATGACTTCGAAGATCACAATCTTGTCGGCGTTGGACTCGGCACCCTTTTTCCACAAACCGTCGGCAGGCGCCTGAAGGTAAGCAGTAACGCCTTCGAAGCGACTCGCCAGTTCTTCCTTCACGCGGTCGAAATCTTCTTGAGCGAAAGGCTGGCCGTTGTTGTCCGAGCAGGGGAGCAGGATCTGAACAAGATGCATCACAATTCACCGGTGAAAACTAGCACTTGGTATCGTCAAGATAGTTATGCATGTCGGTGGCTGCGATCGAGGCGTGGCCGAATGCGACAGCAATCTGATTGATCTCGTTGACCACATCGCCAGCGGCATACAGGCCTGGCACGACCGTGCGCTGATGCGCATCCACGACAAGATTTCCAAGCTCGTCGCATGTCGCCCCGAGATCTAGGCCAAGTTGCGACCTTATCGTGCATCCCATGGCTGGATAGACGGTATCGAATGAGGATGCTGTTCCGTTGGAGAGTTGAATGGTGGCCTGCTCTCCCGAGGGTCGGATTGAATGTGGGATGCAGGGCTCGAGCTGGATTCCAGCTTCGTGGATCAGTCGGCCGGCATCTGCATCAATTTCACTCGAAGCATCGGTCGTCAGTACGGTGACGTCGCGAGTGTAGGTCCGCATGAACAATGCCTTCTTCACCGCCTCTTCCGCCGGGCCCAGGACTGCGACCCGCTTATCGATCACCTCATAGCCGTCACAGATCGGACAGAGGCGCAAGGTGCCGGCTCTGATCATATCGTCTGCCGAAGGCGTCTCTGGAAGCTTATCGACAATGCCAGTAGCCAGGAGCGCCGCGCGGGAACGAATGGCTGTCGAACCGATCGCAATAAAATCCGTTCCGTCGCGGCCAATCTCGTGGATTATATCGTGCCTAAGATCGGCTCCGCTCTGCAAAGCCTGCTGCCGCAGCCGATTCAGCAGTTCGGCGCCGGCTATGCCGTCGGGGAAGCCGGGACAGTTGCGCGTAATCGGAATGAGCTTCGCGCGGCTTTGACCGCAATCGACAACGACGACCCGGCGGCGAAAGCGCCCGAGATACGTCGCTGCTGCCAAGCCGGCCGGACCGCCACCGATAACCAAGCAGTCAATTCGTTCCCACTGACAGACGCTATCGTCTTCGATCACCAAAGAACTCCCGGGAGGTGATGCAGAGCTATTGCAAGCGGCTCGTGCCCGGCAAACGAACTTGTCTGTTGGTGACTAAGACCAAGGGCGTGCGCGACTGCTTCCCGGTTCTCATAAGAATGAGGCCGACACAGATGTCGCTCGTGAGGATGGCCTCGTTTCCTTCCGAACAGACAGAAACGAGGGCGCAAAATCCGGCCTCGACCGCGTGCACCGGTAAGCGCGGGATCAGTTGTTTCGTTATAGGCGACCATCTGCCCCAACCGCGCCCTTGCCTATTGGTTCCGCCGTGCATTCGCGTTGCTCGCCGATCCGTTGTCTCGCCAGACGCTGACGACGTTCGGCTGCCTTCACGTGCCGCAGGCCGCCGTTCTCGCCACGCGGCGGACCGGACGGTGCAAAAGTTCGCTTTTGTGGATCAAAGTAGCCCGGCCTGCCGGGCGGGGTTGGGGGCTTGACATATAGGCCGGGCCCTTACCCCGCGCAGCGGGGCAGAGTTCCATTATGCGCCGCGCTTGCGGCGACCGACATTAACATTTTCTAAGACTTGAAAAGCCCGTCGCAGCTAATGAGCGTAAGCGACGGGCTTTGTGCTGCCGAGACGGCTACGTCCCAACGGTAAACGACCGCTCCCATAACAAGTCATGGCCGCGCAATCAGTTCCAATCTTGGACAGCCCGCCCGAGGAACGTCACGACACCAGCGACGTTCCGGTAAATGGCAATCGACGATGATATCGAAATGGCCAGGCGGCTTGTTCACGAAGGCGAGCGGCACCTTCGCCGCCAGCACGAGTTGGTTGCCGACCTCAGCGATCAGGGATTGCCGACCGATGACGCCCTGCGCTTCCTCCAGCTGCTTGAAGACATGCAGGCGATGCATCGGCAGCACTTGTCGCGGCTGCTGCGCAGAGCCGAAAATGGCTAGGAGGATTCCTGCCTTGTCGGGCCGGACCATGGGTGTCTGCACTGGGATTTGGTGACAGGTCATGATCTGCCACGAGTGCGCCGGCCGAGACGATCGGAATCTGCAATTCAGCAAAACACTGTAACGCCGACAAGCGCAGGGACTGGACGCCCTGCCTCCAAATGCTCCGACTATTGCTCGTCCTTTGGGGCAACCTGCACCAGCTGCAAAAGCCCTAGCACGATCAGCGCCAAGACTGTGCCAAGAATTGCGATCTGCCAGAACCCGAGACCCACTGCCAATCCAATGGCACCGGCCAGCCACATTCCCGCGCCGGTCGTCAGCCCCTGAACCTCCCCTTTGGAGAAGAATATTAGCCCCGCAGCCAGGAATGCGACGCCGGCAGTTGTGGCTTCAATCAGGCGGATGGGGTCAATGGCTATCTCCTGGCCATCGAAGACGGGGAGATGGGTGATTTCGATGGCCAGGATGGCGATCAAGGCGGTTGCTAGACAGATCAGGATATGCGTCCTCAGCCCGGCCGGCCGGTTACGCCATTCGCGCTCCATGCCGACGAGTGAGCCAAGAACCGCAGCCAGCAAAAGCCTGGCTGAAATTACGGAAAATGGCAGCCAGGTTTGCTGCCCGAAACGTTCAACAAGCTCATCCATGAGCGCCAGAACGTATCTGTGGGCTGCCCGGTTCCTTCCGCAGGACGCCGGGATGTCCCTGCAATGCATATCGCCGGCAAAGCGCCGGAACATTCGAGCTCAGCCCACGTTGGGTTCTGTTCGACTGACAGGGACACACCTCAATGGAACCCAAATCATCGCGCGATCTGCCGGGTCCTAAGCCCCGCAAGGACAAGGAACGGGAAAACCAAAAAGCTGCCGCGAAAACGCCTGACAAGACCAACGATTGGGACCGGAACCAGGTGCATGGCGAGGGCGAGAGCATCGGGATCGACAAGGACGAACCATAGGCCGATCCACACCCCAGAGCGCGCAATCTGAGCCGCCCACGATGCGGCTTGCCGCCACCCCGACCGCTAGAGTGCTGGCGAAGAGAGCGTCTTTCGAGTTCGCATCTAAATAAGTTGCGCTGTTTGCTTCACGGTTGCCTTGGATGGCGACCGGCAAGCCTACCTGTCTGAGGTACAGACACGTCTCCATCCCAGTTTCTTATAAATTCGATCAGAATGCCCAACCCAGACCCGGAATGGCTGCTACGCACCCCCCACAGCGGACGAAGAAGATGCTGCGGTATCGGCCTGGCATCGCAGATTGATCACAAGGGCTCTGACCCCGTTGTCGACCTCAGCCCGGACAAGTGCCAATTGCAGGGTCTTCAGGAAGGAAGAAGCTTCGCCGCTCGCAAGCGGTGAGTTCGCGAGGGACGGTGCGCCGGGCGAAGTCAATGAGGTCCCGGGACGTTTGGAAGACGCGAAGGATGCGGACATCTTTTTCGCCCGAAACAATTGCAACGCGGGTGCCGTCGGAACTGAAAGCTGCGCGTGTAAAGCCCAGTAGAATGGTTGCTTCGTCGTGGCTGCCAAGGACGGCAATCTGGCGTCCCGATTGCGTCGCCCAGAGCCGGACCGTGCGATCCTTCGAGGACGCGGTCACGACATACAAACCGTTGGGACTGAACTGGGCGCTGTCCACCGCGCCGCTGTGGCCCCTTAGAACGGCCCTTTCCAGTCCGCCAGCGACGCTCCAGATCCGGATGGTTCCATCGCGCGAGCCGGTCAGCAGCAACTGACCGTCGGGGCTCAAGGCGACGACCGTTACCGCGCCTGTGTGTCCCACTAGCGTTCTGACGTTTGCTCCGTCCGTGGTCGACCAAATGCGAGCCGTGTGGTCGAGTGAGCCCGTGGCGACGAGTTGACCGTCCGGGCTGAAGGCCGCTGCCGTGATGCGATCCTGATGCCCCACAAGAACCCTGAGCTCGGCTCCGCCCGTCGTCAAGAGGTGGCCCGCATTGTCTTCCCTGGCCGAGAGGATCAGATTTCCGTCAGGGCTAAGAATGGCCTGCGGCAGGTTGCTGCTCGTGTTAATGGCGGCTAGCTCGGTGCCGGTCGTCGCGTCCCACAGCTGCGCGGTGCCGTTCATCGATGCGCAGAGAAGCGATTTGCCGTCGCGACCAAACTGGATCTGGATCAGGCCGCGATGTGATCGGAACTGGGCGGTCTCGTGTCCCGTGGCCACATCCCAAACACGGACCTGCCCCCCAAGAGATGCCATCGCGACGCGCCTTCCATCTGGGCTGAACGTCGCGCTTTGAACGATCTCATGTGTATCGAGCCGGATTGTCTCGCGCCCGCTCACGATATCCCACAGGTGCGCCGCGCTGTCGCCGCCGCCGGTCAGAAGGTGGACATTGTCGGGACTGAAGACCGCGAAAGTCGGCCGATATTCATGTGAGAGCGAAGTCGTCAGCGCGCCGTCGACATCCCACAGCCGAGCGGTGCCATCGTGTGAAGCAGTGAGAAGAATGTTGCTGTCGACCGGGCTGAATTCCATATGCTCGACCAAGGATTCATGACCGGCGATCGTCGTCACCAACGAGGCGCGTTCAGCGTCCCAGATGCGGATCGGCCCATTGACCGAGGCGGTCGCCAGGAAGCGGTCGTCCGGGGTGAAAGCACCGTTCATCTCCACATCGCGTTCATCCGTATCGATGTCTGCCTTCAACCCCGAAACCTCTTGGCCTAGCACATGATCCAGCGTTCCCAACGCTCCATCCCAAATTCGGGCAGTGCCATCGATGGATACCGTGGCGATTCGCTGACCCCCGTGACTGAAAATGACGCCGTTCAATTGCGTATCGCTCTTGCTGCCGGCCAGCTTTGCGATCTCCGTTCCTTTCGACAAATCGAAAAGGCTGGAAGTGTCGCGGTGTGAATGCCAACCCCACGGGCCGGCCAGCATCCGGCTTCCGTCCGGGCTGAACGCCAGGCTGTAGGGCCAGGAGGTCACTCGCATTGACCGCGTCAGCGCGCCGTCTGCGCTATTCCAGATTGAAACAAAATGCTTGCCTGCCGTCGCGAAGCTGCGGCCGTCTGAACTGAAAACAGCACGCGTATATGCGTCGCTTTTTACACCTAGAACTTTCTTTCCGGTCCGAGCATCCCAGAGCGTTGCATCGCTGTTCTCCCCCGCCGTCAGCACCCGGGTGCCATCCGGGCTGAAGATTGCCGTCGGATAATTGCCTACCGGGCGCATGATAAAGAGCTGCTCTCCCGAGACAGCGTCCCAGAGACGTGCAGTGCCATCCCTCGCCGCCGTCAGGATACGGCTCCCGTCCGGGCTGAATTCAGCCCTCTCCAAGGCCGCTTCATGACCCATTAGAACTGCAGTTTCGGCACCGCTGGAGATGTCCCAGACGGCTGCAGTCTTGTCGTAGGATGCGGTGACGATGCGATCGCCGCTCGGATTGAATGCCGTATCCGTCACGCCGGCGCCATGCCGGAAGATTTTGATCTGGTGGTGCGCCAGCAGAGCCTTGTAGAGGGCTGCCTCCGCCTCGAACAGATATTGCCGCTCGGATTGGTCTTTTGAGGGCAGTGCTTCAAGCGCCAAGAGGATCGCAGCCTCGGTGCTGCCTGCCGCGGTGGACTGCTCCGAAAGGAACGAGAGCGAAAGGAACTGATTGCGCATCGCCTGGTCGCGTTGCGACCTCGCTTCCTCCTGCGCCCTGAAGGCGACCAGCGCGCCTGCGCCCGCGATGAGAGCGAGCATTATCGCCACAATCGCTGCGTTGCGGGTACGTCGGGAAAGCCGGTTTGCTGCGGCCGCCGCCAGGCTCCGGCGCTCGGCTTCGCGCTCCAGGCGCTCGTGTTTTGCCTCTTCGGCGGCCTCGATCAGCGCTAGCGCTGCGTGCCGGTCCTTCTCCTCTTTCTGCCGATGGGCACGCAAAGACTCCTCGATGTACTCAAGGACATAATCGTCGATCTCCTCCCGTCTCGACAACATTAGTTCTTCGCCCTCCGCCAGACGTTTGCCGGACGGAAGGAGAAGCTCTCGATTCCTGCTTTCCAGGTGCCATCGGTGGGCATCAGCCCTGAGGCGTTCGCGCGTCTCGAGAAAATTCCGGTTTGCATTCACAATGTCACTTGCGCGCGGCCAGCGCCTCAACAGTGCTTCATGTGCAACGCGCACGAAGACACGCCCTGCGGCGTCCTCGTCGCTGACGAGGAGCCGCGCGTCGATCAGGGCTCTGACCAGCGCCGATCGCGCGGGAGTACCTGCGACTTCGGTGAGCAGGGCTGGACGTGCCGTCACGGTGTCATCGCTCAGACTTGCAGTTGTGAGGGCGCCCAGTACCGTCGGTAAGGCCTCCTGGATCTCGGGCGCCAGTAAATCCACGACTTCATCGGCGCGGCGCGCGATTGCGCCTTCGAGCCCGCCGAGCGCGCGATAATCCGCAAAGGTGAGAACGCGGCGCTGGCGGCCGGCCTGGTACAACGCGTCGAGCACAAACTCCAGAAGCGGCAATGATCCGGGATCGGCAGCTGCTGCCTCCTGCAGCACGTCATCGAGTCGCCCCAACTCGGCATTCTCCTCAAAGCGGAGTCCGGCAACGCCCGCCGGCTCACGGATGATCTGACCGATCTCCGGGCCAGTCGGCGGCAGGAGTTCGTAGCTGGAGAGGCCATCCTTGAGCGCCGAGAACCCCGGGACCTCGCCGCAACGGTGAAAAAAATCTGAACGGATCGCCGCGATCACCCAGGCCAGTCCGCTCGCGGCGAGCAGCGTCATGAGCCGCACGAGAGCCTCGCGCGTCGCCGGCTGCTTCTCCGTCGTGAACAGCTCCTCCAGCTGATCGATGGCGACAACCAATCTGATCTGCGAGCGGGCCGACCCAGCGGCTTTGCCAAGTGCCTGGCGAACCATCGCCAGCGCCCGATCCGGCGCGCTTCTGCAAAGCCGAGCGAGCTCCGCGGCTGTTACTTCGCAGGCCAGTTCCGGCACAGCAGCTTCGCTAAGCAGCGCCGCAGCCAGCACAGCGAATGAATCCGGTCCTTCGGAGAGGCGGATCAGGCAGCGGCGCCACAACGATATGCCCGCCACGGTTCCGGGCCGGATCAATGACGGCAGCAGGCCAGCGCGCAGGAGGGAAGACTTGCCGCAACCGCTCATGCCGTAGATTAGCAGGAATGCGGTGCCGCTTGCTGCCTGCTGCTCCAGTCTTGAAGTGCAGGCAGCAATCGCCCGCGCTCTGCCGAAGAAGAGATCGGCATCTTCGAATTCGAAGGCATCGAGACCGCGAAATGGCGACCTGACCGGTTCCTCTGAAGCAAGAGGTACGCGGTAGATGCGCAGGGCACGTGCGACGTCCTTCAGCTTCTGCTCGCCAAGCTCGATGAATTCCAGCGGGAGCCGGTCTCGAGCCTGGGCATGAACCGCTTCCGTGATGCAAATCCCGCCCGGTCGTGACAATGATTGAACATGGGCTGCGACCTCGACCGCCTCGCCCCCGAGGTGGTCGCCCTCGTCGACGACATAACCGAGGTGAAGCCCGATGCGGAAGCGCAGGCGCTTTGTCTTGGGAACTTGGCAATTCCGTCTGTCGACCTCATGCTGGATGTCGCTCGCACACCGCAAGGCCTCGACAGGGCCTGCGAATTCGGCGACCACGCTCTCTTCGGCGCTCGAGAACACGCGACCGGCATGTTGCACCAGCAGCCGATCGACGATCTGCCTGTACGGCCCGATTGGTACAGCAGCGCCCCGCTCAGCCTCACCTGGCGGCCGACCGTCAGCAGCCAGTTCGGCTGCCAGGATAGTGGCCATTCTTGGGCCGGCGCTTGAAGGACGGACCAGCCTGTAACCGCGCCGAGGCACCGTCTCCACAACAGCCTGCCGACCGTCATTGAGCGCCGCACGGATCTCGTGAATGCATTGCACAAGGCTGTCGTCGGTGACCGCGATCCCGTTCCAGACCGCCCTCATCAGCTCGTCCTTGGTGACGACGCGATCAGCGTTCTCCAGAAGGTGACGAAGCACCGCGAAGGTTTGGTGACGAAGTGCGATTGTGCTGTTGGATTTGTCGCGCAAGGTCTCGCTGCTCACGTCGACGGTAACGCCGTTGAGCACGAACATCGTGGGCGGCGAGCTACTCAAGCCGTTTCCCTCAAGCACGAAGCCGCAGTCCAATGTTTCGATCCTAGCACGGTTTCGCGCTTGCCATCATCATTCACATCGGGCGGGGAGCGCCGATTTCGGCAAATGATCGGAAGCCGTTCGTGACCCCGAGACGCCTCGGACCGACTATCGCAGCGTCAGCGAGAGGCTCACCATGGACGACGAAGTGCAGATTGCTCGAAGTGTGGGCGCAAGGCCGGTGCTCCGGCTCACAGGCGTGTGCCTGATGAGCCTGTTCTTGGCAATGGCGCCCCAGGCTCACTCAACCGACCGTTCCCAGGACGGCCTGGTCGACGTCGATCTGCAATTGATCCTTGCAGTGGACGTTTCGCCGTCGATGAGCAAAGTTGAGCAAAGAGTGCAGCGCGACGGCTACGTCGATGCTTTCCGCCACGCGGACATTGCGGGGGCAGTCAAGTCGGGAGAGCGTGGAAGAATTGCAGTGCTCTATCTGGAGTGGGCAGGGCCAAATCAGCAAACCGTCATCGTGCCGTGGACAATCGTCCAAAGTCGCGAGGACGCTCTCACTTTGGCAGACAGGCTCGCGGCTTTGTCGTTGACTGAAGGCCGCGGAACGTCGATTTCCGGCGCATTGTCTGCCGCGAATGATCTGTTCGCGAATAGTGGCTTGCGCAGCCCGCGCAGGGTTGTTGATATATCCGGCGACGGACCCAATAATGCGGGAGCACTCCTTGACCCCATCCGGCAGGTTCTTCTCGCGGAAGGCGTGACGATCAACGGGCTGCCTATCGCACTGCCCCGGATTGGCGGGGCCGACGGGTTCGCGAGGTATGGCCGTTCCAACCTGCAGTCCTATTTCGAGCGCTGCGTCATTGGCGGACCAGACGCGTTTGCGATCGGTGTCACAGAGCCCGCCATGTTCGCCACCGCAGTCCGTCGAAAGCTGGTGCGTGAAATCGCCATGAACACGGATCTGGTGATCTACGCCACCTATACGGCGCGTTCAGACAGCACGACCGATTGCAACCTGATCGGTCAGCTGCCAGGGCGATAACGATCGGCGATAGCATGAGGGCTTGTGGGCGGGCCGCACGAAACGTCTTTCCGGCCACCTGCCTAACAGCCAATTGCGGATGGCTTTGAGGTGTCTTCCCTCTTCGCTAACAGCTTGAAAATATCATAGTATTAGGAAAATTTGATGGCGGAGAGAGCGGGATTCGAACCCGCGTTACGGTTTCCCGTAAACACACTTTCCAGGCGTGCGCCTTCAACCACTCGGCCACCTCTCCGTCTTGCATGTCGCGTCGGCCGGTTTCGCCGCACGGGTTGGGGAGATGCATCTCCCTCGGGAAGGCCTCTCGGCCTAAATTTGGGGTGCCTTCAACCGGCAGGCAACCCTTTCCCGGCACCTCTAGCCGTCTAGGCAAAACAGGCGCGGGGCTCATCTAGTCGATCCGAAAGCGAATGCCAAGTCATTCCGTGGCTTTTGCCGTGGATGACACGGAAGCTGCCTCGGTGGCCTGCCATGCAGCCGAATGCTGTGCACAGGCCGGCCGGCGGAGTTTCCCGCGCTTGACTTCGGCTCTGGCCGCCTGTCGACTGCCTGAGGCGTTTGTTTTGTGCACTTCCGGACGGAAAACCACGACGCAGTTCCCGGAACTGCTTGGGCTTTGCGAGGGGCATCGTCCTGACATGGCATCGATCAACCAGCAGCCCGCGGGCCGGCCCGACAGCGGGCTCTCCTTCATCCCGGTGGCGTGGCTGATCATCGTGATGGCGCTTTCGGCCTATGGCCTGATCTCGAGCTGGCGGCTGATCGGCGACTTCAATCTGCCGGAAAGCGTGCTCTTCCTGATCTACGGCGGGCTGACCGGCGGCGTCGTGACCATTCTGTGGGGGCTTTACCTGCTCGGCCTCGCCTTCAACCGGTCGGCGCGTTTCCCGCGTCACTATACGATCGGGCAGGTCGCCATCATCCTTTGGCTCGTCGTGCGTCAGGCCTACACGCTTCTTGTCCCCGATTTCGTCTTCTCGGCCGAAGGGCTGGGCTTCACGGTGGCCGAGATCGCCATCGGCCTGCTCTGCATCTACCTCCTGCGGCGCGGCGCCGGCGCCGACACGGTGTATGCCAATCCCGAGGCCGTACGCCCGCCGCTCCTGGTCTCGCTCGTCGCCGCGTTGCTCGGCATCATTCTTGGTGGCGCCATCGGCGCCTGCATCGGATTTTTCGCGGGGTCGCTGATCGCCGACGCCACCCATATGAGCTGCTTCGAGGGCGCCTGCGGGTTTTTTGCTGTCTTCATCGGCTTGGGCGGACTGATCATCGGAGCCGTCGGCGGCGGGATTTTCGCCATCTGGCGCGTCAACCGGCGCAAAGCGGCGCGGAGGGCCTAACTCAAAATCACGTGTCGCGATTGCGTGGCGGTTGTGCACGCTCTATGTCGTTTGGCGGGGCAGACGGGAGTGTTCCCGGGGAGTGCGTTGGATGCTGCGTTTCATCTTTCGGCTGGCGGCCATGGTTGCGTTGTCGATTTCTGTCATCATGGCGGTGATCGACACCACGCGCTCTGTCGCGGCGTCGGCGCTGGTCATGACGCCGCTCAACGCAAGCTGGCTGGCGGTATCGCCCGACACGCGCGCCGCGTTCGAGACCTATGTGCGCGCCAAGGCCAGTCCGCTGGTCTGGGACGGGATCATCGCCTGGGTGCTCGGCCAGCCGGGATTCGCCGTGTTCGCGGTATTGGCGTTCCTGCTCTACGCCCTCGGCTACCGCCGGCGGCGCCACGAATTCGCCCCGACCAACTGACGCTGACTCCGCCCGAAACGGTCGGCCTTCACGCTTTTTCCAACAGGTCAAAATTCCACGTGAATTTTGTTTCGGGCCGTGCCAGATTGGCCGCGAGCGGGAGGGGCATACACTTCCTGCCTGACGTCGCATGCCTGCCGGAGAAACGGGCAGGGTGTGCGGTGCAACGGAAAATAACCGACAGGGTGTGGATCACATGAAACGTATCGTTCTCGGCCTCCTGGCCGCAACCGCAATGGTTCTCCCGGCCTTCGCCGCGGATGTCCAGCCGGCCATCCTCTACGATCTCGGCGGCAAGTTCGACAAATCCTTCAACGAGGCTGCCTATAACGGCGCCGAGAAATTCAAGAAGGAAACCGGCGTCGCTTATGTCGAATTCGAAGTCTCCAACGCTTCGCAGCGCGAGCAGGCGCTGCGCCGCTTCGCCGAGGACGGCCGCAACCCGATCGTGATGGCCGGCTTTGCCTGGGAAGATGCGCTGAAGAAGGTCGCGGCCGAATATACCGACCTCAACTTCGCCATCATCGACGATGCCGTCGACCTGCCCAATGTCCGCTCGCTGGTGTTCAAGGAGAACGAAGGCTCCTACCTCGTCGGCATTCTGGCTGCGATGGCGTCAAAGTCGAAGAAGGTCGGCTTCGTCGGCGGCATGGACATCCCGCTGATCCGCAAGTTCGAATGTGGTTATGTCGGCGGCGCCAAGTCTGCCGGGGCCACCGAGGTCATCCAGAACATGACCGGCGATACCCCGGCCGCCTGGAACGACCCCGCCAAGGGCGGCGAGATCGCCAAGACCCAGATCGATCAGGGCGCGGACGTCGTCTATGCCGCGGCCGGCGGCACCGGCGTCGGCGTGCTGCAGGCGGCCGCGGATGCCGGCAAGCTCGGCATCGGCGTCGACTCCAACCAGAACGGCCTGCAGCCCGGCAAGGTGCTGACCTCGATGCTGAAGCGCGTGGACGTTGCCGTCTACACGGCTTTCATGGACGGCAAGAACGGGACCTTCAAGGGCGGCGTCGAAAATCTCGGCCTGAAGGAAGGCGGTGTCGACTACGCCATGGACGACAACAACAAGGCGCTGGTGACGGAGGAGATGAAGGCGGCGGTCGAAAAGGCCAAGGCCGACATTATCGCCGGCAAGGTCCAGGTGCACGATTACACCACCGACAACAACTGCCCATATTGATCGGCAACTGAACGAGGCTTCTTAGACCGCCGGGCTTTTTGCCCGGCGGTTTGTTTTTGGGACCAGCATCATGCAACCGATTATCGAAGCCATGAGGGAGCGCGATGTCGAGACGATCGCCAAGCTGCGCCTGGCCGCCTTCTTTGAAGGCACCGGGCGGACGCTCGCAGAGGATATGGCGGGACTTCGCGGGCTGATCGCAGGCGACGGGTTCGAGGCGGCTGTCGTCGCCCGCCTCGGCGGCTCGCCGATCGGAAGTTGCCTCTTCGTCCGCAACGAGATCGACCCGGCGCATGATCTGACGCCGTGGCTCGCCGGGCTTGTTGTTGACGAGGCGTATCGAGGGCAGGGCGTTGGCACGGCGCTGGTCAGGGCCATAGAAGGCCACGCCGCGTCGGCCGGCGTTAACCGGCTCTATCTCTACACCTGGCAGGCACGATCTTTCTACGAAGCGCTTGGCTGGACTGCCACGGAAGCTTTCGAGCAGGAGGGCGAGCCGATGCTTTTGATGTCGTGCGCCCTATAGCGTGCCGGCGAGATAGCCCAGCGCGAAGGCGGCCGCCAGGGCGAGCGCGATAGCTAGGCCGAGCCGGCCGCCAAGGGAATGCAGGCCGACGCCATAAGGCTTGCGCTCGATCTTGTTGATCACGATCGGCTGCGGCTTCGCATCGCCCTTGTCCAGCCCGGCAAACCGCATTTGCGGCAATTCGCCAAGCCGGCGCTGCACAAGCTGCCAGCGCTCATCCGAAGCCGTGGCCGACGCTCCCTGCGGCTCCAAAGCACGCATGCGCTCGGCAAGCCGCAGCACCGCGTCGCGAAAGGCGGGATCGATCTCTAGGTCGCGCTCGGCGCGAGCACGCTCCCGTTCGTCCATCAGGCCGAAGACATAGTCGCCGGCCCTTGCGATGCGGTCTCCTTCACCGGCCATGACCGTTCTCCTCGAACTCGCTCGCTGACCCCGCAGGCTCAGTAGTGCGGCGGCTTGGTCACCGGCACGTCGGGAGCGGCCTGCTCCTCCAGGGCCAGGAACCGATCGGTAAGGGCGGCGAGCTTGCGTTCCATGCGCTCGATCACCGTCCACTGCTCGGCGATCTGGCCGGACAGTTCCTCGATCGTCTTTTCCTGCTCGGCGGCGCGGATTTCCAGCGTCGTCAGCCGATCGTCAGGCATCGTCATCATCCCGGTCTCTGTGAATGTGAAGCTCCCGGCCACCTTCGAAATTGACAAGCGCGGGGGGATTTGTCGAGAGTGAATGGCGTTCCGGCCAATTGGCACGGGCGGGGCATCATGCTAGGCATTTTGACCAAGCGATAAAAAAATAACGAGTGGGACAGGCTGCATGGCGCAAGCCGCAATCGAGCTCATAGGCATCAACAAGAGTTTTGGCGCCGTGCGCGCCAACCGCGACATCAACCTGGAAGTCACGCGCGGCACCATCCATGGCATTGTCGGGGAGAACGGCGCAGGCAAATCGACGCTGATGTCGATCCTCTATGGCTTCTACCAGGCCGACAGCGGCGAAATCCGCGTGGCGGGCAAGCCGGTGTCGATCAACACCCCAAACGACGCGATAGCGCTCGGCATCGGCATGGTGCACCAACATTTCATGCTGGTCGACAATTTCACGGTGCTGGAGAACGTCATCCTCGGCGCCGAGACCGACGCGCTGTTGAAGAGCAGCATCGCCAAGGCGCGCTCCGAGCTCGAACGGCTGGAGCGCGAATACGGCCTCGAGGTCGATCCCGACGCCATCATCGAGGAATTGCCGGTCGGCCTGCAGCAGCGCGTCGAGATCCTCAAGGCCCTCTATCGCGGCGCCGAGATCCTGATCCTCGACGAGCCGACAGGGGTTCTGACGCCAGCCGAGGCCGACCATCTGTTCCGCATCCTCAAGCAGCTGAAGGAACAGGGAAAAACGGTGGTGCTGATCACCCACAAGCTGCGCGAGATCATGGCCGTTACCGACACGGTCTCGGTCATGCGCCAGGGGACCATGGTGGCGACCAGGGTGACCAGGGAAACGACGGTCGGCGAATTGGCCGAACTGATGGTCGGCCGGCGCGTGCTCTTGCGGGTGGAGAAGGGCCAGTCGGAGACCGGTGCGATAAAACTCTCGGTCAAGAACCTGACGGTCAAGGATTCACGCGGCGTCACCATGGTCGACGACGTCTCCTTCGACGTCCGCGGCGGCGAGATCGTCGGCATCGCCGGCGTGGCCGGCAACGGCCAGTCGGAGCTGCTCGAGGCGATCTCCGGCATCCGGCACGCCGTCTCGGGCGAGGTCATGCTCGAAGGCAAGCCAATCGACCTGACCGGCAAGGCCGATCCCGGCGAATTGCGCGACCGCGGTCTCGCCCATGTGCCGGAAGACCGCCACCATGTCGGGCTGGTGCTCGCCTTTGAGGAGAACGAGAACTCGATCCTCGGCTATCACGACGACGAGCGCTATCTCAAGGGACCGTTCCTCAACGTCGATGCCATCATGGCCGACGCGAAGGACAAGATCGAGAAATACGACATCCGTCCCGGCAATCCGCGGCTGAAGACCGCAAATTTCTCCGGCGGCAACCAGCAGAAGATCGTGCTGGCCAGGGAGATGGAGCAGGATCCCGGCGTGCTGATCGTCGGCCAGCCGACGCGCGGCGTCGACGTCGGCGCCATCGAATTCATCCACAAGCGGCTGATCGCCATGCGCGATCAGGGCAAGGCGGTGCTGGTCGTGTCGGTCGAGCTCGACGAGATCCGCTCGCTGTCCGACCGCATCCTGGTGATGTTCGCCGGCCGCATCGTCGGCGAACGCGGACCGGAAGCGACGGAAGGCGAGCTTGGCCTCTTGATGGCCGGTGTCGAGCACCAGGAGGCCGCCGAATGAGCACGCCTTACGCCAAGCTCCCGGCCTGGGCCGATTATGGGTTGATCCCTTTGATCAACCTGTCGGTTGCTTTCATCGTCGCGGGCTTCGTCGTCATGCTGGTCGGCGAAAATCCGTTCCGCGCCGCCGTCATCCTGGTCGAAGGCGCTTTCGGCAAGGGCACAGGCATCGCCTTCACCTTGTTCTATGCCACGACCTTCATCTTCACCGGGCTGTCGGTGGCGGTGGCGGCGCATTGCAGCCTGTTCAACATCGGCACCGAAGGCCAGGCCTATATCGGCGGCCTCGGCATCGCGCTCGTCTGCCTGAGCTTCGACAGCGTCCTGCCCTGGTGGCTGATATTTCCGATGGCGATCGTCGCCGCGGCGGCGTTCGGCGCGCTCTGGGGTTTCATCCCGGCCTACCTGCAGGCCAAGCGTGGCTCGCACATCGTCATCACCACTATCATGTTCAACTTCATTGCCGCCTCGGTGATGGTGTATCTACTGGTCGGTCCGCTGAAGCCGGTCGGATCGCAGGCCCCGCAGACACGCAATTTCCTGGCCGGCGCGGAATTGCCGAAGCTCAACTGGATGATCGAATTGTTCGGCGCCAAGATCCGCTCGGCGCCGCTCAACATCTGCTTCCTGCTGGCGCTGGCGATGGCGTTCCTGGTCTGGCTGCTGATCTGGCGCACCAAGCTCGGCTACGAGATGCGCACCTACGGCCATAGTCCGAAAGCGGCGCGCTATGCCGGCATTTCGGAAACCCGCATCATCCTCACCGCGATGATGATCTCGGGTGCGTTGGCCGGCATGATGGCGCTCAACCCCGTGATGGGCGACCAGCACAATGTGGCGATCGATTTCGTCTCGGGCGCCGGCTATGTCGGCATCGCGGTCGCGCTGATGGGCAGGCTGCATCCGGTCGGCATCGTGCTGGCGGCGATCCTGTTCGGCATGCTCTACCAGGGCGGGGCCGAGCTTGCCTTCGAGATGCCGGCGATCAGCCGCGACATGATCGTCATCATTCAAGGGTTGGTCATCCTCTTCGCCGGCGCGCTGGAGCATATGTTCAGGCCCTATATCCAGGCGCTGTTCGCATCGGTCAGCCCCAAATCGGTCGGCATGCAGGCGGTCAAGGGGAAGGGGGCCTGAGATGGACAGTTTCAACGCGATCGTCCAGGTCCTGGATTCCACCATCCGCCTGTCGGTGCCGCTGCTGCTTGCCTGTCTTGCCGGCCTCTATTCAGAGCGGGCCGGCATCTTCGATATCGGTCTCGAAGGCAAGATGCTGGTCGGCGCCTTCGCCGGCGCTGCAGCGGCATCGGTCTTCCATTCGGCCTTTATCGGTCTCGGCACCGCCGTCCTGATCTCGGTCGCCTTCGCCATGGTGCACGGTTTCGCCTCGATCACGCATCGCGGCAACCAGATCGTCTCCGGAGTCGCCATCAACTTCGTCGCCGCCGGCTCGACCATCATCCTCGGCCAGGCCTGGTTCGAGCAGGGCGGCCGCACGCCGGCGCTGCAGCCGGGCGAGCGCTTCGAGGCGATCGTGTGGCCCGGCGCCGAAGCCGTTCGCGACGTGCCGATCCTCGGGCCCGTTTATGCCGAGCTGATCTCCGGGCATTCGATCCTGGTCTACTTCGCCTTCGCGATGGTGCCGTTCACCTGGTGGGTGCTGTTCCGCACCCGCTTCGGTCTCCGGATGCGCGCCGTGGGCGAAAACCCGGCCGCCGTCGACACCGCCGGCATTTCGGTCGCCTGGCTGCGCTACCGGGCGCTGATCTGCACCGGTATCCTTACCGGCGTCGCCGGCGCATATCTCTCCATGGTCCAGAATGGCGGCTTCGTGAAGGACATGACCGCGGGCAAGGGCTATATCGCGCTTGCCGCGCTGATCTTCGCCAAATGGAAGCCGGTCAACGCGATGTTCGCCTGCCTGCTGTTCGGCTTCCTCGACGCGGCATCGATCCGCTTGCAGGGCTCGCCGCTGCCGATCCTGGGCAAAGTGCCGGTGCAGTTCATGCAGGCGCTGCCCTATGTACTCACCGTCATCCTGCTCGCCGGCTTCATCGGCAAGGCGATACCGCCGCGCGCCGGCGGCGTGCCCTATGTCAAGGAACGCTGAGGCTCGGGCAGTCTCGGCAACCGGCAATTTGAACAAGATCGTGGGAGAGAAAAAGGAAATGTCGCATGATCTGTTCGAAGCGGCCAGGACGGCGATGGCCAAGGCCTATGCGCCCTATTCCAAGTTTCCCGTAGGCGCCGCGCTGCGCACCGAGGACGGTCGCGTCTTCACCGGCGCCAACATCGAGGTGGCGTCCTATCCGGAAGGCTGGTGTGCCGAGACCACCGCGCTCGGCCACTACATCATGGGCGGCGGCGGCAAGATCACCGAGATCGCGGTGATCGCCGAGCGCATGGCCAAATGCTCGCCCTGCGGCGGCTGCCGGCAGCGGCTGGCGGAATTCTGCCGGCCGGAGACGAAACTCTATCTCTGCGACAACACCGGCGTGGTCGAGACGGTCACCATGGGCGACATGCTGCCTTACGGCTTCAGGGGCGATATCCTGAAATGAAGGAGGCGCTGGATCATCTGGTCGAGAAACTGGACGGGCTGGCCCCGACCGCGGCGCTTGTGCTGGGCTCCGGCCTTGGTGGGCTGGTCGACCAGGTGGAGGACGCAAGGCGCATCCCCTATGCCGAACTGCCGGGCTTCCCGCGCAGTGGCGTCTCCGGCCACGCCGGCGAGGTGGTGGCAGGGCGTTTCGCCGGCACGCCGGTGCTGATGCTTTCCGGGCGCGCGCACTATTACGAGCACGGCAATGCCGCCGCGATGCGCCCGGCGCTCGAGGTGCTTGCCGGCATCGGCATCTCGCATCTCATCCTCACCAACGCCGCCGGCTCGGTCGATTCCGAGATGGGACCGGGCTCGGTGATGATGATCACCGATCACATCAACTTCTCCGGCTCCAATCCGCTGATCGGCGAGCCGAGCGACCGCCGCTTCGTTGGCCTCACCGAGGCCTATGATGCCGGCTTGCGCAAGGCGATCGAGACGGCGGCGAAGGAGACCGGCACCGCGCTCCACCAGGGCGTCTACATGTGGTTTTCCGGACCATGTTTCGAGACGCCGGCCGAAATCCGCATGGCGCGCGTCATGGGCGCCAACGCGGTCGGCATGTCGACCGTGCCCGAAGTGATCCTGGCCCGCTTCCTCGGCCTCAAGGTCGCTGCCTGCTCGGTGATCACCAACCTTGCGGCAGGCATGACCGGGGCGGAACTCTCGCACCAGGAAACCAAGGACATGGCGCCGGTCGGCGGCGCGCGGCTGGCGACGATCCTGCGGCGCGTCTTCGAGGAAGGTTTGCCGGAAAGCTGATGCTCCCGCAGGAAATCATTCGGCGCAAGCGTGACGGCCACAAGCTCTCGATGCCCGAGATTGCGACCTTCATCGAGGGGATCACGGCCGGCACGCTCTCGGAGGGCCAGATCGGCGCCTTTGCCATGGCGGTGTTCCTCAAAGGCATGAGTCGCGAGGAAGCAGTGGCGCTGACGCTCGCGATGCGCGATTCCGGTGACGTGCTCGACTGGTCCGATTTGCCGGGACCGGTCACTGACAAGCATTCGACGGGCGGCGTCGGCGACAATGTCTCGCTGATGCTGGCGCCGATCGTCGCGGCCTGCGGCGCTTATGTGCCGATGATCTCCGGCCGCGGGCTTGGCCATACCGGCGGCACGCTGGACAAGATGGATGCCATTCCCGGTTACGTCAGCCGGCCGGATTTGGCGCGGTTCCGCAGGACGGTGCTCGAGACGGGCTGCGCCATCATCGGCCAGACCGCCGACCTGGCGCCGGCCGATCGCCGGCTCTACGCCATCCGCGACGTGACGGGCACAGTGGAATCGGTGCCGCTGATAACGGCTTCGATCCTGTCGAAGAAGCTTGCCGCCGGGCTCGGCTCGCTTGTGCTCGACGTCAAGGTCGGCAACGGCGCCTTCATGGAGAAGTCGCGCGATGCGGTCGCACTTGCGAACAGTCTGGTCGAGGTCGCCAATGGCGCCGGTCTGAAGGCTTCGGCACTGGTGACCGGCATGAACGAGCCGCTGGCCTCGGCAGCGGGCAATGCGGTCGAGGTGAAGAACGCGGTAGACTTTCTCACCGGCCGCTTCCGCGACCGCCGGCTGGAGGACGTCACGCTGGCGCTTGCCGCCGAGATGCTGCAATCGGCGGGAATTGTCTCGTCCAACCAGGACGGGATCAGGCGCGCGGCCGAGACGCTTGCCGGCGGCCGCGCGGCGGCGGTGTTCGCACGCATGGTGACGGCGCTCGGCGGCCCCGCCGACTTCGTCGAGAATCCGGAGAAATATCTGCCGAAGGCGGCAGTGGAATCGGCGGTCAAAGCGGCCGAGGACGGCTTCGTCACCGGGATCGCGACGCGCGAAATCGGGCTCGCCGTCGTTGCGCTGGGCGGCGGGCGCGTCCGTCCGGATGACAAGATCGATCATTCCGTCGGCCTCACCCGGCTGCTGCCTGTGGGCGCGGAGGTGCATGCGGGCGAGGCGCTGGCGCTGGTCCATGCGCGGACCGAGGCCGACGCCGAGGCTGCCGCCGTCGCGGTGCGCGCCGCCTATACGGTCGGTCACTCGAAGCCGACCGCAGAAAAGACGGTGCTCAGGCGGATACTGCCTCTGTAAAATCGCGCCTATTGAACGAGCAACAGCGCGCCGTCCTGCACTTCGTATTTCTGCAGCCGCTGCAGGAAGCTCATGCCGATCAGGTTGGTTTGCAGCGCTCGATCGTCGAGCACCACCGCCTGGACGTTGTCGAGGGAAATCTTGCCGATCTGCAGCCGGTCGACGGTGACCACGGCGGCCTTGATGGCGCCGTTCGCCGTGTTCACCTGTTGAGTGAAATCCGACTGGTTGAGCGAGATGCCGATCCGGCGCGCCGTCGATATGTTGATCGCGACTAGCGTCGCGCCGGTGTCGATCATGCCGTCTATCTGACGGCCGTTGAACTTGAAGGCGGAAGTGAAATGGCCGCGCTGGTCGGCATTGACCAGCACCTGGCGGCCGAGCGGCATCGGCGTCGCCGGCCTGGCTGGAACCGAAGCGAGATTGACGTCCGGCTGAGCCTCAGGCGGCGCCGGCTTCGAAGCAAACGCCGATCTCAGCAGGGTTTCCACCATCTGCGGGTTCGACTGATAGACGATCGGAATCGATGCCGAGCTTCCGACAAAGACGCCAAGGAGAAGAAGCTTGCGCAGCATGGATCGACCTTCGTGAAGGGTCGATCCTTAAGCCGACATGGTGTTTTCGGCTTTAACGCGCGCCGGAACCACGGCGTTTCGTAAACGAGCGGTTAAGAAAAGATCTCACTTGGTTCCGTACATGCGGTCGCCGGCGTCGCCGAGGCCAGGCATGATGTAACCCTTGTCGTTCAACTGGCGGTCGATCGAAGCGGTGAAGATCGGGACATCCGGATGCGCTTTGGTGAAGCGCTCGATGCCTTCGGGTGCCGCCAGCAGGCAAAGGAAGCGGATGTTGGTGGCGCCGCGCCCCTTTAGCTTGTCGATCGCCGCGATCGCGGAATTGGCGGTCGCAAGCATCGGATCGACCACGATCACCAGACGGTCGGCAAGGTCGCTCGGCGCCTTGAAGAAATATTCGATCGCCTCGAGCGTCTCATGGTCGCGGTAAAGGCCGATATGGGCAACGCGCGCCGCCGGCACCAGATCGAGCAGGCCTTCGAGCAGGCCATTGCCGGCCCGCAGCACGGAGGCGAAAACCAGCTTCTTGCCCTCCAGCGTCGGCGCTTCCATCTCCTCGATCGGGGTCTCTATCGTGGTGGTCGTCAGTTCGAGGTTGCGGGTCACCTCGTAGCCGAGAAGCAGGGAGATCTCGCGCAGCAGCCGCCTGAAGCCTGCCGTCGAGGTCTCCTTCTTGCGCATGATGGTCAACTTGTGCTGGACAAGGGGGTGGTCGACGACGGTGACGCCCTGCATGGTCTTCTCCAGTGAATGGTGAGTAGTGAATAGTGAATAGTGAGCCGGTTTGCGAGTCCTGATGGGCCGATGATTGCGGTTGACAGGCCGAAGGGCCCGCGAACCATTCACCGGCCTTTGGGGTCGAGCCGGCTCATCAGCATCGCCTTGGTCTTCCGGTCGACGAAGGCCGCCTCGATGGCCGTCCTGGTGACGGCGGTAAGCGCCTTGTCGTCCATCGCGAAATGCTCGGCGGCGATGTCGTATTCGCGCTTCAGCGAGGTCCAGAAATAGGGCGGGTCGTCGGAATTGAGCGTCACCTTGCAGCCGGCCGCGCGCAACGCCGGAAAAGGATGCGTGGCGAAACTATCGAACACCTTGAGCGCGATGTTGGAGCCGGGGCAGCATTCCAGCACCACGCCCTCGGCGGCGATGCGGCGAACAAGGTCCGGGTTCTCGATGGCGCGCACGCCATGGCCGATCCGCGATGGGCGGATATGGTCGAGCGCTGCCGCCACGCTTTCCCAGCCCATCAATTCTCCGGCGTGGATGGTGATGCCGAGGCCGGCCTCGCGCGCGATCTCGAAAGCCCGCACATAGTCCTCGAAATCGCCGATGCGCTCGTCGCCGGCGACGCCGAAGCCGGTGACCAGCGGATGGCCGCAGCGCGCCGCAAAGCGCGCCGCCTGCTCGATCGCCTCGACGCCGACGTGGCGTACGCCGGTGACGATCATGCGCCCCTCGATGCCGGTCCTCGCCTTGGCGCGGGCCATGCCTTCGCCCAGCGCGTCCGTATAGGCCTTGGGCGAAAGCCCGGCCCTTTTCGCGTGATCCGGCGAGGTGAAGACCTCGGAATAGATGGCGCCGTCGCGGGCGAGGCTGGTGAGATAATGATCGGTTAGACGGGCGTAATCCTCCTCGGTGCGGAACAGGTCGGAAGCAAAATCATAGGCGGCGAGGAAAGACGTGAAATCGTGCCAGACGAAAGAGCCGTTCTGGATGTAGGGCGAAGGGTCCTTGCCGTATTTGCGGGCCTGGCTGACGACGAGGTCGGGCGCCGCTGCCCCTTCGATGTGGCAGTGCAATTCGGCTTTCAAGATCATGCGGCCATCCCGTGCGGTATTCTTCTGTCGTGGCGCCGATTCCGGGTAGAAAATCGTGGCAAACTCTTCCCCGACCCGTTCTGAAAGCGCGGCCGAAAACCGCGCCTTGGACAATAGCGCCCGCCCCATCGATCGGCTATGGTCCCGCCGGTTTTATGGCGGATCGAAATAATGTCAGTTGAGAGAACCACGGCCGCGGGCGGCATGGAAACCTCCTATGGTTTCAGGAAGGTTGGCGAGGGCGACAAGCAGTCGCTCGTCAATGACGTCTTTCACAAGGTGGCCAATCGATACGACCTGATGAACGATCTGATGTCGGGTGGGTTGCACCGGCTGTGGAAGGACGCGATGGTCGCGTGGCTCAACCCCCCGAAGCGGCCGGGCTGGAAGGTGCTCGACGTCGCCGGCGGCACCGGCGACATCGCCTTTCGCATCATCGAGGCAAGCCAGCGCCATGCGCATGCCACGGTGCTCGACATCAACGGCTCAATGCTCGACGTCGGCCGCGACAGGGCCGAAAAGAAAGGCCTCTCGGAAAACACCGATTTCGTCGAGGCCAATGCCGAAGCGCTGCCGTTCGAGGACGGCACGTTCGATGCGTATACGATCGCGTTCGGCATCCGCAACGTACCGCGCATCGATGTGGCACTGAGCGAAGCTTTTCGTGTGCTGAAGCGCGGCGGGCGCTTCCTATGCCTGGAGTTTTCCGAGGTCGACATGCCGCTGCTCGACAAGGCCTACGAGGCCTGGTCGTTCAACGCCATCCCCAAAATCGGCAGGGCGGTGACCGGCGACGACGAGCCCTATTCCTATCTGGTCGAATCGATCCGCAAGTTCCCCAACCAGCAGAACTTCGCCGCGATGATTGGTCGGGCCGGCTTCGATCGGGTCACTTTCCGCAACTATTCGGGGGGCATCGCGGCGCTCCATTCGGGCTGGAAGCTTTGAGGCAGGGCGTCCGATGACCAGCGTTGGCGCCGGCTTCCGGCTCGCCAGGGCCGGCTGGGTGCTGGTCCGCGAGGGCGTCGTCGCGGCGCTGCCCGGCGAAGAGCTTTCCGGTATGCCGAAGCTCGGCTGGCGGCTGGCGCGCGTGCTCACCCGCCGCCGCGCCCGAAGCCATCTGCGCGGCGACCGGCTGGCGCAGGCGGTGGTGCGGCTGGGGCCATCCTATGTGAAGCTCGGCCAGTTCCTCGCCACGCGGCCCGACGTCGTCGGCAACGACATGGCGGTCGACCTTGCGCTGCTGCAGGACAAGATGCACACCTTTCCGAGGGCGGAAGCGGTCGCGGCGATCGAAGCCTCGCTCGGGCGCAGGATCGAGGATCTCTACGCAACCTTCGGCGAGCCGGTCGCGGCGGCATCGATCGCCCAGGTGCACGGCGCCGAAGTCGTTCGCGACGGAAAGGCTTCACGGGTCGCGGTGAAGGTCATCCGCCCCGGCGTGCGCCATCGCTTCTTCCAGGATCTCGAGAGCTACTTCCTCGCCGCCCGCCTGCAGGAGAAGTACATCCCCTCCTCGCGCCGCCTGCGGCCGATCGAGGTGACCCAGACGCTGGCGCAGACCACCAAGGTCGAGATGGACATGCGGCTCGAAGCGGCCGCGTTTTCCGAGCTCGCTGAGAACACCAAGGATGATCCGGGCTTCCGCGTGCCGGCGGTCGATTGGGAGCGGACCGGCCGCGACGTGATCACCATGGAGTGGATCGACGGCGTCAAGATGAACGATCTGACCGGCCTTGCTGCCGCCGGTCACGACCTCAAGGCGATCGCAGCCAATCTCGTCCAGTCCTTCCTCAGGCACACGCTGCGCGACGGCTTCTTCCATGCCGACATGCATCCGGGCAACCTGTTCGTCGAACCGGACGGCACCATCGTTGCCGTCGATCTCGGCATCGCCGGCAGGCTCGGCAAGAAGGAGCGGCGTTTTCTGGCCGAGATCCTCTACGGCTTCATCGTGCGCGACTACCGGCGCGTCGCCGAGGTGCATTTCGAGGCCGGCTATGTGCCGCGTCAGCACAATGTCTCGGCCTTCGCGCAGGCGATCCGCGCCATCGGCGAGCCGATCCACGGCCAGTCGGCCGACACGATCTCGATGGCCAAGCTTCTGACGCTGCTGTTCGAGGTCACCGACCTCTTCGACATGGCGACGCGGACCGAGCTGGTGCTTTTGCAAAAGACCATGGTGGTGGTCGAAGGCGTGGCCCGCACGCTCGATCCGGCGTTCAACATGTGGAAGACTTCGGAGCCGGTGGTCAGTGACTGGATCGCGGGCAATCTCGGCCCGCGCGGCGTGCTCTCGGACGCGCGGGACGCCGGCAAGGCCTTGATCTCGCTGGCGAGGCAGGCGCCGGACATTGCGGTTCGCACCGAGCGGCTGTCGCGTGAGATCGACCTGATGGCGGAGCACGGCCTGCGCTTCGACGAGGCGACCGCGCGCGCGATCGGCAAGGCGGAGGCGCACTACACCCGCTTCGGCCGCGTGGCGCTGTGGATCATTGCGCTGACGCTGATTTACATCGCGTGGCGGATTTTCTGACCGCCCGCCGCCTTGCTGCGGTTTGATTTCATTGCTATCATTGCCGGCGCTAGTTTGAAGCGGGTGCAATCAGATGGCCAGCATCACGATCCGCAACCTTGACGATGGAGTTAAGGACCTGCTGCGCCAATTGGCTGCCGAAAATGGCTGCTCGATGGAGGAGCAGGCCCGGGCGATGATCAGGGCGGCGGTTGAGGGCCGGGCAGGACAGGCCGACCGCATCGACCAGATCGAGAAGACGCTGCGTGCGCTGACCGGCCCCGGCCAGCAAGCACCGCCTATCGCCGACATGCCCGGCAGGCCATCAGTTCGCGGAACGCTCTCCGGCAAACGCGTCCTTCTCGTCATCGGCGGCGGCATCGCCGCCTATAAATCGCTCGATTTGATCCGGCGCCTGCGCGAGCGCGGCGCTTCTGTCCGGGTGGTAATGACATCAGCCGCGCAGGAATTCGTCACCACGCTGTCCGTCGGCGCGCTTTCGGCCGACCATGTTTTCACCGAACTCTTCGACCGCAATGACGAGCACGATGTCGGCCACATAAGGCTGTCGCGCGAGGCAGATCTGCTGGTCGTGGCGCCGGCCACCGCCGACCTGATGGCGAAGCTCGCCAACGGCCATGCCAATGATCTTGCCTCGACGGTGCTGCTTGCGACCGACAAGAAAGTGCTGATGGCGCCGGCGATGAATCCGAAGATGTGGTCGCATCCGGCAACGCGGCGCAACCGGGCGACCCTGCAGAAGGATGGCATCGCCTTTGTCGGGCCGGCCAAGGGCGAGATGGCGGAAAGCAACGAGGCGGGCGAAGGCCGCATGGCCGAGCCGCTGGAAATCGTGGCCGCGATCGAGGCGATGCTCGGCGAGAGGCCGAAGCCGCTTGCGGGCCGCAAGATCATCGTCACCTCGGGGCCGACGCATGAGCCGATCGATCCGGTGCGCTACATCGCCAACCGTTCGTCCGGCAAGCAGGGCCATGCTATCGCGGCGGCACTGGCGAAGCTCGGCGCCAATGTCCGGCTCGTGTCCGGTCCGGTCAACATCGCCGATCCGGCCGGGGTGAAGACCACTCATGTGGAAACAGCGGCCGAGATGAAGGAAGCGGTCGAGAGCCTTTTGCCGGCGGACGCGGCTGTTTTCGTCGCGGCCGTCGCCGACTGGCGCACCGCGAATGCCGCCGGTGAAAAGATCAAGAAGGTGGCGGGGAAGGGCCCGCCGTCGCTCAAGATGGTCGAGAATCCCGACATCCTCGCGGGCGTCGGCCATCATGCGCAGAGGCCCGGTCTTGTCGTCGGCTTTGCCGCCGAGACGCAGGACCTCATCGGCAACGCCGAGGCCAAGCTCAGGAAGAAGGGCGCCGATCTCATCGTCGCGAACGACGTCTCGCATGGCAGCGGCATCGGCCCTTCCGGCGTTATGGGCGGCGATCGCAACAAGGTGCGCATCGTCTCGCGCACGGGCGTCGAGGAGTGGCCGGAGATGGGCAAGGACGAGGTGGCGACACGGCTCGCCGCATCGATTGCCGAGCGGCTGAAAACGACAGTGGTTTAGCTGGCCGCTGCCTGCGGTCGCATTGGCGGCAGCGCGATCCGCAGCGCGGCGATGCAGCCAAGGATCCCAAGCGGCACGAAGGCGAGGAAGAGCCAGCCGGCCACGCCTGCAGCCGCGTCACGATTGAGGCCTTGCGAGAAGCCGCTGGCGTTGGCCACAATGCCGGCAAGGGCCGCGCCCACCGCGTAGCCGATCCGCTGCATGGTCGGCACGGCGGCGGAAGCGATCGTCTGCTCGCCGTCACGGGCCGAAGCGACGATGACACGCGTCAGGAACGGCCAGCAGACGCCGAAGCCACCACCCTGTAGCAGAGCGCAGAGCAGGATCAGCGGGATCGAACCTGCGGGGATGGCATAGGCGAAACCGGCAAGACCGGAGGCGATCATCAGCGCGCCGACGACGATGATCAGTCTTTCGCGCTCCAGCGGCGCATTGGCGATGAGGATCGACAGGATCGACCAGGCGATGGATTCGGCAGCGATGATATAGCCGGTGGTCAGGATTGGGATGCCGTGCAGCGTGGTGAGCAGCAGCGGCCCGTAAATGGTGAACGTGCAGGTCGCTACCGAGAAGGCCGCAACCATCGTCATGCCTGAGCCAAGCGGCGAGCGCCATGAGAACAAAGGTGCCGGAAACAGGCGCGAGCGCGGCCTGCGGGCATCGATGCGGAAGAAAAGCGCCAGGCCGATCAGCCCGAGGGCCAGCAGCAGCGACGAGCGCAGCAGGGCGATGTCGATGCCGGCGGCAGCGATCAGCACGACGGCGATGGCGAGACAGGCAAGCGCCGGATAGGGAAAGGGCGGCGCCGTGCCGCTGCCCGCCTGCGGCCTCGTCGCCTCCGGCGTGTCCAGCACGATAAAGCTCGCCAGCGCCATCGCCGCGCCGCCGACAGTGAAGACGCCAAAGGCCCAGCGCCATGACAGGAACTCGGTCATAACAGCGCCGAGCATCGGTCCGCTGAAGGCGGCGACGCCCCAGATCGCCGACATGATGCCGAAGAGCTGCGGCCAGATGTTGCGCGGAAAGAGACGCTCGACCGAAACGAAGGCGAGCGACACCAGCGCGCCGCCGCCAAGTCCCTCGACCAGCCGCCCGGCGAGGAAGAACGGCATGGACGGTGCCACGGCGCAGATCAGCGCGCCTGCCGCGTAGAGCAGGGCGGCGACCATCATGTTGGAGCGCAGCGCGACATAGCTCACCAGCCGCCCGGCGGCGGCACCAGCGACGATGGCGCCGAGCTCATAGATCGCCAGCGACCAGCCAACGAGCTGCACGCCGGCCAGCTCGCCGACCATGGCCGGCATCACCGTCGCCACCATAGTCTCATTGGTGGCATGCAGCAGGATGCCGAGACTGACGAAGCAGAAACGCGCCAGGTCGCCGCTTGCCCACAGTGCTCGCCAGTCCACCTTGTTGCCGGCCACCTTGCCGCCGCCTGCTGCCGTCACGTCGATCTCCCGCTTGTTTTCCGCAACCTCATCCGCATTGCGAACGAAGCGCCAGATCCAGTTCGGCAGGGCTTGTAGAACCTCAAGCGCAGTTGAGCTCAAGAGGCTTTTCGGCGATGTCAGCGAGCAAGCGCGCTAAAAATTCGGCCCGGGAACGAGCGTCCCGGGCCGTATCGGTGCTAATTGAATTGAAATTTCACTTATAGGAGTGGACGAGGTCCAGCGAAGCCACGGCAACAGCGAGGTTGACGCCGGTCTGCGCCTGGACGCTCAGCGGCTCGAGCATGAAGGCGCCGTCGAGGCCGCCGACCAAAAGATTGGCGCCGCCACCGGTCACGACGCTCGCCTCCGCGTTGACGCCGTAATAGCTGCCGGCGAGATCGCCTGCGTCATGGTGGCGGGTGGCGGCGAGAACAGCCCAGACAAGCTGACCTTGATGCGTCCGGCCGATATCGACGCCGAGCTTGGAGATCATGCCCGTGTATAGCTCGGCCGGGCCGTGATGATAGGGGCGGAACACGCAGGACACGCCCTTGTTGGAGGTGATGACGTAACCGGTGCCTCCGTCGATGGTGCAATCGAGCGTGCCGAGCCGGAGCGTGCCGGCGCTGACCGGAGAAGCGAGGACCGTGGCGGCAAGCGCGGCGGCGGCACAGGCAAGTGTCTTGATCATCGGAAAGGTCCTTTCGCAACAAACGGCCCCGGTTAAACGGTCGAGGTGCGAGGAGCGTTCCGCCCAAAACTTGGCGCGAGCATGGCGAGCCAACACATCGCCGTTGGCGACTAGACTAACGGCCACATCGGCGTGTCAGCGCCGCAATAGACCCATCGCGGGCGACCGGACCCCCGGGCGGCCTTAGCTTCCGATCAGCTGGCGCCGGCCGAGGTGCGCGACAGGCCGTCCTTGGCGGGTTGGTAGTTCGGGTCGAGGTGGACAGCCTCGCGGTAGGACTTGGCCGCCCTTTCCTTGTCGCCGCGTCGCTCGTAGATCAGCGCCTGGTTGGCCCAGGCCTCGGCGTTCTTGCCGTCGAGCTTGATGGCCATGTTGAAGTCGGCGAAGGCGTTGTCCTCGTCATTCATGGCCAGATAGGACAGGCCGCGGCCGTTGTATGGCTCGGCTGCGTCCGGCGCCAGCGAGATGGCGGTCGAGAAATCCTCGATGGCGAACTTGTGCTGGCCCTGGCTCTGATAGATCAGGCCGCGATTGTGGTAGGCGCGGGCGTCGGTCGTGTCGAGTTGGATCGCCTTCTGGAAATCGTTGAAGGCGTCGTTGACGCGGCCGGCCTTGCGATAAAGATTGCCGCGGCCGATGTAGGCGGCGTCGTAGTTGGCGTTGATTTGGATCGAGCGGTTATAGTCGGCAAGCGCTGCTTGCTGGTTGCCGAGGAAACGCTGGATGAGCGCCCGGTTCGAATAGGCCTGATAGAAGTTCGGATTGAGCTGGATGGCGGTGTCGAAATCTTTGAGCGCCGCCTGGTACTGGCCGCCGCGGCCATAGGCCGAGCCGCGCACATTGTAACCCTCGGGATCCTGAGGATTGCGCTGGATGACAGCCGACAGCGAGGAGATGTTCTCGGTCGAGCCTTGCGCCTTGTCGATATTGTTGAACTCCCCCGTCGGGGCCGTCTGGCATGCTGCAAGGGTCAGGCCCGAAAGCAGGGCCGCCGTCAGGGCGAAGCCGCGAAAAGCGGTTCTGCGCTCCACGGTAATTGCGTTCATCTCAGTCCTCACTGGCGCCGCGCCGTCAGGTCCGTTCCCTCTCCGAACCGGCTCGAACGCATAAACAAAAAGGTGGCGGCGATTCCGCATCGCGCCACCCTCGGTATCCTTCGAAAAGGACGAAAAATTGACGGTATCAGCGCGGCGAACGCGATGCGCCGGCAGCACCAGCCGGAGCCGGGCGCGGGGTCATCGGCAGCAGGCCTTCGCGCTGGGCGCGCTTACGGGCCAGCTTGCGGGCGCGGCGGACGGCTTCCGCCTTCTCGCGGGCACGCTTCTCGGACGGCTTTTCGTAGTGACCGCGCATCTTCATTTCGCGGAAAATACCTTCGCGCTGCATCTTCTTCTTCAGCGCGCGAAGCGCCTGATCAACGTTGTTGTCGCGGACGAGTACCTGCACGTGTAATCCTGTCTTCGGGTTTGAAATCTCAGGCAAGCAGCCCATAGCCGCATGCCTCCGCAGTGACCTGCACCGCGAATTGTGCCGGCTGATAGCAGAATCAGGCCGTGCTGTCCACCGTTGATTGCAGGAAACCACGATCGGAAGCCCGAGCGCCGTGCCTTGCCGGTCTGAGCCTTAGGCGGTCGCCAGATGCAGACGGGCGAAATCCTCAAAGAATTCGCCATAGTCGCAAGTGATTTCCTCGCCGGCCGCGATATCCCGGGTCGCTGTGGCGCCACCGTATTGGGAGAAATCCGTGTTCGGCCGCTCGGAATGGTTCATGAAGCGGCCATTGTCGACCTCATATACCATGAAACCCGGCTTGTCCGGGCTCGGATAGGCGTAGCGGTCGAGCAATTCCTTGAGATGCGGCGGCGCCTTCTCGTATTTCTCCATCGGGATCAGCCGGTCGAAATCGGGATCGAGCCGCCAGATGGAGGCGCCTTTCCTGACCGGCTCGGCGGCGAAAACACCGACGCCTTCGATAGCGCTCTGAGCGACATAGGTTCTGATCAGCAGCATCGTTCCGGTCCGTTTTCGACGGGAAACCAAATCGTCAAAACGGACCGGAATGCAAGGCCCCGTCGCGCTATTTCAGCGGATGAGCATGGCTGCCGACGTCACGTCCGATTGATCGAGACGCCACCATCGGCAAACAGCGCCGCGCCGGTGGTGAAGCTTGAGGCGTCCGAGGCAAGGTAGAGCGCTGAGCGGGCGATCTCCTCGGGCCGGGCCACACGCTTCAAGGCATGCAGGTTTTCGACGAATGTTCGCGACTCCGGCGTCTTGAACGTCGCTGCGGGCGTGTCGGTGCCGCCGGGCAGCAGCGCGTTGACGCGCAGCCCTTTCGGGCCGTATTCGGCGGCCAGCACCTGCGTCAGCCCGATCAGCCCCGCCTTGGCGGCGGCATAGGCGGCCATGCCCGGCATGCCGGCGGTATAGCCGACGAAGCTCGAGGTGAAGATCAGCGAGCCGCCCCCGCGCTCCAGCATCGCCGGGATCTGGTGCCTGGCGGCGAGGAAGGCGCTGGTCAAATTGGTGTCGATCGTGTCGTGCCAAGTCGCCGGCGCCATCTCCGGAACCTGCGCCATCAAGCCGACGGCGCCGGCATTGTTGAAGGCAATGTCGAGGCCGCCGAAGCTTTCGACTGCAAGCTCGACCAGAGCCCTGGCATAGGCTTCGTCTCGGACATCGCCGGCGAGTGCAATTGCGGTTCCACCGGCCGTCTCGATTTCGCCGACGAGTGCATCGAGTTCGGCCCGGCGGCGCGCCGCGACGACGAGACTGGCGCCCTGCTCGGCGAACAGACTGGCCGTAGCGCGGCCGATGCCGGAACTGGCGCCGGTGACGATGGCGACCTTTTCGGTGAGTGCGAACATTTCACATCCTTTCTCTATGCCGGTCCAGCCGGTGGTGGGATGCTTGGTCGCAAATCGGCATTTCGGCAGCCACCCGAAAGCTGACTTGCCGATCGGAATGCAAGTTGTCGGGCATGCGCCGCGCAGCCGCGGCGCAAAACGGCAAGCGCCGTCGCAAACAGCGCAAGGGTGACTGCACGCTTTCGCTAGTGATACACCACGCGCGCCGGGGAATGCCCGGCCGAGATCCGCGATTTTTGGCGCGAGGCTGAACGTGAAGAAATACTCCGTATTCGCCATTGCCCGCGAGGCGATGCGCGGCCACAAGGGCTGGGAAGAGCAATGGACCTCACCCGAGCCGAAGAAGGAATATGACGTCATCATCGTCGGCGCCGGCGGCCACGGCCTGGCCACCGCCTATTATCTGGCGACCGAGCACGGCATCACCAATGTCGCGGTGCTGGAAAAGGGCTGGCTCGGCGGCGGCAACACCGGCCGCAACACCACCATCATCCGCTCCAACTATCTCTATGACGAAAGCGCCGGCATCTACGACCATGCGCTGAAGTTGTGGGACGGACTGAGCCAGGAGCTCAACTACAACGTCATGTATTCGGCGCGCGGCGTCATGATGCTCGCGCACAATGTGCATGACGTTCAGGTGTTCAAGCGCCACATCCATGCCAACCGCCTCAACGGCATCGACAATGAGTGGCTGACGCCGGAACAGGCGAAGGAGTTCTGTCCGCCGCTCAACATTTCCAAGGAGGCGCGCTATCCGGTCATGGGTGCCGCGCTGCAGCGCCGCGGCGGCACGGCCCGCCACGATGCGGTCGCCTGGGGTTATGCGCGCGGCGCCTCGGCGCGCGGCGTGCACATCATCCAGAACTGCGAGGTCACCGGCGTCAAGCGCGCGGCCAACGGCGCGGTCACCGGCGTCGAGACGACGCGCGGCTTCATCGGCGCCAAGAAGGTCGGCGTCGTCGCGGCCGGCCATTCGTCGGTCATCATGGATATGGCCGGCGTGCGCATGCCGTTGGAGAGTTATCCGTTGCAGGCGCTGGTCTCGGAGCCGGTCAAGCCGGTGGTGCCATGCGTCATCATGTCGAATACGGTGCACGCCTATATCTCGCAGTCCGACAAGGGCGAGCTGGTCATCGGCGCCGGCACCGACCAGTATATCTCCTATTCGCAAACCGGCGGCCTGCACATCCTGCAGCACACGCTCGACGCCATCTGCGAGATGTTCCCGATCTTCACCCGCATGAAGATGCTGCGCTCCTGGGGCGGCATCGTCGATGTGACCCCCGACCGCTCGCCGATCCTGGCTAAGACGCCGGTCAAGGGCCTCTATGTCAATTGCGGCTGGGGCACGGGCGGCTTCAAGGCGACGCCAGGTTCGGGCAACGTCTTTGCCCACACCATCGCCAGGGACGACCCGCACCCGATCAACGCGCCCTTCACGCTCGAGCGCTTCCGCACCGGCCGTCTCATCGACGAAGCGGCGGCGGCGGCGGTGGCGCATTGATGATGGCCGAGATGGCCTGCCAGAAGCTTTGCGATCAACCGGCCGGCGCCCGCGTCAGCCATGGCGAATTGTAGGATCAACCTAGATGCTTCTCATCCGCTGCCCCTATTGCGAGGAAGAGCGCCCGGAACTCGAGTTCCGCAATGCCGGCGAGGCGCATATTGCGCGCCCGACCAACATTGCCGCCGAGAGCGACGACGATTTCGAGAAATTCTTCTTCATCCGCTCGAACCCCAAGGGCGTGATCTATGAGCGCTGGCGGCACATCCATGGCTGCGCGCGCTTTTTCAACGCCGTGCGCGACACCGTGACCGACAAGTTCGTCATGACCTACAAGGCCGGCGAGCCGAAGCCTGCGAAGCTGCCTGGAGCCTCGAAATGAACGCCGCCTTCCGCATTTCCGGCGCCGGGCGTCTCAGCCAGGCGAAGACCGCCTCGTTCAGCTTCGACGGCAAGCAGTATATCGGGATCGAGGGCGACACGCTGGCCTCGGCGCTGCTCGCCAACGGCGTGCATCTCGTCGCCCGCTCCTTCAAGTACCACCGGCCGCGCGGCTTCCTCTCGGCCGGCGCGGAAGAACCCAACGCGCTGGTGCAGATCGTGCGCGACGACGCGCGCAAGACGCCGAATGTGCGGGCGACCGTGCAGGAGCTCTATGACGGGCTGACCGCCCATTCGCAGAACCGCTGGCCCTCGCTCGCCTTCGATGTCGGCGCGGTCAACGACATTGCCTCGCCGATGTTCTCGGCCGGCTTCTACTACAAGACCTTCATGTGGCCGAAGTCGGCCTGGTTGAACTTCTATGAGCCGAAGATCCGCGCGACGGCCGGCCTTGGCGTTTCCCCCGACCGGCCGGATCCCGACCATTATGCGGCGCGCTACGCGCATTGCGACGTGCTGGTGCTGGGCGGCGGTGCGGCCGGCATCACTGCGGCGCTTGCCGCAGCCGAAACCGGCGTGCGGGTGATCCTCGCCGACGAGCAGGCCGAATTCGGCGGCAGCCTGCGCTTCGAGAGCGGCGCCAGGATCGATGGCGAGGACGGCTTTGCCTGGGCACAAGCCGCGATCGCCAAACTCAAGGCGATGGACAATGTCCGAGTGCTGTCGCGCACGACAGCTTTCGGGTACTACGCGCAGAACTTCGTCGGCCTGGTCGAGCGGGTCAGCGACCATCTCAAGAGCCCCGGCCGGGAGCTGGCGCGCGAGCGCCTGTGGCAGGTTCGCGCCAAGCGGGTCGTGCTCGCGACCGGCGCCATCGAGCGGCATATGGTGTTCGCCAACAACGACCGGCCGGGCGTCATGCTGGCATCGGCGGCGCGCACCTACCTCAACCACTATGGCGTGGCGGTCGGTAGGAATGTCGGCGTCTATACGGCAAACGACTCGGCCTACGCGGCCGCGATCGACCTGAGGAAGGCCGGCGTCAATGTCGCTGCCATCGTCGACCTGCGCGACAACCCGTCGGGGGCGGTGATCGACGAAGCGAGGAGCCTCGGCATCGAGATCAATTTCGGTCGCGCTGTGGTTAGCGCCGGCGGCAAGCTGCGCGTATCGTCGATGACGGTGCAGCCGAAGAACGGCGGCGGCGAGCGCACGATCGCGGTCGACGCCATCCTGATGTCCGCCGGCTGGACGCCGTCGGTGCATCTGTTCTCGCAGTCGCGCGGCAAAGTCGCCTTCAACGAGGAGGCGCGACGCTTCGTGCCGGGGACCTATGCGCAGGACTGCGTCTCGGTCGGCGCCTGCAACGGCACGGACGGTCTGGAGGCAACGGTCGACGAGGCCCATGCGGCAGGCGCCCAGGCGGCAAGGGACGCCGGCGGCAAGGATTCCAGCGGCAAGATGGGCAAGGGCGCCAAGCCAAAGGTCGATGCCAGTGAAAGCTGGTCACGCGGCATGCTTGGCGCTGCGCCCGGCGCCGGGCCGGGCACCACGGTCAAGGCCTTCGTCGATTTTCAGAACGATGTCACCGCCAAGGACATTCGCCAGGCGGTGCATGAGGGCATGCACTCGATCGAGCACGTCAAGCGCTTCACCACCAACGGCATGGCGACCGACCAGGGTAAGACGTCGAACATGCACGGCCTGGCGATCGCCGCCGAGACGCTCGGCAAGCCGATCCCGCAGGTCGGTCTCACCACGTTCCGCGCGCCCTATACCCCGGTCACCTTCGGCTCGATCGTCGGCCATGCGCGTGGCGCGCTGTTCGACCCGACGCGCCGCACGGCGACGCATGGCTGGGCGGCCGCCCAAGGTGCCGTGTTCGAGGATGTCGGCCAGTGGAAGCGCGCCTGGTATTTCCCAAAAGCCGGCGAGGACATGCACGCCGCTGTCAACCGCGAATGCGTGACGGTGCGCAAAGCGGCCGGCCTGTTCGACGCCTCCACGCTCGGCAAGATCGAGGTGGTCGGGCCGGATGCGGCGAAGTTCATGGAGCTGCTCTACACCAACCCGTGGGAGAAGCTGGAGCCCGGCCGCTGCCGCTACGGCATCATGCTGCGCGAGGACGGCTTCATCTATGATGACGGCGTCGTCGGCAGGCTGGCGCCGGACCGCTTCCATGTGACGACGACCACCGGCGGCGCGCCGCGTGTCATGCATCACATGGAGGATTATCTCCAGACCGAGTTCCCGCATCTCAATGTCTGGCTGACCTCGATCACCGAGCAATGGGCGGTGATCGCCGTGCAGGGGCCGAGCGCGCGGAAAATCATCGAGCCTTTGGTCGAAGGCATCGACATGTCGGACGAGGCACTGCCGCATATGTCGGTGCGAGAAGGCAAGATCTGCGGCGTGCCGACGCGGCTGTTCCGCATGTCTTTCACCGGCGAGCGCGGCTTCGAGGTCAACGTGCCGGCCGACTATGGCGAAGCGGTGTGGGAAGCGCTGTGGGCCGAAGGCCAGAAGCATGGCGCGACCGCTTACGGCACCGAAACGATGCACGTGCTGCGCGCCGAAAAGGGCTACATCATCGTCGGCCAGGATACGGACGGCACGGTGACGCCGAACGATGCCGGTCTCGACTGGGCGGTCGGCAAGAAGAAGACCGACTTCGTCGGCATCCGCGGCATGATGCGCGCGGATCTCGTCGCCAAGGGCCGCAAGCAACTGGTCGGCCTGAAGGCCAAGGATCCGAAGGTCGTGTTGGAAGAAGGCGCGCAGATCGTCGAGGATCCGAAACAGGCGATCCCGATGAAGATGATCGGCCACGTCACCTCCAGCTACTGGTCGGAGAACTGCGGGCGCTCGATCGCGCTGGCGCTGGTCGCCGGCGGCCGTGATCGCATGGGCCAGACGCTCTATGTGCCGATGCCGAACGGCACGATCGAGGTGGAGGTCACCGGGATGGTGTTCGTCGACGAAAAGGGGGAGCGCCTCAATGGGTAAGGCTACCGCCAAGGCAAAAGCCGCCGACGCTTCAGCTGCCGCCGAACGGCGTCCGGCACTTGCCGGGCGCGCGGTGTCGGCGCCGGGCGTCAAGGTCGAGATCCTACCGCCGGCCGAACGCATCTCGCTGCGCGCGCCCGAAGCTTCCGTCGCCGCGCTCTCCAAGGCGCTCGGCGTGACGCTGCCGTCGAAGCCGAAGACCTCGGCGGCGAAAGGCGGGCGCACCGCCTTATGGCTCGGGCCGGACGAATGGCTGGTCATCGACGATGCCGGCAACGATCCGCTGGCCGACTGCGCCAAGGTTTCGGCGCTGCACTCCGCGGTCGGCATCTCGCATCGCAATGTGGCGATCTCGGTTGCCGGGCCGGCGGCCGCGGTGACGGTCAGTTCCGGTTGCCCACAGGACCTGTCGCTCGAGGCCTTCCCGGTCGGGGCAGCATCGCGCACCATTCTCGGCAAGTCCGAGATCGTGCTGCTGCGTACCGCTGAAGACACGTTCCGGGTGGAATGCTGGCGTTCCTTCTCGGACTATGTATTTACTTTGCTGTCGGAAGCGGCGAGCGACGCGCCGAACTGATCCTGCGCCAACCGGTCCGAAAGGGCCGGCCTCGGGGAACCTTCACCGGTCCGGGCCGTTTCTGCGGCTTGCGAGGAGACTGCCGATGCCGTCCAAATCCGCGCCGAAGACGCCCAAGAAGACAGAGGCGGTCCGTTCGCTGGAGCGGGATCGCGAGATCGAGGAAGAAGAACTCGAGGAAGGCCTCGAGGACACCTTCCCGGCCAGCGATCCGGTGTCGATTACCAGCACCACCATCCCCGGCGGGCCGGCAAAGCCTGGCAGGGCCAAGACCTTGCCTGGAATGAAGTCGCGCAAGAAGTAGAGCCGCCGCCGCAGTCAAATCGGGCTTCAGGCGAAACGAAACGGGCGGCCAAGCGCCGCCCGTTTTCGTTTGCGATTTGGCCTGATTAGAGGCCGGGGACGAACCAAGGGTTCACGTCGATGCCGAGCCGCGGGCTCTTGGTCGTCTGGATGTTGGCGGCATCGGTCTTTTCCACCGAGCCGGTCGCGGCGCAGTCGAGCGCCTGATTGGTGTTAGCCTGGGTGCAGGCCGCAGGGGCGTGCTTGGCCGGCTGGATCCCGCCAGCGAAAGCGGCGCCCGAGAAAGCCAGCAAGGCAGCGAGCGCGAGGATTGTCTTTTTCATCTTTCCGTCTCCGATCGTACACGTACGACACAGCGTACAGATACGGTTAATGGAGGCTGAATTCAAGAGGGAATTTGTACGCGTACGACAAATTAGCTTGAACCGAGTAACCGGCGTCGCAAATCAAGCGACCGGCGTTGTGTCAAGCCGGCGAAGCCGGTCAGCAGTTGACCGGTGTTTCGGTGAGCGGGGGTATGTCTTGCGCCGACAACGAGGCCAGCATGAAGTCGCACATCCGCTTCACATAGGCCTGGGGGTCGCCGAACGGATAGAAGGGAAAGGTGATCAGCAGCGAGATCGTGCCGTGGCCAACGGTCCACAGCATGGTGGCTATGGCGCGAGGGTCGCCTTTGAGCTTGCCGGCTGCGACGCAGGCCTCGACCCTGCTGATCAGCACCTTCATCGCCGGATTGCCCTGTTCCATGTCCTCGTAGCTCCGGCCTTCCGGCAGCCGGGTCTTCTCTGTCATGAAGACGGTGCGGTATTCATTGGGATTGCCGAGCCCGAAGGCGGCATACTCGGTCATCACAGCCCGCAGCGCCTCAACGGGATCGTCTGCCGGGTGCTCCTCGATGCGGCGGGCAAGCGTTTCGAACGCGTCCTCGGCGAGCGCGAACAGGATGTCCTGCTTATCGGCAAAATAGGAATAGACCGACATCGGCGCGTAGCCGACCCGCTTGGCAAGCTTGCGGATGGTAAGCCCTTCGTATCCCTCTTCCTGGACGAGCTTGTGAGCTGCGTCGACCAGTTCGGAACGAAGCTCGGCTTTCTGTTTCTCGCGGCGTTTCTGAACGCTCAGCGGCAATTTCCGCCTGCCTTTATGGTTGGTTGCCTGACAAAATTATATACGCTGTACGGAAACGGACAAGGGAGCGGCCTGGTTCCCCAAGATACGCCCTAACGCTTTGTTCCTACTTAATTCCGAACAGGAAAGCCGCCACCCACTTTTTCCGAACTAGATCGCGCTAATGCCGCCGTCCAGCGCCTGCGCATGGCCGCGAGCCCTCAGTGGCGAAGGCTTTGGCCGCGCCGCTGCCGAGACCGCCTGTCGCACCGGTGATCAGCACCGTCGCTCCATCGAAACGGCCCGTGGCTTGGCTCCCTCAACTTTTCTTGTCAATCAGTTCCACCGCCAGCGCGGCGAGCAGCTTCACCGCCTCGCCATAGGTCCTGGCCTTTTCCGGGTTGGAGGCATTGCCGTCCAGCGCGCGGCGGTAGACACCCTGGCAGATCGCCGCCAGGCGGAAGAAGGAGAAGGCGAGGAAGAAGGTCCAGTTGCCGATGCCGTCGATGCCGCGCCGGCGGCAATAGGCGGCGACATAGGCCTCCTCGGACGGCAGGCCGATCGAGGCGCGGTCGATGCCGTCTAGGCCGCGAAAGCCCGACGCATGCGGCAGCCGCCATTGCATGCATTGATAGGCGAGGTCGGCAAAAGGATGGCCAAGCGTCGACAGTTCCCAGTCGAGCACGGCGATGACCTTCGGCTCGTCCTTGGCGAAAATCATATTGTCCAATCGGTAGTCGCCATGCACCAGCGAGACCCGGCCGTCATCGGCCGGCATATGCGTCTCCAGCCAGGTCATCAGCCGATCCATAGCGGCTATGCTTTCGGTTTCGGAGGCGCGGTACTGACTTGTCCAGCGCGCGAACTGGCGCTGGAAATAGCTGCCGGGCTTGCCGAAATCGCCTAAGCCCACAGCCTCGACATCGACTTGGTGCAGGGCGGCGAGGGTCGCATTCATGGCGTCGTAGATCGCGGCACGCTCGTCATTGCCGGATGTATCCGGCAGCGACGGATCCCAGAAGATGCGCCCGTCGAGGAACTCCATGACGTAGAACATGCGGCCGATCGGCGTCATCTCGCCTGAAAGATGGAGCATGCGCGGCACCGGCACGGAGGTCGTGCTCAGCGCCTGCATGACCCGGAATTCGCGGTCGACCTGATGTGCCGATTTCAGCAACTGCCCCGGCGGCTTGGCGCGCAGCACGTAGCGGCCGCTGGCGGCGGTCAGCAGATAGGTCGGGTTCGACTGTCCGGACTTGAATTTTTCGGCCGCGCAAAGCTTGGAAAAACCAGGCACATGCGCTTCGAGATAAGGCGCAAGCGCTGCTTGGTCGAGCGCGTTGGCGTCGCCGCTCATGCGGTCTCGGGCTGGCGCTCGATCAGCGTCAGGGTCAGCCAGCGCGCGGTGAGCGCCGGCTTCTTCGATCCTTCGATCTCGATGGTGACGTCGTGCGCCGTCTGCACCCATCCGGAAGGCCGCACCTTGACGTCGGCCAGCACGAAATGGGTGCGGATGCGCGAGCCGGTCTTCACCGGCGCCAGGAAGCGCAGCGTGTCGAAGCCGTGATTGACGCCCATCTTGGTGTTTTCGATCGGCGGCATGGTCTCGAAGGTCATGGCCGACAGCAGCGACAGCGACAGGAAGCCGTGCGCGATGGTGCCGCCGAACGGCGTCTCGCGCGCGGCGCGTTCCGGATCGCAATGGATGAACTGGTGATCATCGGTGGCGTCGGCGAACTGATCGATCATGCGCTGCGTCACCGTGCGCCAGGGCGACACGCCGACTTCCTTGCCGACGCTGGCCAGAAGCGTATTGAGACTGATCGGTTCCACGCTGATGTCCTCCGCACCCCGCCCGGATCGCGATTGCTTGAACCGGGCGTCCTACTCCTTGAACAATGTCATCCCGTGCTGCACCGACTGGCCGCCGTCGATCGGCAGGATGGCGCCGGTGACATAGCTTCCGGCACGGCTGCACAAATAGAGCGTTGCGCCAGCAATGTCATCCGCCGCGCCGATGCGGCCGAGCGGAACATGGCTGCCGACACGTTTCGCCTGCTCCTCCGTGGCGGTGGCAAAGGCCGTCATCCGGCTCTGGAAGGGACCGGGCGCAAAGGCGTTGACGGTGATGCGGCGGGCGGCGAATTCGATCGCCAGCGTGCGCGTCAGGTGATGCACCGCAGCCTTGGAGGCGGTGTAGGAATAGGCATCGTCGGCCAGCGGCTGCGTGCCCATCACCGAGCCCAGATTGATCACGCGGGCCGGGTCATCGTCGCTTGCTGCGGCATCGAGCAGCGGCAAAAGCTCGCGCGTCAGATGGAAGACGGCGGTGACGTTGACGCCGAACACCTTGGTCCAGGCGTGGTAGGGAAACTCTGCGAGCGGCGCGCCCCAGGAAATGCCGGCATTGTTGACCAGGATGTGCAGCCGGTCCGTTCGGACCTTCACCTCGGCAACCAGCGCGGCGATGCCCGCTTCGCTGGACACGTCGCCGGCAAACCCCTCGGCCCGACCGGAGCTGCCCTGCGCGTTGATCTCGTCGGCGACCCGCACACAGTCCTCGCCCTTGCGCGAGGCGATCATCACAGTGGCGCCGGCCTGCACCAGTCCGGTCGCCACCATGCGGCCGATGCCTGTTGCGGCACCGGTCACAAGCGCGGTCTTGCCGACGACCGAGAACAGCTTGTCGAGATAGCTCATCCTAATTCCTCCCGCGCGCCTCGTCCCGGCCGGAACCGAAGGACTCGCGTTGACAAGGCTAGCCGAAGTGCGGTCATCCTTGCCACGGATAAAGAAGCGAAAGGGTCGGAACCGATGGCGGACATGAACCTCGGCATGACCGAGCGGCTGAAGCCGATCCATCAGCTCGTGGCCGCGATGGTGCGCGACGAGATCGCACCGCTCGGCGAGGAGTTTCTCGCCGAGGTCGGCAGAAACGGTGACCGCTGGACTTACACGGCCAGGCAGACTGAAATCCTCGAAGGACTGAAGAAGACGGCGCGGGAGCGCGGGCTGTGGAACTTCTGGCTGACCGATTCCAAGCGCGGCTACGGCCTGTCGACGGTCGAATATGCCTATCTGGCGGAGGAGATGGGCAAGGCGCATCTCGGCGCAGAGACCTTCAACTGCTCGGCGCCCGATACCGGCAATATGGAAGTGCTGGAGCGCTACGGCTCGGAAGAGCACAGGCGGCAATGGCTGGAGCCGCTGCTCGAAGGGAAGATCCGCTCGGCCTATCTGATGACCGAGCCGGACGTCGCCTCATCCGATGCCACCAATATTTCGATGCGCTGCGAGCGGCAGGGCGACGACTATGTGCTTAACGGCGAGAAATGGTGGGCGTCCGGGGCCGGCGATCCGCGCTGCGCCATCTATATCGTCATGGTGAGGACCGGCTCGGACGAGGAGCCGCAGCATCGCCGGCATTCGATGATCCTGGTGCCGGCGGAGAGCGAGGGGATCACCAAGCTCCGGCCTATGCAGGTCTATGGCGACGACGACGCGCCGCATGGCCATATGCATCTGAGGTTCAAGGATGTGCGGGTGCCGGCGGCGAACCTGATCCTCGGCGAGGGCAGGGGCTTCGAGATCGCGCAGGGACGGCTTGGGCCAGGCCGCATCCATCATTGCATGCGTGCGATCGGCCAGGCCGAGATGGCGCTGGAGATGCTGTGCCAGCGTTCGGTGCGGCGCGAGGCGTTCGGCCAATCGCTGGCAAAGCTCGGCGCCAATTTCGACATCGTCGCCGAATGCCGCATGGAGATCGAGATGGCGAGGCTCCTGTGTCTGAAGGCAGCTTGGATGATCGACCAGGGCGATGCACGCGCTGCGGCCCCTTGGATCAGCCAGATCAAGGTGGTAGCGCCGCGCGTCGCGCTCAAGGTCACCGACGAGGCGGTGCAGATGTTCGGCGCGCAAGGCATCAGCCAGGACACGCCGCTCGCCCGCTCGTGGACGCATCTGAGAACTCTGCGATTGGCCGACGGGCCGGACGCCGTGCACCGGCGGCAGGTGGCGCGCGCCGAGCTCAGGAAATACACCCAGGAGAAGATCTGACCGCCATGACGCTTCCATCGGAAATGCGAGGCTTGCTGCTTGTCGGCGACGGCTACAGCAAAACGCCTTCGGCCAGCGTGCCGGAGGCGATGGAGCCTTATTTGAAGCCCGGCAGCATCGCCGTGCCGGCGCCTGGTCCGACACAAGCGCTGATCAAGGTCAGTCTCGCCTCAATCAACCCGTCCGATATCGCCTTCATCACAGGGCAATACGGCCAGCCCCGTGTGCAGGGCCGGCCGGCCGGATTTGAGGGCGTCGGAATCGTGGCCTCGACTGGCGACGATCCATACGCAAAAAGCCTTGCGGGCAAGCGCGTCGCCTTCGCCACCGGCGTGTCGAACTGGGGCGCCTGGGCAGAATACGCGGTCGCCGAGGCGGCTTCCTGTATTCCACTGCTCGACACGGTGCGCGACGAGGACGCCGCGGCGATGATCGTCAATCCGCTGACCGCCTTAGCCATGTTCGACATCGTCAAGCAGGAGGGTGAGAAGGCTTTCATCATGACTGCCGGCGCCAGCCAGCTCTGCAAGCTGATCATCGGGCTGGCGAAAGAGGAGGGTTTTCGGCCGATCGTCACCGTGCGCCGCGACGAGCAGATCCCGCTGCTGAAAGAGCTGGGCGCCGCCCATGCGCTCAACGAGAAGGCGGCGGATTTCGAGGCCGCGGTGCGCGAGGTGATGAAGGCGGAGCAGCCCCGCATCTTCCTGGACGCAGTCACCGGACCGCTTGCCTCGGCCATTTTCATAGCCATGCCGAAGCGCTCGCGCTGGATCGTCTATGGGAGGCTCGACGCCGAGGCGACTGTCATCCGCGAGCCCGGCCAACTGATCTTCCAGCACAAGCGCATCGAAGGCTTCTGGCTGGCCGAATGGATGCGGCAGTTCCGCGACCGGCTCGGCCCGGCGGTGCTGGAGGCGCAGAAGAGGTTTTCCGACGGGCGCTGGTCGACGGATGTGACAGCGGTGGTGCCGCTGGACGAGGCGATGGCCAGGCTGTCGGACGAGCTGGCCAAGCCGAACGGCAAGGTGTTTGTTAAGCCCTGATCAAAATAACTCGAGGTCGCGTCTATGAGGCTACGGTGGTTTGTCGGATTCGTCCTGGTGTCAATGGCAGGTACATTTAGTGCCGAGGCCGCCGACAAGTTCCCGCCCATTTGGCGCAAGTCGATGACCAATGATCCGGGTACGAACTATTTTCTCAATAAATATTCGGCCTCTTGAATGATCCAGCATCGACCGCAATTAGAAATATCATGCTGGCGACGCGTCGTCGGCTCTGAATGCCAGTCATCGCGGCTCAGCAAGGCCAAGGTCAGGGCCTATCGCAATAGCATGCTCGGCTCGCTTTCGTCGGATGCGATGAAAGCGGCTGCATTCGCAGCCGGCAGCGAATTGCGCAACTTCGACTATGAAACGCTCGCGCATCTTTGTGCCGGCATCGATTATCAATTTGGGCCGAAAGGAGTGCTCATAGCGGGAGCCGTTTCGTCTGGCAAAGGCGAGCCAAGATATCCCTACGATCAGCGCAATCCATACATTCGGCTGCCCGATTTCACCGGCAAGTAGCTGAGCTGCCTGGCTCGTGCCTGCGCACTATTCCGCCGGCTCGACATTGGCATAGGCGGCTTGCTCGAGTTCGCGCTTCACGCGGGCTTCCTCATGCGCCTTGGGCGTGACGAAGCGGCCAAGCAAGAGATAGGCGACAGGGGTCAGGAAGAGCGTGGAGACGGTCGCCAGGCCAAGGCCGCCGACGATCACCCAACCGAGCGCCACGCGCGCCTCGGCGCCTGCGCCCGAAGCCAGCACCAGCGGCACGCCGCCGAGCACGGTGCAGATCATCGTCATCATCACCGGGCGAAGGCGAATGGTGGCAGCCTCTTCGATCGCCTCGCGCACGCCAAGCCCGCGGTCGCGCAGCTGGTTGGCGAACTCGACGATCAGGATGCCGTTCTTGGCCATGACCCCGACCAGGAGGACCAGGCCGATCTGGCTGTAAGCATTGAGGCTGGTGCCCGACAAGAGCAGCGCGAAGATGGCGCAGGCGAGCCCGAGCGGCACTGTCGCCATGATGATGACGGCGCTGACGAAGCTCTCGAACTGGGCCGCCAGCACCAGAAGGATGATGACCAGCGCGAAACCGAAAATGGTCGCCATGGCGCTGTTGCTCTCGCCAAGCGTCGCCGCTTCGGCCAGCGGCACGATCCGCGCGTCCGACGGCAGCAGCGGTGTTGCGATCTCCTCGGCGCGGGTCAGCGCATCGCCGAGCGCGAAGCTGCCGCCCAGATTGGCGGTGATCGCCACCGAGGGCTGCTGCTGCTCGCGAGTGAGGGACGGCGGCACGGCGCGCTCGGTCAGCGTGGCGATGGTCGACATCGGCACGAAGCGGCCGTCCGACGTTTTGAGGAAGATATTTTCTAGATCCGTCGGATCGTTGATGGGATTGGTGGTCGAGACCAACTTCACGCCATAGCTGCGGTCGGCGATGTAGACGTCGACGACATCGTTGCCGTCGAGCATCGCCTGCAGCGTGTCCGCAAGCCCGGTGATGTCGATGCCGAGGTCGGAGGCGCGCTCGCGGTCGATGGCAACGGCAAGCTGCGGCTGCGTAAGGTCGACGGAGAGTCGCGGCGCTTGGAAGCGTGGATCCTGCCGCATCTCCTCGACGATCTGCACCGCCGCCGCGCTTAGCGCCTTGCGGTCGTTGCCGACCAGGGCGAATTGCAGGCCGCTGCCGGCGCCGCGGATGCGAAGGCTGTTGGGCTGAACCGGGAAAACGCGGACGCTTGGCACCTGCTTCGTCAGGCGACTGATCTCGGCCATGATCTCCTGCTGGCTGCGCGTCCGCTCGGCCCACGGCGCCAGCGTCATCACCATGAAACCGCTATTGTAGGCGCCGTTGTTGCCGGCATTCGCGAAGGTGCTGCGGATCTCGCCGGAATCGCGCAAAGGCTGGATCAGCCGCTCGATCTTGCGCATCTGCTCGGTCGTGTAGTCGAGGCTGACTCCTTGCGGCGCGTTGATGCGCAGCAAAACGACGGCGCGGTCTTCGGTCGGCGTCAGCTCCTGGCGTATCGTGCCGAACAAAGTGAAGGCGGTGCCAGCGAAGAGCATAGCGACGAGCACTACGATCCAGGGCGCGCCGAGGCAGGCATGCAGGCAGCGCTTGTAGAGCCGATGCAATGCGCCGCCGATGCGAGCGCCCACGCCGCTGCCGCCTTCGTGGTGAAGAGAGGCGCTGGTCAGCATGCGCGAGGCGAGCATCGGGCAGAGCGTCAGCGCCACGACGCAGGAGAGCAGTACCGACATCGCCAGCACGAAGCCGAACTCGCGAAAGAGCCCGCCGGTCTGTCCCGGCAGGAAGGAGATCGGCACGAAGACGGCGACCAGGGTCAGCGTCGTGGCAACGACGGCGAAGAAGACTTCCTGGGTGCCGAGCACGGCGGCCGCGCGCGGCCCCATGCCCTCGTTGCGGCGGCGCACGATGTTTTCGAGCACGACAATGGCGTCGTCGACGACGAGGCCCGTCGCCAGAACCAGCGCCAGCAGCGTCAGGATGTTGATGGAAAAGCCGGCGAGGTAGATCGCGGCGATGGTGCCGATCATGGCGACCGGCATCGACAGGCCCGGGATCAGCGTCGCGCGCCAGTCGAGCAGGAAGGCGTAGATGACGATCAGCACGATCGAGACGGAAAGCGCGAGCGCGATCTCAACCTCGTGCACCGCGCCGTTGACGAAGACGGCATCGTCGCTTGTGACCTTGATCGACATGCCTTGCGGAAGATTTGCCTGGAGTTTCTCGACGGCAGCCCTGACGCCGGTCGATATATCGAGCGTGTTCGATTCCGCCTGGCGGATGATGCCGAGGCCGATGCCGGTTTTGCCGTCGGAGCGCAATGAGGTCTGGCCGATGTCGGGGCCGAGCGTCACGGTCGCGACGTCGCGGATGCGCGTCGCGCCGCCGATGACGATGCTCTCGAATTCCTCCGGCGTGGTCACGTCGGCCGTCGTGCGCACGACGAGGTCCTGGTTGGTGGTGGTGATCGAGCCGGCCGGGGAATCGAAGGCGACGGAGGCGAGCGCCTTGCGCAAATCCGCCACGGTGAAGCCATGGCTTGCCAGCTTGTTCTGGTCGACATCGATGCGGAAGATCTTGTCGCGGTCGCCGGATACCTGGACGTCGGCGACTCCTGGAACGGCGGCGAGCTCGTCCTCGATGCGGTCCTGGACCAGCACCGTCATGTCCTGCACCGACATGGTGTCGGACGTGACCGCCAGCCGCATCACCGGGTCGGAATTGGCGTCGGCCTTGACGATGCGCGGCGCATCGGCGGTCTCGGGCAGTTGGTTGGTGATGCGGCTGACGGAATCGCGGACATCGGAGGCGGCTACATTGAGATCGACGCCGTCGCTGAACTCGATGGTGACGCGGCTCTGGCCGAAAGATGAAGTCGACGAGATCGACTTGACACCCGAGACGCGCGCGACGGCGCCCTCGATCGGGTCGGTCAACTCGCGGTCGACGGTTTCGGCGGCCGCGCCTTCGAAGGTGGTGTTGACGGTGATGACCGGGCGGTCGACATCCGGCAGTTCGCGGATTTCGACGCCCCAGAAGGCTGCGAGGCCGGCGACCGCGATCAGCGTGTTGAGCACGAAGGCCATGACCGGCCTGCGGATAAAGAGCGCGGTCAGGCCCGATCCCGCGGTCTGGTCGCCGGCGGCGCTCATGAGCCTTCGGCCGCGGTGGCGCGGTCCTCGCCGGCGATCCGGACGTCGCCGCCTTCGCTGACACTCTCCGTGCCTTCGGTCACCACCATATCGCCGCTCTCGACGGGAGCATCGATCAGCACCGTCTCGGTGTTGCGCTGGATGATGCGCACCGGCACGCGCTTTGCCTTGCCGTTTTCGACGGTCCAGATATAGGCGCCGTCGGTGCCCCACTGGATGGCCAGTGGGCTGACGGCCGGATAGGTGTCGCCGGGGAATTTCATGGCGATCTGGAACGACATGCCGGCGCGCAGCGAATCCGCCGGGTTGGCGATCGTCGCCTTGACGAGCAGCGTGCGGCTGTTCTCGTCGATATGGTTGTCGATGGCCGAAACCGTGCCGGAATAGACCTGGTTGGGGTTGGCCAGCGGCGTGGCCGACAATCGCTGTCCGACCTTTACAGCGGCGGCGAAACGCTCCGGCACCCAGAAATCGACCAATATGCTCGAGCGGTCGTCAAGCGTGGCGATCGCCGACTGGCTGGTGACATAGTTGCCGGCGGCGATCGGCAGGATACCGACAGTGCCTTCGATAGGCGCGACGACCGAGCGGCGCTCGAGCGCGAGCTCGGCATCGCGCAGCGCCAGCTTGGCATTGGCGAGCGCCACCTCGGCATCCGCGACGGCAACTTGCGTGGCGGCATTGGAGGCTCGCAGCGACTTGACCCGGTCGAGCTTCGCCTGGGCGTCGTCGAGCGCGACCTTGGCACGGTCGCGCGCAATCACTTCCGTCTCCGAATCGAGCCTGGCGATGACATCGCCTTTTTCGACATGGGTGCCGGACTGCACCGGCAGTTCGGTGAGGCGGCCGGAAGAGTATGGATTGACAGTGACTGTCGCATTGGCGCGGCCGGTCCCGATCGCCTGAAGCCTGTCGTTGATGGTGGCGGTGCCGGCAGGGGAGGCGACAATGGTCACGATCTGGCCGGCGCGATTGCGACCGGACCGGACAGAACCGCTCTCGATGCTTCCCGTGGCGGGGGGCGTCGCCGCAATCGCCCAGTCCATACCCCAGCGTGCCAATACCTCAGGCGCGCCGGGATAGAAGCGCGCCCAGGCGGCCGCAGCGGCAACCACGATCACCAGCGCAAGAACAATCTGTTTCCAGCTCGACATTGACACTCCAGCGGCAGAATCGTCCGCCGGTTCCAAGTGGAAGCAGGCTGAGCGACGATACGGCGTGAGAGCGATACCGGCCACGCCACATCATAATATCAGCGTTTTATGGCAATTATCACGCAAACGTGCACATTAAATCTCGGTAACGTGAAGCGGGATCATCGCTTCGGTCCCACCTTTTGCCGCAATTTGGGGGACGCCGGCCGCCATTCGGTTAAAGGAAAACCGAACGGACGGAACTGCCTAGCGCAGGCTCTCCAGGTCGCGGATGCGCTTGGCGCCGGCGGCTTCGAGCTGCCTCGTGACCGCGCCGATTAGCGTTTCGGCGACGACAAAGAGGGCGGCGGACGAATCCCAGGCCGAAGGCACGGCGGTACGCCCGGCGATCACATGGCGGGCGAAGCGGGCGATCGGCGAGAGCCACTGATCGGTGAAGAGCACGATCTGGACGCCGCGCTGGTGCGCCTTCTCGGCAAAGCGGAGCAGACTTTCCTGGTAGCGCCTGATGTCGAAGATAACCAGGACGTCGCGCTTGCCCATGTCAATCAGCCGGTCGCGCCAGATGCTCTCCTGGCCGGCGAGGTGGTAGACGTCTGGCTGGATGATGGCGAGATGGGCTGCCATGTAGCGCGCGAGCGGATCGGTGAAGCGGCCGCCGATCAGAAAGGTCTTGCCGCGGCGCTCGGCAAGCCGTGCGGCAATGTCGGCCAACTGCTTGTCGGTAAGGTGCCGGAACGTCTCGCGCATGTTGTCGAGCGTCGCCTCCAGCATCGGCGAAACGGCGCCGCCATTGGCGGGCGACGCCGAGTTGAGCGTGCGAGAGGCCGGCGACTGCAATTGCGCGGCCAGTTCATCCTGCAGCGCCGACTGGAATTCGGGATAGTTCTGGAAACCCAACCTGGCGACGAAACGCAGAATCGTCGGTGAGGAGACTCCCGCCGCGGTCGAGAACTCGGCCACGGTCTTCAGCCCGGTCAGCGGATAGTTGGCAATCAGCGTCTGCGCGGCGCGGCGCTCGCCTGCCGGCATGGTGCCGATGCGGTCCGAAATCAGTTCGGCAATACTGGAGATCATCGTTTTCCCCACCCTTTGACCCGGTCGCCGCCGTTTTCGGAATTCCGCGTTTGACAAAGCCGCGTAAACTGTATGAAATCATTCGCAGGGGCGCAATGAGGCAAATTACGTAACATAAGATACAGCGCTCCCGAGGGGACGGCAGTATGGACAAAGCACGGCGCGCCAGCCTTGCACCGTCGGAGACCGTGAGGGTGACCAACCCCGGCGGCTCGAGCCCCTTCGTCCTCACCTGCGATCACGCCTCGAACTTCCTGCCCGCCGAATTCGGAACGCTCGGGCTGCCCGCCGAGGATCTCTCCCGGCATATCGCCTGGGATCCGGGCGCGCTGCCGGTCGCCAGCCGGATGGCCGACGCGCTCGACGCCACGCTGGTCGAAACCCGCATCTCGCGCCTGGTGATCGACTGCAACCGCCCGCTCGACGCGCCGGACCTCGTGCCGCCGGTCAGCGAGGCGACGGCCATTCCGGGCAATTCGAATCTCTCTGGCAAGCAGCGCGCGGAGCGGATCGATCTCGCGTGGCGTCCGTTCCACGACTCGATCGCTGAGATCATCGAGCAGCGGCTGGCGCTCGGGCAGGAAACGCGCCTGGTGTCGGTGCACTCCTTCACGCCGGTTTATAAGGGCAGGAGCCGTCCCTGGCATATCGGCATCATCCATGACGACGATCGCCGGCTGGCAGCGCCGCTGATATCGGCGCTCAAGCGGCTGTCCGGCGTCACCGTTGGCGTCAACGAACCCTATTCGCCGGCCGACCGCGTCTATTTCACGCTGGAACGGCACGCGCGCTCGCGCGGCCTTGCCTGCGCGATGATCGAAATCCGCAACGACGAGATCTCCGGCGAGACCGGGCAGCGGAAATGGGCGGATCTGCTCACAGGCATATTCTCGAATCTGGAGCCCGAGGAGGCCAGGGGCTCCCGACAACGCGCAATGGGAAAGTCAGTACAGTCGGCCAGCTAAGAAACCACAGGGGACTTCCAACATGGCAGCAAATGACTACACCGAAGTCGACAAGGCTGAGGACATACAAGTCCTCCACAGCATGGGCTATGCCCAAGAACTGGAGCGGCGCCTCAGCCGCTTCTCGAATTTCGCGGTTTCCTTCTCCATCATCTGCATCCTGTCCGGCGGCATCAACTCGCTGGCGCAGGCGACCTCCGGCGCCGGCGGCATCGGCATCGGCATCGGCTGGCTGGTGGGCTGTTTCGTGTCGCTCACCTTCGCGGTCGCCATGTCGCAGATCAGCTCGGCCTATCCGACGGCCGGCGGCCTCTATCACTGGGGCTCGATCCTCGGCAATCGCGGCACCGGCTGGGTTACCGCCTGGCTCAACCTGCTTGGCCTGATCACCGTGCTCGGCGCCATCAACGTCGGCACCTGGACTTTCTTCGTCGGCGCTTTCGGGCCGGCGCTGGGCATTGAAAACAACCTGACCACCCAGACGATCTTCCTGGTCATCATCACCGGTGCGCAGGCGCTGATCAACCATCTGGGCATCAAGCTGACGGCAAAGCTAACCGACTTTTCGGGCTATCTGATCTTCTTCGGCTCGATCCTGATCGCGGTGGTCTGCCTGCTCTCGGCCGAGACCTGGGACTTCAGCCGCCTCTTCACCTTCCACAACTACTCAGGCGATGCCGGAGGCGGCGTGTGGCCGCAGGTCTCGAACGCCTGGGTCTTCGCGCTGGGCCTCCTGCTGCCGATCTATACGATCACCGGCTATGACGCCTCGGCGCACACGTCGGAGGAAACCATCAAGGCGGCTTCTTCCGTGCCGCGCGCGATGGTCATGTCGGTCATCTGGTCGGCGCTGTTCGGCTACCTGTTCCTGGCTGCCTTCGTGTTGATGATCCCGAACATGGACGAGGCCGCCAAGCAGGGCTGGAACGTGTTCTTCTGGGCCTTCGACCAGCGCGTCGGAACCGGACTGAAGGAGTTCGTCTATCTCGTCGTGTTCCTGGCACAGCTGCTGTGCGGCCTTGCCACCGTCACGTCGGCCTCGCGCATGATCTTCGCCTTCTCGCGAGACGGCGGCCTGCCCGGCTCGGCAGCGCTTTCCAAGGTCAGCCCGACCTATCGCACGCCCGTGGCGGCGATCTGGACAGCCTCGATCCTGTCGGTGCTGTTCGTGTGGGGCTCGTCGGTGGTCTCGGTCGCCGGCACCTCGGCCTACACGATCGTGGTGTCCTGCACCGTCATCTTCCTGTTCCTCTCCTTCACCGTGCCGATCGTGCTCGGCATGATGGCCTGGGGGACGCCGAAGTGGGACAAGATGGGGCCGTGGAACATGGGCCGCGGCATCTTCATGCTGTTCGGTCTGCTCTCGATCGTGTCGATGATCCTGATCTTCGTCATCGGCATCCAGCCGCCGAACGACTGGGCGCTCTACATCACCGTCGGCTTCTTCATCCTGACGGCCGTCGTCTGGTTCGCCTTCGAGCGCAACCGCTTCCAGGGGCCGCCGCTCGGCGACATCATCGCGGCGCGCCAGGCGGCGATCAAGGCGGCAGAGCAGGCGGTCGGCGAGACCGGCCACTGACATCGGACATCATGGCCCTGGCCGGCGTCACGCCGGCCAGGGCTTCGTTTCTCCCTTTCAATCGACAAGTGTTGGAGTGCCAAAGGAATGGCCGGGAATTTCTCGTTCGATCAGTTGAAGAAAGCGGTCTCGAACGGCGAGGTCGACACGGTGCTGGCCTGCATCGTCGACATGCAGGGCCGGCTCGCGGGGAAGCGCTTCCTGGCCCAGTATTTCGTCGATTCCGCGCATGGCGAGACGCATGGCTGCAATTATCTGCTGGCCTGCGACATCGATATGGAGCCGGTGCCGGGCTACAAGGCGGCGAGCTGGTCGAAGGGTTATGGCGACTTTGTCATGAAACCCGACCTGTCGACGTTGCGGCGCGTCCCATGGCTGGAGAAGACGGCGCTGGTCATCTGCGACGTGCTCGATCATCACGACCATGAGGACCTCGCGCATTCGCCGCGCGCGATCCTGAAGAAGCAGGTCAAGCGCCTGAGCGAGCGCGGCTATATCGGCTACTTCGCCTCCGAGCTCGAATTCTACCTGTTCAGCGAAACCTATGAATCGGCGCGCAGGAAGCACTGGCAAGGGCTCGACAGCGCTTCGCCCTATATCGGCGACTACCAGATCGGCATCACCACCAAGGAAGAAGGCGTCATGCGCCGGCTCCGCAACGAGATGGAGGCAGCCGGTATCCCGATCGAAAATTCCAAGGGCGAGTGGGGTCCGGGCCAGGAAGAGATCAATGTGCGCTATGCCGAGGCGCTCGAGATGGCGGATCGCCACGTCATCCTGAAGACCGGCGCCAAGGAGATCGCCGATTCCGAAGGCAAGGCCATCTCCTTCATGGCCAAGTACAATTACGGGCTCGCCGGCAATTCCAGCCACATCCACAATTCGCTGTGGAGCGCCGACGGCGGGACGCCGCTGTTCTTCGACAAAAACGCCGAATGGACGCTGTCGAGCCTCGGCCAGCAATGGGCGGCCGGCCAGCTCAAATACGCCAAGGAGTTCACCTGGTTCCTGGCGCCGTACATCAACTCCTACAAGCGCTTCCAGGCCGGCACCTTCGCGCCGACCAAGATCATGTGGAGCGAGGACAACCGCACGGCGGGATTCCGGCTGTGCGGCGAGGGTACCAAGGGCATCCGCATGGAATGCCGCATCGGCGGCGCCGATCTCAACCCCTATCTCGCCTTCGCCGCGCTGATCGCGGCCGGTCTCGCCGGCATCGACGAGAAGCTGGAGCTGCAGAAGCCGTTTGTCGGCGACGCCTATCAGGCGTCGCAACTGCCGGAAATCCCGAAGACGCTGCGCGATGCCACCGAGACGCTGGAAGGCTCCACGATGCTGAAGCAGGCCTTCGGCGAGGAGGTGATCGAGCACTATGTCCACACCGCCCGCTGGGAGCAGTTCGAATACGACCGCCGTATCACGGATTGGGAACTGCACCGGGGGTTTGAACGCTACTAAAGCTGTAATCGACGTTGACTGAACCTAACTAAAGCTGCAGTCTTGGCTGGTTGAGTTCGGGAACGTGAGAATGGGAAAGTATTCGCCTTTGCGTTCGTATCTTATGGCTCAAACCGGCGAGCGGGTTCCGATGTCGTTCAGCGACATCGAGAAGCTGCTTGGCGAAAAGCTACCGGCGTCCAAGCAGTATCCGGCTTGGTGGAGCAATAACCCCAGCAACAATCCAATGACAAAGGAGTGGCTGGCCGCGGGGTTCCAGACTGAGTCCGTCAATATAGCGGGCGAAAATCTGGTCTTTCGGCGCGTTCAGCCAGGTTCCGGCACTGCAAAGGGGTTCGGCGAATCGGCTCAGGCCGAGATCGGCGGGACACCGACACGGCACCCGATCTTCGGCTGCATGAAGGGAACGCTTACTATCCTCCCAGAGGTCGATCTGACGGAGCCTGTCGAGCAGGATTGGGGCAAGGTCTATGAAGACTGAGAACCTTCTGTTGGACACTTGCGCGGTCATCTGGATTTCGCAGGACGAACCGATAGCCGATGCGGCGACAACGGCTATCAGCAAGGCTCCTCAGTCCGGCACGCTGAACGTATCGGTCATGACGGCATGGGAGATGGGCATGCTGGTGTCGAAGGGCAGGTTGCCGTCCACGAAGACGCCCGACCGTTGGTTCGACGAGTTCGTTGAGGCGGCGGCCGTCACAGTGGAAGGGGTGACGCCACGTATTCTCATCGCGGCCTCCTACCTCCCAGGTGTCGTTCACAGCGGTCCAATGGATCGAATTCTGATAGCGACCGCGCGGGAGCGCGATTTGACTATCGTAACCCGTGACAAGGCCATTTTGGCCTATGCCGCGCATGGTCATGTCAGAGCCATCGCCTGCTGAAAGAGTCAATTTGGAGACGTCTTCTTGGATACCGTAAAACTTAAATCACCCATCGATGGCTCGATCTATGCCGAGCGGCCGGTCGCGACGGATCAGGCGATCAACGCGGCGGTAGAGCGCGCCAGCGCGGCGCAGGAGAAGTGGGCCGAGACACCGGTCGCGGAGCGCGGCAAGTACATGCTGGCCATGCTGGAAGCGCTGGTCGGCATCAGCGACGAGATCGTGCCCGAGATCGCCTGGCAGATGGGGCGGCCGGTGCGCTATGGCGGCGAGTTCGGCGGCGTCAAGGAACGCACCAGCTACATGGTCGAGATCGCGGAAGCTGCGCTGAAGCCGATCATGGCCTCCAATCCGAAGGACGGCTTTCGCCGCTATGTCAAGAAGGTGCCGCTTGGCGTCGTGCTGGTGATCGCGCCGTGGAACTATCCTTATCTCACCGCGGTCAACACGATCGTGCCGGCGCTGATGGCCGGAAGCGCGGTCATCCTCAAGCATGCGGCGCAGACGCTGCTGGTCGGCGAGCGCTTCCAGCAGGCGTTCGACAAGGCGGGCCTGCCGAAAGGCCTGTTCCAGAATCTGGTCATGAACCACGACCAGACCGAAAGGCTGCTCGGCTCGGGCAAGATCGATCATGTCAACTTCACCGGCTCGGTTGCCGGCGGCCGCGCCATCGAGAAGGCCGCGGCCGGCACCTTCATGACGCTCGGCCTCGAGCTCGGCGGCAAGGATCCGGCCTATGTCCTTCCCGACGCCAAAATGGACCATGCGGTCGCCAATTTGGTCGACGGCGCCTTCTACAATTCCGGCCAATGCTGCTGCGGCATCGAGCGCGTCTATGTGCACGAAAAGGTCTATGACGAGTTCGTCGAAGGTTTTGTCGCCGAGACCAGGAACTATGTCGTCGGCAATCCGCTGGAGCAGGCGACGACCATGGGTCCGATGGCGCAGGCACGCTTCGCCGACCTGATCCGCGAGCAGAAGGCAGAGGCGCTGCGCAAGGGCGCCAAGGCGCATATCGCCATGAAGGTGGAAAACGACAGGCCGGGCTCGCCCTATCTGGCGCCGGAAGTGCTGACCGGTGTCGACCACCAGATGAGCGTCATGCGCGAGGAAAGCTTCGGCCCGATCGTCGGCATCATGAAGGTGCGCGACGACGAGGAAGCCATCGCGCTGATGAACGACAGCCCCTATGGGCTGACGGCCTCGATCTGGACGCGCGACACCGAGCGCGCCGTGGCGATCGGCGACCGGGTCCAGACAGGCACCGTGTTCATGAACCGCTGCGACTATCTCGATCCGGCGCTGGTCTGGACCGGCGTCAAGGACACCGGCAAGGGCGCGGCGCTGTCCGCCATCGGCTACGACAACCTGACCCGGCCGAAATCCTATCACCTGCGCGAAGCGATCTGAATTCGAAAGACAATCCATGTCCAAGCTCACCTCCAAATGGAACTACCCCACCACCGTCCGCTTCGGCGCGGGGCGCATCAAGGAACTGCCGGACGCGCTGGCTGCGGCAGGCATCAAGCGCCCGCTTTTCGTGACCGACCCGGGCCTGGCGAAGCTGCCCGTCGTCGCTTCGACACTGAAGATCCTCGACGATGCCAATGTGCCTTATGGCGTCTTTTCCGAGGTGAAGCCGAACCCGGTCGAGTCCAACCTGATCGCCGGCATCGCCGTGTTCAAGAAAGGCAAGCATGACGGGGTCGTCGCTTTCGGCGGCGGCTCGGCGCTCGACCTCGGCAAGCTGATCGCCTTCCAGGCCGGGCAGGCGCGTCCGGTATGGGATTTCGAGGACATCGGCGACTGGTGGACGCGCGCCAACTCGGAGGCGATCGCGCCGATCATCGCGGTGCCGACCACGGCGGGCACCGGTTCCGAGGTCGGCCGCGCCGGCGTCATCACCAATGAAGAGACCCACACCAAGAAAGTCATTTTCCACCCCAAGCTTCTGCCGGCGATCGTGATTGCCGATCCGGAGCTGTCGGTCGGCATGCCGCCCTTCATCACGGCCGGCACCGGCATGGACGCGCTCGCCCACTGCCTCGAAGCCTATTGCGCGCCGGGCTATCATCCGATGGCCGACGGCATCGCCGTGGAAGGCATCCGGCTGGTGTTCGAGAACCTGCCCAAGGCCTTCGCCAACGGCAAGGATCTGGTCGCCCGCGCGAATATGATGAGCGCGGCCGCGATGGGCGCGGCCGCCTTCCAGAAAGGGCTGGGCGCCATCCACTCTCTGTCGCATCCGATCGGCGCGCTCTACGACACCCATCACGGCATGACCAATGCGGTGTTCATGCCCTATGTCCTCGCCTTCAACCGCGATGCGATCGAGGATCGCATCGCGCGGCTCGCCGCCTATTGCGGCATCAAGGGCGGCTTCGATGGCTTCGCAAAAGCCGTCATCAAATTGCGCAAGGAGCTCAAGGTGCCGCATGCGCTGCCCGGCCTGATCAAGGACCTCGACATGGACAAGAACCGCAAGACACTGATCGCCGACATGGCGGTGGTCGATCCGACCGCCGGCGGCAATCCGGTCAAGCTCACCAAGAAAGGGGCGCTTGCTCTGCTCGAAAATGCCATCGCAGGGTCTGTGTAAACCAATTTGCAGCGGAAAGTTGATCTGGAAACGAGGGGAAAGGAAAGGGCAACGGGCGGAATGCAAGGAGGAGAATAATTAGCCGGAAAAAGAATCGCGAAGCGATTGCTACAGCCGGTTAAAGAGAGTTTACTTTTTCGTGTTGCGGGGTGCCGCTTTCACAAAGCTTTCATCTGGCTGTCACACGAAAACGATACCGCATCGCAGGCGTCCAATGGCGTCAGTTCAACGGAGAGAACACATGTTCAAATTCACGGGGAAAGTGCTTTCCCTTTCGGCCGCGGCGCTGTTTGCGTCGACGGTGATTTCGTCCGCCGACGCGATGGACGATCTCGTCAAGGCGGCGAAAGCCGAGGGCCAGCTCACCACCATCGCGCTGCCGCACGACTGGTGCGGCTATGGCGACGTCATCGCCGGCTTCAAGGCGAAGTATCCGGAGATCACCGTCAACGAGCTCAACCCGGATGCAGGCTCCGGCGATGAGATCGAGGCGATCAAAGCGAACAAGGACAACAAGGGCCCGCAGGCACCTGACGTCATCGACGTCGGCCTGTCCTTCGGTCCGTCCGCCAAGAAGGACGGCCTGATCCAGCCTTATAAAGTCTCGACCTGGGATTCCATTCCGGACAGCGCCAAGGACGCTGACGGCTACTGGACAGCCGACTATTATGGCGTGCTCTCGTTCCAGGTGAACAAGGATCTGGTCAAAGAATCGCCGACCGACTGGGCCGACCTGCTGAAGCCTGAATTCGCCAACTCGGTTGCCCTTGCCGGCGATCCGCGCGCTTCGAACCAGGCTATCCAGGCCGTCTACGCCGCCGGCCTTGCCAGCGGCGCTGCCGCTGGCGAAGCCGCAGGCACTGCCGGGCTCGAGTTTTTCAAGAAGCTCAATGCCGCCGGCAACTTCGTGCCGGTCATCGGCAAAACCGCGACGCTCGCCCAGGGCCAGACGCCGATCCTCGTCACCTGGGACTACAACGCGCTCTCCGGTCGCGACACGCTGAAGGGCAATCCCCCCGTTGACGTCATTGTGCCGAAGACCGGCGTTGTCGCCGGCGTTTACGTGCAGGCGATCAGCGCTTACGCGCCGCATCCGAATGCGGCCAAGCTTTGGCTGGAATATCTCTACTCCGACGAAGGCCAGATCGGCTGGCTGAAGGGCTATTGCCACCCGATCCGCTTCAACGATCTCGCCAAGAACGGCAAGGTTCCGGCGGATATGCTGGCGAAGATGCCTCCGGCCGAGTCCTATGCGGCCGCGGTGTTTCCGACGCTCGATGAACAGGGCAAGGCGAAAGAAGCCATCACCAAGAACTGGGACGCCGTTGTCGGCGCCAATGTGAAGTAAGCATCAATATGGTCCGGGCGGCCCGATGGCCGACCGGACTCCTTCCCAAAAACGGTAGCCGGCGCATGACCGATCTCTCGGTTTCCAATCAGGCAATTGCGGGCAAGGCCGCGCCCCCCGGCGAAGCGCGCGCAATGCGGCTGCCGACGCAATGGCTTGGCGTAACGCCGTTCTTCGTCTTCGCCGTCATGTTCCTGATCCTGCCCACGCTCTACTTGATGCTGGGCGCCTTCCAGAACGAGGCGGGCGAGTTCACCTTCGCCAACATCGTCGCGCTTTTTTCGGCCAACATCGTTGCCGCCTACTGGATTTCGATAAAGGTCAGCCTGGCGTCATCGCTGATCGGCGCCTTCGCCGGTCTTGCCATCGCCATCGCCATCGTGCGCGGAGGCCTGCCCAACTGGATACGGTCGGGGACGCTGACGTTTTCCGGTGTCGCGTCCAATTTCGCCGGAGTGCCGCTGGCTTTCGCCTTCATCGCGACGCTAGGCCGGCTGGGCCTCGTCACCGTGCTGCTCAACACCCTGGTCGGCTTCAACATCTATGCGCATGGCTTCAACCTGCTGTCGTTCTGGGGTCTGACGATCACCTATGTCTATTTCCAGATCCCGCTGATGGTGGTCATCATCGTGCCGGCGATCGACGGACTAAAAAGGGAATGGGGCGAAGCCGCCGCCACGCTCGGCGCCACCCAGGCGCAATACTGGCGCTTGGTGGTAATCCCCGTGCTGTGGCCAAGCTTCCTCGGCACCGTGATCCTGCTCTTCGCCAATGCCTTCGGGGCGATCGCCACCGCCTATGCGCTGACCGGGTCCTCGCTCAACATCGTGCCGATCCTGCTCTACGCCCAGATCCGCGGCGACGTGCTGCACAATGCCCATCTCGGTTACGCGATCGCCTTCGGCATGATCGTCATCACCGGGCTTGCCAACATCTTCTACATCTGGTTCCGGACGCGCTCGGAGAGGTGGCTGAAATGAAATCCGGCAGGTTCTGGGCCTGGGTCGTCTTTGTCCTCGGCGCGGCGTATTTCTTCATCCCGCTGATCGCGACGATCGAGTTCTCGCTGCGCATGCGCCGCGGCGTCTATTCCCTGGACGCCTACAAGATCGTGCTCGGCGACAGCCAGTTCCAGGCGACCTTCATGTTTTCGGTGGTCGTCGCCATCTTCACCATTCTCCTCGGCGTGCTGATCGTCGTGCCTACGGCCTACTGGATCCGCCTTCGCATGCCGCAGATCAGGCCGATCGTCGAGTTCATCACGCTGCTGCCGCTGGTGATCCCGGCCATCGTCATCGTCTTCGGCTATATCAGGATGTATGGGTCGAATTCGCCGCTGCCGTTCCTGGCAACCAATCCAGGCGCGAATGCTCTGCTGGTCATCGGCTATGCAACGCTTGCACTGCCATACATGTACCGCGCCGTCGACACCGGGCTTCGCACTATCGACGTGCGCACGTTGACGGAAGCGGCGCAGATCCTGGGTGCCGGCTGGGGCACGATCATCAGCCGCGTGATCCTGCCCAATGTGCTGATCGCGGTGCTTTCGGGCGCATTCCTGACCTTCGCCATCGTGATCGGCGAATTCACCATGGCCAGCCTGCTCAACCGGCCGGCATTCGGCCCGTATTTGCAGAATCTTGTGGCCAACCGCGCCTATGAGCCGGCGGCGCTGTCGATCATCGCGTTCGTCATAACCTGGGGCTGCATGTCGCTGATCCAGATCTTGTCCCGTTTCGCGCCGAAATCGGCGAACCGCCCCAATTGAGCGAAGTACCGACCGAAAGAAAAAGCCATGGCCGAGCCGTTTCTCTCCATCCAGCATGTGCGAAAGTCCTTCGGCGCCACAACCGTGGTCGAGGATTTCAACCTCGATGTCGCGCCGGGCGAATTCGTCTCCTTCCTCGGTCCGTCCGGCTGCGGCAAGACGACGGTGTTGCGCATGGTGGCCGGCTTCGAGGAGCCCTCGGCCGGCAAGATCGTGGTTAGCGGCAAGGACATCACCAGGCTGAAGCCCAACCAGCGCAATATCGGCATGGTGTTCCAGGCCTATGCGCTGTTTCCCAACCTCACTGTGGCGCAGAATATCGGATTCGGACTGAAGGTGGCGGGCATGCCCAGGGCGGCCATCGATTCCCGTGTCGCGGAGATGCTCGACATCATCAGGCTGCCGCAGATGGCCGACCGCTATCCCTACCAGCTCTCCGGCGGCCAGCAGCAGCGCATCGCGCTGGCGCGCGCCATTGCGCCGAAGCCGAAGCTTTTGCTGCTCGACGAGCCGCTGTCGGCGCTGGACGCCAAAGTGCGCATTTCGCTGCGCGAGGAAATCCGCTCGATCCAGAAGAAGCTCGGCATAACCACCATCTTCGTGACGCATGACCAGGAAGAGGCGCTGTCGATCTCCGACCGCATCGCGGTCATGTATGGCGGCAAGGCCGAACAGGTCGGCACGCCGTTCGAGATCTACAACCGGCCGGCGACCAAGTTCGTTGCCAATTTCGTCGGCACGCTCAACGTGCTGGAAGGCAAGGTCACCGATGCCGCGTCCGGCAAGGTGCGGGTCAACACGCAGGAAGTCTCGCTGAAGGGAAAGCTCAACGGGTCGAAGTCCGGCGACACGCTGTCGCTGGCGCTGCGGCCCGAAGCGATTTCGCTCGGACGCCAGCCCGGCCACGACACCAGCCTTTCGGGCGAGATCGCCGAGGTGCATTTCCTCGGCTCGGTCATCCGGGTGCGCGTCGGCATCGGCGGCAACACGGTATCGCTCGACACCTTCAACAACTCGGCGACGCCGCCGCCTGTCGTCGGCGAGAAGGCGGACATCTCGTTCTCGTCGGGCGACATGCTGGTGCTGCACTAGGGTGAATGGTGAATAGTGAATAGTGAATGGTAGTCAGCGAAGAGAGCACTTTACGTGCTCGAATTATCTCTGATGATGCCCATTCACCATTCACCATCGCTTTTTGCAGTGCCAATGGCCTGGTTCCATCGCTACGATGAGTCATGGCGCTTTTCGAGCTCACCCTCATCCTGCTTCTGATCGCCGTCGGGCTGACGGCGTTGTCGCGATGGCTGGGGATACCTTATCCCTCCCTGCTGGCCTTGGCCGGAGTGGGGATCGCCTTTCTGCCAGGTGCGCCGACCATCGAGATCGACCCGGAACTGGCGCTTGCCCTGTTCATCGCGCCGGTGCTTCTCGATGCCGCCTATGATACGTCGCTGCGCGACCTGAAGCGCTACCGGCTGTCGCTGGTGCTGCTGGCGTTGGGCGCGGTCGTCTTCACCACCGTGGTCGTCGCCTTCGTCGGCTGGAAAATGGCCGGTCTGCCGATCGCGGCGGCGATCGCGCTCGGCGCCATCGTCGCGCCGCCGGACGCCGTGGCGGCGAGCGCCGTGCTCGGCCAGTTCAAGGTGCCGCACCGCCTCAACGCCATCCTGCAAGGGGAGAGCCTGCTCAACGACGCCACGGCGCTTCTGATCTACCGCATCGCCGTTTCGGCCGCGGTCGGCTCGGTCATGCTGAGCGATGCGGTGCCGGTGATCCTTCTGTCGACGGTCGGCAGCGTCGCCGCCGGCTATCTGTTCGGCCGCCTCTCGCTGCTGACGCTGACGCGCATCGAGGATGCGGCAAGCAGCACCGTGGTGCAGTTTGCCGGAACCTTTGCCGTCTGGATCATCGCCGACAGGATCGGCCTTTCCGCCATCATCACCATCGTCGTCTATGCCATCACCATCGCGCGCACCGCGCCGCGCCAGATGTCGGCCAGACGCCGCGTCAGCACCTACTCGGTCTGGGAGTCGGCAGTGTTCGTGCTCAATGTGCTGGCTTTCGTGCTGATGGGCCTGCAGGCCCGGTCGATCGTCGGCAGGCTCTCCGGCGATGGGCAGGGCGATGAATTTGTCTTCGCCGCAACGGTGCTGGCCGTTGTCATCGTGGCACGCCTCGTCTGGGTGTTTGGCTACGTCGCGATCATACGGCGGTTCGCCCGCTTCGACAGCAAAGAGCAAAGGCGGGATGCGCCGACATTCGGGGGCGCCTTGCTTGTCGGCTGGTGCGGCATGCGTGGGCTGGTGAGCCTGGTGGTGGCCATTGCACTGCCGGCCAATTTCCCTGGCCGGGACCCGATCGTGCTTGCCGCCTTCGCGGTCGTGCTCGGCACGCTGGTGCTGCAAGGCATGAGCTTGAAGCCGCTGCTGCGCTGGCTCAATTTCGAAGAGGATACGACGATAGATCGCGAAGTGGCGCAGGCACGCGTTGCCATCATGGAAGCCGCGCTCGACGTCCTGAGCCGCAAGACGTCAGCCGCTGCGGACGTCGTGCGCGAGCAGTACGAGGCCCAACGCAAGATCGCCGAGAATCCCGAGGATGCGCAGGCGGCCACCGAATACGACCGGCTGCGCCTCTATGCCATCAAGCGGCAGCGCGATAGGCTCGAAGAATTGCGCCGCGACGGTACGATCGGCGACGAAGCCTATCACCGTCTGGAAGAAGAAATCGACTGGTCCGAGCTGGCAGCATCGCCGGCGGGGCGGTTCCAGTCGCTCACGACCTAGACGATGCCAGGGTCGGCGGTCATCGCTGGACCATTCCGCACGTCGATGGCGTCCATTGCAACGCGATGGCCGAGGCGCTAGTGCCGTGGCCGGATATTCAGCCGGTTAATCGATGAAGCTGGTCAGCTACAACATCCAGTACGGCTACGGCAGCGACGGCCGCTACGATCTGGTGCGCGCCGCGCGCCTCGTCGACGGCGCCGACATCATCGCCCTGCAGGAAGTGGAGCGGCACTGGCAGCGCAGCAACGGCGACGACCAGCCGGAAATCCTGTCCAGGCTGCTGCCCGACTATCACTGGGTCTACGGTCCGGCCTTCGACATGGACGCCAGCGAAAAGCGTGATGGGCGCATCGTCAACCGCCGCAGGCAGTTCGGCACGATGCTTCTGTCCAAGCTGCCGATCGTCTGGTCGCGGCTGCATGCGCTGCCGCTGCGCCGCACGCTCAAGCCCCTCAACACGCGCAACGCCGCGCTGGAGTGCATGATCCGGACGCCGGCGGGATCGGTGCGGGTTTTCTCGCTGCATCTTGCCCATATCGCGGCCGAAGAGCGGCTGGAGCAAATCGACTATCTGCTCGCCGAACAGCGCCGCGCGCCGTCCGATGGCGGTCCCTGGAGCGGCGCCGATGACGAGCCGCAGCGCAACTGGGCGAATGGCGAGCCGGAGCCGGAAAACCCGCTGGCGGCGATCTGGCTCGGCGATTTCAACATGGAGCCGGGAAGTGCGGAATACCGGCGCATCGTCGGCAGCACGCCCTATCATCGCGGCGCCGTCTATATCGACGGGTTCGTCGATGCCGCAGCCGTCGCCGCCAAGCCGGTGGCGGACTTCCACACGCATGAAAAGATCATCGAGGGCAAGCTGGCGAAACGCCGGCTCGATCATTGCTTCGTTGGCGGCGTCCTGGCCGGGCGGGTGCGTTCCGTGAGCGCCGATATCGGCGAAGTGGCCTCCGACCATTTCCCGCTCAGGGTCGATATCGATCTGGAAACGCCAGGCATCGCCGCTAGGCTTGCAGGCGGGTGAGGCGGGCATGACGCTTTTCGTCTTCCTCGCGGTGCTGTCGGCGGCCGCCATGCACGCGATCTGGAACGCGCTGGTCAAGGTGCACCTCGACCGCTTCCTGTCGATCACCTTGATGACGCTCGGCATGGGGGCTGCGGCGCTGCTGGCGCTGCCTTTCGTTGAAGTGCCGAAAGCCGAGGTCTGGCCATTCATCCTCGCCTCGGTCTTCTTCCATATGGGCTACCGGACGTTTCTGATCGGCGCTTACAAGGCCGGCGATTTCGCTCAGACCTATCCGCTGGCGCGCGGTACCGCGCCGCTGCTCTCCGCGCTCGGCGGCATCGTTCTGCTCGGAGAGATACCGGCGCCACTCTCCATCTTCGGCATCGTGCTTCTGTCGGCAGGCACGCTGGTCATGTCGTTTCGCGGCGGTGTGCATCTTGAACGGTTCAATCTGCGCGCCGTCAGCTTCGCGCTCGGCACATCGATCTTCATTGCCAGCTACACGCTGTCGGACGGCAGCGGCGCGCGGCTGGCGGCAACCGCGCAAAGCTATGCGGCCTGGCTGTTCGTCTGCGATGCGCTCTGGGCGCTGGTGCTGTGCATCGCCTTTCGCGGGCCACAGTCGCTGCCCCTGCTGGCGCGGGACTGGAAGGCAGGCCTCTTCACCGGCGTGCTCAGCGGCGCCGCCTACTGGATCGTGATGTGGGCGATGACCAAGGCGCCGATCGCCTCGGTGGCGTCGCTGCGCGAGACCTCGATCCTGTTCGCCATGCTGATCTCGGTGCTGGCGCTGGGCGAGAAGATGACGGCATGGCGCGCCGCCGCGGCGCTGGGCATCGTCGCGGGCGTGGTGGCGCTCAGACTGGGCTGACTTCCCGGTCGATCACGGTCATGACCTCGCCACGCTTCTCGGGGCTGAACCGGATGACGACGATGATGCAGATGGCGACCACGCCGGCAAACAATGCCAGCGCGTAGCCATAGCTGCCTCCCGGCGCTTCGGCGATGCCGGCCTGATATGGGCCGCCATAGGAGGCCGCCAGATTGCCGGCCTGGTAGATGAAGCCAGGCAAGGTCGCCCGCACGGAGCCCGGCGATAGCTCGTTGAGATGCACCGGAATGACGCCCCAGGCGCCTTGCACCGCCACCTGCATGATGAAGGCGCCGAGCGCCAGCATGAAGGGCGTCGTCGTATAGGCCCAGAGCGGAATAGCCGGCAGGGCAATGACGCAGGCGAGCGTGATGGCGTTTATGCGCCCGATCTTCTCCGACAGCGCGCCGAACGCCAAGCCGCCGACAATGGCGCCGATATTGGCGACGATGGTGATCCAGCTCACCGTGTGCGGATCGAAGCCATGCTGCTTCTTCAGGAAGGTCGGGTACAAGTCCTGCGTGCCATGGCTGAAGAAGTTGAAGAACATCATCAGCACCACGGCATAGAGCGCGATGCCCCAGTGCTTCTGCAGCGTTACGAGAAGACCCGGCCGCGCCTGCGCCCGGCCTGAGACGAAGGCGGGCGATTCCGGCACGTGCGAGCGGATGAAGAGCACGATCAGCGCCGGTACGAAGCTCAGCAGGAACATGGCGCGCCAGCCGAAGGTGAAATCGCCGATCTTCTGGCCGTAGAGCAGCCCATAGACAACTGCCGCCAGCAGATATCCCGCCGGATAGCCGCATTGCAGGATGCCCGAAACCATGCCGCGGGCGCTGGGCGGAATGGATTCCATGGCGAGCGAGCTGCCAAGGCCCCACTCGCCGCCCATCGCGATGCCGAACAGCGCCCGAAGGGCCAGGAATATGCCGAGATTGGGCGAGAAGGCCGCCAGCGCCCCGATCACCGAATAGCTGACGATGTTGAGCATCAGCAGCGGTTTGCGCCCATATCTGTCGGCCAGCATGCCGAACAGGAACGCGCCGATGAATCGCGTGGCCAAGGTCAGGAACAGCGCCTTGGAGACCGCCGGGACATCGGTGTGGAATTCAGCGGCGATATCTGTGAGCAGGAATGTCAGAAGGAAGAAATCAAAAGCGTCGAGCGTCCAGCCCAGGAAAGATGCGACGACGGTTTTCTTCTGCTCCGAGGTGAGACTCAAATCGCTGCTCCTTTGCATCCGCGAAAGGAACGATATGTCCCATGCGGTGCAAAAGAGAACGGGTCATTTGCCGGTTTCCGATCAACCGGCGGTCACATTTCCGTAAACTCCAAGTCGAGGACCATCAGCCCGTCGGTGCCCCCTTCGAGCGCGGCCACCAGGCGAGCGCCGGCGCGCTGATGCGCCTCGTGCGCCAAATAGGCGTCCCGGGCGGCAGCATCGCGGAAATCGATGGTAAAGCCATGGCCGAAACCGCGCGCGAACGGCTCCGGGCTGACATTGGCGCTGAAATGAACCTTGCCCATGCCGTCGATGGCCGAGCGCAGCGCTTCGAGATCGGCGTGAATCGCGGCGCGCTCGGCGGCGGAGGTGCCGTCGCCGAAGCGGACAAAGACGCAGTGGCGGATCATTGTTCTTCCCTCAAGCCGCCTTATTGCCCTTGAACACGGCCGGCGGCAGCGGCTCGCGTCCGAGGATCAGATCGGCGCCCTTCTCGCCGACCATGATGGTCGGCGCATTGGTGTTGGAGGAAGGGACACGCGGCATCACCGACGCGTCGCAGACCCGGAGGCCGTCGATGCCGCGCAGCCTGAGATCGGGCGCCACCACAGCCATCGCATCATGGCCCATGCGGCAGGTGCCGACGGGATGGTGATCGGTCTTGGACGCGCGGCAGGCATAGTCGAAGAGGTCGGCGTCGCTTTGCAGGGCAGGGCCGGGCAGCACCTCGCGCTGCACAAAAGGCTGCAGCGCCTTCTGCCGCATGATCTCGCGCGCCAGCCGCAGTCCCTTGATCGACATGTCGCGATCGTAGGAATCGGACCAGTAGTTCGGGTCGATCAGCGGATGATCGGCGGGATCGGCGCTCTTCAATCGCACGGTGCCGCGCGAGCGCGGGCGCAGGAAGGCGGAGTTCAGCGTCACGCCGGGATTGTTCAGCTTCTCGACCCCAGCCTCGATGCCGGAGCCGAGACCGAGATGGAACTGGATGTCGGGCGAGGCGGCGGTCGGATCGGCGTACCAGAAGCCGCCGGTCTCGAACAGGCTGGATGCGACAGGGCCCTTCTTCAAAAGCACGTATTGCAGGCCGGCCCACATCGTGCGGTGCAGCTTGGCATAGTTGTCATAGGTGTGGTCGCCGGTGCATTCGGCGATCACGAACAGGTCGAGATGGTCCTGCATGTTGGAGCCGACGCCGGGCAGGTCGTGGACCGGCGTGACGCCGACCGACTTCAGATGGTCGGCCGGGCCAATGCCGGATTGCATCAAAAGCTTCGGCGAGCCGATGGCGCCGGAGGAGACGATCACCTCGCGTTCGGCGCGCAGGATCGTCTTCTCTCCGCCCGGCCTGTCGACGATCTCGACGCCGATGGCGCGGCCTTTCTCGACGACGACGCGGGTGACGAGCATATCGGTCCTGACCGTCAGGTTCTTGCGGGCGCGGATAGGCTTCAGATAGGCGACCGAGGCGGAGGAGCGCCGCGCGTCCTTCTGGGTGAGCTGGTAATAGCCGACGCCTTCCTGGCTGGCGCCGTTGAAATCCGGATTGAAGGGGATTCCCATCTCCTGGCCGGCGCGGAAATAGGCCTCGCAGATCGGCAGCGGCGAGATCGGGTTGGAAACGCCGAGCGGCCCTTGGTCGCCGTGATAATCGTTGGCGAAGCGCTGGTTGTTCTCGGCGCGCTTGAAATAGGGCAGCACATCGCGATAGCCCCAGCCGGCCAAGCCCTCTTCCTTCTCCCAGGCGTCATAGTCGCGGGCGTTGCCGCGCGTGTAGATCTGGGCGTTGATCGACGAGCCGCCGCCGACAACCTTGGCTTGGGTGTACCAGAAGACGCGGTCCTTCATGTGCTTCTGCGGAACCGTCGACCAGCCCCAGGAAGCGATGCCCTTGGTCATCTTGGCGAAGCCTGCCGGCATGTGGATCAGCGGGTGCCAATCCTTGCCGCCGGCTTCGAGCAGCAGCACCGAATTGGTCGGCTCCTCGCTCAGCCGGTTGGCCAGCACGCAACCGGCCGGTCCGGCGCCAACGATGATGTAGTCAGCCATGGTTCCACTCACTCACAGACGAGGCACGGAGAGCGCGCCGTCGACATCGATGACCGATCCGGTTGCAAAGCCGAATTTTCCGCTCGCTAGTGCGGCCACCACAGCGCCGATATCGGCGCGCTCGCCCCACCGTTTGGCCGGAACCAACCCGCCTTCTATCAGCGCGTCATATTTGGCGGATACGCCTGCCGTCATGTCGGTGCGGATGATGCCCGGCCGCACCTCGAACACGCCGATGTTTTCCGCGGCGAGCCGCAGCGCCAGGTTCTTCACCCACATCGAAAGCCCTGCCTTTGAGATGCAGTAGTCGGCGCGCTCCGGCGAGGCCATTGTCGCGCTGACCGAGGTGATGGTGACGATCGACCTCGCAAAGCTGGCGGGTGTCGCCAGCATCGCCTTGGCGACGGCCTGGCTGAGGAACACCGTGCCGCGCAGATTGATATTTAGCTCGTGGTCGAAATTATCAGGCTTCAATTCCAGAAGGTCGCCGCGCACGACGGCGCCTATGCCGGCGTTGTTGACGAGGCAATCGATGCTGCCGAAGGCGTCCACCGCCGCCGCGACCAGTTTTGGATGGCCGGCGAGATCAGCGATGTCACAGCTGGCATAGGCAAACTTCGCGCCGCGCGCGGCGATGCTTTCGGCAAGTCCATCAGCCGGTTTGTCCGCAAGGTCGGCAACAAGAATATTGAAGCCGGCATCGGCCAGCGCCTCGGCGCAGGCAAGGCCGATGCCGCGCGCGCCGCCGGTGACGATGGCTGCCGGGCGGGTCATGCCGCGAACTCCGTCTTGCGGATATGGTCTGCCACGCGCAGCGCCTGGGCTGCGATCGACAGCGCCGGATTGACCGCCGCCGAGGTCGGCAGGAAGCCGGCGTCCACGACGAACAGGTTCTTATGGTCGTAAGCACGACAGAACGTATCGAGTGGCGCCGTCGCGGGGTCGTTGCCCATCCGCACGGTGCCGCACTGGTGCGAGGGCGTGCGCTTGTCGAACGGGCGCGACAGCACGATCGGGTAACCGCAGGCGCGGAAGTTTTCGCGCATCACCGTGGTCAGGCCTTCCAGCGACTGCATGTTGGAGCGCCGCCACTGCATGACGATCTCCTTGCCGTCGACCAGGATGCGGCTTTCAGGATCGGGCAGGTCCTCGCACATCAGGTACCAGTCGACGGCGTGGCCGGCCATGAAATCGAGCGCGAATCTTGGCGCCAGCTTCACATTGGCCCGCAGCATGTTGCCGTCGATCTTGCCGAGCAGTTGCACATTGCCCAGCGGCTTGCCGCCCTTGCCGCCCGACAGGTAATAGTCGTTGAGCATCAGCGTCTTCTGGTAGACGGCGTCGTTGCGGCGGCGCGGGTCGATCGCCAGCATCGCGCTGGAATTGTGGTTCATGAAATTGCGGCCGACCTGGTGGGAACTGTTGGCGACGCCTTTGCCGTTTGTCGAGGGCGAGCGCAGCAGGATCACGGCGGAGTTGATCGCGCCGGCCGATAGGATGACCAGCTTCGGCGAGAGCGTCCTTTGCGCGCCGTTCTGCGTGTAATGAATGGCGGCAATCGATTTGCCGTCCGGCGAGGCCTCGAGCCAGTCGACATGGGCGCCGGTTTCGAGCTTGATGTTCTTGTCATTGAGCGCCGCCGCCAGAGGCCCGGTCTGGGCGTCGACCTTGCCTTGCCCGGTGTTCGGAAAAGCATCCCAGCCGGTCTTGCCCTCCTTCAGCCAGGCTTCGATGTCGACGCCGAGCGGCAGCGAGGCAGGATGCAGGCCGAGGCCTTTGAGCTCGGCGCGGGCACGCGCGATCGAAGGTTCGTCGGGCACCGGCTTGAAGGCATAGGGAATCGAATGGAACGGCTCGGTCGGATCCTCGCCGAGCGCGCCGCGCACGCGGAAAAGCTGCTCGGCCTTCGAATACCAGGGTTCGAACTCGTCATAGGAAAACGGCCAGGCCGGCGAGACACCGCCGAAATGCTCCAACTCGGAGAAATCCTCCTTGCGGTAGCGGATCAGCACCGCGCCGAAAAATTTCGAGTTGCCGCCGACATAATAGTAATTGCCGGGGTTGAACGCGGCGCCGCCGGCCTCGCGCCACATCTCCTTCGGCCGGTAATGCCCGTCGACGAAGATCGAGCGCGTCGAGCGCGCATGCGGCGTCGCGGGCAGCGGTTCACCGCGTTCCAGGATCAGGATCGAGGCGCCGCTGCCGGCCAAGCCGGAGGCGATCGTGGCGCCGCCGATGCCGGAGCCGATGATGACGATATCCGGATTTGTCATGGTCTAAAGCGCATCGTGTTTGAACTGACCGGGACCACGCGCTTTAGATCTTTGTCTTGACGCATGTCGCTGCCCCAAAACCGGATCCACTTTTTGGGCGACATGCATCAGAGAATGCGCTTCTCGGTCGCCGGATCGAAGAACACCGCCTTGCTGAGATTGAAGGCCAGCGGCGTGCTGGTGCCGGGCTGGATCCTGGCGTCGGCGCGCAGCCGCGCCACCACGCCCTTGCCGCCGAGATTGGTGACGGCGAACGTGTCCGATCCCGCCGGCTCGACCACTTCGATGTGGCAGTCGGCGGTGGCGATTTCGGATCCGTTGCGCTCGGCGCCTTCTGGATCGGTCAGCGCTTCCGGGCGCACGCCGAAGATGACCGGCTTGTCCTTGAAGGCCGCAAGGCCGGTCGGCGCGCCGGGCAGCGACAGCGTGATCGGCTGGCGCGCCTCACGATCGAGAACGACCGAGAGCCCGCTGCCATTGGCGCCGATCTTGGCCGGGATCAGGTTCATCGCCGGCGAGCCCATGAAATCGGCGACGAAGACATTGGTGGGGTTGTTGTAGACTTCGGCCGGCGTGCCGAACTGCTGTACCTCGCCGTCGCGCATCACGGCGATCTTGGTCGCCAGCGTCATCGCCTCGATCTGGTCGTGGGTGACATAGACGATCGTGGTGCCGGTCGTGGCGTGCAGGCGCTTGATCTCGATGCGCATGTCGACGCGCAGCTTGGCGTCGAGATTGGAAAGCGGCTCATCGAACAGGAAGAGTTTCGGGTCGCGCACCAGCGCGCGGCCCATGGCGACGCGCTGGCGCTGGCCGCCGGAAAGCTGGCTGGGCTTGCGGTTGAGAAGATGACCGATCTGCAGGATCTTTGCCACCTTGTCGATCGCCGCCTGGCGCTCCGCCGCCGGCACGCCGCGCATCTCCATGCCGAAGGCGATGTTTCCGGCAACCGTCATGTTCGGATAGAGCGCGTAGCTCTGGAAGACCATGGCGATGTCGCGCTTCGAGGGATGCAGATCGTTGATGGCGCGGCCGTCGACGCGGATCTGGCCCTCGGTGATGGTTTCCAGCCCGGCGATGGTGTTGAGCAGCGTGGACTTGCCGCAGCCGGACGGGCCGACCAGCACCAGGAAGCCGCCCTTTTCGAGCTCGACATCGATGCCTTTCAGGATCTCGACATTCCCGAAGCGCTTCTTCAGCCCATCAATTTCCAGAAAAGCCATGGTCGTTCCTTCAGAAAATAGGGTCAGCCCTTGACCGCGCCGGCCATCAGCCCGCGCACGAAATAGCGGCCGGCGACGACATAGACGATCAGGGTGGGGAGCGCGGCAATCATCGCCGCGGCCATGTTGACGTTGTACTCGACGACGCCGGTCGAGGTGTTGACGACATTGTTGAGCGCCACCGTCATCGGCATCACGTCGCCGGTGCCGGCGTAAGCGGAAGCGAACAGGAAGTCGTTCCAGATGTTGGTGAACTGGTAGATGACGGTGACGACGAAGATCGGCATCGAGTTCGGCAGCATGATGCGGCGGAAGATCTGGAAGAAGGAGGCGCCGTCGACCTGCGCCGCCTTCACCAGTTCGGTCGGGAAGGCCTCGTAATAGTTGCGGAAGAACAGCGTGGTGAAGCCGAGGCCGTAGACCACATGGACGAAGGCCAGGTTGACCGTCGAGTTGCCGAGGCCGAAGTTGAACCCCGTCGCGTTCTGCAGGCTGGCGCCGAAGCGGCCGATGCTGCCGAGGATGGTCGCCATTGGCAAGAGCACCGACTGGAACGGAATGAAGCAGGCAAACAGCATCATCGCGAAGACCAGCGTGTGGCCGCGGAAGCGCCATTTGGTCAGCACATAGCCGTTGAGAGCGCCGAGCAGCGTCGAGATCAGCACCGCCGGCACCACCATCTTGATGGAGTTCCAGAAGTAGCCCTTGATGCCGGCACAAGTCAGGCCGACGCAGGTTTCGCCCCAGGCCTTGAACCATGGCGCGATGGTCGGCGACTGCGGCAGCGCCAGCATATTGCCGTTCTGGATCTCATCCATGGTCTTGAACGAGGTGACCAGCATGACGAAGAGCGGCATCAGGTAGAACAGCGCGAACAGCGCGAGCAGCCCGTAGATTACGATGCGGTTGATCGTCCTGGCGCTGACGCCGCTCGATGCCTGGCGGGCCGGTGAGGTGACGGCGCTCATCGCGGCTTCTCCCTGAGCTCGGAATAGAGATAAGGCACGATGATCGCGGTCAGCGTCATCAGCATGATCACCGCGCTCGCCGAGCCCACCGCCATCTCGTTGCGCTTGAAGGTGAACTCATACATGAAGTTGGAGGGCAGCCAGGCCGAGCCGCCCGGTCCGCCGCTGGTCAGCGCCACGACAAGGTCATAGGACTTGATGGCCAGATGCGCGAGCACGATGAAGGCCGACAGGAACACCGGCCTGAGCAGCGGAATAACGATGCGGCGGTAGAGCTGGAAGGTGGTGGCGCCATCGATCTGCGCGGCCTTCATGATCTCACCGTCGATGCCGCGAAGCCCGGCCAGAAACATCGCCATGATGAAGCCGGAAGCCTGCCAGACGCCGGCGATCACCACCGTGTAGATGACGAAATCCTTGTTCTTGATCCAGTCGAAATGGAAGCTCGTCCAGCCCCATTGGTGTAGGGTCTGCTCGAGACCGAGGCCGGGGTCGAGGAACCACTTCCAGGCGACGCCAGTGACGATGAAGGAGAGCGCCATCGGATAGAGATAGATCGGCCGCAGCATGCCTTCGCCGCGGATCTTCTGGTCGAGCAGGATGGCCAGGAAGAGGCCGAGCGCCAGGCAGATCAGGATGTAGAGGAAGCCGAAAATCCCCATGTTGGTGATCGAGGTGTACCAGCTCGACGGCGGGTCGCTCTCGAAGGTCCAGCGCCACAGCCGCTGATAGGCGCGGGCGCCGGTGATGTCGTAGGATGGGAAGGTCTTGGAATTGGTGAACGACAGATAGATCGTCCACAGGATGAAGCCATAGACGAAGACGATCGTCGCCGCGAAGCTCGGCGCCAGGACGATCTTCGGCAACAGGTCCTGCAATCGCGAGCGGACGGAGGCGCCAGGACGGGCGTCATGTTCCGGCGTCAGCTTGATTTGGGTTTCGGCGACTGTGCTCATCGGCTCATCCAGTACCGGTTATTGGGGACCAGCCAGCGTGCGGCGCACACCAGGCAGCAATCCCGTATATCGTCTCGACAGGAGACCTCCCCCGCCGGAGCGGGGGAGACTCGAGTGGTTTTGTTTATGCAATTCCGAACGGAAAACCGCTATGCACTTTTCCTGGAATTGCTCCAGCAAAACGCCTTACTTGGCGTCGTCGATCGCCTTGACCAATTCGGTCACGGCTTCGTCCGAGGTCTTGATCTGGCCATGGACGAACTTCGAGATGACGTCCTTGTAGGCGTTGGCGACAGCCGGGGGCGCGCCGTAGCCCTGGGCCAACGAGCCGAACAGCTTGCCGCCTTCGTTAGCCGCCTTAAGGTCGGCGATGCCCTTCTTGCCGCAAGCATCGAAGTCGGTGTCCGGCACGTCGGTGCGGGCGGGGACCGAGCCCTTCACGACGTTGAAAGCCGACTGGAAGCTCTTCGACAGGGTGGCGGTGGCCAGAGCGACCTGGGCGGCCTTGCGGTCGTCCGGAACGTTGAACATGCCGAACATGTCGGAGTTGTAGATCACCGAGCCGTCGGTGCCCGGGAAGCGGTAGCAGAGGAAGTCCGTGCCCGGCGTCTTGTTGGCGGCGTGGAATTCGCCCTTGGCCCAGTCGCCCATGACCTGAACCAGCGCATCGCCCTTGATGACCATGGCGGTGGCGAGGTTCCAGTCGCGGCCCGAGAAGTTCGGGTCGACATAGGTGACGAGCTTGGCGAGGTTGTCGAACGACTTCTTCATCGTGTCGGACTTGAGCGACTCCTCATCGAGGTCGTTCATCGCCTTCTTGTAGAATTCCGGTCCGCCGGTCGACAGCACGACGGAGTCGAACATGGTCGCTTCCTGCCAGTTCTGGCCGCCGAGCGCCAGCGGGATGACGCCAGCGGCCTTGGCCTTGTCGAGCAGGGCGATGAAGTCGTCGAAGGTCTTCGGCTCGGTGCCGCCGATCTTGTCCATCACGGCCTTGTTGATCCACAGCCAGTTGACCGAGTGGACGTTGACCGGAGCCGCGACCCACTTGCCGTCATAGACGGAGAACTTCTGCAGGGCGGCCGGAACGCTCTTGTCCCAGCCTTCCTTCTTGGCGGTCTCGGTGAGGTCGCCCATGACGCCAGCAGCGGCATAGTCGAGCACGGTGTAGCCCAGCATCTGCGAGGCAGTCGGATAGTTGCCGGCCGCGACCATCGCCTTCAGAGCGGTCATGGCGGCGTCGCCGCCGCCGCCGGCCACCGGCACGTCCTTCCAGGCATAGCCTTCCTTGGCCAGATCCTGCTTCAGCACGTTCAGAGCAGCCGCTTCGCCGCCCGACGTCCACCAATGCAGCATCTGCACTTCCTTGACGTCCGCGGCATGCGCCGAGAACGCAAAGCTCGTCGCAAGAGCCGTTCCGATAAGCAGTTTGCGCAACATGTACTACCTCCCTTGTTGCATTCACATAACCGGCGGGGTGACCGCCGGGGTCTCCCAACTCAGCCGAGCCACCATCCGGTGCGCTGGCCGCGATGAAACTGGATTGTCTTTTCCTCGGTATAGTCCTCGACGGCGCGTTTGCCGAGTTCGCGTCCGAGACCGGATTGCTTGTAGCCGCCGAAGGGCAGTTCGGGATAACCCTCCATGAACGTATTCACCCAAACCGTCCCCGAACGCACACCGCGCGCCACCGACATACATGTGTCGATGCTGGCGCTCCACACTCCCGCAGACAGACCATAGGGCGTGTTGTTGGCGATGTGCAATGCCCTTTCAATCGTTTCAAAAGTGAGCACGGACAGCACCGGCCCGAAGACTTCCTCGCGCGCGATTTCCATGTCCTCGGTAACGTTGCGGACAATGGTCGGATCGAGATACTGGCCGGCGTTGGAGGCGAGCTGTCCGCCGCCGCTGAAGACGCTGCCGCCGCCGGTTTTGGCCGCCTTCACATATCCGGCTACCTTCGCCATATGGTCGGCCGAGATCATCGCGCCGACCTTGGTGCGGTCGTCAAGCGGATCGCCGACTTTCACCCTCTCGGCCAGCGCCTTGACTGCGCCGAGAAAGTCGTCCGCGATCGCCTCATGCACGATCAGCCGACTGCCGGCATTGCAGCATTCGCCGGCGTTGAAGAAGCCGCCGAAGACTGCGGCATCCGCCGCTGCTTCGAGATCGGCGTCGGGAAAGACGATCTGGCCGTTCTTGCCGCCGAGCTCCATCGACACCTTCTTCAGCGAACTGGACGCCGCCGCCATGGTCATCTTGCCGACGCGGGTCGAGCCGGTGAAGGACACCATCTCAACCAGCGGATGGCTGACCATTGGCGCGCCGACATCGCTACCCAGGCCAGCGAGGATGTTGACGACACCCGTCGGCAGGCCGGCCTGCAGCAGGATATCGCCGAGCACGAAGGTCGACGCCGAGGTCATCTCGCTCGGCTTGACCACGGCAGTGCAGCCGGCGGCGAGCGCGAAGGGCAGTTTCTGGCTGACGATCAGGAAGGGAAAATTCCACGGCGTGATGATCGAGACGACGCCGATCGGCTCGCGCAGCACCACGCCCAGCATGTCATCGCCGAGATTGGCATAGCTCTCGCCATGGAGCGTGCGAGCAAGCGAAGCGGCATAGCGCCAGATGTCGACGGCGCCGCCGATCTCGCCGCGCGCCTGCGCGATCGGCTTGCCGGATTCCAACGCGTCGAGCCTGGCAATCTCTTCCAGTCGGCCCTCGATCAGATCGGCCGCTTTGAGCAGCACCGCGGCGCGTTCCGACGCCTTCATGCGCGGCCATGCGCCGGCCTCGAAGGCCTTGTGAGCTGCCTGCACCGCAGCGTCGACTTCCGCAGCACCCGCCTGCGCATAGCGTGAAACCGCAAAACCGTGGCCGGGACTGTTGCGTTCGATCGTGCGGCCGTCCCGGGCATCGACATGTTTGCCGTCGATCAGAAGCTTGTAGCTCTTCGGCGCCTGAGACGCTTCGACCGGCATGGAAATGTTAAGCGGTGCGTTCATCGTATCTTCTCTAGGATCTCGAAAAGTCCGGCTTGTGCCTGGCCTTGAAGGCGCCGACACCGGCCTTGAGGTCGCCGGTGAGCGCAATGAAGCCGCTGGCCAGCGCTTCCGTGGCGGCGGCGTCTTCCTCGCCTTCGGCAATGCCGATCATCAGCTTGGCGGCCTCGGTTGCGAGCGGACCACGCTCGGCGATCTTTTCTCCCCAGGCTTTTGCTTCATCCAAGGCCTTGCCGGTTTCGACGACGCGGTCGACGACGCCGAGGGCGAGCGCCTCGTTCGCCAGAAAAATCTCGCCGCCAAGCGCCATGCGCCGCACGATCTGTGCACCGAAGCGGCGCACAGCGCGCTGCGTACCAGACCAGCCGGGCACGACGCCGATCGAGGTCTCGGGAAAGCCGAGCTTGATCTGGGTTTCGGCGACGCGAAAATCGCAGGCGGCGGCCAATTCCAAGCCGCCGCCCAGCGCATGGCCGGACAGCACGGCGATTGTCGGTTGCCGAAGCCGCGCCAGCCGGTCGAAGACACGATGGCCGTAGCGCACCCATTGAACCTGGAAATCGGCGGCGCTTAATTGTGCCCAGGCCTCGACGTCGCCGCCGGCGCAGAAACCCTTGCCTTCGCCGCTGATGAGCACGACACGGACACCCTCGGCCAGTTCGGCCTTGTCGAGTGCGGCTTCGAGCGCGCGCAGCATCGGAATGTCGAGCGCGTTGAACTTTTCCGGCCGCCTGAGCGTCACGGTACCGATCACGCCATCCTGCTCGAAGGTGACGAGGCGCTCAGCCATGCGCGCCTCCAAGCGAAGCGCCGCCGTTGAGCGACAGGCCGATCGGCCGATCTTGATAGAGCGAGGCCGGCGTGAACTTGAGGTCGTTTGCGACGGAGAGCGGAGTGTCGGCCTGCGCCAGCACATCGCGTTCGAGATCGATGCCGGGCGCCAGCTCGGTCACCATCAGCCCGGCCTGGGTCAGCTTCATCACACAGCGTTCGGTGACATAGGTGATGTCCTGGCCTTGCGCGACCGCGCGCTTGCCGGAGAAGGAGATGTGCTCGACCTCCTCGACGATCTTTTTCACCTTGCCTTCCTGGTCGATGCGGAGGGCGCCGTTCGCCAGCGAAAGCTTGGCGCCAGCATTGAAGAAGCCGGAGAAGACGATCTTCTTCGCCCGCGCGGTGATATCGACGAAGCCGCCGGCGCCGGCCGTCACATGCGGTCTCGCCGAAAGCTTCGACACGTTGACCGAGCCGTGGCGGTCGATCTGCAGGAAGGACAGGAGCGAGGCGTCAAAGCCGCCGGCCTGGAAATAGATGAACTGGTGCGGCGAGGGCATGATCGCCTCGGCATTCGAGGCGCAGCCGAACTTGAAGTCGAGCAGCGGCACGCCGCCGACCGCGCCCTGCTCGATCACCCAGGTGACCTTGCCGTGCTGGCCTTCCTCGAGAAGAATGCGCGGCACGTTGGCGGAGATGCCGAAGCCGATATTGACGGCCATGCCGTCGCGCAACTCCATGGCGACGCGGCGCGCGATCACCTTCTGGATGTTCATCTCCGGGGTGCGGAAGGTGGAGAGCGGCCGGAAGATCTCGCCCGAGATCGCCGGGTCGTAAGCCGTCTGCGTCGTCTGCAGCTGATCGGGCGCGACCACGATATGGTCGACCAAGACGCCGGGCACGCGCACATCGTGCGGCTTGAGGGTTCCGTTCTCGACGATGCGCTTAACCTGCGCAATGACGATGCCGCCATTGTTGCGGGCAGCCAATGCCTGTTCGAGACCGCCGAGATAGGCGCCCTCATGCTCGTAGGTGAGATTGCCGCGCTCGTCGGCGGAGGTGGCGCGGATGATCGAGACGTTGGGGACAATGGCGCGGAAGTAGAGCCACTCCTCGCCATCGAACTGTTGCACCGAAACGATCGGCTCTCTGGCGGCGGCATTCATGGCGCAGCCCTGGTGGCGCGGGTCGGCGAAGGTGTCGAGGCCGACCTTGGTTAGCACGCCGGGACGCTTGGCGGCCGCCTCGCGATGCATGTCGAACAGGATGCCCGAGGGCACGTTGTAAGCCGCGACCGAGTTGTCGCCGATCATCTGCCAGATCCGCGGCGGCTCGGCGGAGGAGGGGCCGGATGGATAGGAGCCGCAGAGCGTGCGCTTGAGCAGGCCAGGCTTGGCGAGATGGTCGATGCCCTTGATGCCGTACATGTCGCCGGCGGCGATCGGGTGCAGCGTGGTGATCGCTCTCGGATGCCCTTCCGCATCGAAGCGCTCGCCGATCGCGGCGAGCACGGCGTCGGGGCAGCCGAGGCCGCTCGAGGACGACACCGAGACAACCATGCCGTCCTTGATCAGGCTGGCGGCATGCGCTGCCGTGACGAGCTTGCTCACGCGAGGCTCCCGAGTTGCGGATCGATGATCACGGCCTTGCCGGTCTTCGATGATTGCAGTGCTGCTTCGGCGGATGCCAGCGACCAAATGCCGTCCTCGCCGGTGGCCGAAGGCTGGCCTTCGCCGCGGATCGCGGCATGGAACTGGCGCAGCGAGCGGGTGTAGAGGTCCTCGCGATCGAAGTTCAGCTCTTCCTCGCCATTTGCAGTGCGCAGCAGCACCGAGCCGACCGGCTTCTGCGTCATCACATCGGTGGCGATCAGCGAGCCCTCCGACCCATGCACTTCGAAACCGATGCCGGCGAACTTGGTCGTGAAGCCTTCATGCGATTGCGCAATGACGCCGGACTTGAAGCGCCAGATGCACATCGCGCCGTCCTCCAGCCCGCCGCCGGCCATGCCGGCCGACTGTGTGAAGGCCGAGATCTCGACCGGATCGTCGCCGAGCACGAAGCGCAGCGTGTCTGCATCGTGCACCGTGATGTCGAGCACCACGCCGCCCCCGGCTTCGGGCCTGGTGATGCGCCAGCCCTGCAGGCTTTCAGGCAGATAGACGGAATGGAAGACACGCGCGGCGATCGGTTTGCCGATACGGCCGGTTGCGATTGCCTCGCGCATCGCCCGGTGCGCGCCGGCATTGCGCAGATGATGGTTGGTGCCGAACACGATGCCGGCTTTCCTAGCCGCCGCGACCATCTTGCGCGCATCGGCGCTGGTCAGCGCCAACGGCTTTTCGCAGAGCACATGCTTGCCGGCCTTGATGGCGGCCAGCCCCTGTTCGAGATGCAGCTCATTGGTGGTCGAGATGTAGACGGCATCAATGTCCGAGCCAAGCAGCGCATCGAGCGTCGAGACGGCTTTAGGAATGCCGTTTTCCTTGGCGTAGCCTTGAGCCCGCTCTGCGCTGGAGCTCATCACGGCGGCAACCGCGCCGTCGGCCTGCGCGCGAATGGCGTTGACCATGAACTGCCTGGCGATCGTGCTCGCGCCGATCAGGCCCCATCTCACGCTCATGCCGCGTCTCCCATTCCAGTGCCGTGCGCGCTGCGGCTCGGGCCGCAGCTTTCCCTGACGACGAGGCTGACCGCGCCGATATGGTCCTCGGCGCGCGTCGTGCGCGACTGGATCATCTTCAGCATGACGTGCGCGGCGCGCTCGCCAAGGCCTGGGGTGTCGACGGCGACGCTGGTCAGCGCCGGCATGTAGTGCTCGGCTTCGGCCACGTCGTCGAAACCGACCACGGCGAAGTCGGCCCCGGCCTCCAGGCCGCGCTTGCGCAGCGCGAGCATGACGCCGAAAGCGACGGCGTCGTTGAAGCAAAGCGCGGCTGTCGGCGGCTCGGCTGCCGCAAGCGCGGTCTCCAGGCAGGCCATGCCGCCTCTGCGGCTGGTCTCGCCTTCGACGATCGTCCGGTTGGCGGCCGGGATGCCAAGCGCCTCGCAAGCCTCGATGAAGCCGCCAAGCCTGTCGTGATAGACAACGAGGTCGGACGAACCGCCGAAGAAAGCCAGCCGGCGGTGGCCTTTGCCGATCAGATGCTGGGTGGCGAGATAGGCGCCGCGATGGTTGTCGGGCGCGATTGCCGGGATGCGGCTCTCGGGCAGGCGGCGCATGGCGAAGACGACCGGCACGCCGGCAGCCTCGATGCGGCGGAAGGCGCCGGGCGTGGTGCCGCGCGCCGGCGAGACGATCAGACCGGCGACGCCCTGTTCCAGCAGCGACTTCAGCACTTCTTCCTGGCGGACCGGATTTTCCGCGGTGTTGGCGATGAAGGGCACGATGCCTGCGGCCTGAAAGACGCGCTCCATGCCAACCGCCAGCTCGGCGAAGAAGGGGTTGGTGAGATCGTTGATCACCATGCCGATGACGTTGGAATGCGCCTTGCGCAGGTTGGCGGCGCCGCGGTTGTAGACATAGCCGACATCCTCGATCGCCTTGCGGACCTTGACCGCGGTCTCAGGCCGGATCAGCCCGCTGCCTTGCAGCACGAGCGATACCGTCGATTTGGACACGCCGGCCTCGCGGGCGATGTCCAGGATCGTCGCCTTGGCCCGGCTGGCCATATCCGTGCTTCCTCCGCGTCCGGCGCTAAAATTTATTGGAACGTTCTAAACATTGCGTCAAACCGGAGTCAACCGGGAATCATGTCGATTTCGAAAAATTGATCGATGGCCAGAAAATGTATGGGTTTAGGGCCGCAGCGCTGCGTTGGATCGCTTCAGTCGCAGGGATCATAAAGGTTCTTGATTTATTGGAACGTTCCATCTATAGGCTGCCACAAAGGGAGATTTCGATGGACATCATCCTGCCTGCGAAGAATGGCGATCGTGTCGGCTACCGGCTGGTCGGCCAACCGGCGCAGCCCAACATCGGCGCGGATTTCCCGCGCCTCGCCTATGCCGCCGCCCATGTCGTCGCCAACCCCTTCGCCATGACCGATCCCTGGTCGCGGCCGGCGGTCGACTGGGACAAGACCATGGCATTCCGTCATCATCTGTGGCGGCTCGGCTTCCGCATCGCCGAGGCGATGGACACCTCGCAGCGCGGCATGGGGTTCGACTGGGCGAGCGCGAAAGAACTGATCTGGCGCTCGATCGCCGAGGCGCGCACGGTGAAAGGCGCCGATCTCGCCTCCGGCGCCGGCACCGACCACCTGACGCCGGCCGCGGCAAGGACGCTCGACGATGTGATCCGAGCCTATGAGGAGCAGTTCGCCTTCATCGAAGGCGAGGGCGGCAAGGCGATCATGATGGCAAGCCGCGCGCTGGCGGCCGCGGCCAAAGGCCCGGACGACTATGCCCGCGTCTACGACCGGATCCTCAGCCAAGCCTCCGGCAAGGTGATCCTGCACTGGCTGGGCGACATGTTCGATCCGGCGCTCAAGGGCTATTGGGGCAGCAACGATTTCGATACCGCCTTGGACACCGTGGTCGCCATCATCGAGCGGCACGCCGACAAGGTCGAAGGCATAAAGATATCGCTGCTCGACGCCGGCAAGGAGGTGCTGCTGCGAGACCGCCTGCCTGAAGGCGTGGTGATGTTCACGGGTGACGACTTCAACTATCCGGAGTTGATCGCGGGCGACGGCAAGAGGCACTCGCATGCGCTGCTCGGCATCTTCGATGCCATCGCCCCGGTGGCCAACCCCGCGTTGGCCAGGCTCGCCGAGGGCGACCGGGCCGGCTATGACGCGCTGATGGCGCCGACCGTGCCGCTGTCGCGCAAGATCTTCGAAGCCCCGACGGAATATTACAAGGCAGGCATCGTTTTCATGGCCTGGCTGAATGGCCACCAGGATCACTTCACCATGGTCGGCGGCATGCAGTCGGCACGCGGCATCTGCCACTATGCCGATGTCTTCCGCCTCGCCGATCAGGCGGGGTTGCTGGCCGATCCTCACCTCGCCGTCGCCAGGATGAAAGCACTTTGCGCCGTCTCGGGCGTCTGAGAGGGATATGCCTCTCGCTTCCCCTGCCGCTGGCGAAAAGCGTAACCTGGATATCGGGCTTGGACCGGCAGCAGCCGAAATTCAGCTGGAAGGGGTTGGCACCGCCGTCGTCGACTATCAGGCCGACCGATCGGCAGTAGCGCATGTTCCCGCAGGCCGAGGTCTAGTCTAGACCCCAGTGACTTTGCGAGAAATCCGCTTCAACCGGTGCGGATCGATCTGCGGTTCTGTGTCGATGAGCTTCTGCCTCGAACGATTGATCACATCTCTCGTTTGGGCGAGGAGCTTCCTGTCGCTCTCGGCTTGAAGAGGGCGCGGGCGTGGATTGTCGGGAATTCGGTCTCGCACGACGCGTCTCGGGTCTCGGTTCAGACGGGAGCGCGGTCGCTGTCTCTCAGCCGGCAGCGTCCTTTGCTAGTTGCCGACGATGAAGGTTAACTTGCGAGCGTCAGATCAGTTGCACGGTGCGTTAGATCTTCTGGGCCTTGCCGGAATATCCAGGCTCGCTCTCGGGCCGATTGCACCGGATCCGTCGCGCTTGTTGCCGTTCGGCATCGACTTCGGCTCGAAGCCGATACCGCTCGGCGCGCAATTTGATGGAATCTATATAGACCTTCCAGAAACGGTCGTCGTCTTCGGCCATTGCAGCCAGTCCCCATTTGGCGTGCAACGGAACGCGTCCGCTTTGGTTCCGGAGTGCGGTTGGAAATCTTCGCCCCGGAGTTTCTGTGCCAATCGGCACATTGGGTTAGCTAAGTTATTGAAAGGATGGTGGGCGTGACAAGGATTGAACTTGTGACCCCTGCAATGTCAATGCAGTGCTCTCCCGCTGAGCTACACGCCCATCCGAAGCCGCGCATACACCACTTTTGGTCCGGCACGTCAATAGCAGGAACAAGAAAAGAAAGCTCCGTTTCGCCGCAGCGGCGGAAGCGCCGATGCCTAAAGCGCGTCGCGTCGAAACGGGTTCGAGTGACGCGCTTAGATCTTTGTTTTGTGGATGTCGTTTTCCCAGCCGCTGCGCCGTTTTGGACGACATGCGCCGGCCGGAAAAACCCTTTAGGCGGCCTGAAGCATCTTCTCGACCTCGTTGACGAGATCGCGCAGATGGAACGGCTTCGACAGCACCTTGGCGTCCTTGGGCGCCTTGGAATCCGGATTGAGCGCGACGGCAGCGAAGCCGGTGATGAACATGACCTTGAGATCCGGATCGATCTCAGTGGCGCGGCGGGCAAGCTCGATGCCGTCCATCTCCGGCATGACGATGTCGGTCAGAAGCAGCGAAAAAGGCTCCTCGCGCAGCCGCTCATAGGCGCTGGCGCCGTTGTCGAAATCGCTCACCTGGTAGCCGGCGCGTTCCAGCGCCTTGACGAGGAACCGGCGCATATCGTCGTCGTCTTCCGCCAGAAGAATGCGTGCCATCGTATCCCGTCCGAATCACCCGCCCCAAGCCTGCCGCCGGGCAAGCCCGTTAACCATCCTGTATATGAGGAGGAGACGGTAAACATCAAGTGAACGTTGGCCTTGTCGCGACCACTTCGACTGTGCGTTTCGCGGGGCTGAAATGCTGGACATGCCGGGCGCAAGATGTCAGTTTCGCATCATGATGCAGTGCTTCGTCCTGGTTTGTTCAAATTGAAGACGGCAGCCGAGGATTTTTCGGTCACACCACCCTTCGAAATCCGGTCGGGCGCCGAGCAACGCGTAGCTTTCCTGTTCAACTCGCCGCATAGCGGCCGCGATTATCCCGAGCGCTTCCTGGCCATGGTGCGGCTCGACCGCAACGCCATACGCCGGTCGGAGGATTGCTATGTCGATGAGCTGTTCGGCGGCGCCGTCGCGCTCGGCGCGCCCATGCTGGCGGCAAATTTCCCGCGCGCCTATCTCGACGTCAATCGCGAACCGTGGGAACTCGATCCGCGCATGTTCGCGGAGCCGGTGCCGTCCTTCTGCAACATCCGTTCGGCCCGCGTCGCGGGCGGGCTGGGCACCGTGCCGAAGCTGGTGGGAGAGGGGCTCGACATCTATCCCGGGCGTCTGCCGCTTTCCGAGGCCGTGGGACGCATAGAGGCCGTCTACAAGCCCTATCACGAGACGCTGAAGCGGCTCTTGACCAGGACCCACGCCAGGTTCGGCTATGCCGTGCTGATCGACTGCCATTCGATGCCGGCCAGCGTCCGGGTCGGCGACAATGGCGCGCGGCCGGACTTCATCATCGGCGATCGTTTCGGCATTTCCGCCAGCGCGGCTCTAACCGAGAGGGCGATCGGCCTGCTCACCGGAATGGGCTACGCTGTCGCGCATAACAAGCCTTATGCCGGCGGCTTCATAACCGAGCATTACGGGCGGCCGGCGCGTCATCTCCACGCGCTGCAGATCGAGGTCAATCGCGGGCTCTACATGAACGAGCGGACATTCCAGAAATCGGCCGGCTTCGACGCTTTAGCCGACGACCTGACGCGGTTTTCGGCCGAACTGATTTCGATGCCCGGCCATCATTTCCTCGACCTGCCGCTCGCCGCCGAATGACGGCGGCGCTGGGAACCGCAGCTCAAAAAAAGACCGCATCGTTTTCACGACACGGTCGAAGTCTAGGGAGGAAACGCCCAAGGAGGGCATGGACAGGATAAGCTGTCCGAGAACAAAAGTATTGTGCGATGCACAAATGTCAATCGACTTCAGGCTTTTTAATTCAATATGATGTGCAAATCCGGTTTCGGCGCCTGACGTGTGACTTTGAGGCAACAGGCGAGGGCGCCTGACCCGGTTGCACGCTCCGGTCCGACAAGAAGACAGCAGCTGCCGGATGGTTGCCGCAACGGGGAGAGTGGGTTGGATATCAGCATCGACTTCATGCGGCGAATCGCGCGTGCCGCCGCCGCCGAGACCTTGCCTCGCTTCCGCAGCCAGGCCGCAGTCGCCAATAAGCTGGCGGAGAGCTTCGATCCGGTGACGGAAGCCGATCGCGAGGCCGAGCGGGCGATCCGGGCGCTTATCTCGGCGGAATATCCCGATCACGGCATCCTCGGCGAGGAGCATGGCAGCGAGAACATTTCGAGCCGGCATGTCTGGGTCATCGACCCGATCGACGGCACACGCGCCTTCATTTCCGGCCTGCCGGTCTGGGGAACGCTGGTCGGACTGACGATCGACGGCGATGCCGTCGCCGGCCTGATGTCGCAGCCCTTCACCGGCGAGCTGTTCTATGCCAATGCCTCCGGCTCGCATTACGAAGGCCCGGGCGGCCCGCGCAAGCTCGCGACGCGCAAGACGACGCAGCTTTCGCAGTCGACCCTATTCACCACCACGCCGGCGCTGTTCAAGGGTGCGGCGCGCAACCGCTACGACGCGTTCGAGAAACAGGTGCAGCTCGCCCGCTACGGCACCGACTGCTACGCCTTCGCCATGGTGGCGGCGGGCAGCGTCGATATCGTCGCCGATCCGGATTTGAAACCCTACGACATCGTGGCGCTGATCCCGATCATCGAGAAGTCGGGCGGCGTCGTCACCACCTTCGAAGGCGGCCCGGCGGAAAACGGCGGCGATATATTGGCGGCGGCGACGCCGGAGTTGCACGCCGCGGCAATGGCGGCGCTGCGCGGCTGATCCGCGGCGTCGTTCCGTGATCAGGCAGCGTCGCCGGTTCCCGGAACAAAAGCATCGAAGGCCGCCAGGAGCTGCTCGCGAAAGAGATCCCTCTCCTGCAGGATCTCATGATGCGCGCCGTCGATCATCAACAGGGAGCCGACGCGCAGCCGTCTGGCATAGGATTCGACCGCCTTGGTAGAGACCACCTGGTCGGCGCCGGCGGCGACGATCAGCGTCGGTACCTGGATCCTTGCCATGAAATCGGGGTCGCTGACCGCTTCCGCGGCTGCGGCTGCGGCCTTCAGCCAGCGGATGGTCGGACCACCGAGTCCAAGGTGGGGCCAGGCCCTGTAAATATCGGTATTGCGCCGGTAGCGCTCCGGGTCGGACGTCACCTTGTTCATTTCGAAGGGCGTCGGCAATTTCGAGCGGGGCCCCCAGGCGGCATAGAGGCGGCCGAGGCCCAGCGCGCAGAACACCGCGCAGACGCGCCGTATGGTGGCGATCGAAACCCGCAAGTCGGGCACGGCCAGGAAAGGCGCGATCAGCACCATCCGCCGCACCCGGTTGACCATCGACGGCGAGGCAAGAAGCGCGATCACTGCTCCCGTCGAATGGGCGAGGATGTAATAGGGACCGCGGCAATCGGGCAGCACGATCTCCTCGAAGAACTGCTCGAGATCACGGGTGTAGTCACGGAAGCTGCGGACGTAGCCGCGCTGCCGGTCGCGCAGCAGGCGGCTGGAATCGCCCTGACCGCGCCAGTCGAGGGTGGCGACGCCGAAGCCGCGGTCGGCGAGATCGCGGATGGTCTCGAAATATTTCTCGATGCACTCGTTGCGGCCGGTCAGCAGCACCACCGTGCCCTGGAGCGGGCGGGCGGCGGCGGCGAAAACGCCGTAGCGGATCTTCCTGCCGTCGCGGGTGGTGAAGAAGCCGCCGGCAGCGTTCTGCGGCGGCGGGTTGCCCTCAGTCAGATAGAAAAGGTCCGTCATTCGGCGCTTCGTTGATTGCTTCTTGCCCGAGCGGGCCAGGCGTCGCCACGGTGATAGACGGCCATGCGCCAAAAGCAAAGGGTCCGGGTTGGCGCGTTTCCCTGTAAGGGAAGGCCGGAAGCGCCTGCGGCGCGCTTCCGGCCTCTGTCGACCCGGGAGGAAGGGACGTTGCACCCGGTTCGGCCTCGTCGCGGCGCACCGATCGAGGCGCCGCATGTCCGTATTGTCGACTGCAGCCTAGCGAGCCCAGGCTGAACGGATGCCGAAGCCTCGGTTCATCTGGCGTTCATCGAGCGAAAAAATCGAAGGGAAAGTTGGTGCGCGAAGTTCTTGAAATGGGCTTTTCCGCTTCCCAAATGGAGGTTGCGGCCGCCGATGTCGGGGCCGCTGGCCTATCCGGAACGCCTTTCGAGGGTTTCGTACCGGGTCAAACGCAAACCATGTTGCTCAACAGGAGAACACATCATGCGTCACGTTGATTTTTCCCCGCTTTATCGTTCCACCGTCGGTTTCGACCGGCTGTTCACCATGCTCGATACGCTCGGCCAGCCCGAGAGCGCGCAGACCTATCCGCCCTATAACATCGAGCGCACCGGCGAGAACGCCTATCGCATCTCGATGGCGGTTGCCGGCTTCTCGGAAGACGAGATCTCGATCGAGGCGCACCGCAATGTGCTGACCGTCAAGGGTGAGCGCAAGGAAGAGAACAATGGCGAGGGCTCGGAGCTGCTCTATCGCGGCATTGCTTCGCGCGCCTTCGAGCGTCGCTTCCAGCTCGCCGACCACGTTGAGGTCGAGGGCGCCACGCTGAAGAACGGCCTGCTCTTCGTCGACCTCAAGCGCAACATTCCGGAAGAGCTGAAGCCGCGCAAGATCGCGATCACCTCGTCTTCGGACAAGGCCAAGCAGATCGAGGCCAAGGCCGCCGCGTAAGCCGCGGGCTCCGTGTAAGAAACGTCTCCCTCCCGAGACGAAAGCGGCGCCGGAAGGGCGCCGCTTTTTTGTGACATTAATCCTGCGCCAGAAAATCAACGCGGCGACATTTCGCCGATGTTTTCTGGCTTTTTTGATCCTGCTTGGCCTCGAACTGTCGCTGGGGCCTTTGCTCGCCTGATCATTGCGAGAGGTGTTGGCCGAGACGGTCGATCTCTTGGGTGGTGGTGGCGAAGCTGGCGACGAAACGGTAGATTGCTTCCTTGTCGCCGAGATGGCCATCGAAACCCTGCGGCACGCCCCATTCATAGAATTTGGCGCCGGCGGTCTGCAGCTTTTCGGCAAGAGCGCGGTCGAAGATTGCGAACACTTCGTTGGCCTGCGGCAGCCAGGCGAGCCTGCCCGCCGGCGCGTCCTCGATCGTCTCGGCGAGATGTGCCGCCATCGCATTGGCATGCCGCGCCATCCTCAGCCAAAGGTCGTCGGTGAAATAGGCTTCGAATTGCGCCGAGATGAAGCGCGCCTTGGAAAAGGTCTGTCCGGCGCGCTGGCGAAGCAGGCGCAGATCCCCGCCGACTTCCGGGTTGAAGATCACCACCGCGTCGGCCATCCAGCAACCGTTCTTGGTGCCGCCGAAGGAGATCAAGTCGACGCCGCTCCTCCAGGTCATTTCCGCCGGCGTGACGTCGGTCGCGGCAATCGCATTGGCAAAGCGCGCGCCATCCATATGCAGCGGCAGCTTGTGCCTACGGCTGACCTCGGCAATCGCCTTGACGTCGTCGACGGTGTAGACGGTGCCCACCTCGGTCGCCTGGGTGATCGTCACGGCCATCGGCTGGCCGGCCGGCGCAAGATCCTGCGAATAGCGCTTGATGGCATTGTCGAGAGCCTGCGGGTTGATGCGCCCCAGGGGACCCGCAACCGGCGCCGTACGAGCGCCGCCGGTGTAGAAGCCCATCGCGCCGAACTCGTCGACATTCATATGCGCTTCGGAATGACAAAGGGCGATGCCGCCGATACGGTTCAACGCCGCCATCGAAAGCGCGTTGGCCGCGGTGCCGGTGGCGACGAAGAACACCTGAACTTCCCGCTCGAAGATCTCGCTGAAGCGATGGTAGACGGTGCGGTCCAGGTCGCCGTCGCCATACGCGGTCGCGATGCCGGCCGCGTGGCGGGAGAGGTTCGCCGAAATGTCGGGATGAACGCCCGCCCAGTTGTCGGATGCAAAGAACATCGAGAGGTCCGTATTGTGATTGGCAGAAAGCGGCGCGACTTGACTGCTTTGGCGCGCGAAGCGCAAGGGCCAATCTTTCGCAAAACGGTGAAGCCAGCCGGGCCGTAACGACTGACTAGAGGTTGCGTTTTTTGATCCCTTCGCGAAATTTTGTGTCGCGGCACGCCCGAGAATTTTGTGAATCGGTCTTGTGCAGGTGCGGGATTTCTGCCATAAAAAATTTAGGACAGTAGTGCTGTCTTATTTTGTCGCACAAAACAGGCTGGACTGGCATATCATCGCTGCCATTCCGGCCATTGTCGCGAGCGGCGGGTAGACGGCACCGCTCTGGCCTGTACGATACCGGATGCGAACCGGGCGTATGGCCGCATGGTTCGGCAAGAATTTCGCGAGACGTGCAGCAAGGACGAAGGGAAGCATCGTGCTTCCCAAGGCAAACCAGCGCCCCGAGGGAAATCACCGCCAAGGGTGCGGAACGGAGGATAGGACGATGACGGAACTGACGCCATCTGCGATCAACGGCCAGGCCGCGCAGACGAAAGCGGCAGCCGTCAAAACTGGTACCGCCGCCAATGGTTTGATCGCGCAGGGCCTCTACGATCCGCGCAACGAGCATGACGCCTGCGGCGTCGGCTTCATCGCCAACATGAAGGGCGTAAAGTCGCACCAGATCGTCGAGGACGGTCTGGCGATGCTGGAAAACCTCACCCATCGCGGCGCTGTCGGCGCCGATCCGCTGGTCGGCGACGGCGCCGGCGTGCTGGTGCAGATTCCGGATCGGTTCTTCCGCGATGAGATGGCCGCAAAGGGCGTCGAACTGCCGCCGGCAGGCCAATATGGCGTCGGCCACTGGTTCATGCCGCAGGACGCAGCCCTTCGCGCCCATATCGAGGACATCATCGCCGAATCGGCCCAGTCCGAAGGGCTGCCGCTGATCGGCTTCCGCGACGTGCCGGTCGATAATTCGTCGCTGTCGAAGGCGCCGGAGATTGTCGCCTCCGAGCCGTTCCATCGCCAGGTGTTCATCGGCCGCACGGCCGAGATTCCGGACGACGAGGAGTACGAGGCGAGGCTCTACCTGCTGCGCAAGGTGATCTCGGGCCGCATCTATGCCGAGAACGACAACAAGGATGTCGGCGCCTATTGCGTGTCGCTGTCGGCGCGCACCATCGTCTACAAGGGCATGTTCCTCGCCTACCAAGTCGGCGCCTATTACAAGGACCTCAAGGATCCGCGCTTCGACACGGCGCTGATCCTCGTCCACCAGCGCTTCTCGACCAACACCTTCCCGTCATGGAAGCTGGCGCATCCCTATCGCATGGTCGCGCATAACGGCGAGATCAACACGGTGCGCGGCAACAACAACTGGATGGCGGCGCGTCAGGCCTCGGTCGATTCCGAGCTGTTCGGCAACAACATCTCGAAGCTGTGGCCGATCTCCTATGAGGGTCAGTCCGACACGGCGTGCTTCGACAATGCGCTCGAATTCCTGTTCCAGGGCGGCTATAGCTTAAGCCACGCCATGATGATGCTGATCCCGGAAGCCTGGGCCGGCAACAAGCTCATGGATTCCGACCGCAAGGCGTTCTACGAGTACCACGCTGCGCTGATGGAGCCGTGGGACGGGCCGGCGGCGGTCGTCTTCACCGACGGGCGCCAGATCGGCGCGACGCTCGATCGCAACGGCCTGCGTCCGGCTCGCTACATCGTCACCGACGACGACCGCGTCATCATGGCTTCGGAAGCCGGCGTGCTGCCGGTGCCGGAGGAAAAGATCGTGCAGAAGTGGCGGCTGCAGCCCGGCCGCATGCTTTTGATCGATCTGGCCAAGGGCCGCATCATCTCCGACGAGGAGATCAAGTCGGAGATCGCGACCAGGCACCCTTACAAGACCTGGCTCGCCAACACGCAGTTGATTCTTGAAGAGCTGAAGCCGGTCGAGCCGCGGGCGCTGCGCAAGGATGTCAGCCTGCTCGATCGCCAGCAGGCCTTCGGCTACACACAGGAAGACACGAAGCTTCTGATGGCGCCGATGGCCACTACCGGCCAGGAAGCGGTCGGCTCGATGGGCACCGACACGCCGATCTCGGCGATGTCGGACAAGTCGAAGCTGCTCTACACCTATTTCAAGCAGAACTTCGCTCAGGTCACCAATCCGCCGATCGACCCGATCCGTGAGGAACTGGTGATGAGCCTGGTGTCCTTCATCGGGCCGCGGCCGAACATCTTCGACCTGATCGGCACATCGCGCCGCAAGCGGCTTGAAGTGCGCCAGCCGATTCTCACCAACGGCGATCTCGAGAAGATCCGCTCCATCGGACACACCGAGGACCGCTTCGACACCAAGACGATCGACATCACCTACGGTTCGAACGAGGGCGCTGCCGGCATGCAAGGCGCCATCGACCGGCTCTGCGAGCGCGCCGAGGCGGCGGTCGCGGGCGGCTACAACATCATCATCCTGTCCGACCGCCAGGTCGGGCCGGACCGCATCGCCATTCCGGTTTTGCTGGCGACGGCGGCGGTGCACCATCACCTGATCCGCAAGGGCCTGCGCACCGCGGTCGGACTGGTCGTCGAATCCGGCGAGCCCCGCGAGGTGCATCATTTCTGCTGCCTGGCCGGCTACGGCGCCGAGGCGATCAACCCCTATCTCGCCTTCGACACGCTGCTCGACATGCACAGGCGCGGCGAACTGCCGGAGGAGGTCGACGCATACGAGGTCGTCTCCCGCTACATCAAGTCGATCGGCAAGGGCATCCTCAAAGTGATGTCCAAGATGGGCATCTCGACTTACCAGTCCTATTGCGGTGCGCAGATCTTCGACGCCATCGGTCTCAAGTCGGACTTCGTCGAGAAGTATTTCACCGGCACCGCGACGCTGATCGAAGGCGTCGGGCTGGACGAGATCGCGACCGAGACTCTCAGCCGCCATACCGATGCCTTCGGCAACGACCCGGTGCTGCGCAACAATCTCGAGGTCGGCGGAGAATACATGTTCCGCATGCGCGGCGAGGCGCATATGTGGTCGCCGGATGCGGTCGCCAGCCTGCAGCATGCCGTGCGCCAGGGCTCCCGGGACACGTTCAAGGAGTATTCGGCGCAGATCGACAGCGCGACAGCTAGAGCGCAGACCATCCGCGGCCTGTTCGAGATCAAGCTGGCGGAAGAGACCGGCCGCAAGAAGGTCGCGATCGAAGACGTCATGCCGGCGGCCGAGATCGTCAAGCGCTTCTCGACCGGGGCGATGTCCTTCGGCTCGATCTCCCGGGAAGCGCACACGACGCTGGCGCGCGCGATGAACGCCATCGGCGGCAAGTCGAACACCGGCGAGGGCGGCGAAGAGGCCGACCGCTATCTGCCGCTGCCCGGCGGCGGCAAGAATCCGGAACGCTCGGCGATCAAGCAGGTCGCGTCGGGGCGGTTCGGCGTGACGGCGGAGTATCTGGTCAATTCCGACGTCATGCAGATCAAGGTGGCCCAAGGCGCCAAGCCCGGCGAGGGCGGTCAGTTGCCCGGACACAAGGTCGACGCCACCATCGCCAAGGTCAGGCATTCGACGCCAGGCGTCGGCCTGATCTCGCCGCCGCCGCATCACGACATCTACTCGATCGAGGATCTGGCTCAGCTGATCTACGACTTGAAGAACGTCAATCCGGCGGCCGATGTCTCGGTCAAGCTGGTCTCGGAGGTCGGCGTCGGCACGGTTGCGGCGGGCGTCGCCAAGGCGCGCGCCGATCACATCACCATCTCCGGCTACGACGGCGGCACCGGCGCTTCGCCGCTGACCTCACTCAAGCATGCCGGCAGCCCGTGGGAAATGGGCCTCGCCGAGACGCATCAGACCCTGGTGCTCAACGGCCTGCGCTCCCGCGTGGCGCTGCAGGTCGACGGCGGGTTGCGCACCGGCCGTGACGTCATCATCGGCGCGCTGCTCGGCGCCGACGAGTTCGGCTTCTCGACCGCGCCGCTGATTGCGGCCGGCTGCATCATGATGCGCAAGTGCCACCTGAACACCTGCCCGGTCGGGGTGGCGACGCAGGACCCGGTGCTGCGCAAGCGCTTCAAGGGCACGCCGGAGCATGTCATCAACTTCTTCTTCTACGTGGCGGAGGAGGTGCGCGCGCTGCTTGCGGAAATGGGCTTCACCCATCTCGACCAGATCATCGGCGACACCGACCTTCTGGAGAAGCGCGACGTGATCCAGCACTGGAAGGCGCGCGGGCTCGACTTCTCGAAGATGTTCTTCAAGCCGGAGGCGCCGCCTGAGGCGCTGCACTGGAGCGAGCGGCAGAAGCATCCGATCGACGACGTGCTCGACCGCAAGCTGATCGAGCTGGCAAAGCCGGCGCTGGAAGCCAAGCAGCCGGTCAGCATCGAGCTACCAATCCGCAATGTCGACCGCTCTGCCGGCGCGATGCTGTCGGGCGAAGTCGCCAAGCGCTTCAAGCACAAAGGCCTGCGCGAGGACACGATCCAGGTCAAGCTCACCGGCACGGCCGGCCAGTCTTTCGGTGCGTTTCTCGCGCGCGGCGTCTCCTTCGAGCTGGTCGGCGCCGGCAACGACTATGTCGGCAAAGGTCTGTCGGGCGGCCGCATCGTCATCCGGCCGCCGGAAGAGGCCAAGATCGTCGCGGCTGACTCGATCATCGTCGGCAACACGGTGCTCTACGGTGCGACCGAGGGCGAGGCCTATTTCGCCGGCGTCGCCGGCGAGCGCTTCGCGGTGCGCAATTCCGGCGTCGTTGCCGTCGTCGAAGGCGTCGGCGACCATGGCTGCGAATACATGACCGGCGGCATCGTCGTGGTCATCGGCAAAACGGGCCGCAACTTCGCCGCCGGCATGTCGGGCGGCGTCGCCTATGTGCTCGACGAGAAGGGCGATTTCGCCGAACGCTGCAACATGGCGATGGTCGAGCTGGAGCCCGTTCCGGAAGAGGACGACCTGATGGAGAAGCTGCTCCATCATGGCGGCGACCTCGACCATAAGGGACGCGTCGACGTCTCCGGCGACATGACCAGCCATGACGAGGAGCGGCTCTATCAGCTGATCTCGAACCACGTCCATTACACGGGCTCGGTGCGCGGCCGCGAGATCCTCGACAATTGGGCAAGCTTCCGGCCGAAATTCCGGAAAATCATGCCGGTCGAGTATCGCCGCGCGCTGATCGAGATGGAGCGCATGCGCATGAGCGTGGCGGCGGAATAGGCTTTGGGCACGGCCGGGGAGGTAATCGCCCGGCCGGCATCCTCACCAACAATCCTGACCTCGGACCAAGGTTGCCACGGCGGCCTTATGAGGTTAACGGGTGCGCCGACAAGCTAGACTTGCGAGCGCGCCTTCGGACAGCAGGGACTGGACTATGGGCAAGGTAACAGGGTTTCTCGAAATCGACCGGCAGGTGCAGAAGTACCAGCCTGCCTCGGATCGCATCCGGCATTTCCGCGAATTCACGCTGCCGATGTCGGACAAGGAGGTCGAGAAACAGGCCGCGCGCTGCATGGATTGCGGCATCCCGTTCTGCCATGGACCGACCGGCTGCCCGATCCACAACCAGATCCCGGACTGGAACGACCTCGTCTACAATGGCGACTGGGACAGCGCGATCCGCAACCTGCATTCGACCAACAATTTCCCGGAGTTTACCGGCCGCATCTGCCCGGCGCCTTGCGAGGAAGCCTGCACGCTGAACCTCGAGGACATTCCGGTCGCCATCAAGACGGTCGAGCAGGCGATCGCCGACAAGGCCTATGAGACCGGCCACATCCGGCCCTACCCGCCGGAAAAGAAGACCGGCAAGCGGGTTGCCGTCATCGGCTCCGGGCCGGCCGGCATGGCCGCCGCCCAGCAGCTCGGCCGCGCCGGCCACGATGTGCATGTCTATGAGCGCGAGAGCCGGCCGGGCGGGCTGATGCGCTACGGCATTCCCGACTTCAAGATCGAGAAGCATTACATCGATCGCCGCATCGAGCAGATGCAGGGCGAGGGCGTGAGTTTCCATTGCGGCGTCAATGTCGGCGTCGACAAGCCGGTTGCCGAGCTCCTCGCCGAGCACGACGCCGTGCTCTATTGCGGCGGCTCGGAAACCCCGCGCCCGGCCAACATCCCCGGCGACGATCTCAGCGGCGTCTATGACGCCATGCCGTATCTCGTGCAGCAGAACCGCCGAGTCGGCGGCGAGCCGATCCAATCGGTGGCCTGGCCGTCACATCCGATCATCGCCGGCGGCCAGCATGTCGTCGTCGTCGGCGGTGGCGACACCGCGTCCGACTGCATCGGCACCGCCTTCCGGCAAGGCGCGGTGCGCGTGACGCAGCTCGACATCCGTCCGCAGCCGCCGGAGAAGGAAGACAAGCTCGCGGTTTGGCCTTACTGGGCGACGAAGATGCGCACGTCTTCCTCGCAGGCCGAGGGCGCGGAGCGCGAATTCCAGGTGGCGACCCTCGAATTCATCGGCGAGGACGGACAGCTGACCGGCGTCCGCTGCTGCGAGGTCGATGAGAAGCGCAAGCCGATCGCCGGCACCGAGTTCGTCATCCGCGCCGATCTCGCCTTCATCGCCATCGGCTTTGCCGGTCCGGCGAATGATGGGGTCATGAAGGAGCTGGACGGCGAGATAAAGGTGGTCACCGACAGCCGCCGCTCGCGCAACGTCGAGGCCGACGACCGCGACTACAGAACCAGCATAGACAGGCTCTATGCCGCGGGCGACGTCCGTCGCGGCCAGTCGCTGGTGGTGTGGGCGATCCGCGAAGGCCGCCAGGCAGCGCGCGCGATCGACGAGGCGCTGATGGGGTCTAGCGTACTCCCCCGCTGAGGCTACCTGCAGCCACGATGGGCTCTTCCGTTGCGGCCCTACCGACGCACCGCTGTCGAGGTCTCCGATGAAGCGGTCGGCGTCTTCGGCGGCCAGGAAAAATCGTCGGCTCGGCCGGGCGAGGCGACGGGCGCCTTGCCCTCGACGGTCAGCTTTTCGCCGGGAAGATTCGGATCGGCATTGGCTGGCGGTGCGGCACCCAGCAGCTCGGTCCCGCCGTCGAGCGCGGGGTCGCTGAGCAGCATCGGCGCGGTGCGGTCGACGATGACAGGGGCCGCGGCAGGCTTCGACGCCTCGACCGGAGCGCCCGCCGGCGCGGAAACCGTGGTGACGCTTCCGGGTGCCGCCAGTCCGAGGATCTTGGCCAGCGGCTTTTCGGTGTAGAAGGCAAGCTTGCGCTTGCCGGCCCTGGTCACGTTGATGCCGTCGTCGGAGCGCAGGCGCACCGGCTGGCCGTTGATGTCCGGACCGGAGGTGACGAAGGCGCCGTTCTCGTCGACGAAGCCGTCCCAGACATCGACGAACTCGCCGCCATGGGTCTGTGCGGCTGAATGATAGATGTCGTTGAAGGCGAGCATGTCCGAGGTCATTTTTGCCGCCCCGAACGCCGGCATGCCGACCCACAGGAACGGCACCTTTGCATCCTGAATGGCCTTGCCCAGCGCATCGGTGCGGTGCTCGTATTCCTTGGTCCAGTTCTCGGAGCGCGGCTGCTCGCGGACGTCGCCGACGCGCATCTGCTGGCGGTCGTTGGAGCCAAGCATGACCACCACGACGGACGGCTTCTCCGTCTCGATCAGAGACTTGATCTCGACCGGCCAATTGTAGAAATCGTCACGCACGAAGCCCGACGAGCCGTTGCTGCGCGAAACGATCCTGACCGCCGGATTGTCGGCGAAGGCGACGTCCAGACCCTCGGCGAGCCCGCCCGCCAGGAAATCGCCGACCACCAGCACGACGCGCGCATCCGGCGCCTTTTCGACGACCGGCGCCTCCGGCTCGGCCGGCGGGCGCGGCTTGGGTTTTCTGGCCTTCGGCTTCGGCCTCACCGGCTGGACATTGGCAGGAGGTTCAATGCGCTCGCTGCGGCGCGGGAAAAGAAGATCGCGCAGCGACCAGCCGCGGTTTCCGTCTTCCTGCGCGAAAGCCGGGGTATGAAAGGCGCTCGAGCCGGCGACGGCAAGCACGGCGATGGCCAGGACGAGAATCGGCAGGCGGCGAACGATCAGCCAGACACGCGCGACCGTAACCAATGAAAGTCTCCATCCTTGGCGCATGACAACGTAAAAAGCCGGCAAGTCATGCGCAGGCCGCAGCGCTACAGCATCCTTTCCGCTTTTGAAAGGATGCTTGACGCCATGGGCGGCTCTATTGCTTCCGGAGCCATTTCAGCACTTCCAGGCTCGGATAGCCATCCTGGCTCAAGCCTACCTTCGCCTGGTAGGCCATGATGGCGGCCTTCGACCCCTCGCCGATCTTCCCGTCGAACTTGCCGTCATAATAACCGTGCTCGGAAAGCCGCTTCTGCAGTTCCTGCCGTTGCTCGAAGCTGAGCTTGGTGAACGGCCGCTGCCAGTCCTGCACAAGCCCGGTGCCACCGGCGATTTCGTCGGCGAGCAGGCCGACGGCCAAAGCATATTTGTCGGCATTGTTGTAAGCCTTGATGACCGAGAAATTCCTGATCATCAGGAAGGCCGGTCCGCCCCTGCCGTCCGGCACCTTGAGCGTCGCCTTGTCGCTCAGGTTCCTGAACGGCTTGCCGTTGGCCCTGGCCACCCCGAGCGCCTGCCACTGCGCCAGCGTCTTCGATCCGGCCGGCAGCTTGCCCGGCGGCAAGGTCACTTCATAGCCCCAGGTCTTGCCGGCCTGCCAGCCGTTCTTCCTGAGCAGGTTGGCGGCAGTCGCCAACGCGTCGGGTATCGAATTCCAGATGTCGCGCCGGCCATTGCCGTCCATGTCCACCGCGTAGTGCTGATAGCTGGTCGGGATGAACTGGGTCTGACCCATCGCGCCCGCCCAGGAACCCATGAGATGGCTTTCGTCGATGTCGCCGGTCTGCAGGATCTTCAGCGCCGCGATCAGCTGGGTTCGGGCATATTTCGAGCGCTTCGGGTCGCCATAGGCAAGGGTCGCCAGCGAACGGATGACATTGCGCATGATGTCGTCGCGCTTGAGGATCTCGCCATAGTTCGATTCCATCGACCAGATGGCGAGAAGGATATGGCGATCGACACCGAACCGTGCCTCGATCCGATCCAGCCATGGCTTCCATTTGCGCGCCATTGCCTGACCATTGGTCACCGACTGGTCATGCACCCGGTTGTCGAAATAATCCCAGGCGGGGGCGGTGAATTCCGGCTGGGTGCGGGCCTTTTCCAGCACGACCGGGTCGGGCTCGATGCCCCTCATGGCCCTGTCGTAGACTGCGCCGGAAACGCCTCCCGAAACCGCGGTGGCACGAAAGCCCGCGACCCACTGGCGGAAACCCGCATCGGCGAAAGCGGGTCCGGCGGGCATCAGCAAGGCAAGCGTGAGGCCCGCGGCCGTCAAAAATGCCGCCAGGCGCCTTGCGCTGTTGCGAACGGACATCCTTTTCCTCCTTCATCAAAATTAGGAAGGATCATTCAACGCCGAAGCCGGTTAGTATTTAGTTTACCATAGGTGCCATTAGGAACGAAAAGAGAGGTCGGTGCTTTAACTTTCGATTTTCAAGCCATCCGCTCGGATAATTCAACATTCCGGCGCGAAAATGTTCGGGGGGATTGCGGAGCGGATGGCCGCGCGGATAATGGGCTTAAACGGATGGGTGGAGCATGAAGCGAGTTCGCAAGGCAGTTTTCCCGGTCGCCGGTCTCGGCACACGGTTTCTTCCGGCCACCAAGGCCATCCCGAAGGAGATGCTAACGGTCGTCGACCGGCCGGTCATTCAATATGTGGTCGACGAGGCGCGCGACGCCGGCATCGAGCATTTCATTTTCGTGACCGGGCGCAACAAGGCGGTCATCGAGGATCACTTCGACGTCCAGTTCGAGCTCTATGATACGCTCGCCCAGCGCGGCAAGGACGACCAGCTCGCCCGCCTGCAGCGGCTGCAGCCAGCGCCGGGCCAGACCAGCTTCACCCGCCAGCAGGTGCCGATGGGGCTTGGCCATGCCGTCTGGTGCGCGCGTGAGCTGGTCGGTGACGAACCGTTCGCGCTGCTTTTGCCCGACATGATCATGCAGTCGGAAAAAAGCTGCATGAAGGATATGGTCGAACTCTATGCCGAGACCGGGAACAACATCATCGCCGTACAGGAATGCGACCCGGCCGAGGCCCATAAATACGGCATCGTCGGCCGTGGCGAGGACACCCATCACGGTTTTCGCATCACCGGCATGGTGGAGAAGCCGAAGGCTGGCACGGCGCCCTCCAATCTCTTCATCAACGGGCGCTACATCCTGCAACCGGAGATTTTCGGCATCCTCGAAAGCCAGGAGCGCGGCGCCGGCAACGAGATCCAGCTGACGGATGCGATGCTGAAGCTGGAGAAGCAGCAGGCCTTCTACGGCTATCACTATAAGGGGCGCACCTTCGACTGCGGCTCGCCGGAAGGCTTCGTCGAGGCCAATGTCGCCTTCGCGCTCTGGCGCAGCGACATGAATGCGAGCATGGCCGGGGTCATCCGCACGCTGCTGGATGAGGTGCGGCCGGCGGAGCGGATCGGCGCCGCTTCCTAGGTGCTGGCTAAGCGGAGCGGATCCTTCGGATCTCCGCGTCCGCATCGCTGGCGCGAGGATCACGAAGTGTCAGCGCTGCACCTTCAGGCCGAGATAGACGCTGTTGGCGACATAGTCGCGACCGGGAAGGTTGCTGGTGAGCTTCTCCGTCCTGATTCTTGTGGTGAGGCCGGCATAGCGGTTCAGCCACCAGGTCAGGCCGGCCTCGGCGCTCAGGACCAGATCGTGGCCATCGGAGCCGATGTAGTCGCGCCAATCGAGCCCCAGCGCTGTATTCGCCGTCAGGTTGGCGCGGACCTGCCGCTCGCCGGTGAGCCGGCCCGAATAGAGGAGGTCGCCGCTCTCGTTAGCGATGGTCGTGGTCTCGACCGTGGTTCTTCCGGTCAGTCCGATGATGGTGCCGCGCTCGGGCGACCATCTGAGGTCGGCGTTGACGTAGGGCCCCGCAATCGCCGGCAGACGGTCGTCGTCGATGCCTTCGCGCAGCCATCCGACGGAGAACTCGCCGGAGAGCTTCTCGCGCATGTCGAGCTCGACGCCGGCACGCGCGCCGAGCCGCGTCGAGGAGCGCTCGAAACCGTTGCTGTCGAGGCGCAGATCGTAGATCCGCCGGCCGGCTTCCACCTCAAGGAATGGCGTCATGGCCGGTGAGACCTGGTAGCCGGTACGCAAGGTCGCAGAGTAGAGTGTCGAGTCGCGATCCTTCAGCGACAAGACGGTGCCGTCCGAGAGCTTGGCGTCGCCGTAGAAGTCATGCGAGACCGCGCCGGTCAGCGCGTAGCGCATCTTGCCGACATCCTTCTCGATGCCGAGGCTGCCGTCGACCGTCTGCCGCAGCGGCTGTGAGGTGACGCCGGCAATCGCATCCGGCGAGGACGCCGATTCCGGCACCGCTTCATACCCGAGCTTGGCGATGGCGCGCAGTTCATTGTCGAGGTCGACAGTGAGCTGGCCTTCGATCCGGCCCTGCGCATCGTTGATCTTCTGGCCCGAAAGCGTGTTGCGAAAAAGGCCGTAGCCGTCGACGACGGCCGAATTCTCGCGCCAGTCGGAGGTGGCGGAGAAACGCAGCGCGGTTTCGGACAGCACAGCCGACCTGCCGCCGGCGCTGGCATCGGCATTGGAAGTCGCGGTGAGGCCTTGCTCGAGTGTCGGACGGAAGACAAAGGTCCCGACCTTGATGCCGGGGGCGGCGAAGGCATCGTCCTCCAGCTTCACTTTCTGGCCCTCGATCGATCCTGTGCGCTCCGCGCCGGGATCGAGCTTCTGCCGGTCGACGCTGTCGATGGTGACGGCGCGGCGGTTCGCGCCGTCATCCTCGGTGGCCGCCGTTTCGGCCGGATCGCCGGTGGCGGCCTTGGCCGTGCTGTCGGCCGTCTGGCCAGGCTTCTTCTTGGCGTTTTTCTTGTCGGCCGCCTTGGCATCGCTTTTCGCGTTGGCACCCGCCGCGCCCTGCCTGGCAGTCGAAGGCCGGCGTGGCGCGGCCATTGTTTGATTGTCGGCGAAGGGGTCGTCGGTGGCTTGCGGCTGGTCGAATATGCTGCCCGCCGCGCCCCCGGTCTGGTCGTCGTCGGGCACCGCGCCTGGGCTTGCTGGCTCATAAGGGTTGGCGGTCGTCTGGTCCTCAGCCATCTGGGTCGCCGGAACCGCTTGATCCAGCGATCCCTGCGGGCGCAATTGTCCGGCCTTGCGTTGCTGGTCGGCCAGGATTGCCGATTCGGAGACCTCGCCGCGCAACTCGGTTTCTTGCGAAAATGCCGGCACGGTGCGCAGCAAGGCGACAATGCTTGCCGTCAGCAAAAGCGCTGCAACGGCAATGCACTTCCGGCCCTTTTTCGTATCTGGCTCGCCCCCGGACATCATCACCACTGCTTGCGCGGCGCAGGCGCGCCATACTTACCGGACCGTAAATGCGGATGGTTAACGGAGGGTTGAAACAGGCCAAGGGCCCTTGTCCGCGACGCACGCGAGACGGGAATTCCGTTGGACAGGCGGGCGACATGGCGCTAATGGCATCTGCCATGCACGCGGGGTCCTCAGAAAGAAAGCAGCCGGACAGGCAGGCAGCGATTGAATCGGCGCTGAGAACGGTGGCGACGGAGCAGGCCGGCATGGCCGCGCTTGCAGCCGCTCTCGGCAACGGCTTGTCCGAACCGTTCGCTGCCGCAGTGGATGCCATCGCGCGGATCGAGGGCCGAGTCATCGTCACCGGCGTCGGCAAGAGCGGGCATATCGGCTCAAAGATTGCAGCGACGCTCGCCTCGACCGGCACGCCTGCCTTCTTCGTCCATCCGGCCGAGGCCAATCACGGCGATCTCGGCATGATCGCCGGGGACGACGCCATCATCGCCATGTCTTGGTCGGGCGAGAGCAAGGAACTGATGGGCATCGTCGCCTATTCCAGACGCTTTTCGATCCCACTGGTCGCCATCACCTCGGGCGAGAATTCGGCGCTGGCGCGCGCCGCCGACGTCGTGCTGTTGCTGCCGGCCTCGCCGGAGGCCTGTCCGCACGGGCTGGCGCCGACGACATCGGCGCTGCTGCAGCTGGTCATGGGCGATGCGCTGGCGATCGCGCTGCTCGAGGCGCGCGGCTTCACGCCGGACCATTTCCGCACCTTCCATCCCGGCGGTCAGCTCGGCGCCAATCTGATGCAACTGCGCGAGATCATGCATGTCGGCGAGCGGCTGCCGCTGGTACCGTCGGGCACGGGAATGCGCGAAGCGATCGTTGAGTTGTCGCGCAAGGGTTTTGGCTGCGTGGCGATCACCGGCGCCGACGGTGCGCTGATCGGCATCATCACCGATGGCGACATCCGCCGCCACATTGCCGATGATCTTCTGTCGATGAACGTCGATGAGGTGATGACAAAGAAGCCGAAGACGGCTGCCCCCGACACGCTGGTGGCGACGGCGCTGCAGACGATCAATACGTCGGCCATCACCAGCCTGATGGTGGTCGAGGCCGATCGCCCCGTGGGGCTGGTGCATCTGCACGATCTGCTGCGCATCGGCGCCGCCTGAGATGGGCGAGACTCAGGACACGCAGGCCTGATTCCCAAACGGCTTCAGAATAGGAAACCCGCAAACTCAGACGGCCTCCACCGTCAGCTCCAGATCGGTGTCGGCGGCGCCGGTCACACGCACCTGGGTGCCGACGGGCAGGTCCGGGCCGGAGACACGCCACAGCGTGTCGCCGAGGCGGATGCGGCCGCGGCCATTCTTGATGGGCTCGGCCAATGTCGCCGTGCGGCCGACCATCTGAGCGCCGCGGCGGTTGAGCAGCGGCTGGTCCGCATTGACGGCACGATCGCCCACCAGCTTCTTGCCGACGAAGGCTGAGACCAGAGAGAGCACGAGGAAGGCGAGCACCTGGAGCTGCCAGGTCCAGAAGGCAGCGTCCCAAATCAGCAGCGATACCGCGCCGATGATCAGCGCGGCGATGCCGATCCACAGCATGAACACGCCGGGCGCCACGATTTCCATCACCAGCAGCACGAAGCCGAGGACCATCCAGTTCCACGGCCCGAGTTCCGAGACGATGCGATCGATCATTGACGTTCTCCCACCCAGATGGCGTGACTCAATTGTCCGACGGTCGCACGAGCGGCGTGCGCGCCCCCTGACGTTGCGGGCCGGAAGGGCCGTCGGCCTTGAACACTTCGCGGGCGATCTCGCCGATGCCGCCGAGCGAACCGATCAGCGATGAGGCTTCGAACGGCATGAGCACGATCTTGTTGTTGCTGGACGAGCCGATCCTGGCCAGCGCCTCGGTGTATTTCTGCGCGATGAAGTAGTTGATCGCCTGCACGTCGCCCTTGGCGATGGCTTCCGACACCACCTGGGTCGCCCTGGCCTCCGCCTCGGCGGAACGCTCGCGCGCCTCGGCATCGCGGAAAGCGGCTTCCCTGCGGCCTTCGGCCTCGAGGATCTGCGACTGCTTCATGCCTTCGGCGGCCAGGATCTGGGCGCGCTTGTCGCGCTCGGCGATCATCTGGCGGCTCATCGAATCCACCAGATTGGCCGGCGGGTTGATGTCCTTGATCTCGACGCGGGTGATCTTGATGCCCCACGGGTGCGCGGCCTCATCGACGACGCGCAGCAGCCGTTCGTTGATCGCATCGCGGTTGGACAGCAATTCGTCGAGGTCCATCGAGCCCATGACGGTACGGATGTTGGTCATGGTGAGGTTGAGGATGGCGTTCTGCAGCCCGGAGACCTGATAGGCGGCCTGCGGGGCATTCAGCACCTGGTAGAAGGCGACGCCGTCGACGCCGACGATTGCATTGTCGCGGGTGATGATCTCCTGCGTCGGGACATCGAGCACCTGCTCCATCATGTTCATCTTGGCGCCTACGCGCTCGAAGATCGGGTTGATGATGTTCAGGCCGGGCGTCAGCGTCTTGGTGTAGCGGCCGAAACGCTCCACCGTGTAGTTGTAGCCCTGCGGCACCGTTCTGATGCCTTTGAAAAGAAGGATGATGACGAGGAATACAAGAACAATGATGGCAATATCGAAACCGCTAAACCCCATTTCGTTTCTCCCTCAAAAGGCGGCGACCTCGCGGAATCACTTAAGTGTGTTTCCGAAGCGTTACAATCAGGTGATCGCGAATATTGGTTAGCGAAGGCTGTTGCGAACCGGTTTCGACGCCTATTATTGGACGTCAGACCCAGCCTGACAGTTCCCGCCGCACCAGCGCCTCGATCACCGCCATGCCCTCGGCGCTGTCGTTGAGGCAGGGGATGTGGGCGAAGTTCTTGCCGCCGGCATGGTGGAATGTCTCGGCGGCCTCGCGGCCGATCTCGTCCAGCGTCTCGATACAGTCGACGGAAAAACCCGGATTGACGACCGCGATCGATTGGACGCCGTCCTTCGCCAGCTTCTCGACAGTGACGTCGGTGTAGGGCTGGAGCCATTCCTGGGCGCCGAAGCGCGACTGGAAGGTGGTGATGAGCTTCTTCTCGTCCCAGCCGAGCCTTGCCCTGAGCAGCCGCGTCGTCTCGAGGCAATGCGCCTGGTAAGGGTCACCCTTGTCGGAATAGGGTTTTGGGATGCCGTGGTAGGAGGTGATCACTACCTCCGGCGCGACATCGAGCGTCGCCAGGTTTTGCTCGATCGAACGGGCGAGGGCGTCGATATAGACCGGCTCGTCATAATAGGGCGGCACGCTGCGGATCGCCGGCGCTCGCCTGATCTTCATCAGCGCCCGGAACAGCTGGTCGTTCGCGGTCGCCGTGGTCGTCGCCGAATATTGCGGATAGAGCGGAAAAGTGAGGATGCGCTCGCAGCCCTGCTCGACCAGCCGTCGGAGGACGCTGCCGGTCGAGGGATTGCCGTAGCGCATGGCCCAGTCGACCACGACGTCCGGCAAATCAGCAAGCGCAACCGCGAGCTTCTCCGCCTGCGAGCGGGTGAAGGTGCGCAACGGCGACTCGTTCTTCTCCCGGTTCCAGATCCTGGCGTAGTTGGCGCCGGACTTTTTCGGTCGCGTTGTGAGAACCAGCCCATAGAGGATCGGATACCAGATCGCCTTGTTGAGCTCGATGACGCGCGGATCGGAGAGGAATTCTCTGAGATAGCGCCACATCGGCTTGAAATCGGTGCCGTCGGGCGTGCCGAGATTGATCAGCATGATGCCGATCTTGCCCGCTTTCACCGGCGCGGCACCCGCCGGCGCCGGACCGGCGGTCTTGGCGGCTTTCGCATCGGCAGGATTGGCAAGCGTCATCGACGGTCTCCGGTTGTCGGTGCGAAAACTAGCGATGCCATGCCGGTTTTGGAATGCTGCGTCTGGACGCACCTTACCGCGTTTGCGTCTGAAGACGGAACACCCGTCCGGTCTCCCGGACGGGCGCCATGAACTTCCGGCGAAAGATTACTTTGCGGCCGGCGGAATGGTCAGCGTTGCTCCGAGCGGCAGACGGCGCGGCCTGTAGTCCTTGTTGGCCTCGGAGATCAGCTTCCATTTGCTGCCGTCGCCATAGTTTTTCTTGGCCAGATCCCAATAGGTGTCGCCGGCGGCAACCACATGGCTGGTCTCTGGGCTGGCCCCCGGACCGGTCGCGGCCGGCTTGGCCTCGGCGGGCGCTGTTTCGGCCGGCTTGGCGGATTCGGTCGCAGGGGCGGCGGCCGCCGGCGCAGTCTCGGCAGGTTTTGCTGTCTCCGACGTTGCCGGTGCCGTCTCGGTCGGAACGGCCGGCGGCGTCCCGGCGATGTCGCCGGAATTGGACGGCAAAGCCGGCATGGCAGGCTCGGTGGCCGCCGGCGCCGTCTCGGCCGGCTTCGCGGGTTGGGCGGCAGGCGGCGTCGTGGCGGTCTCGGCAGGTTTTGCCGGCTCCGCGGCCGCTGTCGTGGCGCCGATCTCGGTGATGCGGCCGTCGAGCTTCGGCGTGTAGGGGCGGTGCGCGCCGAGATAGTCGGCCACCACCTGCTCCAGGCCCGGGCCGTAGTCATAGGCGTCCGTGGCCTTTTCGGCGAAGACCTTGTAGCCGTCGCCGCCCTGGCGGACGTAGTTGTTGGTGGCGACGAGATACTGCTTGTCCGGGTTGATCGGCACCCAGGCGCCGTTCTCCATCACCTCGACCGATTTGACGCGACCGGCATTGGGCGCGACCGACTTGTCGAAGGTATATTTCAAGCCGGCCACCTGCGGGAAGCGGCCGGCGCCGTCCTCGACCTGGCTGACGCCGCTTTCGAGACCGGCGACCAGATCCTTGCCGGAGATCTTGAAGGTCGCCAGCGTGTTCTGAAAAGGCAGCACCGTCAGCACCTCGCCCATGGTCACGGTGCCCTGGTCGATCGAGGCGCGCAGTCCGCCGCCATTCGAGATGACGATCTCGACGCCCTGGCCCTTGACCCGATCGAGGACAGCGTCGGAGACGAGATTGCCCATTTCGCATTCGCGGGCGCGGCAGCTTTCACGACTGCCATCGATTGGCTTGGTGGTCTCCGCCACTTCCTTGTTCTTCAGCGCCTCGATCGGCGCGCCAAGCTCCTTGATGCGGGCGAGCACCGCCGGATCAGGGGTGATCGACTTGTCGAGAAAGATCGGGTCGCCGCTGGCCGACTTGACGACCCCGTTGTCGTCGAACACGACCTTGAATTCGCCGAGATATTTCGAATAGGACGCCGCCTGCACCACCGGCACCTTGTAGCCGTCGGGGTTGTCGACCATCGTCGGGTAGGGGCCTGCCGCCTTCGGATCGGTGTTCGACAAAAGCGTGTGGCTGTGGCCGCCGACCACCACGTCGACGCCGGGGATTTTCGCGATGACGTCGCGCTCGCGGTTGTAGCCGATATGGGTGACGGCGATGATCTTGTTGATGCCCTGCGCCTTCAGTTTCTCGACCTCGGCGGTGATCGACTTGACGTCGTCCGCGATGGCAATGTTGGGGCCGGGCGAGGCGAGTTCCGGAGTGTCGTTGGTGACGGCGCCGACGATGCCGATCTTCTGGCCGCCGACCTCGACCACGATGGACGGCTTGACCTTGCCGTGGGCGCCGGACTTGTCGTTGGGCACGACGTTGGCGCTGACCACCGGGAACTTCGCCTTGTCGAGGTAAGGCACAAGCGCGCTTTCGCCGTCGTCGAACTCATGGTTGCCGAGCGTCACCGCGTCGGGCTTGAGCTGATTGAGGAATTCCTCCTCCGCTGCTCCCTTGTAGGTGATGTAGAACAGCGATCCCTGGAAGCTGTCGCCTGCATTGAGCAGCAGCACGTTCTGACCTTCGAGCTTCTTGCGCTCCTGCGCGATCGCAGTGACCAGCCGGCCGGCGCCGCCAATGCACTCGCCTTTGGTCTCCTCCTCCGCGGAACATGTCGACTCGTATTTGTTGTTGCCTTCGATGCGGCTATGCCAATCGTTGAAATGCAGGATGTTCAGCGTGTAGTCGGCAAAAGACGCTCCGGCCGAGAGGCCAAGTGCTGATGCGGAAAGGGCGGCAATGGCGGCAAATTTCTTCATTCTCGTCTCCCGGATGAGCTGACTTGAAGTGCTTAAAGCCCTCGCTTGGCTGGAAGGTAACAGTCAGCTTCGGGTCATGTTCACATCGCGTTTTGGCCGATGCAAGCGGAAATCGGGAGGAGGTTTGCCGGCACAAAAAAGGACGGCGGCTCGCGCCGCCATCCTCAACAAAGTCGATCTCTGCCTGAGCTCAGGCCCGGCGCGTCAGCACGAAATTCTGACCACTGGAGCTGGTGCAGTTGAGCTGGCTGGTAGAGACCATCAGGCAGTTGAAGCTAACCGGCGTCTGGCGGATCAGCGAGGTGCCGTGGATCTCGACCGAGGTCGCGCCGGTCATGGTGTAGCTGCCCTCGGACAGCTTCTGGCCGGTATCGGTCGCGACGGTGGTGAAGCTGCCGGCCGCGAAAGTCGAGAGGCCGGTGCCCTTGGCGTCGATCCAGTTGCCCTCGACGCCCTTGGGCGCCGCTGCGATCGGCTCCGAAGGGCCGGTGGTGGTGCAGGCGGCCGCGGCCAGAAGGCTTGCCGCGGCGCCTGCCGAAAGCAATTTGCGCGCAATGGTCATTTAGAATCCTCTCCTCTCGCGTCGGCCCGAAAACCGATCTCCGATCTTCGGAAAAGCACGATGCGTGCATTCAAAGTGCTAGAGTACTTTGTGCGTCCGAAGGAACGCCCGTTTCTCTAGGCCGCCCGTCTTCAATCGCCCGATTTCCGGGCGATTGCAAGGTGGAGACGCGGGTAGGCTTGGCTGCTATCGCACCAGGATGTTGCGGAACTGCCACGGATCGTCCTTGTCCAGATCCTCGGGGAAAAGCCCCGGGCGATTATCAAGCGGCGTCCAGTCGGTGTAGTAGCCCCTGACCGGCCCGAGATAGGGAAGCTGCACTTCCAGGCAGCGCCGGTAGTCCATCTCGTCGGCCTCCACGATGCCGGCCATCGGATTTTCCAACGCCCAGACCATGCCGGCGAGCACCGCCGAGGTGACCTGCAGGCCGGTGGCGTTCTGGTAAGGCGCCAGCTTGCGCGCCTCGGCCAGCGACAGCTGTGAGCCGTACCAATAGGCGTTCTTGGCATGGCCGTAGAGCAGCACGCCGAGCTCGTCGACGCCGTCGACCAGCTCGTTCTCGTCGAGCACGTGATGCACCGGTTGCGCCTTGCCGGCGGCGCCGAACATCTCGTGCAGCGACAGCACGGCATCGTTGCAGGGGTGATAGGCATAATGGCAGGTCGGGCGATACTGAACCTTGCCCTTCTTGCCGCGCACGGTGAAGAAGTCGGCGATCGAGATCGCCTCGTTGTGGGTCACCAGGAAGCCATATTGCGGGCCGGGCGTCGGGCACCAGGAGCGCACGCGCGTGTTGGCGCCCGCCTGCTCCAGATAGATCGCCGCTTGCGAGCCGTGCTTGTGCTTCTTGCCGTTCTTCGGCGTCCAGGTCTCATGCGTGCCCCAGCCGAGCTCGGCCGGCTGCAGGCCTTCCGAGATGAAGCCCTCGACCGACCAGGTGTTCCAGAATACGTCCATCGGCTTCGGCTTCTTGGTGCGCTGGGTATCGCGCTCGGCGATGTGGATGCCCTTGACTCCGGCCTTCTTCATCAGCTTCGCCCAGCCCTCGCGGTCGTGCTCCGGCGGGACCACAAACTCGAGCCCGAGATCGTTGGCGAGGTTGACCAGTGCCTGCTTGACGAACCAGGAGACCATGCCAGGATTGGCGCCGCAGCAGGAGATCGCCGTAGTGCCGCCGGGAGCCTTCTCCTTCTCCTGGCGCACGCTCTCGCGCAGCGCGTAATTGGTGCGCGAGGCATTGTCGGCCTTGTCGTCGAAATAGAAGCCGAGCCACGGCTCGACCACCGTATCGATATAGAGCACGCCGAGCTTGCGGCAGAGCTTCATCAACTCGAGCGAGGAGGTGTCGACCGACAGGTTGACGCACATGCCCTGACCGCTGCCATTGGTGAGAAGCGGGGTCAGAAGCTTCTTGTAGTTCTTCCTGGTCACCGCGTCCTGAACGAAGGCGATGCCGCGCTCGTCGAGCAGCATGCGGTCGCTGTCGCGCGGGTCGATGACCACCATGCGCGACTTGTCGAACTTGAAATGGCGTTCGATCAGCGGCAGCGTTCCCCGTCCGATCGAGCCGAAGCCGATCATCACGACAGGGCCGGTGATTTCACCGTAAACGGGCCAGTTCTCATTCGCCATTTTTTCGTATACTCCTTCAAACATGGGAAAGTCCGGCATTTTTCGCCGGTAGCCCTACATCACAGATCATTGCCACAAACCAGCGAAAACCGCCAACCGACGGCCAAACCGGCCTGGCGGTTTGGTTAAGCCACCATGGCCATGCCGGCGAGGTACGAAACCAGCCGGTCGCGGTCCGCGCTCAAACCCTTGTAGTCGAGCTGCGCCTGATCGAGAGCATTCAGCTGGTCGGCGAAGGAGGCCGCAAGCGCGACCTTGTCGGGGTGACGGGCAAGCACCGCCAGCGGGTCGAGATGGATGCGAATGGTGAAAAGGATGTCGCGCGACACCGGCAGCTTGCGCAAGGTCTGACGCTCGACGCGAATGAAGGCATGGGCGTTGATGTCACCATCCGAAAAACGCGTCGGACGGTTCGTGGCACGGTCGATGCGCTCCCCGTTGGAAAGCGGATGATAGAGCGCGTCGCCCGCCTGGATCGACCAGTTGAAGCGCTCGACCGCTTGGCCCTGCAGGCCGTCGAACATGCGGTTGATGAGGTCGGCAGGCCGCGTGCCGGGGCCGAAGCCGGGCACGGGCGCGTGGATCTGTTGCAGCGGCTTGCCGAATTTCTCCTGGAGCGACCAGGATGACGGAAAGCAGAGCGAGCCGGCGGCGAGCCGCCAGCCGTTATCGCCGCGGCGCATGATAATCAGGTCTTCCTGCACCAGCAGGGACGCGTGGGCGAGCGGCGCCTTGTTCAATTCGGGCGGCAGCGCGTTGCTCGCGCTTTCGAGGCCCACGACCTCGACATCCGAGCCGGCACCTCGGTGGGTCTCGGGATGTTTTGCCGGAAGATAGCCGGCGAGAAGGTCGAACACTTCTTGCTGTGCATCGCGAGTCTCTTCCTCCTCGACAAAAATCTTTTCCGGGATCTCCGCGTAAAGCCGCCGCTTCTCGGCGAGATGGGGCAGAAGCAAATGATCGACCTCGATCCAGCGGTTGAGCTCGAGCGGCTTCAGGCCGATGGTGAAGAGCTTTGAGGACCCGTCATAGGGCGTATGGGTCGGTTGGCGAATGGTCATGCGTGCCTGGTGCTATCCAGTTGATGTCTCCCAGCCTCAATCAGCCGAGTTGCGCCGGGATCAATCCGCGCAGTGAGTTGCCGACGAAGATCGCCTGCGCCGACTTCAGATCGTCGAAGGTGTAGATCGCTTCCGCGGCGCGGCCTTCGTCCAGAAGCTCGCCGCGCAATACTCCAGGCAGCAGGCCGCAATCAAGCCGGGGCGTCACCAGCACCCCGCCGCCGAAATCGGCGAACAGATTGGTGATCGTGCCTTCGCAGAGTTCTCCGCGCTCGTTGGCGAGCAGCACTTCGTCGGCGCGGGTGGCGAGGTATTCGGCCCGCGCCTGTTGGTAGGTTTCGCGGCGGCTGGTCTTGTGACGCAGCAACAAGTTACCGGAATCGAGCCGGACCCGCGCCAGCTGCAGACGCCATGCCCTGCCCGCGGGAAGCTGCTCAAAGGGCTGCGCGGCGACTGTCGCCTCGCCGTTGCGCTGCAGCGCAAGCCGGGTGCGCAAAGCGATCCGCTGCCCGCCGATCGCGTTCTTCAGCACCTCGCCGATCCGATGCGGATCGCAGGCAAAGCCGAGTTCCGCGGCCGAGGCATAAAGCCGCGCAAGATGGCGCTCGAAGCGCAGGAAGCCCGAGCCAGGCTCCCAGCGCATGGTCTCGATCAGCTCGAAGTCGGCACGGTTCCCGTCGCGAAGCGCGCTTTCAGAAGACACTCCCGGTACTCCTCCTCGGCGGTGGAATCGAAGACGACGCCGCCGCCGACATTGTAGACAGCCTCGCCGTCGGCAAAGAGCGAGATGGTGCGGATCGCCACCGAGAACCGCATCGTGCCGCCGGGCGCGACCCAGCCGATGGCGCCGCAATAGACGTCGCGCGGCACCACCTCCAAATCGTGGAGGATCTCCATGGCGCGGATCTTCGGCGCGCCGGTGATCGAGCCGCAAGGAAAGAGTGCTGCGAAGACTTGGCGAATACCGATATCCGGCAGGAGCTTCGCCCGCACCCGGCTCACCATCTGGTGCACCGTCGGGTAGGTCTCGATGCGGAACAGCTCAGGCACTTCCAGCGTGCCGACCTCGCTGATCAGCGAGATGTCGTTGCGCAGGAGATCGACGATCATCCGGTTCTCGGCCTGGTTCTTCTCGTCGTTGCGCAGGAACGCCTTCAGCCGCGCGTCCTCGGCCTTGGTGGCGCCGCGCGGCGCCGTGCCCTTCATCGGGTGCGTCTCGATCATACCGTCGGCGTCGATCTGGAAGAAGAGTTCCGGCGAGCGCGACAGCACGATCGGATCGCCGAACGAGATCAGCGCGCCGTATTTCACCGGCTGGCGCCCGGTCAGCGCCTCGAAGGCGGCAAGCGGATCGCCCGACCATTGCGCATGGACCGGAAAGGTCAGATTGCCCTGATAACAGTCGCCCTTGCGAATATGGTGGTGGAGGCGCGCGAAGCGGACGGCGTAGTCCTCGGCGGACCAGGAAGCGCGGGCGTCGAAGATCGGTCCGTTGCTGGCGGGGCCTTCATTCCGCGGCACAGCCTGTTCGAGCGGCGCATCGAAGACACCGAGACAGATCAGCGGCGCGCGGCGGCCCTCTGGCAGCAACGGCACCAGTTTCGGCTCCAGCAGGTAGCCTGCCTCATAGGAGAAATAGCCTGCCAGCCATTTGCCCGCGTCGGACGCGGCCTGTGCCGCTTCCAGCGCCGGCGTGAATTCGTCCGCGGTTCGCGCCGTGATGACCTCAAGCGGCCCGTCAAAGACGAGCTGGCGGCCGGTCTCGTCATTGCGGAATATTGCTGAGGGCAGGGACATAAGCCTTGGATGGGTCGATTAAGTCAATCGCTCTATATGGGGGCGCGGCGAGGCGCAATCGAGAGAGCGGCGTCGGAGGGCGTAAAGGCATCTGGTCCAAAGCAAAAACGGCGCCCAATGGACGCCGCCTGCGCTGGGAAGACACAGCGAGATCAGTTGTTGTTCGAGGTCGCCGCCGTGGGGAATCGGCTAGCGAATTCGGCCTCGTCGCCCGCGGCCAGCAGTTTCGCCTGCTCGATCCATTTCTCGCGCGCGATGCGGCCGTCGAAATTGAGCACCTCCTCGACGCGCTTGACGTCGGCATCGGTCCAAGCGGCGATCTGGGCATAGGACGTGACGCCCTGCGCCTTGAGCAGCTTTTCATTGACCGGGCCGATGCCGATCAGGCGGCGCAGATTGTCCGCCTTGCCGGTGGTCGCCTTCGGGGCGGCGGCTTTCTTCGGAGCCGGCGCCTTCTTTGGCGCCGCGGCGGCCGTCTTTGCCGCTGCCGGCTTGGCCGCGGCGGATTTGGTCGAAGCCGATTTTGCCGCTGACGGTCTTGCAGATGAGGATCTGGCTGGGGTCGGGGTCGACATCAGCGCCGCAGGCGCCGGCGCGGAGGCTTTGTCGGTTCCCGCCTTGGCGGAAGAGGTCGGCGCTTCGCGCAGCTTGCGTTCGAGATCGGCGCGGCTGCGGCCGCATGCGTCGAGCTCGCCGCTCAGGCGGTAGGTATCGGCGCTAAACCGGTCGCGTTCGCTCTTGGCGCGACCGAGTTCGCCGCGCAGGCTGTCGAGCTCGCCACGCAGGCGGCCCCAGATGAACCAGCCAACCAGGACACCGACAACGAACGCCAGGAGCATATAGAAGAAAGTGCTCATTTCCCTCTCCAGTCCGATCGGGCCGCGGTCGCAAACGGCGGCCTTGCCGCAGGGATCGTCAATCGTTCCGCGCGCTGGGCGGAACCGCCCCTCCAATCGCTGGCGGCTGGCCCTCCTCCGGCTGCGGCCCGACGGCCGCTATCGCTCTCGCTGAAGCAACGCTAGGGCCGCCTCCGGCCTTGCTGTCGCGTCCGGTTGAGCTTGGGGTCTACGCTAGCACACGGCCTGCGCAAAGCTAATTGAAAAGTGCGGGCAGAGTTATTCAAGAACAGCACAAGTATGCGTTCCGGCCAAACTGTTCCCGGTCTATGCCGCCAGGCGAGCACCCGTCATTTGTCGAGCGCCTCCAGCTCGTCGATCAGCGCGCCGATCACACCCAGGCCGATCTGCCAGAAGGCCGGATCCGTGGCGTCGAGGCCGAAGGGCGCCAGCAGTTCCGAATGATGCTTGGTGCCGCCGGCGCGCAGCATCTCGAAATACTTTTCCTGAAAGCCGCGCTCGGCGTTCTGGTAGACGGCGTAGAGCGAGTTGACCAGGCAGTCGCCGAAGGCATAGGCGTAGACGTAGAAGGGCGAGTGGATGAAGTGCGGGATATAAGTCCAGAAGACCTCGTAGCCATCGCGCAACTTGATCGCCGGCCCCAGGCTTTCAGCCTGCACCTCAAGCCAGAACTGGCCCAGCCTGTCCGAGGTCAGCTCGCCGTTGCGGCGCTCGGCATGCACCTTGCGCTCGAACTCGTAGAAGGCGATCTGGCGCACGACGGTATTGATCATGTCCTCGACCTTCTGGGCGAGCATGGCCTTGCGCTCGCGCTTGTCGGAGGTCTGGTCGAGCAGCGAGCGGAAGGTCAGCATCTCTCCGAAGACGGAGGCGGTCTCGGCCAGCGTCAGCGGGGTGGACGCCATCAGCGCGCCCTGGCCGGCGGCCAGCACCTGGTGAACGCCGTGGCCCAGCTCATGCGCCAGCGTCATCACATCGCGCGGCTTGCCCATGTAGTTGAGGAGCACGTAGGGATGCGCCGAAGGCACGGTCGGGTGGGCGAAGGCGCCGGGCGATTTGCCCGGCCTGACCGGCGCATCAATCCATTTGCGGTCGAAGAAGGTCCGCGCGATTTCCGCCATCTTCGGCGAGAAACGCTGATAGGCTGACAGCACCGTGTCCCTGGCGTCGTCCCAGCGGATCACCGACTGCGGGGTCTCGGGCAGCGGCGCGTTGCGGTCCCAGTGGTTCATGACGTCCATGCCGAGCCAGCGCGCCTTCATCTGATAGTAGCGGTGCGACAGGCGCGGATAGGCTTCGCGCACGGCCGCGGCCAAAGCATCGACCACGCCGCGTTCGACGCGGTTGGCGAGATGGCGCGAATCGGCGATGTCCTCGAAGCCGCGCCAGCGGTCGGAGATCTCCTTATCCTTGGCCAGCGTGTTGGTGATGAGCGTGAAGGTGCGCAGGTTCTTGCGGAAGGTCGCGGCGAGCGCCTCGGAGGCGCGGCGGCGCACTTCGCCATCCGCGTCCTGCAGTCGGTTCAGCGCCGGCTCCAGCGTCAGCTCCTCGCCATCGACGTCGAATCGCAGATCGGTCATCGTCTCGTCGAACAGGCGGTTCCAGGCGCCGCGTCCAGTGACCGACTTCTCGTGGAACAACTGCTCGACCCGATCCTCGAGCTGGTACGGCTTGTCCTTCCTGAGGTCGAGCACCCAGGGGTGGTAGTGGGCGAAGGCCGGGTCGGCCGCGAGTGCTGCTTCGATCACCGCGTCGTCGATCAGGTTGAGCTCCAGCGCGAAGAACAAAAGATGCGCGCTGGCATCCGTCATCTTCTCCTGGATGTCGCCATAGAGCTTGGCGCGCTGCGGATCGGCGGTGTTGCCGGCATAGACAAGCCCGGCATAGGAGACGATGCGGCCGATCAGTTCCTCCAGCGCCTCGTAGGCCTTCAGCGCCTCGCCGAGCCGGCCGGCGGCGCCACGCTCGGCTTCGGCGGCCAACGTGCCCTTCCAGCGGACCTCGAAGGCGATGGCGTCGCTTGCCGCCCGGGCGATGTCACGCTTCAGCTCCGGCGCTTCCATACCGGAATAGAGATCGGCGAGATTCCACTCCGGCAGATCGCCAAGTTCCGCCGCGGCCTGGCCAGACGCCGTCGCCGCAAGCCGCTGACCAAACATCATGCGCATCGACAATACCTTCTTCGAATCAACGGGAAAGGAGAAGCCGGTCAAATCCTAAGGAATTCGTTCACCGGGTTTTTTGAAACCTTATTTAGAACCCTGTGCCAAGATGATCCATGGGGATTTATCGGGCGGATAATTCAAAGAGTCATGACAGGTTCCGTACTCATAGTCGATGACGATCCCGTGCAGCGCAGGCTGCTCGAGGCGGCGGTCACGAAATTCGGCCACAGCGCCATCGTCACCGACGGCGGCGAGGCGGGTCTCGATGTGCTGGACGGACCGAAGGCGCGCGATGTGTCGGTCGTCATCCTCGACCTGGTCATGCCCGGTCTCGACGGCATCGGCGTGCTGAAGGCGATGCGCGAGCGCGCCATCAATCTCCCGGTCATCGTGCAGACCGCGCAGGGCGGCATCGAAACCGTTGTCTCGGCCATGCGCCACGGCGCTTTCGATTTCGTCGTCAAGCCGGCCTCGCCCGACCGGCTGCAGACCTCGATTTCCAATGCTTTGAAGGTCGAAGCGGTCGAGGATGAGGTGAAGCGCACGTCGCGGCGTCGCGGCGGCCATCTCACCTTCAAGGATCTGATCACCCGCAGCCCGGCGATGGACCGGGTGATCCGGCTCGGCCAGAAGGCGGCGGCCTCCAACATCCCGATCCTGATCGAGGGCGAATCGGGGGTGGGCAAGGAGTTGGTGGCGCGCGCCATCCAGGGCAGCGGCGACCGCCGCTCGAAACCCTTCGTCACCGTCAATTGCGGCGCCATCCCCGACAATCTGGTGGAATCGATCCTGTTCGGCCATGAGAAGGGTTCCTTCACCGGCGCCACGGACAAGCACACCGGCAAATTCGTCGAGGCGCATTCGGGCACGCTGTTCCTGGACGAGATCGGCGACCTGCCGCTCGACGTCCAGGTCAAGCTGCTGCGCGCCGTGCAGGAGGGCGAGGTCGACCCGGTCGGCGGCCGTTCGACCGTCAAGGTCGACATCCGGCTGATCTCGGCGACGCATCGGAATCTTTTGCAGCAGGTCAAGGACGGCAAATTCCGCGAGGACCTATTTTATCGCCTGAACGTCTATCCGATCTTCGTGCCGCCGCTGCGCGACCGGCGCGAGGACATCCCCCATCTGGTCAGGCATTTCATGGAGAAGGTGGCGCCGGCCGATCCGCGTCATCGTCTCACCGGCATATCGGCCAAAGCGCTGGCGATGCTGCAGGCCTACGATTGGCCGGGCAACATCCGCCAGCTGGAAAATGCGGTGTTCAGGGCGTCGGTGCTCGCCGAAGGCGAATTGCTGACCGAAGAGGAATTCCCACAGATCCGCGCGCAGGTCGAAGGCACGGTGAAGCTCGATGCCGAGCCTGCGACTGCCGTGGCACCGGTCGCGGACGAGCCGCAGCCGGGCGATCAGGCCGTCTCTAATGGAGCGGCGGCAGGTTCGCACGAGGCCGAGGCGCGGGCGCGGCTGCAGCCGCGATTCGGCACGCTGAGGGCCTTGGACGAGCGCGGCAATGTGCGGGCGCTGGCCGATGTCGAGTTCGAGATGATCAAGCTTGCGATCGACCACTATAACGGCCAGATGAGCGAGGTGGCGCGCCGCCTCGGCATCGGGCGCTCTACGCTTTACCGCAAGTTGAAGGAATATGGCATTGACCCCGAAGCGGGTCGGCTTGATCGACTTGCCTCTTGAGACGCAAGCCCAGCCCAGCCTACCGGTTTATATTCCGACTTAAATCGTCGGTTTTTCGTTTCTGAAGGCGCTTTTTCAGTCGCTTGCGTGTTCGCGATCACGCATTTAACGCAATCGGTAACAGATTGTGTTTGGGCCAAAGCCGAATTCTCGATCTAAACCAGCGATTTACCACGAAACGTGGTGCATCATTTTTGACGGGATATCGCCACGGTGTTACCGCATTTCGGCTCCAATAAGCGATGATTAACCATTAGGATCGATATTCGGATGTGAGAACCACGCATCCGTTTGGGCAAATCCGGGGACAAACGGCAGCCTGCAAGGCCTTTTGATTTGAACCAAGTCGAACGACACACGAACGGGCGGCATTTTCACATGAGCGTCTGGCCAAGGTGGCTGACGTTTGTGATTTTGGCCGTCGGGTTCCTCTCGGCAGCCGCTTCCGGCGCGAAAGCCGAAGTCCGTTCGCTGAAGCTCTATCACCTGCACACGCACGAAAAGGCCGAGATCGTCTACAAGCGCAACGGCCGCTACGATCCCGCAGGCCTGCGCAAGATCAACATCATCCTGCGCGACTGGCGCCGCAACGAGCCGACCAAGATGGATCCGCGGCTGCTCGATCTGGTGTGGGAAGCCTATCGGCAAAGCGGAGCGACCGACTACATCCAGGTGGTCTGCGGCTATCGCTCGCCGTCAACCAATTCGATGCTGCGCAGCCGCAGCCGCGGTGTCGCCGAGAAAAGCCAGCACATGCTCGGCAAGGCGATGGACTTCTACATCCCCGGCGTGCCGCTGAAGAAGCTGCGCAACATCGGCCTGAAGATGCAGGGCGGCGGCGTCGGCTACTATCCGAATTCCGGTTCTCCGTTCGTCCACATGGATGTCGGCAATGTCCGCCACTGGCCGGGTATCAGCCGTCAGGAACTGGTCAGCCTGTTCCCGAACGGCAAGACGCTGCACGTGCCGAGCGACGGCCGGCCGCTGCCTGGCTATGAGCAGGCTCTGGCCGCCTACAAGGCGCGCAAGGGCGCCGGCACCCCCAATATCGAGCTGGCCAGCGCCGGCGGCTCGACCAAGCGGTCCGGCGGACTGTTTGCGGCCTGGTTCGGCGGCGGCGACGACGAGGCCGACGACAGCGCCGATGTCGCGAGCGCCCAACCCGCACCCCAGCCGAAAGCTGTGAAGCAGGTGGCGGCCGCCAACAGCGGCAACAGCGGCAGCCTGCCGGGCATCGCGATCGTCTCGCCGCAGGATGCCAAGCGCGCCAACATCCCGCAGATCGCCGATGACAGCTCGGACGATTCGCAACCGCAGCAGGACACGCCCGAAACCATCATTGCCGCGCTGCCGCCGAAGGAGGTTCCTCTGCCCGCCTTCGCGCCGAGGCCCAAGGCCGATGTCGGCCAGCAGGCGGCTGAAAACGTGCCGTTCGCCGTGGCGGACGCCTCGGCCACGGCTGAGCAGGCGGTGGCGACGGCGCATGCTCCGGCCAACGTACCGTTCGGCATGGCCGCCGGCGCGGCGCAGGCCGCAGCCGATCCCGCGCAGGGGGCGTTCAACAATGTTCCGCTGCCGACGAGGCGGCCCGATCTGCCGAGGGAACTTGCGCCCAAGGACAAGGGCGTGCTTCTGGCGCTGGCGGAAACCGCCTCGCAGGACAAGAGCGCGACCGATGCCTTCTCGGTGCTGCCGACCGCGCGGCCCGACACGGGCAAGCCGGATGAGATCAAAGCGGTGCTCGAGCAGGCCAGCGCGACCACCGTGGCCGGCTCGAGTGGGGCCGAATACGAAGTCGCTTCGCTGACTGCGCCGGAGCCACGCTCGGCATTCAACGATCCGTCGGGTCTCGATGCAGCTTCGCCGCGTCAAGCCATTGCCGCACGCCCCGCCGGCACCGATCCGGCGCAGGCGATCGGCGCCGGCGTGAAGACGACGCGCAAGGAGGCCAGGGCGTCCGCCAACGACCTGAAGCCCGGCCCGAAGGCAATGGTGGTGGCAACGCCGCCGCAGGCAGCGCGCTGGGCGCTGGGCAGCGGCGACAACATCGCCACCGTTTCCGATCCGACCACGGCACCGCGCTATGCCTACAGTATCGTGCACACGCCGCCGAGCGAGGTCTACACGGCCGGCTTCCAGACGGATGCGCAATTGCCGGACGCCAGCCGGTTCACCGGCAACGCGGTGAAGTTCCTTTCGGTCGCCCGCTTCCAGACGAAATAACGAGCCTGCCAGTGCCGCAACAGCCGCGTTGAACAACAGCGCGGCTTTTGCTTTTTATCACGGCAGCATAGTTTGAACGGCGCGGGTTTCCCGCGTGGTCTTTTCCCGCTTCGTCTAACGGTAGGACAGCGCCCTTTGAAGGCGTGAATCGTGGTTCGAATCCATGAGCGGGAACCAGCCGGCGGCTGGTTTTCGGCCCGCACCGGCATGCCATCACGCACGCTTAAACTTCTCGTGAGACCGGAACGGGCCGCGCTTTTTCGGGTTAGGATGCGTTCGTTCCAAACTGAGGATATTCATGAAGAAGATTCTATTGGCGTCAGTTCTCGCTCTGGCCGCGGCATCGGCTGCCGTGGCTCCAACGCAGGCCGAAACCGTTATCGTCAAGACCGGCAAGCATCACTGCAGAACCAAGGTGGTCACCCATTGGGTTCACCACCGCAAGGTCGTCGAGAAGGTCAAGGTCTGCCACTGACCGCATGTCCAGCCCTGGAGCGGTTCAGCGTTTGATAGACCGCTGAACCGCTCCAGGGGTTCTTTACACGATCCGGACGGAAGAACCGGTGCCCACACTTCCTGGAATTGCGTTAGGCGAGCTTGCTCGCCGCGCGCGCCAGGGCTTCGATCTCATCCCATTTGCCGGCCTTGATGAGTTCGTCGGGCGCAACCCACGAGCCGCCGACGCAGATGACGTTGGGGAGGCTCAGATAGTCGGCTGCGTTCTTGGCCGTTATGCCGCCGGTCGGGCAGAATTTCACGTCGGCGAGCGGCGAGGCGAAGGCCTTCAGCGATGCAATGCCGCCCGACTGTTCGGCCGGGAAGAATTTCAGGAAGCGCAGGCCGGCTTCGCGCGCGGCCATGATCTCCCCGGGGGTGATGGCGCCGGGCAGCAGCGGCACGGGGCTGTCGTTGGCCGCGTCGAGAAGCTGGCCCGTAATGCCGGGGCTGACGATGAATTTCGAGCCGGCGCGTGCCGCCTCGTCGAACTGCTTGGCATCGAGAATGGTGCCGGCACCGACAACCGCATCCTCGACTTCGGCCGCGACGCGGCGGATCGCTTCTAGCGCATCGGCGGTGCGCAGCGTGATCTCGATCGCCCTCAAGCCGCCGCGCGACAGAGCGCGGGCGAGCGGCACGGCGTCGGCGACATTGGCGATCTTTAGCACCGGGATGACCGGCTGGCCGTTGAGGAGCGACAGGAGCTTTTCGGTCTTGCTGGTCATTGGTTTGTCTCTCCGTTTCGGTCGATTTCAACCGATTAGCAGAAGGGGTATTCCGAGTCCACGAAGGCGGGCGTGTCGCAATGTCACGCGGCCTGTCCGCTCTGCCTTGAAACGGCTTTCAGCACGGTCTAGTGGCATGGGCATGACAACAACCAAGGAAACTCAGCCGGTCCGCGTTGCCGCGCTCTACAAGTTTGCGCGGCTCGACAATTACCAAGCGTTGCGCGCGCCGCTCGCCGCCTTCTGCTGTGGACGCGGCATCAAGGGCACGCTGCTTTTGGCGCATGAGGGTATCAACGGCACGGTCGCCGGCAGCGAGGAAGCGATCGCCGCGCTTATTGATCACCTGGAGGCGATCGAAGCGCTTGCCGGCCTGGAAGTGAAATACAGCACCGCCGCCGAGATGCCGTTCCACCGCATGAAGGTGCGGCTGAAGCGCGAGATCGTCACGATGGGCGTCGACGATCTCGATCCGGCGAGCAGCGCCGGCACCTATGTCGCGCCGGCCGATTGGAACGCGCTGATCTCGGACGCCGACACGTTGGTCATCGACACGCGCAACGCCTACGAGGTTTGGATCGGCACCTTCAAGGGCGCGGTCGATCCCAAGACCGCCAGCTTTCGCGAGTTCCCGGGCTGGGTCGAAGAGCACCGCGAGGAGCTCGAAGGCCGCAAGGTGGCGATGTTCTGCACCGGCGGCATTCGCTGCGAGAAGGCGACCGCTTACGTGAAGTCGCTGGGCTTCAGGCAGGTCTTCCATCTTAAGGGCGGCATCCTGAAATATCTCGAAGAGGTGCCGGCCGAAGAGAGCCTGTGGCAGGGCGAATGCTTCGTCTTCGACGAGCGGGTATCGGTGTCGCATGGCCTGGCCGAGGGCGAAGCCGAACTCTGCCGCGCCTGCCGCCATCCGCTCACCGTCGAGGACCGGCTCTCGCCGAAATATATGGTCGGCGTCTCATGCCCGCATTGCTTCGAAGCGCGCTCGGACGAGGACCGCGCGCGCTACGCCGAGCGCCATCGCCAGGTGGAACTCGCGCATGCGCGGGGCGCCAAGCGCCACATCGGAAGCTGAGCAGCCCAGGTTTCGTCAAATCATCCGCCCGTTCATTGTAATGTCAATGCGCGGGGCCTACGTCTTGCCGATCCGAAACCCCGCCCGGGCGCATTCGGCCGGGCCAATTCTGGAGGCATTGATGCTCGACCCCAAGAAGCTGCTCGACGACCTTTTCGGCTCGCAAATTCCCGGCACGGGATCGACCGTTCGCGACAAGGCGGGGCAGGCGGTGCAGATGGCGAAGGACAATCCGCTCGCCGCCGGCGCGCTGGCGGCGGTGCTGCTCGGCACCGGCCCCGGTCGACAGGTGACGGGCGCTGCCATGAAGCTCGGCGGCCTGGCAGCCATTGGCGGCCTCGCCTACAAGGCCTACCAGAACTACAAGGCCGGCAATGTGCCGGCACAAGAACCGGTGGCCGGCGAGCCCGAGTTGCTGCCGCCGCCCAAGGACACCGCCTTCCATCCCTCGCAGGCGCCGCAGGGCGAGGCCGAATTCACGCTGACCCTGGTGCGGGCGATGATCTCCGCAGCCAAGGCGGACGGTCATGTCGATGACGAGGAGCGGCAGAAAATCGCCGACAAGCTCAAGCTCGCCGGCATCGGTGCCGAAGCGGAAAAATTTCTGCTGGATGAGCTTGAACGCCCGCTCGATCTCGACGTCCTGATCACCGGCGCCAAGACCGATGCGCAGAAGGTTGAGTTCTACACCGCCTCGCGCCTTACCATCGATCCCGACACCCGCACGGAGCGCGGCTATCTCGACCTGCTAGCCGGCCGCCTCGGCCTGCCGGACGCGCTGGTCGACCATGTCGAGGCGACGGTCTCGGCGGCGAAGGCGCCGGCTTGAAATTGCCGGTTGGTAAACGCGCATGGGACGTGCTGCTGGCCGTTAATCTTTCGTTAACCCAGCAAGCGCATCATTCTAACCAGTCGGACCGGCTTATCCTCCTCCCAAGCGCGGTTCAGATGAGGGGCGGTCGCCAATGACCGCCCTTTTTGTCGGCTCCGCTTTCTTGCCGACAATAGCCGCTTGCCACGCCCTCCGTCATTTGCGATGCCACGTCTTCTTCCAGCAGTACGGGGAGCGAGGACGATGACCGCCATGACAGAGAAAACAGCCATCGTAACCGGCGCCGGCACCGGCATCGGCAAGAGCGTCGCCACCACGCTGCTCAAGGCAGGCTGGAACACCGTGTTCTGCGGCCGCCGCAAGACGCTGCTCGAGGAGGCGATCGCCGAGGCCGGGAAGACCAGCGCCAGGGCGCTTGCCGTTGCATGCGACATCAGCAAGGCCGGCGAAGTCGACGACATGTTCGAGACAGTGGTGGAGGCGTTCGGGCGCGTCGACCTGCTCTTCAACAATGCCGGCATGGGCTACAAGTCGACGCTGATCGACGAGATCCCGGTCGAGGTCTGGAACGATGTCGTCGGCGTCAACCTGACCGGCTCGTTCCTATGCGCCCGTGCCGCCTTCGGCGTCATGCGTCGGCAAAAGCCGATGGGTGGGCGCATCATCAACAATGGCTCGGTGTCGGCCTATGCGCCGCGGCCGGGCTCAGCGCCCTACACGGCGACCAAGCATGCCATCACCGGCCTGACCAAGACCCTGGCGCTCGACGGCCGGCCCTATGACATTGCCTGCGGCCAGATCGACATCGGCAATGCGCTGACCGAGATGGCGCAGGCGATGACCGTCGGCGTGCCGCAGGCCAACGGCTCCATCGCCGCCGAAGCGGTTATGGATGTCCAGCGCGTCGCCGACGCGATCCTTCACATGGCGAGCCTGCCGCTCGACGCCAATGTGCTGTTCATGACGGTGATGGCGACGAAGATGCCGTTTGTCGGCCGCGGGTGAGGGGGCTGAGGCTCTATTTCGTTAAGAACCCTTCGATCCGCTCCAGCGCTCGCAATATGTTCTCCTCGGAATTGGCGTAGGAAAGCCGGACATAGCCTTCGCCGAGCACGCCGAAATCGGGGCCGCCGATCAGCGCTACGCCGGCATCTTCCAACAGCGCCGAGGCAAGCTTCTTGGCCTTCCAGCCGGTCTTCGAAACATTGGGGAAGGCGTAGAAGGCGCCCTTCGGCGTGATGCAGGAAATGCCGGGGAGCGCGTTCAGCCCTTCGACCACTATCTTCCTGCGGTTGTCGAAGGCGAGCATCATCTTTTCGACATCGTCCTGCGGGCCGTCTATCGCGGCGATGCCGGCATACTGGCTCGGCGCGTTGACGCAGGACCAGCAGTTAACCGCCAGCTTGCGCACCTTGTCGTAGAGATAGGCCCCCTTTTCGCCGTTTGGCCAGATCGACCAGCCCATGCGCCAGCCGGTCATCGCCCAGGTCTTGGACCAGCCGTTGAGCACGATCAGCCTGTCGCGGAGTTCTGGAAAATTGAGCAGCGAGCAGTGGGTCTCGCCGTCATAGGTCATGACATCGTAGATTTCGTCGGAGAGGATCGCGACCTCAGGGTGCTTCTCCAACCCCTTCACGAGTTTGGCGATCTCGTCCCGCGCGGTCACGCCGCCGGTCGGATTGGCGGGCGAGTTTAGGATCAGCAGCCTCGTCTTCGGCGTGATCAGCGCCAGCGTCTCTTCCGCCGAGAAGGCAAAGCCGTTCTCCTCGCGGATCGGCACCGGGATTGGAGCCGCACCCGTGAACTCGATCATCGAGCGATAAATCGGAAAGCCGGGATCGGGATAAAGAATCTCCGCCCCCGGCTCGCCGAACATCAGGATCGCGGCGAACATGGTCGGCTTGCCGCCGGGCAGGATCATCACGCTCTCGGGTGATACTTCGACCCCAGTGGTGGTCAGCGTGCGGCGCACGACGGCCTCGCGAGTGGCTAAAAGGCCGTTGGCAGGCGTGTAGCCGTGGTGGCCGTCGCGCAGCGCCTTTATCGCCGCCTCGACGATATGCTGCGGCGTCTTGAAGTCGGGCTGGCCGATGCCGAGGTTGATGATGTCGCGGCCCTGATGGGCAAGCGTCGTTGCCCGCGCGAGCACCGCAAAAGCATTTTCCTCGCCGAGACGATCGAAGGCCGCGATGGTGTGGAGCATTTTTCCCGTCCCTGTGGTTCTTTCTGTGGGCGAGCGTTTTTGTGAGCGTGCGCCAGGAAAAGTCAAACGGATTGGAGCTTTCGGTGTCGGAAAATCTGAAGAATTGGCAGCCACGCCCGCGCCCCGAACGCAAGGCGCTGGAAGGCCGCTATGTCCGGCTCGAGCCACTGAGCGCGTCAAAGCACGGCGACGGGCTCTATGAGGCGTCGTCGGTGCCCGATGCCGGAGGCCGCTTCGCCTGGCTGCCGGACTATCCGCCCGAGAACCGCGCCGCCTTCCAGCCATGGCTCGACAAAGTCGAGGCGAGCGAGGATCCGCTGTTCTTCGCCGTCATCGACAAGCCGAGCGGCAAGATCGCCGGACGTCAGACGCTGATGCGCATTGATGCCGCCAACGGCGTCATCGAGATCGGCAACATCTATTGGGGGCCGCTGATTTCGCGCAGGCCGCAGGCGACGGAAGCACAGTTCCTGTTCACCAAATATGCCTTCGACGAGCTCGGCTATCGCCGCTACGAATGGAAATGCAACAACCGCAACGAGCCGTCGAAACGTGCGGCGGAACGTTTCGGCTTCAAGTTCGAAGGCATTTTCCGCCAGCATCTTGTGGTGAAGGGCGAAAACCGCGATACGGCGTGGTATTCGATCATCGACAAGGAGTGGCCGGCGCTGCGCAAGGCCTATGAGGCCTGGCTCGATCCGGCGAATTTCGATGGCGAGGGCCGCCAAAAGCGACGGCTCGAGGATTTCCGCGCCGAATCCGGCGCGTAGCAGGAGTTGCGCGATGGCGCATGATCACGGCTCACACGCCCACAGCCACGGCGCCGATCACGTGCACGGGTCGACCGACAAGAAGCGCGTTCTCGTCGCGGGCTGCCTGACAGCCGGTTTCATGATCGCGGAGGCGCTCGGCGGCTGGCTCACCGGCTCGCTGGCGCTGCTTGCGGATGCCGGCCATATGCTGGCGGACGCGATCGCGCTCGGCCTCGCCTGGTATGCCTTCCATCTCACCGGACGTCCCGCCACCGGGCGTCTCACCTACGGCTTCGCTCGCGTGAAGACGCTGGTCGCCTACACCAACGGCATCGCCATCTTCGTCATCGCGCTTTGGATCGTCTACGAGGCCTGGGCGCGGCTGATGCAACCGGCGCCGGTGCTGGGCGGGCCGATGCTGGTGGTGGCGGTCGCCGGCCTGCTGGTCAACGTCGCCTCCTTCTTCGTGCTGCATGGCGGCGACCGCGAGAGCCTCAACATGCGCGGCGCCATACTGCATGTGCTGGGCGACCTGCTTGGCTCGGCCGCGGCAATCGCTGCGGCCCTCATCATTCTCGCCACCGGCTGGACGCCGATCGATCCGATCCTCTCCGTGCTGGTGGCGCTGCTGATCCTGTCGACGGCGTGGTCGCTGATGCGCGAGGCCGCCCATGTGCTGCTCGAAGGCGTGCCGGCAAGCCTCGATCGCGATCTCATCGCCAAGGATCTGGAAGCCGCGGTCAAGGGCGTGCGGGAGGTGCATCACATGCATGTCTGGTCGCTCGACGGCACCAGCAACATGGCGACGCTGCATGCCTGCCTGAATGACGGCGTCGATCCACATGATGCGGTGAGCGCCATCAAGAAGCGGCTTGCGGCGAAGCACGGGATCGATCATGCAACGGTGGAGCCCGAGTTCGGCCTGTGCGCCGACAGCCATGACACGCACGATCATCACCATGATCACGACCATGCGCATGATGCGCCTCGCGATCGCCGCCACTATCACTGAGCCGGTGATGAGCTTCGGATCGAGGGACGGCGCGTGATGGATCGCGAGACGCGCAACGCGGCGATCGCCGCGGCCTGCATACTGCTCCTGTTCGGCCTCGCCGCCTATTTCCTGCCGACCATCATGCTGGCCGCCGGCAAGGTCTCGACGGTGCTTGCGGCAATCGTCGCAGCAATGTTCATTGTGGCGCTGTTCGTCGTCTTCTGGCTGCGCGGACGCAGCCAGCGCAAGAGAGGTCGCTGAAATGAGAATTCTGATCACCGGCGCGGCAGGAATGGTTGGCCGCAAGCTGATCGCAAGGCTGGCCAAGGACGGTGTGCTGCGCGGGCGCAAAATAACCGCGCTCGATCTGCATGATATCGTGCCGCCGCAGGCGCCGACGCTCGCCGGAGTCGATGTCTCGATCCACACCGGCGATCTTTCCACGCCCGGTGCGACGGCCAAGCTCGTTGCTTCCCGCCCGGACGTGATTTTCCATCTCGCCGGCATCGTTTCCGGCGAGGCGGAGGCCAATTTCGACCTCGGCTACCGCGTCAATCTCGACGGCACGCGCGCTTTGTTCGACGCGGTGCGGGTGGCGGGCTTCGCGCCGCGCCTTGTCTTCACCTCGTCGATCGCGGTGTTCGGCGCGCCGTTCCCGGATGTCATCCCGGACGAGTTCCATCCGACGCCGCTCACCTCCTACGGCACGCAGAAGCTGATCAGTGAGGCGCTGCTTGCCGACTACTCGCGGCGCGGAGTCTTCGACGGCATCGGCATCCGGCTGCCCACCATCTGCGTGCGGCCGGGCAGGCCGAACAAGGCGGCGTCGAGCTTCTTCTCAGGGATTATCCGCGAGCCGCTCAGCGGCCAGGAGGCGATCCTGCCGGTGCCGCGCTCGGTGCTGCACACGCATGCCAGCCCGCGATCGGCGGTGAATTTCCTGATCCATGCGGCCGAAATCGATGGCGATAAGGTCGGGCCGCGGCGCAATCTCACCATGCCCGGCGTGGCCGTCACGGTCGGCGAGCAGATCGAAGCGCTCGCGCGCATAGCCGGCGCCGAGGTGGTCAAACGGATCCGCGAGCAGCCCGACGAAACGATCTGGGCGATCGTCAGAGGCTGGCCGACGCGCTTCGAGGCGCGCCGCTCGCGGGAACTGGGTTTTGTCGCCGAGAAGAATTTCGACGAGATCATCCGCGCCCATATCGAGGACGAACTCGACGGAAAGATCGGGTGACAGTTCCGGTCGGCTTCAGACGCCGCCCGTCAGGCTGGCCGACAAGAGCAGCAGGCCAACGAGGAAGATGAACGCGGCGCCGCCGATCTCGACGATCGAATGGATGCGGTTGCCGATGCGTCCGTCGCCGGCGAAATAGACAGCCCAGTTCTTGGCCGTCACCGCGATCGTCGCCAGCGCGGAGACGGTGATCGCGGTGCCGATCGACATGGCGAGCACCGAGAGCAGGCCGCCGAGCCAGAGGCCGTTGAGGAGCGCGAAGCTCAGCACGATCAGCGCGCCGGAGCAAGGGCGGATGCCGACGGCGGCCACCGCCGACCAGGCGGTCTTCCAGTCGAAGCGATCGCCCGAAAGCAGCGCCGGATCCGGCGCGTGCGAATGGCCGCAGGTGTCGCAGACTTCGCCCGGGCCGTGGTGATGATGCCCAGCGTGAGCATGGTCGTGCGCCGCGTGGTCGTGATCATGCGCCTTGTGATCAGTCGCCTCATCGCTGTGCGCATGCGAATGCGCGGCATGATCATGGTCGTGATGCGCGTGCGAGTGCGTCGAGTGGGCATGCGCGGAATGCGAATGGGAGTGGGAATGACCGGCATGGGCATGCGCGTGAGCATGCGAGTGCCCGCCACGCGAGTGGCCGGCATGGGCCGCCGACAGGCTGTAGGCCGGACCGGCGCCGAACCGCCGAAGAATGGCCGGGCCCGCCTTGCGCCACAGTAGCCAGGCGCCGAACAGCGTCACCAGCACATAACTGGAGATCTCAAGAAACCATGCCGCGTCGGTCATCGACACCGCCGTGCCGCGCAGCACGAAATAGGCAAGCATCATGACGACGACCGCGGTCAGCCCCTGCAGCAGCGCCGAGACGAAGGACAGCATGATCCCGCGCTTCAGCGCCACTTCGTTGGCGACCATGTAGGACGAAATCACCGCCTTGCCGTGGCCGGGCCCGGCGGCGTGGAAAATGCCGTAGGCGAAGGACAGGCCGACCAGAAGCCAGAGCTTGCTGCCGTCCTGGCGCATGGCTTTCATCGCGGCCGCCAGCGAATGGTAGAATTCCTGCTGCCTGAGATTGATCCACATCAGGATATGGGCGAACGGACCGGTCGTGCTCGGCGCCATGCCGTCATTGGTGCCGATGCCGAGCGAGCTCTGGGCATGGGCGACGCCAGGTAAATGCGTCATGACCAAGGTGGCGGCCGCGAGGCCGAGCGCCAAGCGCAGCGACGGTTTCATCACCGATTATCCTTCCGGCGGACAGTTCAGTTCGAGCTTGGTGGCGAAGATCTTGCTCATGTCGGTGCCCGTCGGATCGTTGAAGAAGGCTTCCGTCAGGGTCTTCTGGTTTTCCTTGATCGCTTCGTCCGGATCGGGACGGATCACCTTCTTGGTGCAATTCGCGGGCAATCCCTCAACGGTGAGGTTGGCGTCGTCGGTGAAGTCGATCGCCGTGTAGAAGGTCGGATCGTAGACGCCGATGTCGATCTTGCCGGCGAGCTTGATCGGCGTCTTCGGCTGCGACTCGAACAGAATGATCAGCTGGTCGTTGTCGAAGCTCGCCATCAGATGCGGCGGAGGGACCATGGGCACGTCCTTGCCGTCCTGCGTGACCAGCTGGAAATAGTTGAACTCGGCCAGCGAGGAATGGACGGTGTCGGCCACTTCCTTGAGCTCTTTGTCGTCAAGCTTCAGATCGGAGTTCTTGTCGAACTCCATCATCACTGTACTCGAAAACAGATCGTCGAAGCGCCAAAGGTGGCGCAGCGCCGTCACACTTTGGTGATCCGCGCCGAGGATGACGTCGAGGCGAGCCTCGGCGAAGACGTGCGGGTGCACCTGGGCCGGCTCTACCGTGGCAAAGGTGGCCGCAATTGCCGAAGCCAGTATGGTTGCTTGCCGTTTCAAGTGCATTCCGGGCCGCGATTCCATCGACTTTGGGAGTGGGCTCCGAGAGTTAACAGAAAGGGGGCGAAATTGGGACGCGCTCTCGGAGAGCGTCGCGCTTTTTCCAGATTCGCCCGATGCGCTTTTAGGTCTGATTCTGCGCATGTCCTTGTGCCGAAAACGGTTCCCACCTTCGGGGGACGTGCTTCACGCAGCGTCGCGCGTCCTGAACCAGTGCACCAGGAAATCGACGAAGACACGGACCTTGGCGGGCAAATAGCGGCGATGCGGATAGACCGCGAAGATGCCGCTGCCCGAGAGGATGCGGTCGTCGAGCACCGTCACCAGCTTGCCCGACGCGACTTCGGGCGCAGCGATGAAATCCGGCAGGATGGTGAAGCCCAGGCCCGACACGGCGGCTGCTCTCGCCGCCATCGGACTGTTGACCTCGATCGGCCCCGACACGGTGACGCTCACCGAATCCTCGCCGTCTCCCTTGAAGCGCCAGTTGGCTAAAGAGCGGCCGTTGGTGTCGACGATGCAGGGCATGTTGGAAAGATCCTGCGGGCGGGTCGGGGTGCCATGCTTTGCGAGCAGGTCCGGCGACGCGCAGAGCTTGATCGAAAACGGCCCGAGGCGCCGCGCGATCAGCGACGAGTTCTCCAGCCGCGAAATGCGCACGGCCACATCGAAGCCTTCCTCGACCAGATCGACGAAGCGGTCGTCGAGATGGATGTCGAGAACGATGTCCGGATGTTGCTTGGCAAAATCGATCAGCGACTGGCCAATCGGCGCGTCGGCGAAGGTGCGCGCAGCCGAGAGCTTGATGCGGCCGCGCACGTCGCCGGAAGATTCGCGCACGGCATCGGCGAGGCTGTCGACCTCGCGCACGATTTCGGAGGCGCGCTGATAATAGGTGTGACCGGCTTCGGTCAGCGAGAACTGCCGCGTGGTACGGTTCAACAACAGCGCGCCGAGCTCGTCCTCGAGCTCGCGCACATATTTCGACAGCAGCGCCTTGGAACGGCCGATCTTGCGCGCGGCGGCCGAGAAGCCTTCGGCCTCGACGACGTCGATGAAGGCGCGCATGCGGGTCAATGTATCCATGATCAGACCTTTCGGGCCGCATCCAGAATCGTGCGGCCGAGCCCTATCAGGGCGACGTCGCTGCCGTAAGGGCCGAGCAGCGACAGGCCGAAGGGCGCGCCGTCGACGGAACCGAGCGGCAAGGTGATCTGCGGGAAGCCCGACAACCCGGCCAGGCACAAAAGATGCAGCGCCCTTTCGCGATAGGCCTGGAACTGCTCCGGCGTGCTGGTCTTCAGTGGCGCTGCGCCCGGCACGGTCGGCAGAACAAGAAAGCCGTCGTTGCCGAGCAGCTTGCCGAACTCGGAACGGAAGGCTGCCCGACGCGCCGTTTCGGCTTCGACCGTCTTTGTATCGATCGTGCGGCCGAAGCCGAAACGCTCGTCGACACCCGGACCCAGCCCGTGATCGCCTGCCGAAATCCAGCCGCCATGCACCTGCCAGGCCTCGAAGGCCTGCAGTCGACGAAAGCACCAGTAGAGATCATCCGGGGAGGAGGCGAAGGCGTGTTCGGTTTCGGTCGGCTCGCCGAGGACGGCTGCTGCCTGTGCCTTCATCCGCGCATATTCGGCGGCTTCCGTCGGCCCGGAAACAAAGGCATCGAGCCAGCCGATCGACAGCGGGCGGTTGAGCGGATGCTGGTGTGGATCGCGTCCGAGCAGAAGCTTGCCGGCCATTTCGTAAGCTTCTATGTCGCCGGCGAACCAGCCGAAGGTGTCGAAGCTCGGCGCGAGCTTCATGGCGCCCTCGAGCGATACCCGGCCGTGACTGGTGCGCAGCCCGATCAACCCGCAGAAGCTCGCCGGCGCGCGGATCGAGCCGCCGGTGTCGGAGCCGACGGCGATGTCGGCAAGGCCGCCGGCGACCGCTGCCGCCGAACCTGACGAGGAGCCGCCGGTCACGCGATCCGGAGCGGCTGCGTTCACCGGAAACGGGAAATGCGAATTCTGGCCGAACAGCGAGAAGGCGAGCTCGTCGGTTTGCGTCTTGCCGACGAATCGCGCACCGGCATCGAGAATCAACTGCACAGCCTCGGCCGTCCGCGAGGCGGCGTGAGCCTGTTCGAACTTGCGCGGGTTGCCGCAGCCGGTGCGATAGCCGGCGACGTCATAGATGTCCTTCACGGCTAGGCGCAGGCCGGCCAACGGGCCAAATTCCGCATTGGCCACGGGCATTTGGCGCAGATCGAGGAAGGCGTTGAGAGGGCCGTCGGTGCCTGGCATTGTTCGATTTCCGAATACGGTCCACAAACATTGTTCGATGCCGCAATTTTTACAACCGGCGCTGACGATTTTTATTGATTGTGAAACCCTTCGCTCTTATATCGCGCTTGCCCAAAGTCGCACGTGCCTGTGGGTGTCCGCCGATCCTCGAATGGTGAGGGCAATCGGTAAGGTAACTGGAGCCAACCCCTCCAGTCGGTCAGTGGCCAACCACAAGACCGAGGACACCTTGAAGCAACGACGGTGCGGGCCTTTCTGGTGTCTGCCGGTCGTCCAAAGACCGGGGTTACTGAAGAGGCACACCTTCATTGCCGGCAGTGCGGACGGGTCCTCCCATCCAAGCCAAGGCAGACAAAGCGAACCGAGGCCGGGCAAGGCCAGGTTCACCGCCGCGAGACGGCGATCCGTGGTTCCGGGGTCTCCACCGGCTGGTTCCATGGATTTTCCGTCCCGCCTTTGTCCACCGCGAGTTCGCGAGGCCGAGCGCCCGCGTCCCGCAGCCTTTGTGCGCGCCGAAAGGCGCAGATGGAGAGACCTCGATGGCCACCCAGCGCATCCTTGACTTTCTCGCCGCCCGACGTCCGAACGGTCCCTGCCTCGTCGTCGACCTCGATGTCGTGCGCGACAATTTCCGCGCCTTCGAGAAGGCGTTGCCCGATTCCAAGATCTACTATGCGGTGAAAGCAAACCCGGCGCCGGAGATCCTGCGCCTGCTTGCTGCGATGGGCTCGTCCTTCGACACCGCATCGGTTGCCGAGGTCGAGATGGCGATGGATGCCGGCGCGCCGGCGGATCGCATTTCCTTCGGCAACACCATCAAGAAGGAGCGCGACATTGCGCGCGCCTACCAGCTCGGCATCCGCCTCTACGCCGTGGATTGCGTTGAGGAGGTCGAGAAGATCGCCCGCGCCGCCCCGGGCTCGCGCGTGTTCTGCCGCGTGCTCACCGACGGTGAGGGTGCCGAATGGCCGCTGTCGCGCAAGTTCGGCTGCGTGCCGGCAATGGCGGTGAATGTGCTGCGACATGCCAAGGCGCTCGGCCTCGACGCTTATGGCGTGTCGTTCCATGTCGGCTCGCAGCAGACCGATCTCTCGGCTTGGGACCGCGCGCTGGGCGATGCCAAGAAGGTGTTCGCCACGCTCGCCGAGGAAGGCATCGTCTTGAAGATGGTCAACATGGGCGGCGGTTTCCCGACCCGTTACCTGAAGGACGTGCCGGCGGCGCAGGCCTATGGCCAGGCGATCTTCTCGGCGCTGCGCAAGCATTTCGGCAACGCGCTGCCCGAGACGATCATCGAGCCGGGTCGCGGCATGGTCGGCAATGCCGGCGTCATCAAGTCGGAAGTCGTGCTGATCTCGAAGAAGGCCGACAATGACAATGTGCGCTGGGTGTTCCTCGACATCGGCAAGTTCGGGGGCCTCGCCGAGACCATGGACGAGGCGATCCGCTATCCGATCGTGACGCCGCGCGACGGATCGGAGACCGCGCCTTGCGTGCTCGCCGGCCCGACCTGCGATTCGGCCGATGTGCTCTACGAGAAGACGCCTTATCCGCTGCCGCTGTCGCTCACCATCGGCGACGAGGTGCTGATCGAAGGTACCGGCGCCTACACGACCACCTATTCGTCGGTCGCCTTCAACGGCTTCGAGCCTCTCCGATCCTACGTGATCTGAAGGCGCGAGCCTTCAGATCAACCGGCGTGGGCGACATCGCCCGCCGGGGCTCGCTTGTGGAACAGATCTCCGCTCGTGAAGGATCGCGGAAATGGACTTTGCAGATTTCATCATTGAGGGCGCCGCGCGCCGGGTCTCCCCCCTCGAGGGCAGGGGAATCGCAGATAAGTTGATTGGCTATTGCCAAGCCGCAAAAGAAGGATTCTTGAGAGGCTTTCTCGTAGCAGAGGAGGCCCGAGTGCGGCTTGTTTTGTCGATCCTGCAAGCAGTTCGCGATCCGCGCGACATCAACGCGCGGCATGATCTTGCTGAACTTCTGTTTCTGGCGCTGGCGGCGACGCTGTGCGGGGCCAAAAGCTGTGTGGATATTGCGGAGTTCGCAGAGGGGCGCGAAGAGGAGCTGAAAGAGTTCATCGAGCTGAAGCATGGGTGCCCGAGCCACGACACCTTCAGCCGGGTGTTTCGGCTTCTTGATCCGCAGGAGTTGTCGGATGCGCTGAGCGCCTTCATGGCGGCATTGCGGCGTGAGCTTGGGCTCGGCGCACCGCGTGGCGTGGTGGCCGTCGACGGCAAGGCGCTGAGGCGCGGTTATGAGAAGGGCCGCGCCTTCATGCCGCCG
>NZ_JARTVM010000019.1:0-28641 GCF_029625765.1 Mesorhizobium sp. WSM4983 | reverse complement strand
TCCACATGGCAGCCTAAAGTCAAAAACGCCTATCAGTCGCCTCGCCCTGATCGAGGACAACCTGTTGAAGCTCCACAACTAGGTCGTCCAGCATCACAGTGAACCGCGTACGTAGTATTTTGTCGTAGGCGGCATTCTGGATAGCCGGATACGGGCTCTTCACCCGCTGCACCACCGATTGCGGGATGATGTCGCGAGAAACATTCACGGATTTCGTGAAAAAAGTGTACCCGCCGAAGAGCCCTACTCGCGGGGGCGGTGCAGCACCACCTCGGTGTCACTGCTCGTGTTCATGCGATGGACTAGGCCGGCCAGCTGTTGACGCAGCTCGCGGTAGTTGTAAGTCTCACCCGTGTAGACGAGCACCAAGTCAGGTCGGCCATCCCCCTGGAGCATCCTCGGCTGGCGGCCGCCCTGGATATCGATGATTGCCAGGCGGTGGTGTCCCAGCGCCGCAGGCCCGCCGATCCAAGTCCCCTCGTCGTCCGGACCGTGGTTCGCTATGGTGGCCGTCATATCGGCAAGCTCCCTTCGCGCATCGGGACCTCCGAGGTCTCGATTGAAGTCGATCCATTCACAGATGCCGCACAGGTTATGTCGCCGCATTTGGGCGAAGCAGATATAAGGCCAGTGGGAAACCATCGAGGCAAAGTGACGGATCTAGCCCAGCTACGATCCGCATCCGACATTGTCGGACATCGGACAGCACCGCGATTCGCTGCATAGGAAGCCTGGAGTCGCGATTTCCCCTGGGGGAATCAGCGCATGAAAGGAGAGCTGGGTCGTGTCTGCCGAAATGAGAAATTGCTCCCCCTTATTGCATCACCGAGGAATGTTACCCAGCGCGATAGACGGACATGCCCTATCTCCCCCCGTTGCAGCTGAGGGAGATAGGGGCCAGCTCTTCATTCAACCCTCATGGAGGATGATCAGCCCAGCCATTTCCATGCGCCGGCCTTCACAAGCCGTGCACCATTCAGGTTCTTTTCCTTGAAGCGCGACGATCCTTGTCAGACGTCGCAACACTTGCTGCCGAGAGCACGAGCTCTTCCTCGAGCATGCCTTGATCTGCGCCTCGAACGGCTCGCACATGCTGGGTTTCAACGACTTCGCAGAGGTTGATATTCTGCAGTGACTTCGTCTCGCTGCTGCACGGCATTGACGCTGGGAGCCATGCTCGCGTGGCGCAATTGTGCTGAAGCCGGTGCCCACGGCAACGTTTCTTAACCCGCCCCAGATCCTGGCGTTTGGCTATTTCCGACATTCGTGTCCGGCTTCGGACAAAGGCCGGGTTTGCCGAACGGAGTCGCACCCAATTTCCAGTGCTGCTTGAGCAATAATATCGACCGGCATTACTGCACAACACGAAAGTTGCTGCAAAAACCGAAGTGAACCCAAGGCATCGGGTCAATTGGCATGGCGCTTGCGACTCGGTCGATAGAACGCAGTCAAAATCACGGTTGCAGACCATGCCTACCTCTCAAAGCTCGATAAAGCACGCGAGCAAAATTCCCCGTCTCCGCGGAAGCTCGTCGCCGTTAAACGTGCCTGCTCGGGGGCGGTCTTGCACAAGACCGGTCCGAGGCAACCACGCCAAGGCGCGAGGCTGCCGGAACTGTCGACCGAAGTCGATGCCGCTTCAGTTTAACCGAAAAATGCACCGTACCACTTTGGCCTGGAAGCAAATCAATGACCTATAGAAAGAACGTTCCTCTCGTGACCTTTCGCACGCGTGTTCGCGATGAGTCGATCGGGGGGCCAAATCCTTATCAGTGGGAGAACAAGACCTCCGACGATTATTTCGGGGGCAAGCGCATCATCCTGTTCTCGCTGCCTGGCGCCTTCACCCCGACCTGCTCGACCTTCCAACTGCCCGATTTCGAAAAACTCTATGATCAATTTCTGGAACTGCGAATTGACGCGATCTACTGCGTCTCGGTCAACGATGCTTTCGTCATGAATGCGTGGGGAAAGTCCTTGGGGCTGCAGAAGATCGAGCTGATCCCAGACGGGTCGGGCGAGTTCACGCGCAAAATGGGCATGCTGGTCGCGAAGGACAATCTGGGCTTTGGCATGCGCTCCTGGCGATACGCCGCTCTGATCGACGATGGCGTGGTGGAGCAGTGGTTCGAGGAGGAAGGCTTCTGTGACAACTGCGAGACGGACCCCTATGGCGTTTCATCCCCGCAAAACGTTCTCGACAAATTGAAGGCGGCGGCATGACCCAGAAGTGGAAAGTCTCACACAACCCAAGCACACACTAGAGCCTCCTCGGCAGATCACGGTTCAACATGCATCTCTCAGCAAGCCTGCTTCAACGCCAGAAGCAACGTATGGTCTTATCGCCTCAAGCCATTGAAGCTATTCGCTTGCTGCGATTGACGCATACTGAACTCCATCAGCTCGTGCAGCAGGCACTCGAGAAGAACCCCGTTTTGAAGCCTGACCCGTTTGACGACGATTCGCCGCTGCCAGGGGTGGATCAGCGGAGCAGTCAAAGCAGAAGCGAAATCGGCGAATCGCCCATTGGCGGGCCGTCTGGCGGGCGCGGGCAATGGAAGTCGCAACGCAGTAGCGGCAACGATCGACCTGCCGTCGAGGAGTTTACCGCCCACACCGAAACATTGCACGACCATGTCGCCCGCCAGGTCGCCCTCAACCCGTTCACCCCCCAGGAGCGGCTGATTGCCGGACAGCTCGCCGCTCATCTGGAGGACACTGGCTATCTTCAGGTAAACCTTTTCGATCTGGCCAGGACGTTAAACGTTCGGCAAGCTGATGTGGAACGGGTCATCGGAATCTTGCAGCAATTTGATCCGCCGGGCATTTTTGCGCGAACTCTCAGCGAATGCCTGGAGATTCAGCTGCGCCAGCAAGACCGGTTCGACCCGGCTATGGCAGCTTTGGTCGCCAATCTCGAGATGCTTGCACGGGGGGATTTTCAGGGATTGAAGCAGCGTTGCGGAGTCGACGAGGAGGATCTCCTCGACATGAGGAACGAAATCCGCGCGCTCGATCCCAAGCCTGGAGACCGGTTCCAGTCCGGGACGCCGGAAACCATCGTACCGGACGTCTGGGTAATGCCCAAGTCCGAAGGTGGATGGCGGGTGGAGCTTGATCCGGCCACGCTGCCCAAAGTGTTGATCAACCACACCTATGTCGCCGAAATCTCGCAGCTGACCAAGCAAAATCCGGAAGGCAAAGCGTTTCTCGACAATTGCCAGGAAAAAGGGAACTGGCTGATCAGCAGTCTCAAGCAGCGCGCTAAGACGATCCTTAAGGTTGCGACCGAAATCGTGCGCCAGCAGGATGCCTTTTTTACACACGGCGCCGCCCATCTGCGGCCTCTCTGTCTCAAAAATGTCGCTGACGAGATCGGCATGCACGAGTCGACGGTAAGCCGGGTGACTTCGAACAGGTACATGTTGACTCCGCGCGGGGTGTTCGAGCTGAAGTATTTTTTCGCTGCGCCAATCGCATCCTGCGAGGGCGGCGATGCGCACTCCGCCAAAGCTGTCTGCCATCGGATCAAGGCAATCATAGCCGAAGAATCGCTCGACAAGGTACATTCCGACGAAGACATCGTTGCTCAACTCAAGGAGACCGGCATCGATGTCGCTCGCCGTACCGTCACCAAATATCGCGAGGCGATGAACATCCCTTCCTCCATACGACGGCGCCGCGATAAGCGTTTGTCCGCAGCTGCGATCAAGCGAAGTGACTAACCGACATTCGTGGTCGGCGAGAGGCGACTCTCAACTTCCTCCGGGCCGAAGCAGCTTTCGAAGTCATGGCATTCCCCGCAACTGGGTGCTGTGCATGACGAAAAGCCTTCGGCCTCACACAGCTTGCGGTAAAAGTACTTTTTCCATTTCATGTTTTCTGTGTTGCCTGCCGCCAGCGCGGGAAAATGTCTGGCAAGCAGGCGGCTGAGCTCAGCGCGATTTGAGAGGCCAAGATCCCGCCAAAGATGGTCCATGCGCATCGCACGCCGGGCGATGATCTTGGCCAAGCGGGCGCTCGCCGGGTCGGCCGGCGCAGCATGCGCTAGCAGCAGCCGGCGTAGCAGTTCCTCTTCCAGTTCCGGCTCGGGCTCGCTCAACTCCTCCAAAGCGAATACGCTGCTGGAGGTAGACGGGAAAGTTGCGGCCAAGACATCACGCAATTCGACAGACGAAAGGCCTGTCCCCTCCGTCGCCAACACCTCGCCCGCCTGGACCTCCTCAAGCGAACGTGAATGTACGCAGGGCAGCACATGCTGATCGAAGCTCCTCCCTAGCTCGGACCCACGCCATTGCGCGCTGGATAGGCAGCCATCATCGTAACGGCCGGCTTCAGCTTCCGGCATGACAAAGCGCCTTGTTGACCGCAGGGATGATCTTGTCGCCCCAGAGCTCGATCTGGCGCAGCATCGTCTTTTGGTCGAAGTCGCCCAATTGAGTCTGAACTGCGATCTGGTCCGGTTTCAAGATATCGATCTCTTCCAGCAGGCGATCAATCACGCGATTTACGCTGCCAATCGGCAAATTTTTGCGCATGGTCTCGAAGGACAGATCCTGCTGGGTCGGTGTCTCCTGCAGCAGGTAGCCATCGTGGCTCTGTTGGCGACGCTGATGCAGGGCTTCAGAAAGCCGGCGCTGGAAGCGGGCATTGTCGAGATAGCTGTTGATCTCCAACTCGTCGTGGCTGGCATAGCAGCAGCGCAGCAGCGATATCTTGACGTCGGTGACGTTCTTTTCCTCGGATGCCGCCGCCCTCTCGACTGATTCACGCAGTGTGGTCAAAGTCTCTAAGCCGTCGTGGAAGGCTGTGACAAAAAAATTGTGCCCCTCGCGGTAGGCCCGAGCCATCCGTGCGGCTCCGCCAGCGATCCAGATAGGCGGCGTCGGCTGCTGGACTGTGCGGACCGAAATCGCTGTTGGGGGGATCTTCTCATACTGGCCGTCGTGTTCGAAGACGTTTTGGTTGAGGCCCTTGAGAATGATGTCCAGGTATTCCGAAAAGACGGCCGGCGCCTCATCGATGTCCACGCCGAACCGTTCGAACTCGAACTGCTGGTATCCCAAGCCTACGCCGAGCTCGAGACGGCCGTTCGCAACGATGTCGGCGAAGCCGATCTCGGACAGCAGGCGCTGCGGTTGGTAAAGCGGCAGCACGCAGACGGCAGTGCCCAGGCGAATCGTGCTTGTCAAGCCGCCGCAGTGCGCCACCATCATCAGCGGGGATGGTATGAGGCTGTAATTGTTGAAGTGGTGCTCAGCAAACCACGCGGTGTTGAACCCAGCCTGCTCCGAAGCGACGGCCTGTTCGATGGAGTTGCGGATGACGCTTTCTGAGGATTGGTGATAGCCACGCTGGGCGGCCAGAATGAAAGTGGCAAATTCCATGATTTCTCCTCGTTATAGACACGTCAGCCGACCGGGAATGTGCTCGGCATGCGCATGCTTGGATCTCAAGCACCTCAGGTGCGTCGTGGAGCCGAGGCTTCATAATGCTCGGCCGGTCGCCCTGCGAAGGCCTGGCAATTAACCTGCGGCCTCCGCAAAACATTCGTCATAGAGCTCGCTGGCGTTTCCCGCATCACCGAACGAGGTCCAGCCGCCGTCCACGTAGAGGATCGAGCCGTTGATGTATGAGGCGTCAGACGAAGCAAGGAAGAACGATGCATCTGCGACGTCTTCTGGCCGTCCCATCCTGCCCATGGGGATGCGTCGTCCGATTGCTGTCAGGTCGATGCGGCCGGCTTTGGCCAACTGAGCAAGTGCGGGCGTGCGGATGTGGCCAGGAGCGACGGTGGCTGTCCGAATTCCGACCGGCCCGAGTTCGGCCGCCATGCAACGGGTCAGCATATCCATCCCCGCCTTGGAGGCGCCGTAGGCATGGCGCGGCGCGAACGGCAGAAAGCTGTCGATCGACCCGAGATTGAGGATCACGCCGCCCGGGCGCATAGCCTTGATCGCTTCGCGCGCGCAGGTGAAGGCGCCGGTAAGGTTGACATCCAGGACGTGTTCGAGCTGTTTCGACAGTTGCTCGATCGCAGGCACAATCCTGTCGGCGGTATCAGCACTATTGACCAGAACATCGATATACCCGAAGCGTCCCCTCAGTTCTTCGAACATCGACACCACATCGCTCTCGACGGCCACGTCCAGCGATTTCGCCAGATGCTTGCCGGGGAGCGATGTAGCCAGCTCTGCCGCTGCAGTGCCATCTTTATCAGCAATCACGACGGTGTCGCCGTTCGCGGCAAAGCGGCGAGCGACGGCCGCGCCAATGCTTTTTGCGCCACCGGTGACGAGCACGATTCGCGCATCTGTGCATTCGGCCGGACAGGAGAGCTCGGCTTGGAGCGCACCATCCACCGGCGGGTGAGCATCCCCCGGCTGGTTGAATGACATCCAGCCTCCGTCGACTGCCAGCACCGAGCCGGTGATGTAGCGCGCCTGCGTGCTGCTCAGAAAACGCACGACCCTGGCGATCTCGTCGGGGCGAGCCAAGCGCCCCATCGGCACGCGGCGGCGTATCGCCGCGAGGTCCATTTTGCCAGCGCGTGCCAGTTCTGTGACCATTGGGGTGCGGACGGAGCCCGGCGCCACCGCCGTGACGCGGATTCCTCGCATAGCCCACTCGCATGCAAGGGACTTTGTCAACGAGATCACGCCAGCTTTCGAGGCTGCGTAGGCGTTGCGCCTGGGATTGCCGACCACGCCCGCCATCGAAGCCACATTGACGATCGCACCGCCCGGCTTCATGCGCCGCGCCGCTTCCCGGGCCATAACGAATGGCCCAATAAGGTTCACTGTCACGCCGCGTCGGAAGGTATCGACAGCGGTGTCGATGATCCTATCCATCGTGGGTCCAACCGCCGCATTGTTGATGAGGACATCGATTTGCGCGAACCGTGCTTCGACCTGGCCGAAAAGTGAGAGCATGTCCTTCTCTCGCGACACATCGCACTCCAGACCGACGTGCGGCGACCCGAGATCCCGAGCCAGTTCAACCACACCACTGCCCGGAAGGTCCACCGCAACTACAGTGTCTCCGTCCGCGGCAAGGATATCGACCAGGGCACGGCCGATCCCGCCCGCAGCGCCTGTGATGATTACGGTGCGTGCTGCCAGTTTCACGAGAGCTTCTCCACGATGACCGCTTGTGATCTCAGCCCATCAACCTTGGGCGGAATGAAGGGCCGAGCCAAATCGTTGCAGTGACCGCCAGTCGCGGCCCCACACAGATGTCGTTCCCGTAGGGCGCTCATCCTCCATTCCTACCCACTTATGCAGCTCCCAGTTGGGGACCCTCGACGCCATCTTGGTCGGTGGGGATGTGACCCTTGAGCAACTGGTAGATGGGATCGTCTGGATGTGGTGCTCCAATCGGCTGTCGCCGGCCGAACCTATCTGCCTCAAGAATCGCTGGCGGGATTTGCTCCTCAACCCAATCGTAGACGACTGTCCGTTCCGCAATTCGCCACTCGTCCTGCCTCTTCTGAAACAGATCGCAGTAACGGCCGCAAAGCAGCGTCTGACGTATTTCTTGGTCTGTATCCGGTCCGCGTTGCAGCGCGGTGAAATAGCTCTCGACCGCGGCCTCTGCTGAACTGATGAAGTCGATCAGGCTGTTCGTGATTTGATGGATGTTACGGTGCCCCGGCAGACCGAGAGCAAATTGGATGAAGTCCTCTGCCGGTCCGCAATAGGGACCGTGCCTGTCATACGCTTCGGGCCAGTATGCGCTACGCAGCGCCGCCTCATCGGCGCGGTCTATCCCGCGGCAGTACCGATACAGGCAGTTGCGGATCGCCTCTCGGTCACGCAGTTCGGTAATTTTCGCGTGGTCGACAGGGTCTGTCGCGAATTGTATGATTGTTTTGTCCTTCCCGATGCCAGTCTGCACTTTGCGTGTGTCTCTCTCTACAACTGAGTTAGCGGGGGGCTCGTCAACTTCCAGAGCTTGTTCGGGGCAGGCTCGTACCCCTTTTGAGGCAAGCAGTTGCTCCCCATCGGCAACATCAATATCACCGGGCAAGATGTAGCCGGCGTCATCAAGCTTGAAGACTCTCGGCGCCCGCGCCCAGCAGCGCGCATGACCCTGGCATCTGGCTTTATGTACGACGACACGCATAGCGAACTCCAATGTCGTTGGCTGAAACTTCAGGACCATTCCAGGATCAGATTCTCGATCCCGAACACATGGCCGCCGAAGGTGATAGGTTCAGTCCCTGTCTTGATCCGAAAGGCTGGGATGCGCGCCAGCCACTCCTCCAGGCCAATGACAATCTCCCGCCGGGCAAGGTGTGAGCCAAGACAACGATGGGGACCATAGCCAAAGGCAGCGTGCCGGTTGTCCTCGCGCGCCAGATCGATCTCATTCGGGCATTCGAATTCCGCCGGGTCACGATTGGCAATCATCGTGGCACAGGAAACATAATCTCCCTTGCGGATCGGCGCGCCTTTGAAGTCGACATCCTTCGTTGCCACTCGGATCATCTGAATGGTCGAATAGGCGCGCAGCAATTCTTCCGCAGCGACGGCAATCCGGTCAGGTTCGCTTCGTAGCAATTCCTGATCTTTGGGGTTGCGCGCGAGATGGGCCAAGTCGAAGCATATGGCTGCTGAGACCGTGTCGAGTCCCGCGACGAACACAAGCACGCCGATGCCACGGACTTCTTCGTCACTGAGCAGACGACCCTCGACCTTTGCCTTCACGATGAAGGTCATGAAATCATCGACCGGCTCCTTGCGGCGCTCGGTGGCAAGTTCGTCGATGAAGGCCACGATCGTCCGGGCTGCGGGTGGTCGTTGCTCCTTATCGCCGTGGAGCAGATCTCTAGCCCAGCCGACAAATGTTTCTAGTCCGTTGTCCGAAAGCCCAATAAAGCGAAGGAAGATATTGACCGCGAACGGAACTGCAAAATCCTTCATGATGTCGCAGCTCGTGCCTGATGCGGCGATCCTGTCGATCAGCTTGATCGCTCGTTCCCGGACAGCCGGCTCCAATGCCATTACCCGCTTTGGCGAAAGCAGCGGATTGAGCAGTGAGCGAAAAACACCGTGGAATGGCGGATCGAGCTCAAGCGGGATCATCGGCCAGCTCTCGCCGAGCACAGAGGCGAAGATGCTGCGATGGCTGGAAAACGTTTCGGTGTCCTGCAGCACCCGGCGCTGGTCGCTCGCGCGAGTGATGACCCAGGTACCCCGACCGTCGCGCGTGTTGCTGGTTGAATAAAAGATCGGAGGCCCGGCATGAACGCAAGCAACCGCTGCATGCGGATCCCCGTTAGCCGTCGGCAACATGCCGGGCGACGTAAACAGGTTGAAGTCCCTCACCATTTCGGGCGGGACATGATCTGGAACCGGCCGCGATTTAACCGCGCCAGAATCGAGAGACCGTTCATGAGATGCTGTCGGCATTTGCATGCAATCGTCGGTGCAAGCTCCGTGCCGAATTCGTCTTTCGATAATCCTTGCCGTTTGCTGGGCAACAGGTGGCGCCTGCGCTGACTTGCTGGTCGGGATTGCAACATTCTTGTCCAGCGTCGGACACAGAATGTAGAATGCTAGACAGCGACTTGGAGCAACTCAACTGGTGGGATCGCTAGCCGATCATGTGCCCGGGGAGCATCCAGTTCGAAAGCTTGCGCTAAGCGGCTTGGTGACTTGGCCGAGGTCACCAGGTGGAAACGACCAACACTTGGGGTGAGCCTAGTGGCGCTCCCCTCGATGATGTCTGGCGGGGTGGTTAGCCGCCTCCGTAGGACAAGATCAGTCTACACGAATGGACTATAGCCTCTCCTCGCATGCCTCATTGGCCGTCCTTCAGAGCCGGCCACACGAGCTTTTGTCTTTCAGCAGGGCGTTTTTCTCGCCAGCTACAGAGCCACACCGACGCCATTAATGAGCGTCCAGTCGACGGGTTGGATGGCCCTGTCCATCTTGCCCAGCACCTTGGCTTAGCATTTGCCGGTGCGGCGGAAGCCTTCAAGACGCAGTTCTTGACCTTCTCCAGATCAGCCTCGGATGGATATCGGCAAGGGTTCAGCTCGTCCTTTTGAACTTGCGCATCTTCGTGTTGGCCAACCCCAGGCCGCCCGACATATTTGCGGTCTATCCGGCACCTCAACTTCGAACAACCTTGCGGCAAGCTCTTGGGATAGCCCACGCTCGTGCCTCCACCACCCGCTCAGCAGAGCCAGATTTGTCGTTGATGGCACGGAACTTGCGGAGTCATTCGCAGATGCGTCACGGACCGAGAGTGTCGTCCCATGAATTCGATCACCAAAAAGGCCGCCCGACGTTGCTGGGACCGCCTGCAATTACCTTATCCCAGAATTGGGAGCAACGGCTTCAAAAGGGATAACTCATCACCTCAATTTTGTCGATCGCGCGGCCATCGAACCGCAGCCATCGATCAGACTTCCGCCTCGTTGCACTCATTGCGACCGCCTTGGTGCTTGCGACAACCGCTCAATTCTGGCTGCCAGGATAACCACATATGGCGACGGAACTTCCTGCTTCAAAGCAATATAGAGATCGTCGATCATCCCCCCATCAAGGCCTCGATCGAGGACACCGCGTTCGGCTTGCTTGGTTCGCAGTGAACAGACCGCACTTCGACGAATGCGATCGATGCGACCGCGCCGAGAACTCTCCCGCATTGTCGACGGTTGGGTCCGTCGGCCCTCCGATGAGGCCTCGGATGCGTCGGGCTCCGAGGCCTCGACTGATGCCGACTGGCCGCCGCCGGAAGGTCTCGCGGCTTTGATCCCCGGCGATGTAGCCACCCCTGCTGCAACAGCTCCTAGCCGGAGAACTCATTCATGACCGAATCGGCGACAGATTTAGTGGACGCGGCTTTGTTCGACCGAGATCGGCTTGACCCAGAAAGTCCCTATCAACGTTCTGGCCCTGCATGGGGTGCCATCATTTCGCTTTCCTTCGGCACCTTCGGGCTTGTGACGGCAGAGTTTCTGCCCGCCAGCGTTCTGACACCGCTCGCGCATGATCTCCGTATCACCACGGGCACGGCTGGACAGGCGCTAACAGCGGCCGCAATCGTCGCGGCGATCTCGGCACCGATAATCGCCATCGTGACAAAGCGTCTGGACCGCAGGGTCGTCATCTGGGCGATGACGCTCCTGCTGATCCTGTCGAACGTTCTGGCGGAGGTTGCGGGGTCGCTGCCGGTTTTGCTGGCGGCACGCGTCGTCCTTGGCATATCGCTTGGTGGTTTTTGGTCAATTTCGGCAGCGTTGGCGATGCGGCTGGTTCCAAGTCACCTCATGCCGCGCGCCATGTCGGTCATCCTCACCGGCGTTTCTGTCGCCTCCGTCTGCGCGGCTCCAATCGGCGCTTATGTCGGTGACATTTGGGGATGGCGAGCCTCGTTCAAGGTCGCCGCAATCGTGAGTGCCGTTGCGCTGCTCGTGCAACTCGTAACCATTCCGCCACTGCCTCCGATCGAAGTGCGCAGATTCCGCAGTCCGCTGGATGTCGCGAAGAATCCGGCGATGAAGGTTGCGGTGCTAGTCGTGCTATTGGTCGCTTCCGGCCATTTTGCCAGCTTCGCCTACATCCGCGCCTTTCTCGAGAGCGTTCCTGCGCTCGACAAGAAGTCAATCCCGCTCGTGTTCCTTGCTTTTGGCACGGCCGGCGTCTTCGGCAATTTAGCCGGCGCATTCCTCACCAAACACAGTCTCAAGGCGGTCGCGGCCCTGCCGCCCCTGCTCATTGCCGTAGCCGCTGTCTCGCTCCTGACCATGAGAGCATCGGCCTTGACCTCGGCAATTGCAGTTGCCGTATGGGGCTTTGCTTTTGGCGCGGTCCCGGTCGGATTGCAGACATGGATGGTGCTACGCGCCGCTCCGAAACAGGCCGAGAGCGCTGGTGTACTGATGGTCATAACCTTCCAAGTGGCCATCGCAGCCGGCACAACTTGCGGTGGCCTATTGGTGGATCACACGGGTATTGCCAGTGTCTTTGTCTACAGCGCGGTTGCCACGTTCCTCGCTGTCTTGACAGTATTTTTGCTCGGCCCGAACCGCAAAACCTGACCGCCTGGTGGGGAGTGACGGTCGGCGGCGTTCACGCTATTGTCACCTCTGAGCTCGGCCCAAAGGCCGCGGCTTCGTCGTAACCATGCGGTCGATGGGGCAGCGCCAAATTGCTTCCTGCTCATCGCGTTGCGATAATACAGCGCGCTTATTGCGTCATCGTGTCCCCGGTCTCGGCTTCAATGCCCGGCTACTGGCTGCGGAGGCAGATGGGCGCCGGCGTCCCACCGACGACGATCGGTCTTTTCTCATGTAGCTGTCGGGGAAACGAGGCAGGTTTTCCGCCAGAACCCGCCAGTCGTCGCGCTCGCGTTCGCCTTCCTTGCGCGCACCGAACAACTGGATGATGATCTTGCCGTCGGACCCATATGCTTCGAGCGAGGTGACGTGACTGTCATTGGTCGGCTTGCGCACGGCCCAAACCTCACGGATTTGGTGGGTCCTGAGATGCAGCCGGAACGTTTCGTCCAGCACATGGATGCACGGCCCGATCTGCTTGACCGACTTGATTAAGCCGGAATGGGTCTGGATAGAACCTCGGTTGCCGACGAAGCACATGATCGGCAATTCGTCTTCGGCCGCACGCTGGAGCACGGCGCCAACTGCGGCATTGTCGAGCAGCCAAGCGTAATCCTGGCCGACCATGCGCAAAGCCTGGCAGCGGCTGAGCTTGAGCGTCTTTAGAAGGTTGACGTCAGTCAGCCGGCTCCAGTACTCGCGTAGGTCGTCCACCGTGCCGGCCCAGTCCGCAGTCCTCGCGCCCAGGTCGGCTACTCTCGCCTTAAGCGACATGGTCGGCTCCTGGTTGGCGGATACGAGCTCGGCCACCAGCTTTCGATAGGCATGAAGGTTGGAGACCGGCCTGAGATGCACCTTATGCACTGCTGCGCCGGCGGCGTCGAAGAATTGCAAACTGCGCTGGATTCCGCCGCGATGGCGCCTTTCAACAGCGAAACCATACCTCCAAGCCTGCGGGAAGACGCGAAGGTCGAATTCGTCACCAAGGACCATGGCGTGATTGTTGCCGGTTATCACTCTGTTGAAGACGCCAATCTTTTCGTGCACGGCACCTTGATTGCGGGTCAGCGCCGTCACTTCGCCCACGAATTCGAGGCCCGTCAGAAGGTGATTGACGCGCGGGTCGATGCGTGCCGCGCCGAAACCGCAATGGGCCGCGACCAGTTCCGCTTCCGAAATGGCCAATTGGGCGGCGAAATCACGCGCGGGAATGTTCGGACAGACTTCCCACGCACGCCGGATTTCGTTGGGCGACCGCTTCTTGCGCTGATCCATGTTTTTACCCCTGCCCCGTTCTTCTTTTGACGATCGATCGAAAAACGGGCCTCAGGGATGTGCACGGCGGACGCGATCGATCGTCAGGCACATGCCAGTCGAATCCTGTCTCCGGGCGGTCAGCGGCCAATCGCCGGTAGCGAGCGATTGTTGGGTGGTCGGCGCCAATCGGCCGATCGAGCATTCGGGTACCACCGGCGGTGCTGCTTTCCCACCAAGGCGGGTCTGATGGATCATATTGCTTTCCTTCGTTCTTCGATTGCGAGGGCAACCCAAAGGTGAATCGGCCGGCAATTTTGCCGCCGCAACGAAGGCTTCACAAAAATCGTGCCAGTTGCTCCGCGGCAAGCTCTGAACATCTTTGGCTCTGTTCATTGCTTTACGCGTGAGTGCATCGCGAACTCAGGCGCCCTTCCTGTGACGCGGACGCGACAAACCCGACAGTAAGTGTCGGTTGTCGGACGTCTCCCCAGCAATCGAGCATAAGAGACGTCGGGATGTCCTACGGTTTTTGACACGTCTTCCCTTTGGCACGGTCCATGCGAGATGATCCACGAAAACGCCGGACCGAGGAGAAATCGAGCCATGATTACGCTCACCGACAACGCTGTTGCCGCCATCAAGGCCGCTCTTTACCGCGCCAGCGAGCCGGCGGAAGGATTTCGCATCATGGTCCATGCCGGCGGCTGCGCCGGCTTCCAATACTCAATGGGCCTGGAGAGCGTCTCACGTGAGGGCGATGCGATCATCGAGCGAGATGGGCTCAAGGTGTTCATGGATAGAGGCTCCCAACCCCATGCCGCCGGCATGACCGTGGACTTCGTCACTGGGCTCGAAACATCCGGCTTTGTTTTCGATAACCCCAATGCGCGTGAGACGTGCGGCTGCGGCAAGTCCTGCAAATGATTGCGAGGGAACAGGCTATGTTCGACTATAGCGACGCCAAGGAATACTGCGTCGAACCGGTAACCGCCGGCGCTCTGGAACCGGCCGACACGCACTGTCGGCCCGGAACAATTGCGTTCGGTGATGCACCAAATCGCGATCATCGATCGTTGCCGTGGGCAAGCAAACAAAATTGCCCGAAACAGCTGAATTCCCGGCGGATGCCGCCACCAAAGGGCAATGTCGACAGCGACCGGTCAGCCAAGCCATCGCTCCCCCGGCCGCCCACCTTACCAGATACGATATGCGCCAGAGGTTCAATGGCCCGACTACCCTTGAATCATTTCAGCAGTTGAAGGATCACTCCCATGAACCCTGTCTATCTCGACAACAACGCAACGACGCGGGTTGATCCTGCAGTCGTTGGAGCGATGTTGCCTTTCTTTACGGAGCAATTTGGCAATCATTCGTCCATGCACGCCTATGGCGCATCGGTTGCTGAAGCCGTGAGAAAGGCGAGGCAACAGTTGCAAGCCCTCATCGGCGCGGGATTCGAGGACGAGATCATCTTCACCTCGGGCGGGACTGAAAGCGACAGTACAGCCATCCTTTCGGCGCTGGAGGTGATGCCCGACCGAACGGAAATAGTGACTTCCGCGGTTGAACATCCGGCCGTTCTGAAGTTGTGCGCGCACCTTGAGAAGACGCGCGGCGTCAAGGTGCACATTATCCCAGTCGATCACTACGGCCGGCTCGACCTGGACGCCTACAGAACCGCCCTCACCCCACAAGTGGCAATCGTCTCGATAATGTGGGCGAACAATGAGACCGGTACGATCTTTCCCGTGGTTAAGCTTGCCGATCTAGCCAGGGAAGTCGGCGCGCTTTTCCACACTGATGCAGTGCAGGCGGTCGGAAGGCTTCCGATTGAGCTGAAATCGACCGCGATCGACATGCTGTCGCTCTCCGCCCACAAGCTGCATGGTCCAAAGGGGATAGGCGCGCTTTATGTAAGACGTGGCGTGCGCTTCTCCTCCATGATCAAGGGTGGGCACCAAGAGCGCGACCGGCGTGCAGGCACTGAAAACACACCCGGCATAGTCGGACTGGGCATGGCGGCCGAACTCGCCTTGAAATTCATGGACGAGACAAAACGAATAAAATGGTTGCGCGACCGCCTTGAGAACGGGATCATCCAGCGCATCCCAAACACATCCATCAACGGCGATCCGCAAGAGCGATTGCCAAACACTGCAAACATTGGATTCGAAGGTATCGAAGGCGATGCAATTCCAATTGTCCTGAGCCGGCTGGGAATCGCCTGTTCCGCCGGGTCCGCCTGTGCCTCTGGCTCACTGGAACCGAGCCATGTTCTGATCGCTATGAACGCGGCATGTGGGGCAGTCCGCTTCTCCTTGTCGCGTGACAACGGCGAAGATGACGTAGACCGCGTGCTTGAGGTCCTGCCTGCGATCACCGAGAAGCTACGGGCCGTTCCCAGTGCTGGACTGTGCGGGCGAGGTGCAGAACAGCTTCATTCCGGCCCGGGTCCGAGCGGCACAATAGCCGACGAGCCGTGAGGTCTTCCTCAACGTGACGACCCTGCGCAAGGAGAGCAGTTAAACTCGGGGTCGCCTTCACCACTTCAGAAAAGCTTGAGATCGCCAAGTCTCTTGCCCAGCCGCCGTGCCAGAGGTCGGCACGCCGTCAGCAATGTCACCAATGCATCGACACCACAATTTCGCGCCGGGAGAATACAATGAACTGCTCCGCTGATAGCCGCCCGATCGATCGCACCGATATCCTAGCGCGACTGAAGGGCCTGTCGGCCGCGGAGGACTTCTTCGCCTGCCTTGACGTCTCCTACGACCCGAAAGTGATGAATGTCTCGCGGCTCCATATCATGAAGCGCGTGGGCCAATACCTTGCCGAAGAAGATTTCTCCGGTCTGCCTAACCAGGTAATCGCCGCGCGGGTGCGCGCCAAGCTGGAACGCGCCTACGAAGATTTCGCGACTTCCTCGCCGCTCACGCAACGTGTGTTCAAGGTGCTAAGGGACCACGATCCAAACATATGTCCCGCACCTGGCCGCGCCTTCGTCCCGCTCGACTCTGCACTGAAGCGGTTCGGAAAGTAATGAGCCCGACACGGCTGCGACGCGACAATGTCGAGAAGTCGACAAATCCAGTCCTCATGACGCCTCCTCGGAAGCAAACGAAGCCACCTTCTGGAATAGAGGCAGGAAGACGACTTGGCATGAACGATGCAGGCAATGAGGTGAACCGCCAAGCACGAATCCGGACTGGGAGCTTAGAGAAACCGCCAATGCATATCGTAGTCTGCATCAAGCAGGTGCCGGATTCGGCACAGATCCGCGTGCACCCGGTGACGAACACGATCATGCGTCAGGGTGTTCCGACCATCATCAATCCTTACGACCTGTTCGCCCTCGAAGAAGCGCTCAAACTGCGCGACGTTCATGGTGGCGAGGTTACTGTGCTCACAATGGGTCCGCCCATGGCGGAGGACTCGCTGCGAAAGGCGCTCGGTTACGGTGCTGACCGAGCAGTTCTCTTGACGGACCGCTATTTTGCCGGATCCGATACGCTGGCGACTTCCTTTGCTCTTTCGCAAGCAATCGCAAAAATTGGGGAGACTTTCGGCAGGCCGGACATCGTCTTCACCGGCAAGCAGACGATTGACGGCGATACCGCCCAGGTCGGACCGGGCATAGCCAAGCGCCTAGATTTATCGCAACTTACCTATGTCGCGAAGATTGCCTCCATCGATCTCGATACGCGAGAGATCGAAGTCGCTCGTCGCGCCGAAGGCGGCACCCAGTTGCTGAAGAGCAGACTCCCTTGCCTCATTACCATGCTGGAAGACACCAACGAAATCCGCCGGGGCTCGCTCCAGCAGGCTCTGTGCGCGGCGCGCAGCCAAGTCGTGAAGTGGACTGCAGCCGACGCCGGCATTGACGATCTCACCCGGTGCGGTCTGCGTGGCTCGCCTACAGTCGTCAAGCGTGTTTTCGCCCCCACCGCACGGGCAGAAAGGGCGGCGCAGATCGACACCGCGGAAAGGGGCTTGCAGGACATAGCCGATGAACTCATCGCCGATATCTTAACCCGCCGGCCGGCGCTGGAACATGAGCTGGCCTTCAACAGCGGCACGTGACGGCCAGGAGCAGAAAATGTCGACCGCAAGCCAAACTACCCCTCGCATTGCCCCCGGCCGTGCCGGTGTAAAGAAAGAACTTCCCGACCGTTTCAAAGACTACCGGCACGTGTGGGTCTTCCTCGAGCTCGAACGCGGCAATGTGCATCCTGTATCATTCGAACTGCTGGGCGAAGGCCGCAAATTAGCCGACAAGCTTGAAGTCCAGCTCGCGGGCGTCGTGCTGGGACCGCCGGGCGAGATGGTCGAGGACGCTGTTGCCGAGGCCTTCGCTTACGGGGCGGATCTTGTCTACATCGTCGATGCGCCGCCGCTCGCCGACTACCGGAACGAGCCGTTCGCCAAGGCGCTCACGGATCTGGTCAATACCCATAAACCCGAAATCCTCCTTCTCGGCGCGACCACACTGGGCAGGGATCTTGCAGGCTCGGTAGCGACGACCCTGCAGACGGGGCTCACGGCCGACTGCACCGAACTTGATGTAGATTCCGACGGTTCACTCGCCGCGACCCGTCCGACTTTTGGTGGCTCATTGTTGTGTACGATCTATACACTAAATTACCGGCCGCAAATGGCGACGGTGCGACCAAGGGTCATGCCTATGCCGCAACGGGTGGATAAGCCGGTCGGGCGTGTCATGCGGCACAAGCTGTCGCTCGTTGAGGACGATATCGTCACCAAAGTCCTCGGCTTCCTACCGGATAACCAGTCGGCAATGGCAAATCTTGCCTATGCGGATGTCGTGGTTGCGGGAGGCCTCGGTCTCGGAGCGGCGGAGAACCTTCAGCTTGTGAAGAATCTTGCCCGAGCGATCGGCGCCGAGCATGGCTGTTCGCGCCCCTTGGTCCAGAAGGGCTGGATGCCGGCTGATCGACAGATTGGACAAACTGGCAAGACCATTCGACCGAAGCTTTACATCGCGGCCGGAATTTCCGGCGCCATCCAGCACCGAGTTGGGGTCGAGGGGGCCGATCTCATCGTCGCGATCAACACCGATCCGAACGCGCCGATTTTCGAGTTCGCCCACCTCGGGATCGTCACGGATGCAATCCGCTTCCTGCCCGCACTGACGGAAGCCTTCACCCGGCGGCTGTCGCCGCACAGTCGAGACAAGCTTGCGAGTTGAGGGAGAGGACATGATTGAACAATTCGATGCCATTGTGGTCGGAGCCGGCATGTCTGGAAACGCAGCTGCTTACACTTTGGCAAGCCAGGGGCTGAAGGTCCTGCAGTTGGAGCGCGGGGAATATCCGGGCTCTAAGAACGTCCAGGGTGCCATAATGTACGCGAACATGCTGGAGAAGATCATCCCGGACTTCCGGGATGATGCGCCCCTCGAGCGGCACCTGGTCGAACAGCGACTTTGGGTGATGGACGACACGTCTCACACCGGAATTCATTACCGGTCGGACGACTTCAATGAGGCGAAACCCAACCGCTACACGATCATCCGCGCCCAGTTCGACAAATGGTTTTCCCGCAAGGTGCGCGAGGCTGGCGCGACGGTCCTGTGTGAGACGACCGCGACGGAACTCGTCCGTGATGGCAATGGCAAGGTGATCGGCGTCCGCACAGACCGGGCTGGCGGAGTGGTCTTCGCGAATGTGGTCGTTCTCGCAGAAGGGGTGTCGGGATTGCTTGGCACTCGCGCAGGCCTGCGCGAGATGCCGAAGCCGGAGACCGTGGCGATTGCCGTCAAGGAAATGCATTTCTTGCCCGAAGAGGTCATTGGCCAGCGGTTCGGGGTGAAGGGCGATGAAGGCTGCGTAATCGAGGCCGTGGGCACGATCTCTCGCAGCATGGCCGGGCTCGGCTTCCTTTACACCAATAAGGAGTCGATTTCACTCGGCATCGGCTGCCTGGTCTCGGATTTCGCCGCGACGATGGAGAGCCCGTCCGCCCTCCTGGATGCGATGAAAAACCATCCTTCGATCCGGCCGCTGATCGCTGGCTCGGAGGTGAAAGAATATGCCGCCCATCTTATCCCCGAAGGTGGTTACAGGGCCATTCCGCAGCTATTCGGCGACGGTTGGGTCATCGTCGGCGACGCAGCGCAACTGAACAATGCCATTCACCGTGAGGGTTCGAACCTTGCCATGACCTCGGGTCGTGTCGCGGCTGAGGCGATCATCAAAGTCAAAAGCCGCAACGGTCCTATGACCAAAGCGAACCTTGCGCTCTACAAGACGATGCTGGATGACTCCTTTGTGATCAAGGATCTTAAGAAATACAAGGACATGCCAGCCTTACTCCACACCAATTCCAGCAACTTTTTTGACAGCTATCCGCGGTTGATGTCGCATGCCGCTCAGACCTTCATGCGTGTCGACGGCACGCCGAAGATCGAGAAGGAAAAGAACACCACGGCCGCCTTCATCAACGCGCGCTCGCGCTGGGGGTTGGTCAGCGACGCGGTCCGCCTGGCATTGGCATGGCGCTGAAGAGGGTACAAGATGACGATCGCAGTGACGAAGGTTCGTGTCGAGGACAAACTTTACCAGAACCGCTATCTGGTCGATTCCGGCCGCCCCCATATCATAGTGCGACCGCACGACAAGCCAAGCGCGAACTTGCTTGCGTTGACCTACGTCTGTCCGGCGAAATGCTATGAGTTGAATGACAAGGGTCAAGTCGAGATCACCGCCGACGGCTGCATGGAATGCGGCACCTGCCGGATATTGTGCGAGAAAGGCGGCGACATCGAGTGGAACTATCCGCGCGGCGGCTTTGGTGTCCTGTTCAAGTTCGGATGATCAGCCGGTGCCAAGAGCATGCCGGCAGCGAGCAACTGCGGCACACCATGAGCCTCTCCATCCACTTGCAAAGAGCTAGTGAATATTGGGTTTCGCAATTCAAGTTTCCTCGACTTGGTAGGGGTATCCTCAGGCCACGGGGCGCCTGTGCCGGACTTACCACCGGTAACGTGGTCGAGCCCCTTTGGACAATGTCCGGCCATCGTGCCGGATGGCAGCCACAACGGCCGGTGAGCAAATGGAACGGCACAATCCATGATAAAGACGTATGTGCTAGTGCATGGTGCCTGGCATGGCGGATGGTGTTGGCGGGACGTCGCCGCCAATCTTCGCAAGATGGGATGCCACGTGACCACGCCTACCCAGACAGGTGTCGGCGAACGCGCACGTTTGCTGTGCAAGGACATCACGCCCGACACATTCGTGACCGACATCGTCAACCACATTGTAACGGAAGAGCTGAGCGATGTGATCCTTGTCGGTCACAGTCTAGGCGGCATCAGCATCACCGGCGCCGCCGACCGGATACCCGACCATATCAGCCATCTCGTTTATCTCGACGGCGCCATCGTCGAGAGCGGTCAAAGTGTATTCAGCACCATGCCCCCCGACATCGTCGCCGCCCGTCGAAAATTGGTTGCGGAGGAAGGACGGGGTATCTTCATGCCGACTCCGCCGCCAACAGCATTCGGCACTCCCGAGGGACACTCGCTCACGGACTGGGTGCGGCGCCGGATAACACCGCATCCGGCAGGCACCTACGAAAGCGGACTTAAGCTCGAGCACCCGCTCGGCAACGGCAGACCCCGAACCTATGTCGTCTGCACTAATCCACTCCACCCGCCGATGGCGGGAGCGCGAGAATGGGTCGCGAAGCAGGATGGCTGGGCGTGGCAGGAACTCGCCACTGGCCACGACGCAATGATCCTCGCGCCGACGGAAGTTGCTCTCCTTCTTAGCGCTGTCGGCTGAGGAACCAAGTAGGGGGAGCGGCGGCCGATTCTCAGGCCGTGGCCTTGAGCTCTGGTGCAAGGATGTAGGCCCAACGGGTCGTTCCGGTGGCGCCACCGAAACCACTAGGCGGGAGTGGCCTGTCCTGCCGACGTCGCAAGCTTGCGAGCGTTCCGCCGCGGCCGCAGCCCGTAGCGCCGGGCAACCTCCGAGATCACCGCGTCGGCTCCAGGGTCTCGGAGATGACTCCGTGCCTTGTCGTCCATCGACCAATGCCGCCGACCAACAGCGCCGTTGATCACCCTCGAAAACGCCGAGGCTGCCGCTCAGGGTCAATCGTAAGTTCAAGTTCAGACACAAGCCGATCTCCGATCCACCTCAGAATCGGCAGGCCCACAGATCGCGGGTCCTCCTGGAAGGACACAGCGCTTACCCTTGAAATATGGAGAACCATGGCTTTGCGCCGTCGGCAGTTGAGCTGATCTCGCAATGCTATTTCCCCGGCAACGTCCGCGAGCCGGAGAACTGCGTGCTTGGCGTTCTCCTCTGGAAGGAACCAATCTTTCGGAACGTGGCAATGTCATCGACGAGCTCTCACGGGCCAGCACGATGCCGGTTCGGCGCATCGGCGCCCGCCTGAACACGAGATGGCCACTTGCGATTCTAACGATACGGCCGGACGGGGGCTGGGACCGCGGCGGACGAAGCGTGACGGCTGATCGACACAATGGAGAAGGCCGGCTGGGTTCAGGCTAATGCGGCTCGAATTCTCGGCCTCAAGCTGCGACAAGTCGGCTAGGCGATACGCCGGCATAGTATCGAGGTGAAGGAACTTCTAAGAGCCTGATGAGCCAATCGTCAGGCCAGTGGTCTTGCGCGCCCTGTGCGCGACAAGGAGTGCTTCGTGCTTCTGAACGGATTTGGACTTGCACTGTCGCAAGCAGGACAAAATTGTGTCGCGCCGGCCTGACACAATGCGATATCGACCCGAATAGTGAACTGAAGCCGCTTTTTTCAGTTGGTATGGCTCTTGCACCTTGAACCGCGACGTTACCAGCAACGGAGCCGTTTGATGTCCTCACCGACAGTTTCGATTGAGGGGCCGACTAGCACGACATCCGAGGGTCTTCTGGCAGCCGCGAAATCCGGTGGCTGCGCATCGTCTTCCTACGGCTCGTCGCCGACCAGCCCGGGCGAAGAGGATCCGGCTATTTGGGAAAGGATCAAGGATCACCCCTGCTTTTCGGAGGAAGCGCATCATTATTTCGCGCGTATGCATGTGGCGGTCGCGCCGGCTTGCAATGTCCAGTGCAACTATTGCAATCGCAAATACGATTGCGCCAACGAGAGCCGGCCTGGTGTTGTGTCTGAGAAGTTGACGCCCGACCAAGCGCTACGCAAGGTCATCGCCGTTGCCAACAAAGTTCCGCAGCTTTCGGTTCTTGGCATCGCTGGGCCGGGGGATGCCTGTTACGATTGGGAGAAAACGAAGGCAACGTTCGACCGCGTCATCAGGGAAATCCCCGACATAAAGCTGTGCGTCTCCACTAATGGGCTCGTGCTGCCGGACCATGTCGCCGAGCTTGCCGAAATGAATGTTGATCACGTGACGATCACCATCAACATGGTCGACCCGGAAGTCGGCGCGAAGATCTATCCATGGATCTTTTATGAAAATCGCCGCTACTTCGGCATCGAAGCCGCTCGAATCTTGCACGCGCGGCAGATGCTGGGCCTGGAGATGCTGAGCGCGCGCGGCATCCTCACCAAAATCAACTCGGTGATGATTCCTGGAGTGAACGACCAGCACCTGTTTGAGGTGAACAAAATGGTCAGGGAGCGGGGCGCGTTTCTGCACAACGTGATGCCTCTGATTTCGGACCCGGCGCACGGTACCCACTACGGACTCATCGGGCAGCGCGGCCCAACGGCAACGGAGATGATGGCTCTTCAGGATCGACTTGAAGGTGGCGCCAAGTTGATGCGCCACTGCCGGCAGTGCCGGGCAGATGCTGTCGGCCTGCTCGGTGAAGATCGTGGCCAGGAATTCACGCTGGACGGTATTCCCGACGATGTCGCCTACGATGCTGGCAAGCGTCAGGCCTATCGGCAGGTGGTCGCACACGAGCGCCGTGATCATGAGGCGGCGAGGAGCGAGGCCATCGGTATGGTCAAGGCAACAGACTCCGAAAAGTCGCTTCTGGTTGCGGTGGCCACTAAGGGAGGTGGACGGGTCAACGAACACTTCGGCCACGCGAAGGAATTCCAGGTTTATGAAGTCTCGCCTAGAGGGATCAGCTTGGTCGGGCATCGGAAGGTCGAGCGGTATTGCCTCGGAGGCGGGGGCGAAGACGCCATCCTCGAGGGCGTCATCGCAGCGCTCGAAGGCATACACATAGTGCTATGCGCCAAGATCGGAAATCGCCCGAAGGAACAACTCTCGCGAGTTGGACTGCGCGTAACCGACGCCTATGGCCATGACTACATCGAGACCGCAGTCAGCGCACTTTACGCGGCAGAGTTTGGGATCAGACCACTAGCGGCGACGGCCTGAGCCGTCTCGTCCGATAACCAGGAGTTAGAATGGCTTTAAAGATCATCGCATCCCAATGTACCCAATGCGGGGCCTGCGAGTTCGAATGTCCTTCGGAAGCGATCAAGTTCAAGGGCGACGCCTATGTGATCGATCCAAACAAGTGCACCGAATGCAAGGAGGCCTTCGATACGCAGCAATGCGTGTCGGTCTGTCCGGTACCGAAAACCTGCGTTCCCGCTTGATTCCTACCGAAACGGTCGGGTTCGCCGCACGACGACGCCTGCAACCCGCGACCACAACAAAAGCCTCGAGAAAGGAATGGACAGCATGTGGTCCAGACGCGAACAGGAGGTCGAAATCGGCAGACCGCCACGGTTCATGCAGGGTGAGCGGGTCCGTGCGATACGCCACATAAAAAACGACGGCACCTATCCCGGCAAGGAGATCGGCGAAAACCTCGTGCGGAAGGGCGACGAAGGCTACGTGCGCGACATTGGAACCTTTCTCCAGCAATTCTTCATCTATGCGGTCGAATGGATCGATCGTGGCACGGTCGTCGGCATGCGAGCGCGCGAACTCATTAGCCTCGACAAAGTCGAGGTTCCCTGCGGAGCTGAAGGCATTTCCAACGGGGGAACAGCCGGATGAAAGTAATGATTCGCAGGACCGCTACTGGCTTGTCGGCTTATGTCCCCAAGAAGGATCTCGAAGAGCCGATCACCGAGATTGAGAACGCTGACTTATGGGGCGGGACCGTGACGCTCAGGAACGGTTGGCGGCTCATGCTGCCCGACCTTCCGCGCGACACGCGTTTGCCGATCACCGTCGAGGCGATGAAGATTTCCGACGGGGCCTGATGCCGGTGGGTTCAGTGGCGGAGAGGAAACGCGTATGAACACGATGCTGAGCTGGGACCATCTCGTCGTCGTCCGGGGCAGTTTTGCCAAAAAACTGATTGACCTGCTGAACGGCGCTCTCAAGGCCGATCGAGTGATCCCCTATCTCGGTCCTGGTCTTCTGCAGCTTAACCCACCGGAATCCCCTGTACCTTGCACCCCTGAAGATGTCGCCGCGGCCCTCAACAAGCGGGCGCCTGCCCCTTCCAGGATTCGCACCAATATGTGGTCGGTCGCGCAGTTTATCGAGCAGCGCCGACATCGTCGGACTCTCCAAGCGTGGATGGCGGAGATATTCGCAGCCCCCGCCGAGCCGACCGTTCTTCACGCCTGGCTCGCAACCCTTCAACTGTCTGTCATCATCGACAGCTGGTACGATGGCGCCATGCGAGCAGCCCTTGCAGAGGCCGGCCAAACAGACGTTGTCGAGATACAAGGAACGACGCGCGCGACCGGAATCGGTAACATCTGGACGAGAACTTACGATTTGTCAGGAACAGAACTCGAGGCCGAACAAGTGGCTAGGACGGTGCTCTATGCGCCGCACGGCAGCGTCAGGCCGGCGGCAAACTTCCTCGTGGCTGATTCCGATTACGTCGAAGTCCTAACCGAAATTGATATCCAGACGCCGATCCCGGACGCGGTGAAGCAACGGCGCGTCAACCGGGGTTTTTTCTTCGTGGGCTGCCGCTTCAACGATCAGATGCTGCGCACATATGCCAGACAGCTGATGAAGCGCTCCACTGGCCCACATTTTGCGGTGATCGATTCGGCTACGCTGACCAGAAACGAACGTCGTTTCCTTGCCGAAGGCGCAATCACGGTCATCGACATGCCGATCCGCAACGCCGCGGCTCGCCTCGTCGGGGTCGATGCTAGCCAGGATTAATGGCCGGCGATTGCTGGTGAGTCGCTGCTTGCCTCCAAGGGCGAAAACTCAGTTGGGAATACATTCGTGAGCAGTAATGCTAGTGGCAGCACAACGTAGGCTCTGAATTCGTTGGGCCATGTGAAAGGGTCCGCTGCTGCGGGACGTGAGCACGTTGCGGCGGCATTACGCACATGATCTTGTGACCCCCGTGGCAAAAGAACTGAAGCGCCCGAGTCGCGACAACATATGCAGCGCTCAATGGCTTCGACAAAAATTCGGCACAGTTTCGACAGTTCGCATGCACCTCCAGGGTCAACGAGGTTGATTATGCCTGTTTATGTGGGTCGGCCACGCGAGCAGGAATTCCCACTACCTTTGCCCCGGCGGGAACATCTCGTGTGACCACGCAGCCAGCGCCTACCACTGCATTATCACCAATCGTGACGCCAGGCAGAATGATTGCTCCACCGCCGATCCAGACACGGCTGCCAATGTGAACAGGACGCCCGACCTGCAGGCCGGCCTGCCGCTGCTCGGCATCATGTGGATGATCGGCGGTATAAATCTGCACAGCAGGCCCAATTGCCGTTCCTTGCCCGATTTTGACCTCTACCACGTCAAGAATAACGCAGTTGAAGTTGATGTAGGCATTGGCTCCAATGCGGATATTGAATCCGTAGTCGCAAAAAAAGGGCGGACGGATGACCGTTCCGCGCCCAACCTCTCCCAGCCGCTCGGACAAAAGCTCATGCCAATGCCCCGTGGTCTGCCCCAGCGTATCATTGTACCGCTTGAGCCAAGCCCCGGTTGCCAACAGGTCAGCTTGGATCTCCGGATCCGCCGCATTGTAAAACTCGCCTGCGAGCATCTTTTCTTTTTGGCTACGCATCATAGTCTCCCGTCAGGTCGTGTCCCGTACAGTGATGCAGGAACGCACATCAAACTGCCTCGGCAACTTTGTAACTCGATCTTGCCGGGCGCGCGGTCGGTCACGAGCCGGGGCGACAGTTTCGTCTCGACCAACTTCCAAGAATTTGGATATCGGAGATCAACCGGTCGCAGGGGCCAATACCTGACGAAGTCGGCAACTGTCCAGCGGTCGAACTCACTTTCATGCCCATCTCAGATTGCGTGATATCGAGCGGTAAGCCATCAGCTAATGTATCGACCAGGTCCCGCCAGAGGATTACTCCTTTTTAGTTTGTCAGTCGCAGAGCCCCAGTACGACTGGTGGTAGAAAGCACACGGCCGGAATCTTGGCAGCGCTGTTCACACCCACTTCGTAAGCCTGGCCGATGGGCTCGGCGCCAGAGCACCAATGCTTGACCTGCTCCAGCTCTTGCTCGGCGGGTTGTTTCAGAGACGCTTGATCTCGATACCGCGTTTTCTCAGCACGTAGCCGATCTGGCGCGGGGTCAAACCGAGCAGGCGCGCCGCCTTTGCCTGCACCCAGCCACACTTTTCCATGGCAGCAATGACCGTATCGGCATCGGGCACCCTACCACGAGTCGTGGCAGGGCCTATCGGCGCTTGCCCGTCGCCGACGGGCGGGGCGGCACAGGCGGCGGAAGGCTCGATCGTAGTCGACTTCTCTGACGTCGGCTGTCCGTTCTTCCACAGCGCCGCGGCCAAGCACTGATCCGCGTAACAGGCAAAGTCAGTTCTGAGGATTGATGGACCCGTCGCCAGAACTGCCGTCCGTTGAACGCAGTTTTCGAGCTCTCGGATGTTACCTGGAAATTCGCAGTTCATTAGCACCTCAATCGCTTCGGGAGCGAAGGTCAGCGTGTGATCATTCTCAGTATTGAAATTCTTGAGAAACTGAGCGGCCAAGAGCGGAATATCACCTCGCCTTTCGCGCAATGCCGGCACGCGTAAAGTGACGACGTTGATGCGATAATAGAGGTCTTGCCGGAACTCCTTGCGTTGAACTGCCGTTTCCAAGTCCCTGTTCGTTGCGGCAATCACGCGAACATCAACTTTAATGGTGTGGTTGCTGCCGACGCGCTCAAACTCCTGCTCCTGCAGGACACGCAGCAGCTTAGCCTGGAACGAACCTGATATTTCGCCAATCTCGTCCAGAAACAATGTGCCTTTGTCGGCAGCCTCAAAGCGCCCCTTGCGCAAACTGCTCGCGTCGGTGAAGGCACCCTTCTCATGACCGAACAAGTCAGATTCCAGAAGCGTCTCGGTGAGCGCCGCGCAATTGACCTTGATGAAGGGCTGCTTGGCGCGAGGCGAGAGCTCGTGAATGGCTTTGGCAACCAGCTCCTTGCCGGTTCCGGATTCACCTCGCAACAGGACCGTAGTCTTCGCCTTGGCCACCTTGACAAGGTGCTCACGCAGCTTGCGCAGCGCCTGACTATCGCCAAGCATCTCCTTGCTGATCTTTTTACGTTCCATTTGGCAGCCCATCCCACTCCGCCACCCGCCGGTAGAACTGCACTGGACGGTGAGCTGTGTTGTATTTCGCCATCATCATTCTCGATCTCACCTTTGTTGCTTCGAAATTTCCGGCGCGCGGACCCCCTCGGCAAATGGCAATGGCGCCTGAGCATCGTTGTCTTTCACCAGGACGAGCGTCTTCTCCTCCGTGCGGGCGCCCGCAATATGCGCGCTTGTTTGCGCAGGCCTTTACTCGACCGGTCGCCGTTCTGTCCGGCTTCTGCCGCACCGCAGCCTGCAAACCCATCCTTGACAAGAAAGGAGGGGAGTCAATCGAGCTCTCCTTGCATTCGTGCAAGGAAAATTGTCAGTTTGATAGAATTCTATCAAAACGGCAGAAACGCCCCGCCCCCAATTTGGCTGTACCTGCGGCGTTCAGCTTACGTGACGACATGTGCGGACTTGTCCCAATTGCCGTCCGAGTTGTGCGGGAAACAGTAGCCGCTGCGCTGTTCGCTTCAACCGCGTGATGCCGCTGACAGTAGAGGCGGCGGCTCGTCGAGCGAGGCTTCATTGTTCGGCTACTAAAGCGGCTGTGCTTTGGTGGGAGTTGGTTTCGCCCAAGTTCTGGGCCTGGGGGCGTCTAGCCCGTTTCGCCGCACAGGCTCCTCCCACATCGTCGAGGCCGAGAAGGAGGGACCCCACAGCCCTCCCTGTATCACAATGCCCCGCCCCTCAAGCAGCTAGATACGACAGGTGACCTCGAATGAGGCGTCTTGCATGGCTTCTACACCTGCCTGAATGCCAGAACTGCGTTCGTACCGCCCATGGCGAAGGCGTTG
>NZ_JARTVM010000018.1:0-36615 GCF_029625765.1 Mesorhizobium sp. WSM4983 | reverse complement strand
TCCACATGGCAGCCTAAAGTCAAAAACGCCTATCAGTCGCCTCGCCCTGATCGAGGACAACCTGTTGAAGCTCCACATCTAGGGCATGCGAAAATAGAAAATAACGGGCAAAAAGATGCGCCTTTTCCGACTCCGAGCCTAGATGGTTGAAAGCCTCGAAGTACTCCTTCGTCCGCTCGAGGAGATCTCCCGCATAAAGCGCCAACGGCTGTGACACGGTGACCCTCGGGCGCGCCTTGACCTTCGGCGTCTCAGGTCCACTCTTGGCCATCTCAGATTATCGGCTTAATTCCGGTGCCGGTATGCGACAAAGCCGAACAGAGTAGCCGCTGCGACGTTGAAGATTGCCCACAGCTCGCGCGGCAAATGAACCGGCATGAACGGGTTGAAGATCGCTGCCGCTCCAAACAGCGCCCAAGCCAGGGTGCGATTTTCAGGGCCTGATCGCCACACCATGGCTCCGCAGTAGATCCCGGCGAAAAAGACCACCACGCGGAGGAATTGGTAATAGCCGTACGGCCATGGCGCTACCGCCAGCAGCGAGGCAATAGCTACACAGATGCAGACCAACCGGACCGTTCCGGCCGGCGTCGAAAAGCATTATTTTCAGCAAACTTGATCCTCAAACGCCCAGCACGGTTGTTAGTGGAGTTTCGGCGCCCGCCATATATTTGAAAAGCCAGATTGCCCAAGTGATCGGCCAAATGAACGCCAACATCGCATCCAGGCTCAAGTTAATCAGGATTTTTACGACCACTGATGCATGGCCCTGCCATGTGTCGACGACATTCATCACGTAGGTGATCGGCCCGCCCAGCATGAAGAGGAGGCCCAGCGGAGCTGACATGATGTTCTTCAGCATGTTTGTGTCCCTCAGAAAGGCGTGACCTTCAGTGACAGTGATACGCGCCGGTCTTATGGTTGGTATGGCAACCGTTGGCATCAGTGCCGCCACTGTGTGCAAACGCGCCGGTCGCGCAAGCGATTATTGCAGCGGCCATAGCCGCGAGAAATGTTGTTTTCATTTTATTGCCCTCCCAAAGTATTTCAGACAGAGCACTATTGCCGGTCGGGCACAAGCTGCTCGTGGCACTGTGAACACAAATAGGATAGATGCTCCTCTGTGCAGGCCAAGATCGGGCGAGGAGAATACTTTGGATGGATTGCGATTGATGCACGTCCCGTTGGCGATCCTGCTGACATGGCCAAGGGTGGCGACGGCAAATGAATGCCTCTCGAAGTACACCAAGACCGACGTCTGCGCCTACGCAAAAAAAATGCAAACCGAAATGGCTCCAGCATTGCCCATGCTGATCAGTTCGAACATCTCCGTTCGGAGCATCATCGCAATCGGGCCAAGGATCGTTTTCAACGCCACCTGGGCTCAGACCGATGCGGAAGTAGACGCCAAATTGTTGGCTGCTGGCGTCTCGCGGCCGGTCTATGTCCAGAAGATCGATGAAATGACCAAAAACTATGTCTGTCGTGCGGAGGAACTATCTGCCTTCGTTCGCCTGGGCGGTGAGATCCAGTACACGTATACGACTGTGGATAATTTCCCAGTCGCGAACCCGCTCGTAGCACTCTGTCCTTAGAGCATCGCAGCACGGCTCATGACATGACTAGTCGCGGCCGATCAACCAGTTGATCAGCAGCCATGATCATTTGTTGGAACTCAATTGAGCCTGATCCGCACTAGCAAGTGGATAGAAGTGAATGTGCGGTTGCCCTTTAGCTCTACTATGCATAGAAACCACTCTGCCGGGGGGCGTAAAGTTGGGGTTGTGAGTGCGTGGGCTCTAAATTCGAAAAACTAAATAAGTTGCGTGACTCACTGCGAGAATCCAACCACGATTTTCGGGCGAGCACTCAGCTATTCAACAGCCTGGACCCTGCCAAGATCGACGGCGACCTGGATGTCATTAACCGCGGAAAGCAGCGCGGCGAGGTGAACCAACCCCCGAAAACGGCAAAGAATCTCGACGATGTCGAACATGCCATCGTGGAACGCGTTGAGGATGAGAAGAAGGCTGCGCATCACACTCTTGAGGACAACCTGCAACTCCTTGGAGGTCGTCTTGCCGGCCTCGATTTCGAGGAACAATTCGGTCTAATCCGTCAGACGAATGCCGCTAGCGTTTCGGACTTCAAAGCCTCGGTCGCCGTGGGCCTCGATGAACTTCACGGCCTGAGAAGGGCCCTGAACGACGCCGAAAAAGAGCATGCATGGTTTAAGGAGAAGCACGGTCTCGTTCGTGCCGCGCGTGTGCAGCACGGTGCCGCTCACATTTTCCGGCTATCGCTTCTGCTATTTCTGTTTCTGGTCGAGACAGCGATGAACGGCAACTTCCTGGCCAAGGGCAATGAGCAGGGATTTTTTGGTGGCATCCTTGAGGCTGCGGCATTCTCTTTCATCAACATCGGGGCGGCTTTGCTCCTGGCGGTTTTCTGCGCTCGTCTCGTCACCCATCGGTCGTTTTTCGTAAAATTCGTTGGGATCATTTCAATCCTTTTCTATATCGGCTTGGCGATTTCGATAAACTTGGCGCTAGCGCACTACCGTGAGGTCAGCGGCTCGCTCGCTGACGGCGCCGGCGCTGAGGTCATCCGTAATATGCTCGCCAATCCAGCGGGTCTCACGGACATCAAGTCCTGGTTGCTGTTTGCGATCGGCCTGATGTTTTCGCTTTTCGCTTTTATCGACGGCTGGTTCGTGCTCGACCCTTACCCAGGCTACACTGGCGTTGAAAATCGGCTCGTTCGACGGCGCGATGACTACATCGATCGAAAGAAGGAACTGATCGAAGAGCTGCAGGATGTCCGCGACGACCACAACGAAAAAGTGGAGGAAATCGTCAAGCAGCTTGGTAGTCGCCGGCGCGAGCACCGCGCGATTGTCGATCATCGATCGAGGCTTCTGGCTCTTTTTGCGCAGCATCAAGACCAATTGGAGCGAGCCTGCAATCAGCTTTTGTCGATGTATCGGGAAGCCAACATCCAGGCGAGGACCGAGCCGGCGCCCAAGCATTTCGGAACGCCCTACAAACTTGATCGCATCAAGCCATACGTCACCGGCGAGCGGGAGTGGAATGAGGGAGATGTTGGCGCATCAATTCGCCAGGCGCAGGAGGAACTCAACGAGCAGGTTCGTCTGATTGGTCAGGAATGCGAACGGGGAATTGAGCAGTACCGAGATCTTGATAAGCTTCACCCGGACAGCGTGAATGTCTAGGCGAACCCGCAGACGCAAGAAAGGCAATGCGGGTACCATTGCCGCGGCCATTGCCCTTGGTGTGCTATCCGTTGCGATGTTGGCCGGCTTCGGCTGGATGTGGACCAGGTCTGGCAATGGCCATATCGACGCCAACACGAATTGCCCATTGGACGGACCCTCCAGCCTGACCGCCGTCCTCATCGACGCCACTGATCCAATTTCGGCAACGACGATGGCTGATCTCAAGAACGAGTTCCGAAAGACCATTGGGCAGGTCGAGCCGGGTGGGTATGTGAGGATTTATACCCTGAGCTCGGCGCCTGGTGAGCTGACGGTGATGTTCGATGGATGCAATCCCGGTGATGGGTCGACCGTCGATAGTTGGACCAACAATCCTGCGCGGCGTCAAAAGAAGTGGGAAAACGCCTTCGGCGATCCTTTGAACAAACTTCCCGATGAAATCCCGAATGCGGCTTCCGCGAGCCAATCTCCGATCATGGCTGGAATTCAGAAAATCAAGCTGTCGCTCTTCGATAGCAGCTTGGCCAAACAGGGCAGTCCCAAGCGATTGGTGGTCGCCTCTGACATGATCGAGCATACGACGATTTACTCGCAGTACCGATCGGGACTGGATTACCAAAAATACCTCAACAGCGCCGCCGACCGCACATATGGGACGTCGCTGGATGGGGTGGGCATCACAATTCTTTATATCGATCGGGCAAAGAAGCCATTTCAGACCCTGGATCACGCGGAGTTCTGGACACATTGGGTCCAGAACCATCACGGCGAGTTCGAAAAGCTGGTTGGCTTGGATGGGTTAAACTGATGGCGAGAGCGCACGACAAACCTTTGCTGGATCATCCACGTCTGCCGGTCGTGGTTTTCGCGGCATTGACACTCGGCGGGTGTGTATTCATCGCCATTGCAAAACTCTCAGGCGTAAATCCGATCGTCGCGGCGGTAGCACCGGCCTGCCTGATGTTTTTCTATCTCGGGGTTTCGATCTTTGCTGGAAAGCTACAACTGCACGACGAGCAGACCGGCGATAACCTCTACTATATGGGCTTCCTGTTCACCCTGACGAGCCTTGGGGTCTCGCTGTTTCAGTTTGGAACGGAAGGCTCAACCGACACGATCGTCCAAAATTTTGGCATCGCGATCACGTCGACGATCACCGGTATTGCTCTGAGGGTTTTCTACAATCAGATGCGGCGCGATCCCGCGGACATTGAGCGAACGGCGAGGCACGAACTTGCCGACATGACACGGCGTGTAAGAGCCGAGATGGAAAGCGTAACCAGGGAGTTCGCCGACTTTCGTCGTGTCAGCCATCAAATGCTCGAAGAGGGCTTTGCAGAGATTGCCGAGCAAGCGGCACGCAATGGGGAGCACATTCGATCTGCCCTGGACAATATTGCCATGGAATCGATCAAGCCTGTCCAAGAGGCGTCTGCCAAGCTCAGTGACGCGTTGCAGCACAATTTCGGGCAAGTCGAAACCCAGTTTGCTTCGATAGCGAACCGCGTTGGAGCTGCAGCGGATTTGCTGGATAAAGCCAACAGCTCGATGTCCAACTCTGTTGGAAAGCTCGGTAATCAAGCCGACAATATGGCTGCCAAGCTGGAAAAGGTGGTTGTTCCTGATGAGGTGCTGAAGAACGATCTGGCGCCGATGGTCAAGCTCCTGGGTAATGCTGTCGCACAATATGCGATAAAAACCGAAACAGCCTCGCAAGAGCAGCAAACGCGGATGACCGGTCTTGCCGACGCAGTGATCAAGGTGGCGACTGGAGTGGAGAGAGCGGCAGCGGCCGCAGAAAAGACCGCAGAAACTGTCCAAGCGCAGCAGCGTTTGACTGAGGAGTTCATGGCTGTGATGCAGAAACACAGCAATGAAACACGCGGCCTCGTCGCAACCCTTACACAACATAGCCTCCCGGCCGTGCGCACTCCCCAGCCTCTGAGCAATGCGATAGCGAACGATGTCGAGCGAGTGGCGGCACCTTCCACTGTTGCCTCCCCTGTGGAGACGCCAATCAAGGTTTCGGATGACACGGAGGGCGACACCTTCCGATCGTTAAGCAGTCCGGCGGAGGTGGAGAAGGGTGAACCGCCAAAGAGAGCAAGTTGGTGGGGCAGGTGAGTGAGGTTAGCGGAACAGCCATTACGTTTGAGCGCAAGGGCTATGGCCGCGGCCTGATACTCGGCCTGACGATGGCTGAGACGATGCTGCTTCTCGTTTTCTGCCTTTTGCTTGCTGCAGGCGCGCTCATCGCCAAGACAAAGAAAGAGGCTGCGGCAGCGCAGAAGATTGCGCAGTCCCTCAATGAGAACGCTCGCAAGCTTGACGAGGAAAACAAGCGGTTGCTGGCTCAGCTGAATGCCATGGTCAAGCCTGCAAGTCGACGCAATGTACCAGATCAAGAATGGCGTGAATTGGTCCGGGCCAAAGAGGCCGCAGAGGCAATCAAAAAAGTGGGACTGACCCTTGAGGAAGCGGTGAAAAGCGCGCCGGCCGCCAAAGTCCTCTCTGACAACGACGTCGACGTTGATCAGGCCAAAGCCATGATCGAGAAGATGAAGGTTCTGCGCGAGCTCGGCTACGTTGGCACGGGCAAGACGTCCAAGGATCTTGCTGACGCACTGAAGAAGGCAAGGAACGAGGCCTCTGCTGACAAGCCACACGATTGGCCACCGATCATCAGTCTTAGCGAGCTCGATGGCTATAATTTCGATACTGGAAGTGCGGAGCTTTCCGGTGGCTTCAAAACGAAGTTGCGGCAGATGTCGAAGACCATTGCTGGAATTGCAACTTCCTATGGTGTGGACGTCATTGAGGTGATTGGCCACACGGACGAGCAGGCGATGTCCGGTGACTCATCGAATATGGACAGAGGCCTTCAGCCCGTACTGGCGCGCAAGATGGACATTGGCACACTCCATCCTGCCGACAATGCCGGGCTTGGATTAGCGCGAGCGATCTCCGTCACAGGCATCCTGCGCGATATGCCGGAACTGAAAGGCTTCACCATCCTGCCAATGTCCGGCGGCCAGTTGATATTGCCTGGCGACCGGCTCACCGACGGCGCACAGGCCGGCGACGTCAAGGCGAGGAGGCGAATTGAGATCAGGGTCAGGCAACGTTCGCGAGAGACAGATATTGGACTGGTTCCGGTACCAAAGTTGTGAGGCGAACTGCCCTTGGGTTTCGCTCACAGGGCTTGGGGGGGATTGCGGGGATGGGGTTTTACGTTCGAAAATCGATTAGTGCGGGACCTTTCCGCTTTAACTTCTCGTCTGGCGGGGTTGGCGCGTCCGTTGGCGTGCAAGGTCTTCGTATCGGGACTGGCCCACGAGGGCATTATATTCATGCAGGCGTCGGCGGTCTCTACTACCGAGGCACTTTGGGAAAGCGCAGCGCCAAGCAGACGCTGCAACTGTCTGAATTCCCATCTGGGCCAAAGCCCCATCCAACATCCTCACCCGTGGAATATGTCAGCGGTGGCGTCGTGATGAGAGAAATCGAGTCCGCCGATGTGATCGAGATGCGTGATGAGACATTTGCCAATGTGCTTGATGAAATCAATGCGAGGCAATCGCAGACGCGAATGTCGCTCATCCTGGCCGTGCTGTTTGGGATCGCCGGATTGATCGCAGGCGCAATGCTGGGAGGTGGGGTGGCGCTGATCGGTATTGCTGCCTTTTTGCCGGGCATGCTTATTGGCAACTGGTTGGACAGCTACCGCCGGGTGAGCGTGCTCTACTATGATTTGGAGCAGGACGCGGAGGCGGCCTACGGGCGACTTGTCGCCGCCTTTGACACGCTCACACGCTGCGCGGCGAGTTGGCATGTCGCGGCTGGTGGCAAGATAGAGGATCTGACGACTTGGAAGCGCAATGCGGGAGCCACGATGTTGGTCGATAAAAAGTCGACGACGCTCCAAGCTTCCTTGCCGACGGTTGTTCGCAGCAATGTCACACCACCGTCGATACACGTCGGCCGGCAAATCCTTTATTTCATGCCAGACATGATTTTGGTGAAGGACGGAAACCAGTACGGTGCCGTTGGGTATGGAGACCTCAGGACGCAATTTGCCCCCAGCAATTTTATTGAGACCGGCAAAGTTCCATCTGATGCTGAGATCGTGAGCTATACCTGGGCTCATCCCAATAAGAATGGCGGACCCGACAAACGCTTCAGAGATAATCGGCAGATCCCTGTCTGTCGCTACGAAGCCTTGCGGTTTTCTAGCCCATCCGGGCTCAACGAGCTGGTGGAATTTTCCAAGACAAACGTCAGCCAGCCCTTTTGCCAGGCTCTATTGGCACTCGCGCAAATGCACCGAAACGCTGGTGGCCAGTCCGGCTTGCTGAAAGCGCGCTAAGGAATTGGCTTGGTCAGCAAATGCCTTCGCACGGAATTCCGTCGCCGTCCCGGTCCAATTTGGGTCCCCAGCTACAGTTATTGAGATACCAGCGCGCCTCATCGCATGAGGAGATTTGCTTACAATAGCGACGCGGTTGACACGAATAGCTCTGAGCTATTTGGCGACGGCCTGTAAGGCCGTAGGATGTGTCATTACCGGGTTTATTGTTGGCTGCATGTGTTGCTCGCCAATCCCAAGGGGCTGTGAAAGTGCCAACCCAGATGCCAATCTTGGCCCTTTGGGCATCTGCCTGTTGTGACGCGTAACTACCATGGCTGTATCGAGGCCAATCCAGGGCATAACCCTGTTCGACCATCCAAGACGCAATGCTAGCACCGTCCGCCCGCTGACAATCACCAACGAAGCGGTTGTAACGATCCCACGAAACAAAGTTGCACTGGATGGGTCGGGATTGACTGAGGAAGATGTCCAGTGCTTCTGCGGATTTGCGGCCGCATGGGTATTCTTGCCCGCTTGCGTCGCTGCAGTTTTGGCTGCTTTCAGGTGCGTCGATGCCATTGAAACGAATACGCTGTCCGTGGATCTCGATCGTGTCCCCGTCAACGATGGACGCTACGCCGACGATAGGCTTCGGTTTTGACCCGAGTGCGCTTGCTGTATTGGGTCCCGCGATCTGGTTGCCCCACCCTGTAAAGTAGGAGGTGACATAAGCGCCCACTGCTAGCGTGATCACCAGGATCGCGGCTAATGATTTATGTGAAAAGAAACGCTTGCGCATAATTGAAACCCGGCCGCGTCTTGGCCGCGAGCTGCGGCGATGGGAATAGCGATCGCGATTCAATTTTCGATCCTTTGCGAAGCTGCCAAATGTTTTGCTAGCGCGTCTTTGACTTCTTGGCTGCTGCTTTCTTGGGCGCGGCTGCTGTGCGACCGAGGCCAATCGATTTTGCCAATCTGGAGCGATTGGCTGAATAGTTAGGCGCGACCATGGGGTAATCGTTGGAGAGGCCCCATTTTTGGCGATAGGCGTCGGGCGTCAGTCCAAAATGCGTGTTCAAGTGTCTCTTGAGGGACTTGAACTTTTTGCCGTCTTCGAGGCAGACGATGTAGTCTGGAGTGACTGAGCGCTTGGGGTTGACCGCGGGAACTTGGTCGGGTTTTTCCGGTTCGGACGGCTGGCCGATACGCGCTAATGACGAATTGATGCTGGCAATAAGGTCCGGCAATGAGGAGACCGGCACTGAATTCTTGCTCACATAAGCCGCAACGATATCGGCGGTAAGCTCCATCAGCGCGGTGGCCGTATTTTGGATTTCGTCAGTCACTTCATGGCTCCGGACTTCTGCAGTGAAATCCCGATCTATTACTTATCGGCTAAAAAAACCAGTAGAGGGAGGATACTAAATGCCAGGCGCTAATAGTGATGAATGTTAAAGCGCCAATCAGAATGCGGAACCACGAGAGACGGTGGATTGATTGGGCGCGGCGTTTTCTTTGTATGACCAGGAAAGCGGCTTGAGGCTCACAGGCGGATGCATTTAGATTTGGACGAGTAGGACCTACGCATGACATTTTCGAAAGACCCGCCGCCGGAGGTTAAGCCCCAGAAGGATAAGGCAAAGACTGGATCTGAATTGGACCGCGTTCCAAGTGCGGGAGCCATTCGGGTCCGCAACGGACTCTCTGTGTCAGAAAAAGACATTGTGGAGGCGGCTAAATACGGGGGCAGGGAGCGAGAATCCTCGTCGGATAGCGACTAGGCAAAGGGGGCCAAGAATGCAGGCTCTGACCCATATCACACGTCGCAATATTGGACGGTGTCCAGAAGTGATCGCAGTCGTTTCTAATTGAACACGGCTGTTTTTTCTTGCGCGAACGCTCTACGCGGGCTCTAGCTGGTTCTCCTTTCAAAGGGGATGTAAGTCTTGGACGTAAAACAGTCAGTCTTCCAAAGCGATCTCCCTCTAAAGGAGAAACTCGAGCGCGCCAGGATGGAGTTGCTCGATCTTTCCGCCCGCAATCGACTTTTGAATGTGCCGCGGTTTTCCAAGAGCGCGAAGACGATCGATATCGTCGATGAGAAGTCGTCCGAAATTTATCGATTGCTGGTGACCGAAGGAAAGGCTTTTACCTTCCTGGCCGGCAAGCCCGATAGGCCGAAAGCGGGCCAGGATGAAAGCAGCCCTCCAGACGAAGAGATCGACTATTCCCCCGTCGCTCTCGCCCAACCAGAGGACGATGGAGTCGATAACAGAGGGATATCCGCGCGGCACTCGGACACCAAGCTGCAGACGCGTATGACCCCAACTGGGCTGCAGCGGCGGCTCCTTGATCTCTACCATGATGCCCGCACACTCGAGGAAGAGCAGGGCGTCAATATCCTCTTTCTGGCCCTTGGAATGCTGAAGTGGATTGACCCGAACAACAAAGAGAACATCCGTCAGGCCCCCCTCATTTTGGTGCCGGTTCGGCTTGAGCGAGGGGCCGCTGGAGAAAAATTCCGCCTACGAGCCCGGCCGGAAGATCTTACCGCAAACCTCTCCTTGGAACTCTATCTCGACCGCATTCACAAGCTCGCTCTGCCGCGTTTTGAGGTGGGAGATGACTTCGACGTCTCGGCCTATCTCGATGCCGTTGCCGAAGCAATTTCGACCAAAGAGGGTTGGGAGGTGCTTCGCGACGATATGGTGCTCGGCTTCTTCTCGTTTGCGAAGTTCTTGATGTACCGTGATCTGGATCCGGATCTCTGGCCCGATGGCGCAAAGATTATCGAACAACCGAAGATCCGCTCGCTTCTTTCAGATGGTTTCGAAACACGCGAGCCGCTTATGTCGGACGACATAGCGATTGATCCGCACATTGCGCCCGCCGAAATGTTGCATATCGTCGACAGTGACAGTTCTCAGACACTGGCGATCCATGACGTCAGAAAAGGTCGCGACCTCGTTATCCAAGGTCCGCCTGGGACAGGAAAATCGCAGACGATCGCAAACATTATTGGGTCGGCCGTTGCCGACGGAAAGACCGTGCTGTTCGTGGCCGAAAAGATGGCAGCGCTGGAGGTCGTCAAGCGACGGCTTGACACTGCTGGGGTGGGGGACGCCTGCCTTGAGCTGCATAGTAACAAGGCGAACAAGCGCATGATGCTAGAGGAGCTGCGGCGAACCTGGCAACTCGGATCGCCCAGGGGCCAGCTTCCTTCTTCCCTAACTGATCGCTTGCTGGAGGCTCGCGATAAACTCAACGCACATGCTGCACGAATGCACGTTGCGTTCGGAGCGTCCGAACTCACTCCTTATCAGGTTCTCGGCCAGCTAACCCGACTAAGGCAGGTCGGTCAGAAACCAGTGGACATCGAACTTACGGATGCCACAAGCTGGACAACTGACGGCGTTTCGCAACGTCGCAAATTGCTCGATGAGGTCTCTCAGCGGATCAACGAGATCGGCTTGCCGATCCACCACCCGTGGCGGGGAGTTGGCCTGGATGTCGTTCTTCCAACGACCATTGAGAGGCTCGTCCCACGCATCGCGGCGTTGCTGGACCAAGCCAAGGCACTGCACGCCAAACTGGTCGGTATCGCTGAGCGGATCAAGGCCGAGCCTCCGAAAATTCTCAGCGACAGCGGCGAGATAGAAGATCGCGCTGAGCTTCTCGCGTCCGCGCCTGGACTTCCTGCCGAGGCGCTCGTCTCGCCGGTATGGGATGAGCGTCCGAAAGACATTTCATCGCTTCTCTGGTCAGGAACGGATTTCGCCCGCAAGTCCGAGGAACTTTCGGAGCAGTTGGCGGCAACGGCTATCGACACGCCAATTGAAGGTCTCGAGACAGAGCTTGCAAAGCTTCCCTCGGAATTTCCGAAAGATGGTTTCCATCGTGCGCGACAGCTCACCATTCTGCTCCCACGCTTGAGGGAAGAAGCTGAGCGCCTGAATCAGGAACTCGGATCGGCGATATTGCCAGACACGTTGGCAGGCTTGCTCAGGCTGGCCGTGACCGGCGAGCGAGTAGCGGCAGCACCTGACGCAAGTCCGGAGGCCTTCGCAGCCACCGTTTGGGACTCCGGACTTGAGCAGGCAGGCGACCTTGCCGACAGCGTAGCGACGCTTGAGGCTGCCAGAGCCGACCTTCAGGGCAAGGTTGTTGACGCGGCGTGGAGCACCGAGGTGGCCGCGGCGCGGCAGGCGCTCGCCACACACACGGGAATATTGAAAGCATTGAACGGCGACTACCGTCGCGCCACAGCACTTGCGCGGACTATTGTGGTCGACCCTAGCGCGCCTGCGACGCAGATAGTTGGTCTCCTCGACCTTTTGATGAAGGGTCAGGCTGCCGCAGCAAGAGTCCGCGAAGGCGACGCTTTTGGCCGTTCCGCCTTCGGGGCAGATTGGCGTGGGGAGCGATCGGCTTCCGCGCCACTGCTCGCGCTAGTGGAGTGGATGCGGACTCTACGAGGGCTAGGCCCCGAACCTCGGATTATCGCCGGCCGGATGGCGGAACGCTCCGAGGCCGGTGCGCGTGCAGCGCGCGTTCGCAAGGTTATCGAAATCGGTCGGCCAATTATCGAAGGTTTCTGGAACGATCTCGGGCACCTCGCGTCATCCATGCTAGGCGACGTGGCTTCCGCCGAGCGGGCCTCGCTGCAACTGATGGAAGCGAAGGCGAGCACTGTAGCTCAAGCCGATGATGCGTCACGACAGGTTCTGACTGACGTTCCGGATCTAATCACTGAGCGGGTGGAGCTACTGCGCCGACTAGGCAGACTACAAGCACTTGCTCAAGGGATCGATGCGGGAGAGAGCCTTGGCAAGTTCGTATTCGGCTCGTCGTGGCACGGTCGAGGATCCGATTGGGCCGCTCTCACGCAAGCCGAGCTTTGGCTGAAAGAAAATGGCTCGATCCGACATCTGGCTGCGCGGTTGCCTGAAAGAATCGAGATCGCAAACTCGGCACGTTCAGCACGTGAAGCGGCCCAAGCGGCAGCGCGGGAATTGAAGGCGCTTACAGGGGATTTGAAAGCCGATGCTCCCTCCTTGTTTGGAGTAGTCGATTTTCCGGACGTCGCGATAGGCGAGGTCGTTTCTCGGCTGCAGGGTTGGCTCGATCATCAGGAGCAGCTCTCGAAATGGGTTGCCTATGAAGAGCGATCCGAAACGGCCCGAAAGGCTGGACTGGGACAGTTGATAGACGGCCTAGCCAACGGCCAGATTACAACAGGATCGGCTCGATCAGTTTTTGATATGGCCTACTACGAACGAATGTTTCTGGCGATGGCGACCGATGAGCCGGAGCTGGCAAGGTTCGACGGGGAACTGCATTCCAGGGCTGTACGTGACTTCGCAGATCTGGACCGCCAGCGCATCAAGGCCGGCGCCATCGAAGTTGTAACGGCTCATCACCGGAAAATTCCTTCAAGAGACGGCGGAGCTGGACCTGTCGGACTGCTTCGTTCTGAGATGGCGCGCAGACGAGGCCACATGCCCATCCGGCAATTGATGCAGAAGGCAGGCCCTGCCATCCAGGCGCTGAAGCCAGTGTTCATGATGAGCCCGCTTTCGGTGGCGCAATTCCTGTCGCCCGGCCGGATGTCCTTCGATCTGCTCGTGATGGACGAGGCGTCTCAGATCCAGCCCGTGGACGCACTTGGCTCGGTCGCCAGGGCCAGTCAGGTGGTCGTCGTTGGCGACGAACGCCAACTGCCACCCACGACATTCTTCGCGAAGATGACAGGCTCGCAGTCTGAAGATGACGAGGGTGAGGGCGCGCAGGTCGCCGACATTGAAAGCATCCTCGGCCTGTTCACGGCCCGCGGCTTGCCGCAGCGTATGCTGCGCTGGCACTACCGTAGCCGTCACCAATCTCTAATCGCAGTATCGAACAGCCAGTTCTACGAGAACCGGCTTTTCATCGTGCCAAGCCCTTATACCCAAGAGGCAGGTATGGGGTTGCGGTTTCATCATGTGCCGGAGGGGGTCTTCGATTCCGGCGGCACAGGAACCAATCCGGTAGAGGCGAGAGCAGTAGCGGAGGCGATCATCCGTCATGCGAAGGTGAACCCGCAAGAGACTCTAGGCGTTGCAACATTTTCGGTTAGCCAACGCCGCGCGATCCAGGATGAACTCGAAGCGCTGCGGCGACTAAATCCCGACACCGAGGAATTCTTTCACGCTCATCCAAGCGAGCCATTCTTCGTCAAGAACCTCGAAAATGTTCAAGGCGATGAGCGCGACGTGATCATGATCTCGGTGGGGTATGCCAAGAATGCCCAGGGATACATGGCCATGCGTTTCGGCCCTCTTGGCGCGGAAGGCGGCGAGCGTCGGCTCAACGTCCTCATAAGCCGCGCCAAGCGCAGCTGCGAAGTATTCGCGTCCATCACAGACGAGGACATCGACCTGGAGCGTGGCAAAGGGAAAGGCATCTTCGCCTTCAAGCTCTTCTTGCACTACGCGAGAACAGGGCGAATTTCGCTTGCCCAAGTCACGGTTCGCGAAATGGATTCAATCTTTGTAGAACAGGTAGCCAACGCGCTGATCGAAATGGGTTATCAGGTTCATGCTCAAGTGGGCATTGCCGGCTTCTTCATCGACCTCGCAGTTGCGGATCCAGAGAGGCCAGGCCGCTATATTCTTGGCATCGAATGCGATGGCGCAGAATATCACTCATCTCGCTCGGCCAGAGATCGAGACCGGCTTCGGCAGTCGGTTCTGGAAGACCATGGTTGGATCATCCATCGCATCTGGAGCGCTGACTGGTTCCAACGGCCTCGTGAGCAGCTGGAGCGAACCATACTAGCGATTGAGGCCGCCAGAAAAGAACTCGATGAGCGGGCCGAATTGGGGGTCCAGAGAAATCGAGCTGTAGCCGTGCAGGTTGTTACGGTCGACCGAGGCAACGTGACGGAAATCGGTCTCGAAAGCACAAACGGATCCGAGACACCCAATCGAGCCTACGAAGAGGCCGAACTAAAGCGACCGGGATCGTTCGAACTCCACGAGACGCCCAGCGGAATCATGGCCGGACTGGTCGAGCAGGTCGTGGCTACAGAAACGCCAATCCATGTCGACGAAATAGTTTCGCGTATTCGGGACGCCTGGGGTCTGCAGCGGGCCGGTGGCAGGATTCAGGATGCAATCGAGCGGGGGGTAAGCATAGCACAGAGAGGTGGTTCAGTAGCCCGTCGAGGCAACTTCTGCTTCAAGCCAGGTGTTCCTGTTCGTCTCAGGGATCGCAGTGGGGTCGTGTCCGCTGGATTGCGCAAGCCCGAAATGATTGCGCAGGACGAGGTCGCCCAAGGCGCTATGGAAGTCGTGAAATCCAACCTCGGTGCGACAGAGGAAGAAATCGCCACAGGCGTTGCCAGGATGCTGGGCTTCAAAGCCACAAGCGCACAATTAAGGCAGCTGATTTCAGCTGGGGTCGCCGATTTGGTTGCCAAAGGAGTGTTACGGTCCCAAGACGGCTTGTTGGTGGCCGGCGAATCCGCGAGCGAGAAATTAGCTGAAGTGTAACGGGGCGCTGCAGCGCCCTCGTTGCAATTTCTGTCGAAGCTCGGAACACCTCTTTTGCTGGCGGAGGCCGAATGGCATTTCGATTCGTACACACGGCCGATATTCATCTCGACTCGCCGCTTCGTTCGCTGGCGATGCGAAATCCCGATCTTGCCGGGCTGGTGGGCGACGCCAGCCGCCAGGCATTCGTTTCGATAGTGGATCTCTGCCTTGAGGAACGTGTGGCCGCGTTGGTCATTGCTGGCGACCTATACGATGGCGACCAGACTTCAATGAAGACAGCGCGGTTCTTGGGCGCGCAGATGACACGCCTGCACCAGGCCGGCATCATGGTTTTCAAGATCCGCGGTAATCATGACGCCCTGTCGCGGATTTCCAAACAGCTGGTATTTCCCGACACCGTTACCATCTTTGGTGGTCGTGCTCAGTCGGTATTGCAGACAGCCGGCGGTCTGGACGTCGTATTCCATGGTTTGAGCTTTGCGAACCCTAAGGCGCCGGACAGCCTGTTAACCAAATATCCGGCGGCTCGTGAAGGGGCCGTCAACATAGGCATCATGCATACCAGTCTGGCTGGATCGCCAGGTCACGACGTTTACGCGCCCTGCAGCATCGCTGACTTGCACGCCCACGGTTTCGACTATTGGGCCCTCGGCCACATCCATGCTCGCCAAGTCCATCCTGGCGCCAGTGCCGTGGTGATGCCGGGAATACCGCAGGGGAGGGATATCAACGAGGCCGGTGAGAAATCAGTCACCCTGGTGACGGTGCGCCACGACCGTTCGGTGGAGATCGAGGAACGGCTGACCAGCGTTGCGCAGTTCGAACGGGTGAGCGTCGACCTTACCGGAGCGGTGGAGTGGCCCGAGGCCGTCGCGCGTGTTCGCTTCGCACTCGAAGAGATGCGGGCAACCGTCCGATCGCGTCATGCTGTGGCTCGCATTGGCCTGACAGGAACGTCACCACTGATGTGGGCGCTGATCCGCGACAGGGACCTCCTTCTTGCCGAAGCCGAACAGGCTGCGGAACAGCTAGGCCATACGTGGGTGGAGAAGCTCGAGCTTGACCTCGCGCCGCCTCGGACGGAGACCGCCGAGGATATTGCTGATCCGATTTTCGAACTCGAGCAATCAATGCGTGCCGATGCCACCTCGGAGGCCTTCCGCGCTGAGGCGAGGGCGTTCGTCCAAAAGATGGTCGCCGACCTTCCGGCCGACGGGCGGGATTTTGCTGGGACGGACGAAGCCGGGCTGGAACAGTTCCTCGATCAGGTGCTTTCCAAGGGCGCGGACTTGGTGACTGCCCGCCTTAAGGCCGGTGGATCGTCATGAGGTTGCGGCGCCTTGACCTCATTCGTTATGGAAAGTTCACCGATCGTTCGATCGACTTCGGACCCAAACCGGAATCCGGACCTGATCTGCATATCGTGTTTGGCCTGAATGAGGCCGGCAAATCGACTGCGCTTTCGGCCTATCTAGACTTGCTGTTCGGCATCGAGGAACGGAGCCGCTACAACTTCCTGCACGAGTACAGTGCCATGCGCATCGGCGGGGTGCTGGAACTGGCCGGCTCCGAACACACGTTCACGCGTACGAAACAGCGCAGTAATTCGCTATTGAATGCGACGGGCCAACCGGTAAGCGAGGTGGCGATCACGGCGCATCTCGCCGGTCTGTCGCGCGACGCCTACACGACGATGTTCTCACTCGATGACGAGACGTTGGAAGCCGGCGGAAAATCTATCCTGGAGTCGCGGGGCGACCTCGGCAAGCTTCTGTTCACGGCCAGCGCCGGTCTTGGGAACGCAAGTGATACGTTGAACGCCCTCGAGGCCGAAGCAGACGCTCTGTATCGGAAGCAGGCGCATGGAACCGAACTGGCGCTGTTGAAGAAGCGCCTTGTTGACGTAAAGTCGCGCAGGGATGCGATCGACACCCTTGCATCAACCTACGAGGGCCTGGAGGCCGAACGTCTCGATGCAGCGCAGCAGTACGGCCGAACCATCAGCGATCGGGCGGTGCTGGTGGCCAGGCTGGATACCTTTGCTCGTTACGTGCGTGCTGCGCCGATGCTGGCGGATATCCGGCGCAAGATTGCCCGGCTGGATCAGCTGCCGGACATCGCCTCCCCAGCCCGGACATCGACGGGAAGTGTCACCGAACTGATCGATGACGATGCCAGCCTCAGAACGCGGCTGTCCGCAAACATCGACGAGACCGAGCGCCTGGCGGAAAAAGTCACTGCGGTCGACGAGGACGAACCGATCCTGTCGATTTCCGAACGCATTCGCGGGCTGGCGGAGAGCAAGGTGCGCCATACCGCGGCTGGCTTTGACTTGCCCACTCGCAGGATGGAGCTGCAAATCCTCAACAACAGCGTGGCGAGCTGCCTTGCCGCCTTGGGCCGATCTTCCGAGGCGGATCCTGGCGCGCTGCTTCTGCCTGCCGTCACCGTTGGCGTCGTTCGCGCCATGGTCGAGCAGAGGTCCGGGATTGCTACCGGGATGCGTGCCGCTCGCGACGAAGCCGCGGCGGCACTCGATGCGCTGCAGGTGGCAAGGCAGCGGGTCGGCGAGGAAAGGGCGGTGCCCGAACCTGCCAGGGCAAGGCTGGGCTCGGCTTTGTCGAAAGCGCGAGCAAGCGGACACCAGGCAGAGATTAGGACGGCTCGCGAGGCGGAAGATGCGGGAACAATCCGATGGAAGGCGGCGCTCGCGCGCTTGCGTCCATGGAACGGAGATGCCCTCGCTCTCGCCAACGTCGCGGTTCCGAGCGCCGGGCAGATTGCCGCCTGGAAGACGGTAGCGTCAGAACTGGCAAGGAACACCGCCGTACTTGCCGAACGCCTTGCTGAATACGAGGGCAACCATGCCATGCTCGCCGCACGATTGGATGCCCTTCGTGCCTCGGGCGACATTGTCGACGATGAAGCGGCTACCGCCATCCGCCGAGTTCGCGATGATGCGTGGGCAACGCACCGCGCAGCGCTGACCGGTGACACCGCTGACGACTTCGCCGTGGCATTGGCGCGCGATGACATTGCCAGCGCAGGCCGGCTGGCCGGCGCGGCGGATCTGGCTGAGATCCGGGCAACTACGCGCGAGCTGGCCGAGGCCGCGGCCAACCTGTCACGCAACGGCATCCAACGCACACAGCTCGGCAAGGATGTGGATACCCAATTGTTGGAAATCCGCGCGGCCGCCAGGGACCTGCTCGGAGACGCCGTGGAACCTTCGTCTGAGCGCCTGATCGAAAGGATCGAGGATCAGATCGAGGCGCGCAGCGATGCGCTCGCTGCCTGGGAGCAGATCGAACTTGCTCGCTTGAAGGCCGAGCGAGCCGCTGACGCCGGCGAGCAGATACGCTTGGAAATGAGAGCAGTGCTGGGAAGCGTCGGCATTGTATCAGAGTCCAACGACACCCTCGAAGCAATCATGGCCATCGCGGAGCCGTTTCTGGATCGGCAGCGCAAGGTGGACGCCGAGTATGCCGAGGCGCTCAGAATGGTGAGCTCCAAAGAAGAGGATCTAGCGGCACGACGGGTTGCAGTAGGTGTGGCGGAGCGTCGCGAGGAGGAATGGCTGGCCGGCATTACCGAAGCACTCAAGGGAACTTGGCTCGAAAGCGGGCTCTCCGCATCCGGCGTCGGCACTGTGCTCGATCAATTGGCCGAACTTTCAAGAAGCCTGCAGGAACGGGACGACCTGCAGCTGCGTATCGACAAGATGGAGGCCGACAGGGCCAATTTTCTGGTCGAGGTCATCGCCGTTGCGGTTGAAGCCGACGAGCCGACGAAGGATACCGACCCGGAGCAGTTGGCCATCCGCCTTGCCGAGCGCCTAGAGCGTGCCGAGCGGACACGTGAAACGAAGGCAAGCCTCGGCAACGACCTGAAGCGCCTCAAGGAGGCGCGCGACATCCTCGACACTGAGATTTTGGCACACGAACGCCGCAAGAACGAGGTGCTGGGCGTCTTTGGTGTCGCCACTCTGCCCGAGGTAGTCGAACGCGATGAGCTGTTGCGTGAGCGCGATGGCTTGCGCACCACCGTCGCCGAACTTGAGGAACGGATAGTGGCGGAGCTCGCGGTCGACGGATTCGAGCAGGCCCGCTCGATCCTGGACGCGATCGATTTCGACGGCCTCGCGGTCGAGAAGGCTGAGGGTGAGCAGCGGCTTCGCCTGTTCGATGAAACCATCCAGCAACAGCTGATCCGGCAGACGCGCGCGGCCGACAAGCTGGACGCCATCGGCGGTGATAGTGCGGTTGCACGCCTGGATGCTGAACGGCGCACAACCCTGCTGGAAATCGAGGAGAAGGCCGTTCGCTACATAGAGCTGAAGCTTGGCATCATGTCGGCTGGCAATGCTTTGCGGATCTACCGTGAGAGCCATCGCTCCGGCATGATGGCGCGCGCATCAGACGCGTTCAAGCTAATGACGCGTGGCCAGTATTCGGGGCTGACAACCCAGCCTGTAAGAGGTGGTGAGGTTCTCATTGCTGTGCAGGGTGACGGGCAATCCAAGGTCACCGAAGCGCTTTCAAAGGGTGCACGATTTCAGCTGTACCTTGCCCTAAGACTCGCCGGTTATTACGAGTTCGCGCAATTTCGGCCCTCGGTCCCATTCGTCGCCGACGACATCATGGAGACGTTCGACCATATTCGCTCGGAGGAGGTTTTCAGGCTGTTCGGAGCGATGGCAAACACAGGTCAGGTCATCTACCTGACGCACCATAAGCATCTATGTGAAATAGCTGAGGCTGTCGTACCGGGAACGAGGATCCATCAACTCGCACAGTAATTTTCTCCGGAATACGTGAACGAACCAGTGAAGGACGCCGAATTTGACGGCAAGTATGCGCCCAAAGTCAGACGTTCCGGCAAACTTCGCGTTCGTCCAAAAGCGGACATATCGCCCGAGCCATAGACGGCCCCGATGTGCCCATAATGGACGTCCTGCAAATTCATTGTCCTGCCGAATCTGGACTTCGAGAGCTGGCCCTAAACAGCAATTGTATCGCGCCTAGCCGTCCTATCGCCGGGGCGCCAATTGTAAACAACGGCGAACTATACCAATATCGTTACTGGCTTCTTCCGGTGCGACTCGGGAGAACGGGATGGGCAATGAACGCGAAGACGCAAACGGGAAAACACAGCGCCGCTGGCCAATACCTCGGCTATGCGCTTCAACCTGTACGCCTTTGCTTTCACCTGCTCAACGCGCCTAGCGGCGCCTTGGTCTCTCTTGAACATTTAGACGATGTGGCGGTTCACCTGGTCGGCGGCGAAGTCGTTCTTGAGCAAAGCAAGAGCGCACTGAAGCAAAATCCGATATCCGACTGGGCTGCGGACCTGTGGAAGTCTCTGGCCAACTGGCTCAGCTTCATGGCGGCGGGAGAGATCGACCCGGCGACCAGCCATTTCCGGCTATATGTCACACCGGTGAAGGCGGGTGCCTTCGCGATCGCGCTGAACGACGCGAAAACAGATGCCGACGTGGAGGCGCTGGTCGCTAACCTCGCCAAAGCCCACAGCAAGCTGAAAGCTGCACCGGCATGCGACGCCGACGTCCAAGCTTTCCTGAACGCTGATGCGGCTCATTGCGCCGCCTTGGTCAAGAATCTCGCCGTTATCAGCGTCGATGCAGATCCCGTCGATCCGATACGCGCGATCTTCAAGCCGACGGTCTCTCCGCTCATCATCGACCTAGTGTGCGAACGCGCGATCGGCGCTGCGAAGGAGGCGGCGGACAGGCTGATTAGAGCTGGCAAGCCCGCCATCTTGGACGTGGACGCGTTTCAGGCCGAGCAAAGAGCATTTGTTCAGAAGAACAACCTTCCAGGGCTGCTGTCGTCTTTCACCAAGCAACCGCCTGTCGAGGCCATCGAACAATTGATCGCCGACCGTCCCGCCTTCGTCCGCCAACTCGAGCTGATCGAGGTGGGAGACGAAGCGTGCGTCCGGGCTGTTAGCGATTACCTTAGGACGCTCGCCGACATCTCGATCTGGGGCGAAAGCGGGCTAATCTTTGAGAAGAACCTAAGTGACTGGGACGATGATCTTGTCGGTCGCTATGAGCACGTCAGTGCAGAGGTGCACGACATACAGGCCGGACACCCCGCAACGGTTCGTGGTAGAATAGTTTACAGGCGCTGCGCGCAGTTGCAGCCTCCACTCGATGGTCGAGTCGTCCCCGGTCATTTCGTCCACGGATCATTCAACGCCCTTGCCCACGGCCTGCGCCTCGGCTGGCATCCCGACTACCAGACTCTTTTGGAGCCAGCGACTTGATTGAGGCTGGCCGATCGCACCTACCGCTCAGCGACCTCGCCCTTGTCCAGAATCCAGGACTTGGGGCTTTCGCATTGTGGCAATTTGGCCAAGGTTTCCAGGCTGAGGACGAACGTCCAGCGCCGTTCGCCTTGGCGTTTCTCGTGCTGCCAATCGTCCTGCATCGCGCAACGCTCGAAATCGTGACTTCGACAAACCGACCCTCTGGACTGGCGCTCTTCGCGGCCAAGCTCGGGAAGGAACGGGAACAACTCCTCGCCGTCCACGAGCGAGCGCTGCTGCTGCGTACTCTGACATTGCAATCGGCCGCTGTCGGTGTGAGCGGGCGGCTGCTGTCCGTGGATTACAAGGATGCTACTTTAAGAGCAAACGTACCAGAACCGAAACCGAGGAGGCTCGTCCTTCCAGAGCGCGTCAAGCACCTCGGACCTGCCTCGGAGAAATTGGGTTTCTGGTTTTCGAACCTGGGGACCGCGCAGGTGGCCAACCTGTTACGGGTGGAGTTCTAGATGTATTTCCAGCTTCGAAAACTGATCCTTTGGCCCCGCAATGGTGCAGCGCCGCGGGTCGTCAAGTTCGAGCCCGGTGTCGTCAACGTCATCAGCGGCGCGTCGAAGACCGGGAAGTCCGCCGTTATCCCTATTGTTGATTACTGTCTGGGCTCGGAGAAATGCGCGATTCCGGTGGGCGTAATCCGCGAGAACTGCAGCTGGTTCGGCATTCTGATCGAGACGCTGGAGGGCGAAAAGCTCTTGGCGCGACGCGAACCGGGGGACCAACAGAGCACAGGCGACATGGTGCTGCTGGAGGGCGCACAGGTCGAAATTCCGGAGACGATCACCGACAAGACCACCAATGTCGACACGGTCAAGCGCGCGATGAACCGCCTGGCAGGACTGACTGACCTCGACTTCGAACCAGGTACAGAGAATGGATTCAAGCAAAGGCCAAGCTTCCGCGACCTCATGGCCTTCACGTTCCAACCTCAGAACGTGATCGCCAATCCCGACGTGATGTTTTTCAAGGCCGATACGACGGAACACCGGGAGAAGCTAAAGACCATCTTCCCGTACGTTCTGGGCGCGGTCACGGCAAAGATTCTCCAGGCGCGGTTTGAGATCGATCGGCTCCAGCGCAACCTCCGCCGGAAGGAGGCTGAGCTACGCGCGATCGTGTCGGCAACTGGCGCTTGGCGGGCGGAGGCGGAGGCGTGGCTGCGTCAGGCAGTCGAACTTGGCCTAGTCGATTCCTCCACTGAAGTGCCGAAGGACTGGAGTGACGTTGTTGACCTGCTTCGGCGCGTGTCGAACAGCAACTCAAGTCTTGCTCGACCAAGCCTGGCCGGCATCGATGTGGTGCTGACGCGTCTGGAAACCCTTCGTGCGTCGGAAACTGAAATCGCCGCGCGACTTACCGAGCATCGTCAGCGCCTGAACGAACTGCGCCGTCTGGTGGAGAGCAGCGAGGCGTACGGCGACGCCATGCGCATCCAACGTGACCGCTTGGACCTTTCCACGTGGCTGAGGGACTTGGCCGACGAGTTCGCCGATCCGTTGGTCGCACTCGGGGACGGCGGCCGCGAGAAGGTCTTGGCCCTTTGCGACAACCTCGGCGGTCTGGAGATCCGACTGCGGACCCACCCTGCGATGTCTAACACGCTTGACAAGGAAATCCTGCGCCAGCGCGGCGCCGCTGAAGCGGTCCTATCTGAGTTGAACGATGTCCGTAGCGAGATAGCGGTGCTGGAACGGGACTCTGACGTCGCCCGAGACGAGGCCAATCGCTTCGATAGGCTTGAGCGCTTCCTCGGTCGATTGGAGCAGGCGTTGCACGTCTACGACCGCGCCGACCAGTCGTCGGATTTGCGGCAGGAACTCACCTCGCTGCAGGCCGATATTGCAACGCTGCAAAAGACGATCTCCGAGGCCGACATCCAGCGCAAGCTATTCAACGCGTTGCACCAAGTCTCCCATCATGCCAATCGGCTGATTCCGCAGCTTGACGCGGAGTGGCCCGAGGCCCCGATTAGGCTGTTGATTGAAGACCTGACCGTCAAGGTGACTAGGGGAACGCGTGAGGACTACCTGTGGGAGATTGGCAGCGGCGCCAATTGGCTCGCGTATCACGTCGCACTAATGCTTGCGCTGCAGCACTACTTCCTGGCCGAACCTCATCACCCAGTCCCTGGTCAGCTGATCTTCGACCAACCTAGCCAAGTCTATTTTCCTAAGCGGGCGGCGGGCGACGAGGGCCCCGACCTCATCGCGTGGAGGGATCAGGACGTGGTCGCCGTCAGGAAGGTCTTTGCGCTCCTAGGCGCTGAGGTCATGGCCGCGAAAGGTCGCCTCCAGATCATCGTGCTGGATCATGCAGATGAGGACGTCTGGGGCAAGCTTCCCGGAGTCAAGTTGATTGAGGAATGGCGTGGACAGGCCCTCGTGCCTCAGGCTTGGATTGCCGCCGCATCTTCCAACGGTGGATAATAATCTGCTGCCAGAGGAGAAGGCATGGCGAACGTGGACGAGATCAACCGTCTGACGGCCCTTGGCTTGAACGTCATCACAGCCATGGATGTCGCGGAAGGAAAACTAGACGAAGCCTTCGAGGTCGCCCGCGCTCAGGAGAAACGCAAGGTCGACATCTGGTGCAAAGGAAGAAAGAACATTCCGGTTGCACTGACTGCGATATGGGACTGCGATCCTGCAAACTTCTATCTCGCGTTCGACGGCGATGATCCCAGCGACCACGCTTCGACGGATTTCATTCTTATCGACGCTGATGTCACTGACGTTGGCGGCAGGCTTACCTACGCCGCCAGCAGGGACAAGGGTCCTTGGCATCAACGTTACAAGAGCAAGAGCTGTGGGATCGCCTACCGATGGCTGCATGGCCGCGGTGTCACACCGCCTTTGCTCGGCGAGTACCAAGGCCAAGTTCACATCGTAGGAGGCATGCACCGCTTCCATCTTGCCAAGCACTATGGGACGACGCGCATGCCATTCCTCGTCCGGAGGGCCGAACTAGCCGCAGTAATGGCGTTGATCCCCTCGGCGACCGACACCGCCAACTCGTAATGGCGGGGACTGCAGAAAAGAAGCGAATGAGTTGCGAACTTACCGGGATCACTCCCCGAAAGCTGACCGACGGCTTCCGGCCCCGTTGCGGCCATTCTTACTCCCGCACTTTGGCTTTTCCAGCGCTAAACCGGCCTTGGGCGATGAATGGAAACGGTCAGATGTTCCCGGTCTGTGCTCGAAAAGTCGCATAAAAGGGCAGACTGGTGTGACGTCCGGAATTATTGGGCCTTTCACGGGTTTACCGGTCCCGAATTATCGGTTGCTGGCGGGCGGGCTATGCGATTGAAAACAGGAGAGTTTTCTGGCTAAGGGTGGGGTTTCAGACTGAGTTTACCAATGCCCTTAATGACGATTAATTCTGGATTGGCATCAGGTGATTGGGTTTGCGCAGAATATAGCCGCCCTTATTGGTAAACCCGCTCACGGTCGACAACGGATTGGTCAACCTAGGACGACAGGATTGGTAAACCGGAGCCGCCCTATCGACGAAGGTCTAGCTTGGCGCATTCACTGTCGCCGGTAGGCAGATATTCGGGCGACAATCGGGACCAGCGTGCGACGCCGCCAAGCGTGAGACACGTCGGCTACGCCGCAAATCGACACGGTTTGACCGGGCGCAATACCGCACCGATCTTCTAATCTCGGCTTAATTCCGGAGAGAGGCAGATAATTCCGGACGCCACACTGATTGGTAACCTAAGGCCACCCACCACGCGGATTGGTAGCCCACAGGAATAGGTTTGGTAACCCTTATCGAGTGAGGGCCGCTCGTACCTTTCGGCGGGTTCGTTTCAGTTCTAAGCCCGGCTTAATTCTGGACAACGACAGATAATTCTGGACGGCACAGTGGAACTCAACGCGTTGTAAGGATGGCATAGAGAAGCAGTAGCCCTCCAGTCTCGCTACTGGAAAAATTCTGGAAAATGGGTCTGCTTGGCTGGACGCAGAACGTTGTGATTATTCAGCCGGCATTTCTGAAGCTTCTCGAACACAAACAGCTTGCCTTCGCGCACGCTATCTTCGAGCGACTTCGCCTTCGCCAGATGCGCCGCAATCGCGCTGGCCAGCATGCAACCTGTTCCGCGCATCGATATAGCAAGGCGCGGCGTGTCGAAGTGGATGGGTTCATGATCGGAGCGTAACAGAATATCGGCCGATCGGGGACCCGACGCGTGCCCACCCTTGATCAGCAGGGCCTGAGGGCCGACGGCCTGCAGTCTTTGTCCTTGTTGGAGCGCACCGTCCTCATCCGAAGCCGGTTCGGAACCAGTAAGGAGCGCCAGTTCAGGAAGGTTGGGCGTGACAATGCAGCAAAGCGGCATCAAATCGCGCTTCATGGCAGCGATAGCGCCTGCTTCCAGAAGTGCGCGGCCTGAGGTGGAGGCCAGCACAGGGTCGAGTACTGCCGGCACTTGCGGAAATTTGCGCAGCACTGCGGCAACGGCAACAATGATCTTGGCAGTCGCCAGCATGCCGATCTTGATTGTGGCTACGTCGTTGGCCTGTAGCGCGGCACACATCTGATTGGCCACCATGCTGGGTGGCGAATGATGGATTTCGATCACGGCGTCGTGCGTTTGCACCGTTAGCGCTGTGACGGCGAGACAGGTGCGCACGCCAACGGCAGAGATCGTCTCGATGTCGCGTGCTATTCCAGCACCCCCGCTGGAATCTGATCCGCCAACGACAAGCACATGCGGTTCTCGTCTCATCGCCATCGGTCCGTCTTTTCGATCCATTCTCGCGTGCGCGCTTCGGGGTCGAAGCTCAACGTGATGTCCGTGACCACTGCGGCGCTGTTGGCGCCGGCCTCAAAGACGCCGTCGAGGCGGTCGGGGTTGAGGCCGCCGATGGCGACCAATGGGATCGGCGCCACCCGCCGCTTCCACTCGCTGATCCGCTCTAGCCCTTGCGGTGCCCACTTCATTTTCTTCAAAGTGGTGGGATAGATCGGACCGAGCGCGACATAGTCGGGCTCGGCAAACATGGCCGTTTCCAGCTCGACATGATCATGCGTGCTCAATCCGAGCCTGACGCCCGCTGCCCGTATCCTCGAGAGGTCGGCCGTTTGCAAATCCTCCTGGCCCAGATGCACGAAATCGCAGCCTTCCTCGATTGCCAGGCGCCAATAATCATTGATGATGAGCTGGCTTTTGTGTTGGACACACCAGGCCTTCGACTTGCGGATCTCCGCGCGCAGCCCGGTTTCATCCATGGTTTTGATGCGAAGCTGAATCAGCTTGACGCCGAGCGGCGCCAACCTTTCGATCCAGGCGGCGCTGTCGACGATCAGGTAGAAGGGATCGAGCTTCATGAAAAAACGGCCCTGCCGACCATCGGTGTCGATGGCACGGCGACGTCGCGCGGTTCGAGCATTCCCGAACTGAACGCCTCACGACCGGCGTCGACCGCCTTACCGAAAGCACGCGCCATGCCGACCGGATCTGCCGCCTTGGCGACCGCTGTGTTCAGGAGCACGGCGTCAAAGCCGAGTTCCATGACGGTGGCCGCGTGCGACGGCCGTCCGAGCCCCGCATCCACAATCAGCGGGACGCCAGGGAAATATCCGCGCATCGAGCGCAGCGCCGTCATGTTGACCGGTCCCAAGGCGGAACCGATCGGTGCGCACCACGGCATCAGGACCTTGCAGCCCGCTTCCAGCAGCCGCTCGGCGACAACGAGATCGTCGGTGGTATAGGGGAATACCGCAAAGCCGTCCTCGCACAGGATGCGGGCGGCTTCAACCAGACCGAACACATCCGGCTGTAGCGTGTCGTGATTGCCGATCACTTCGAGCTTGATCCAGTTGGTGCCGAAGACCTCGCGCGCCATTTTCGCGGTGGTGACGGCTTCCTTGACGGAGAGGCAGCCGGCGGTATTGGGCAGGGTTCTGGCGCCCAGCGAGCGGATCAACGACCAGAATTGTTCGCCGGCCCTACCGCCCGCCATCTCACGCCGCAACGAGACGGTCACCACCGACGTGCCCGATGCCTTGACTGCATCGGCAAGGATGGCCGGCGAAGGATACTGAGCCGTGCCGAGAAGCAGGCGCGACGAAAGCTCGGTTCCATAAAGCTCCAACATGCTAGCCGCCCTGCATGGGCGAGAGGATTTCGATCCGGTCGCCGTCGCTCAACTGGAACTCCGCGCGGTTGGCTTTGTGCACGAGGTCGCTGTTGACGGCGGTGGCGAGCCAATCGCCCTCATAGTCGAGCGCGGCAAGCAACTCGGCCAGCGTGGTGGCGGCAATCTCACGCGCCTCGCCGTTGACCATCAGTTTCATGAGCATGCTCCTTGGTTCTGTCTTGACTGAAAACCAGGTCGGCAGCCTGGCGCGCCATGGCGGGGGCGAGGAGAAAACCGTGACGATAAAGACCGTTGATCGCGATGATCTCACCGTCTGTTTCGACGCGTGGCAAATTGTCGGGAAATGCCGGACGGACACCCACACCGGTTTCAACGATCTCGGCCTCACCAAAGGCCGGATGGAGGGCATGGGCGGCGCCCAGCAGCTCCATCATGGAACGCGCCGTCACCGGTCCGGCGCTCTGGCTTTCAATCATCGTCGCTCCGATCATGAAACGGTGATCGGTGCGCGGCACGGCATAAAGCGGAAAGCGTGGATGAAGCAAACGGACCGGCCGCGACAGCGAGACATCAGGCGTGCGAAGGATCAGCATTTCGCCGCGAACACCGCGCAGCCTGTCATCGGCCGCTGCCATTCCCATGCAGTCTATCTGACGGGCGAATCCCGAAACAGGCCGGGCGTCGCAGCCGAAGTGGAATTTGACACCCATGGTCGCAAGCTTGTCATGAAGTGCCGCCATCGCCGGGCGTGGGTCGAGGTGAGCCTCGTCGGGGAAGAGCAATCCACGCCGGAAGCGGCCGGCGAGGTCGGGTTCCAGGAGCGCAATTTCGTTTTCATCGACGCGCCGATGCCCTGACGTGCGACTGGCGAACCGGTCAAGCTCACCGGCATCACGCGGCGCGGCCACGACCAATGTCCCGGCCCGTGTCACCTGACCCGACAGCACCGCATCCCACCAGTCGGCAGCATCGCGTCCGAGATCCAGCACCGGCTGCTCCGCGCTTTCGCGCTCGCACCATGGCGCCAGCATGCCGCCGGCGAACCACGACGCGTTGCCACCAAGGCCATGCCGCATCTCGGCGACGGTGACCGTCGCGCCGCGGGCGGCGAGTTCGAAAGCGACGGTGAGGCCGGCAACGCCGGCCCCTTTGACGAGCACCCTCATGATGGTTTGGGAGCCTCTGGCACGACCGGTACGCCAGTCTCGTCCGCCTGCATGTAGAGATCGCCGCCCTCCCGGTATTTTGCCGCCATTGCCGCCATGCCTTCCTTCTGGGCCTCGGCACGGATGTCGTGGGAAATGCGCATGGAGCAGAATTTCGGCCCGCACATCGAACAAAAATGTGCCAGCTTGTGCGCCTCCTTGGGCAAGGTCTGGTCGTGGAAGGACCGTGCGGTTTCGGGGTCGAGCGACAGGTTGAACTGGTCCTCCCAGCGGAACTCGAAGCGCGCGCGCGAAAGGGCATCATCCCTGGTTTTCGCTGCCGGATGGCCCTTCGCCAGATCGGCTGCATGGGCGGCTATCTTGTAGGTGATCACGCCAATCTTGACGTCGTTGCGGTCGGGAAGGCCGAGATGCTCTTTCGGCGTGACGTAGCAAAGCATTGCGGTGCCGAACCAGCCTATCATGGCGGCACCTATCCCTGAGGTGATGTGGTCATAGCCCGGCGCGATGTCGGTCGTCAGCGGCCCCAACGTGTAGAACGGCGCCTCACCGCACACTGCGAGCTGCTTGTCCATGTTCTGCTTGATCTTGTGCATGGGGACATGGCCCGGGCCTTCGATCATCACCTGGCAGTCCTTTGCCCAGGCAATCTTGGTGAGTTCTCCAAGTGTTTCCAGTTCGGCGAATTGCGCCGCGTCGTTCGCATCGGCGATTGAACCGGGACGAAGGCCGTCGCCGAGCGAGAAGGAGACGTCATAGGCTCTGGCGATGTCGCAGATCTCCTCGAAATGCTCGTAGAGGAAGCTCTCCCGGTGATGGTGCAGGCACCATTTGGCCATGATCGAGCCGCCGCGCGAGACGATGCCCGTGACCCGGTCGACGGTCAGCGGGATGTAGTGCAGCCGCACGCCGGCGTGGATGGTGAAATAGTCGACGCCTTGCTCGGCCTGCTCGATCAGCGTGTCGCGGTAGACCTCCCAGTTCAGATCCTCGGCGATGCCGTTGACCTTTTCCAGCGCCTGATAGAGCGGCACCGTACCGATCGGCACCGGCGCATTGCGCACGATCCAGTCGCGGATGTTGTGGATGTTGCGGCCGGTCGACAGGTCCATCACCGTGTCCGCGCCCCAGCGGATAGCCCAGACCATTTTTTCGACCTCTTCGGCCATCGACGATGTGACAGCCGAGTTACCGATGTTGGCGTTGATCTTGACCAGAAAATTGCGACCGATGATCATCGGCTCGCTCTCGGGATGATTGATGTTGGCGGGAATGATTGCGCGCCCGCGCGCCACCTCGTCGCGCACGAATTCGGGTGTGACGAAATCTGGGATCGCCGCGCCGAAGGCTTCGCCGTCGCGTTGCAGCTTGCCGCGCATCACCTCGCGGCCGAGATTCTCGCGGATGGCTACGAACTCCATTTCTGGCGTGATGATGCCGGCGCGCGCATAGGCAAGTTGGGTCACCGCCTTGCCCTGCTTGGCCTTGAGCGGCCGATTGCGTATCGGAAATTCCGGTGTCAGGCGCTCGCCGGTGGCGAATCCATTGTCTTCCGGCCGGACGTGGCGGCCGTCATAGGCTTCGACATCGCCACGCGCCGTGACCCATTCGTGGCGAAGCCGGGCAAGGCCTTTTTCGATGCTGGTTTCGACTGATGGATCGGTGTAGGGGCCGGACGGATCGTAGACGGTGACGGGCGGTTCGCCGGCCGTCGGATGGACGGAAATCTCGCGCATCGGCACCCTGATCTGCGGGTAGAGGACGCCGGGCTTGTGGATTTTCCGCGAGGCGGGCAGTGGTCCCGTCGATACGGCGGGGGTGAGGGCATTCATCGTGAGGCTCCTTTGCTCATGCATTGGAGACCCAGTTCTGTGCCGGAAGGATGAAAAGACGCTTCTGTAGACCTGCTGCAACAGGACCTCGGGCGTAAACTCCCGCAAAGCGCTTGCACCGTCCCTACGCCAGTATGAACTGGATCAGGTTCAACGGGTCACTGCGCCGCGAAAGCCAGCAGTATCTCAGCCCCTTGCCGGGACTCCCCTGGTGAATGCCTTAGGTTGAACGGGCTGACGCTATCTTGTCAAGCGCATTCGGGCGCCTTCGGCCGGTGGCGACGACCGGCGGCCAGCCGGGCGGAGAGCTCGCGCATGCATCGGGGACAAGTCACGCCCCGTAGACCGGGGCTGAATGGCCAAAGCCTCATTCGCTTCGTGAAGGATGGAGAAACTGTATTGGCCATGTGCGCGTATCGACCAAGTAGCTCAGGCGGTCACGGATGTGGTTATTCTGGTCGAAGGTGACGAACGGCCTTGGGGGTCACCTCCTTTAGGATTCAGAGGTTGGAAGACGGCTTCTCGCGATCACGGCCATCAGGAAATACCTGTCTTCGGCTCAACCTCGACATGGCGTCCGATCGACCGCAGATATACAGCTATCTCGTTCATGAGATGATCGCGTTCGCCGTAGATTTCAGCAATCCTACGCAGCTGTGGCTCGACGGCCCTCCGTTGCGCTGGCGTGAAATCAGCATCGCCAAAGACGTATCCCAAGTTGCCAATCGCGCAAATTTTGCAGCCGGCGTCCACAACTGCTTGTACGAATGCCGGAATGTCTTTTTCTTGCATGGTCTTCATGTCGAACCTCTCGTGAATGGCGTGCTTGCGCCCCAATCTGCCTTTTCAGCGTGTCCTCTGGGCGGCGCAAGCCCTGAGCGTGACTGTGCACGGGCAACCTCGACTATCCCATCTGCCACGCTCTTTAGAATCGGTGGGGTCTGGTGATCGCAGGCTGGGCCACTCAAAAGCCTGCAAGAAGAAAGTCATGGCGACCATTGCTCAAGATCGCAAGGGTGCGTGCAAGACCTTCCGTTGGCAGTCATGCACGCTCGCTCAGAGATAGTCCGGCCGCGGAAATTCTCCCTTATTCGTAAGAAAGCTCATTGAGCAACTGGGCATTGAGCAACTGGGTCTCACGTCACGGGTCTCGTGTGCTTCACAGCCGAAAAATAGCCGCCGTGGCAATTCTCGAAAAGTGCAGGCTACCTCGTTAAGGACACTGCGGATGATCGTTCGCGCTTGGCAAAAGCGAACGGATTAGTCTATGGCTCTCGGCAGGGGGGCGAGTTATGCGGCGGGTGCGAATCCTTCAAGTAGGCGATATTCACTATCCGGACTGGCATCCTTCCTCTAGCAACATCGATGCCAAGGATAGCAAGTTCGCTCCGAAAATAACGCAGAAGCTACGCGCGTCTTCGCTGCGTGCCGTCTTGACGAAACTTCGGCGGCTGACGACTTCGAAGCCCTTGGATTCGATCGCCTTCATGGGGGATTTCACGAGCCGTGGCGACAAGACCTTCATTGCTTCGGCATTCCAGCATTTCACGTTGCTCTGCCGCGCACAGGGACGCAGTTCAAAGGCGCTTCCGTTGATATTCGTACCGGGAAATCACGATGTGAACCGTGATGACGCGCGCGAACTTGGACCGACTGAGAAATTCAGCGAAATGGCGAGTTTAGCCGCCCGCTTGGGTTGGCAGACCGTTCCCGTGGACCAACCCGTGCACTTCAGACTTCCGACAGGATCCGCAGGCGCAAACTTCATCCTCGTCAACACAGCGATAGGCAGTTGGGAGCTTCAAAACCTTCCCGCGTTCCTTCGTGATCGTCTCGAGGCACTCAGTCCTTCTACAGAGCCTCTAGATCTCGGCTCGCCGGACATCTCGGGACATTCGCCCGCGACACCTCCCAGCGATCCAGACAAGGAGGCGTCCGACGACGAGTATTACGGTCAGATGGACACGCCATACATCTCGCGTGAGATGCTTGCAGGCCTACAGGAATTGCTCCAGCAGCCCGACATGCGTTACGGCATCATAATCGGCCATCACAATCTGCTGCCACAAAAGACTCCGCGCATTACGCCATACGCGGAGATGCTCAACAGCGGATTTGTCAGAACTCAGCTGCTGCAGGGCAACAAGCCTATCGTCTACCTGCATGGACACATACATGCTGATCCGGTCGAGATCGTCAACGATCCAAGGTTTCCGGACGGCAAATTGATCTGCATCTCAGCACCAGAGATACAGTCAGGTTTCAATGAGCTCGTCTTCTTCACGACCGATCAGGGAGAGCTCGTCGGCATCCGACTTATACCCTACCGCACCAATGTCGCCGACGGGACGGTCATGGAAGGCGAACATTGCTTTATTTCGACCATGTCCAACGGCAAGGCCTTTCTGAACAACGACACGTTTGACCTGCTGCGCCGACTGCGCGACCATGCCACCAGGCGCGGGAATGGGTTACTCTTCTGGGACGAGATCACTGAGATTGCTGCCTCCGCCGAGCTCGGGCTAGATCTGGAAGACTCTCTTCTGATGCTCCAAGCGGCGCGCTTCATCGAGATAGACGGCCTCACCAAGGCAAACTCGGCTTGGCGCATTAAGGTAAGGGACGAATAGCGATGGAGAATCCGTTCGGCCCCAACAGGATCGAGTACGAAAGCCGCCCGATACTGTGGTTCAGTCAGAAGTCGGCGTTGATTTCTGCCGCCGCCAAGCCGGTCTTCGTCGCAGGGACGAGAGGCAGCGGCAAGACCAGCATTCTTCGCTCGCTTTCCACAGTCCATATTCTTGAAGACAAAAGTCTCTCGGACCAAGTCGGCAAGCTCGCTTGGTATGGCGTCTTCTTCCAGCTCAATGAGACATTCTCGCCCCTAATCGACAACGCCGTTCTGAACCTCATTCCGGAGCGGATACGCTTCGACACGGCCGCCGTGATCCCGCGGCAATTCGTAATCTTCTCTCACTATCTGGAGCTGAAGATAGTCGAACGCCTGCTCGAGAGCATCGGCCAGCTCAGACGCGACGGCCACTTGAAATACCGGGCCTCCGAAGATAGGGACGTCGCCCTGGCACTGCATCGCGAAGTGCTGCACTTCATACCCCAACCTGCCCGTCTCGACTTCTTCAGCATCGATGAGCTGCGGGGTGGGATAACCCGGTACGTCGACGAATGCTTCAACGCGTTCTTCTTTGCCGCCGATGCCGGAGCGACCGGCTTCAGAGCAACAGACCCTGGCGCGATCATTAACAAGGTCGCGACCGCGATCACTCCACTTTTAAATGGCCCATCTTTCGCCGGTGACAGGGCGCCCTTCTTCAAGATACTGATTGACGACTGTGAAGCACTGACACCGCTCCAACAGCAGTTCCTGAACACCTTGGTGAGAAAGACGCGCGGCAACGTGAAATGGGTCCTCGCCTACATCGGCGGCCTCTACGACACGATCCGGACGATCATACCCGGCCAGTCGCTCTCGAATGCTGACCGGGACGTCGAGAATCTTGATTCAGTCGATCCGAGGGAGTTCGCCACGCTGTGCGAGAACGTGTCGTCGCTTCGGCTGTACTATGCGCTTCCTGACCATCTGCGGAGTGATCTCGAGCGCAACGATGCGCTCAGCGCGTTTTCGCTCAAAAACCGGCTGGGGCGGCTTTCCGTCAATGACATCATCGAGCGGGTTATCATATCGGGTCATTCCGAGGGCAGAGAAGAGCTTGTGGCACTTGCTGATGCAGCACGTGAATTCCTCTCCGTGAATTTGAGGACGGCGGATCAGCAGCAATTCCTTCTTGATCGAAAAGCGCGCCCTTATGCCGAAGGGCTGGCGCTCGCGCTCATGAACCCGGAAATTAAGCGCCGGCCCATGAGCAAGGCGGATGCTTCAAATCTGAAGAGGTCGATCGCCCGGAAACAGGGATGGGCTTTTCTGAAAGCGTGCCAGATGCTGCGTCTGCATGACTACCCGTACGTAGGGCACCAGATCATCACATCATTGAGCGACGTCTGTATACGCGATTTCCTTGATATAATGGGAGAGATCTTCCGCCGCAGTGTTCCGAGTTCCAGTGATCCACGAAAACTGGTGGAATTCATCAACTCGGATTTACAGATTCATCTCGAACAGCAGAGACAGGCTGTGAACGCCGCCTCTCAACGGAAGCTTGATGGACTTCAGGCGCTTTCACATCCGTACGAAGAAGAGAGCGTGCGCATGGTGCGGGCGTTGGGTTACCTGACCGCTCGCCTCCAGACAGAGTTTGCCGAAGAAAATGCTCTAGGAACGACAGAGAGAGGCATTTTCAGGGTTGATCTAAAGGAAATGCGCTCGCTGGTGAACCGACTGGAGCAACCCAGCGGAAAACTGGACGAGGTCCTGCGTCGGGCGGAAAGGGATGGGTTTATCCGGGAGGTCTCCGCCGCCGGCAACTTTGAGGTGGACCGCGCCGACCCCGCATCGAAGGAGATGATGATCAGATTGCATCGGCGATTTGCACCTTACTTCGGGTTCTCCTATCGCGGCCCGTACGAAATCAACACAATCCCTGCGGCGCGGATGGTCGACCTGCTTTTTACCAGGCATCGGCTCCCAGAAGACTGGGCCGACTCGGTGTTTAAGGAGCTCGTCGCGCGGCCCGCACTCAAGACCGAATTCCAGCACTCGCTTTTCGAGAGCGATCTCGAATGACCGCTTCAACTGTCGAGTATCGAGTCTTCGGCCATCTGGCCGTCACCGAGAAGGCGAGAGATGCAGGTACCTGCGAAACGATGGAGGCAGATATCGCGATCGTCGCGCTTGGATGGGAAACGCGTTTCGCCGCGTTCGAAAACCATCTTGACCTGAAGGTCGGCAAGATCGTGGTTCTGGACTTTGCTCTGAAGGAAGCGAACGTCCCAGCCGTCGAAGAAAACCGGCGAAAGCTCATCGCTATGGGTACCCGATGGGGCGTCGAAGTGACTGTGATCACCCTCGAGCCTTCCATCGAGTATCAGAAGAACATCAATCTCCTCGATCACCTGCTCACTCAGATGGCCGCTTCATGTGGCTCATACGAAGGAAGCCTGCGGAAGGTTTTCGTCGAGTGCTCGACGATGCCGCGAATCTACATCCAATGGCTGATTGCGGTGGCATTCAAGAAAATGTCGATTCAGTCTCTCGAATTCGGGTACGCCGAAGGTATCTACGGGAACGCGATCGGCAAAGAGGATTTTTCCAGCGGCTTGGACCGATACGTCACCGTCCCTCATCTTCAAGGCAGCGGAGGAATGGGCGAAGAGAAAGTCCTGCTCGTGGGGATCGGAGGAGATGCCGACGTATTCTACGGATTGATCGATATCGTCAGTCCGGAACGGATCTCGCTCCTCGTCCCAAGAAGCGACAAGAATGCGCATATCGATGCTTTGCTCGATCAACAGGTGGCCAAGGTACGTGAAACCCACCGGCTCGAAGATGGCGAAGTTCGCGACATCCAGGCTTTCGGGCTGATGGCCCACCTCGATGCTTTCGAGACGTATCTCGACGGGTTCGGCTCGCGTGCGGTGGTGAACGTTTTTGTCAGCGGCCCGAAGGTTCAGGCCATCGCTGCTGCCGTGCTCGCCTGCTCCGACAGCCGCGTCCATCTCAAGGCAAGAATTCCCACCTCCTATGCCCATCGTGAAGTCTCAGCGAATGGGCGGTATCATATCTATAGGCTGATTGACCTGACATCCCCTGCCTGCAGCCTTCCCGGGACGTTCTGACACTATCTTGCATTCGAGTAGCATCATGGTCCCAGTAGCCGTTCCGCCAAGCCTTCAGCGCATGTTCGTGTCGCCCGATCCGGTCGATGGGGGGCTAATTCCCACTTGGAAGCTGCTCTACATCAGATCAGGGGGGAATGCAGACTGGCAGAATTCCGTCTAATTAGCGACTAGCTAAAACATATACTCAGGCGAGACTGTTCAGCATAGAAATAGTGAGTCGGCCGTGAACTATCCGCAAGCCATTGATCTGGCCTGTTGATTGAGGCGGATAGCGGCTTTGGAATTGCAGGATT
>NZ_JARTVM010000017.1:33886-45987 GCF_029625765.1 Mesorhizobium sp. WSM4983 | reverse complement strand
CCCCCCCCCCCCCCCCCCCCCCCCCCCCCCCCGACACCGTTTTCCGGCGCGGCCCACTCGCGGTCGCGCCGGATGTTTCCTGGCGCGGGCGCGCCATCGACGCTTTGACTCGCGTCATCGACGGCGGCCCGCCGCTGGTCAGGCCGAATGCCGCCGGCAGCGCCGACACATTGACGCCCGGCGCCATGTCGCGGCAGCGGGTCGACACCGGCTTTCTGACCGGAGTGCGGGTGATCGACATCTTCACGCCGCTCTGCTTCGGCCAGCGGCTCGGCATCTTCGCCGGCTCCGGCGTCGGCAAGTCGACGCTGCTTGCCATGCTCGCCGGCGCCGAGGCCTTCGACACGGTGGTCGTGGCGCTGATCGGCGAGCGCGGCCGCGAGGTGCGCGAATTCCTCGAGGACACCATCGGCGCCGACAGCATGGCCAAGACCGTCGCGGTCGTCGCCACCAGCGACGAGAGCGCCATGATGCGCCGGCGCGCGCCCGACACAGCCATGCGCGTGGCCGAGCATTTCCGCGACCAGGGCCATCGCGTGCTCCTGGTGCTGGATTCGATCACCCGCTTTGCCCATGCGCTGCGTGAGGTGGCGACCGGCACCGGGGAGCCCCCGGTCGCGCGCGGCTACCCGGCATCGGTCTTCACCGATCTGCCCAAGCTGCTCGAGCGCGCCGGACCAGGCGCCGAGGGCAAAGGCTCGATCACCGCCATCATCTCGGTGCTGGTCGACGGCGACGACCACAACGATCCGGTGGCCGATTCGGTGCGCGGCATCCTCGATGGCCACGTCGTGCTCGACCGCGCGATCGCCGAGCAGGGACGCTACCCGCCGGTCAATCCGCTGTCGTCGATCTCACGTCTCGCCGACAAGGCCTGGAGCGCGGAGCAGCGCATGCTGGTGACAAGGCTGAAAGCGATGATCGCGCGCTTCGAGGACACGCGCGACATCCGTCTGCTCGGCGCCTATCAGGGCGGCGCCGACGCCGAGCTCGACATCGCCGTGCGCCAGGTGCCGCTGATCTACGAGGCGCTCACGCAGTCGCCGAGGGATCGCGCATCGGCCGATCCGTTCACCGATCTCGCCCGCCATCTCAAGGGGAAGCAGAATGGCGATCAAGGAGACTGACCTGCAACAGACCGAGCGCATGCTGCGTGAGATGATTGACGAGGCCAAGGCCGCCGAGGAGGCCGACGCCAGCCGCGACTCGCTCATCAACGGCCTGTTCCCGAAAAAGGTGGAGTGGCCGCAGCCGCCGCCGGTCCAGTTCCCCCGCCTGGCCAACAGGAAAGCGGACCGGCGCAGCGATTTCGTCGTCGCAGCGCTCGGCATCACGCTCGGCCTGATCTGCGCGCTGTTTCCCTGGTATATCTTTTTCAACCAGGAGCAGTTCGGCGTTCAGACCATCAAGTTCGGCGGCAGCGGCAGCAATTCGGGACGCGACGGCGGCGGCGTCGCGGCCGAACGCAGCGGACCGCTGACGGCCAAGGACGTTCCCAACGCCGATATCGACCTGCTGGCCACCGGAACGGTGCAGGACGAACCCCCGCCGGCGCCTGGCGACCAGCCCTTCCCTGCGGCCGCGGCGGAATTCAGGATGGTGCATGTCGCCAATGGCCGCGCGATGATCGAGGACGACACCGGCCTGTGGATCGTCCAGCGCGGCTCCGTCCTGCCGGACTCCAGCCGCGTCGCCGCGATCGAGCAGCGCGGTGGCAAGTGGGTGATCATCACCGATGCCAACAAGGTGATCCAGCTTTCCAGGTGATGGTCTCGTAACGGGCCGCGGGCTCGCTCCGCGCAAGGTCCGCGCAAGACTGGCGGCCTAGTCTTGTGCGTACTCGCCCGGAGAGTCCCATGGAACCCGTCAACCTCTTTGACCTCGCCACCCGGCAGTCGCAATGGCTGGCCGTGCGCCAGTCCGCGATCGCATCCAACATCGCCAATGCCAACACGCCGGGCTACACGGCAAACGACGTCGAACCGTTCGAAAAGGTCCTCGACCGGACTGCGGTGACGCTGGCGGCCACCCAGACCGGCCATTTGGGCGCCGAGGGGACCAATGCCGGCTTCAATCTCAAGCCGGAGGATGTCACGGGCTCGATAATGCCGTCGAAGAACACGGTGGTGCTCGAGGACGAGCTGATGAAGGCCGGCGAAGTGCGCCGCTCCTTCGAGCTCAACACGGCGATCGTCAAAGCCTTCCATTCGATGATGACGATGGTGGTGAAGAGCTGACCATGGACGCCCTGACCGCAGCCCTCAAAGTCGCGGCATCCGGCCTTGGCGCCCAGTCGGAGCGTCTGCGCGTGGTGTCGGAGAACCTCGCCAATGCGCAATCGACGGGCAACACGCCTGGCGCCGATCCCTATCGCCGCAAGACGATCAGCTTCCAGTCCGAGCTCGACCGGACGAGCGGTGGTTCGCTGGTCGAGGTGAGCTCGATCGCGCGCGACCCGTCGGACTTCCCGATCGAGTTCCAGCCCGGCAACGAGGCCGCCGACGCAAAAGGGTACGTGAAGATGCCCAACGTCAATGTGCTGGTCGAAATGGCCGACATGAGCGAGGCCAACCGCTCCTATGAGGCCAACCTGCAGGTCATCAAGCAGGCTCGCGATCTGATTTCCATGACCATCGACCTGATGAGGAACCAGTAATGATCGGCGGTATCGGGGCACTACAGTTCAAACCGGCAATCGACGGCACGGAGGCCGCCTCGCCGGGCCTGCTTCAGGGCGGTGTCGGCACCAAAGCAGGCGAAGGCGTCGGCAGCAGCTTTGCGGAGGCTCTCAGCCAGGCTGCGACCAAGACCGTCAACACGCTGCAGAACGCCGAGCAGATGTCGATCCAGGCGCTCAAAGGCGACGCCGACACCCGCCAAGTGGCCGATGCGGTGCTGAGCGCCCAGCAGGCCCTGCAGACGACGATCGCCATCCGCGACAAGGTCGTCTCGGCCTATCTCGAAATCAGCCGCATGAGTATCTAGGACCGCGTCATGAAAGCCCTTGCCATCGCCGCGACCGGCATGAACGCCCAGCAAACCAATCTGGAAGTCATCGCCAACAACATCGCCAACATCAACACCACCGGCTACAAGCGGGCGCGCGCCGAATTCTCCGACCTGCTCTACCAGGTCGATCGCACCCAAGGGGTGCCCAACCGCTCCAACACCTCGCTTGTGCCCGAGGGCGTTTCGATCGGCCTCGGCGTCAAGACGACGGCCGTGCGCAACGTCCATACACAGGGCGAGCTGACCAGCACGGGCAACAGCTTCGACCTGGCGCTGACCGGCCGCGGCTGGTTCCAGATCGAGGGCGCCGACGGCAGCACGCTCTACTCCCGCGCCGGTGCCTTCAACACCAATGCCACCGGGCAGCTGGTCACCGCCGACGGCGCCACCGTCATTCCGGCGATCACCGTGCCGACCGACGCGGTCGAGGTCATCGTCAACAAGACCGGCCAGGTCTTTGCCCGTATCGACGGCCAGACCGACCTTCAGCTTCTCGGCCAGCTTCAGATCGCCAACTTCGCCAATGAGGCGGGCCTGGCGCCGCTCGGCGACAATCTGTTCCAGGAGACGGCGGCCTCTGGCCCGGCCAATGTCGGCGTTCCAGGCGATCCGGGCTTTGCCACCATCGAGCAGGGCTATCTGGAGTCCTCCAACGTCGATCCGGTCAAGGAAATCACCGAGCTGATTTCGGCGCAGCGCGCCTATGAAATGAACTCGAAGGTCATCCAGGCCGCCGACGACATGGCCTCGGTGGTCTCAAAGAACATCAGGTAACCGACGATGGCCATGCCGGCTTCCTGCCCTGCTTTTCGTCGCGCCGTGCTGGCCCTTGCGCTGGTGGTCGTCGGCGTGCCGGCGCTTGCGCAAGAGACGGGCCCATCTCCCTTGCGATCCGGGGAGTCGGCCAACCAGCTCGCCGCCAATCAAGCGGTCGGCGAAGCCGTGCTGATCCCCAACCGGGTCATCTATCCCGGCGAGACGATCGAACTTGCGGCGCTGAAGCAGGTGACGCTTGTCCCGGGCAAGCACAAGCCGGACGGAATGGCGACGCGCTCCGAGGAACTTCAGGGCAAGGTCGCCAAGCGCACCCTCGTGCCCGGCCGCTACATTCCGGCGGCCGCGATCCGCGATGCCTGGCTGGTCGAGCAGGGTGCCTCGGTGCAGATCTATTTCACCGCCGGAGCGCTGACCATCTCGGCCGCCGGCGTCACGCTGCAGCCGGGCGCCGCCGGCGACCTCATCAAAATTCGCAATGTCGACAGCGGCAAGATCATTTCCGGCACAGTAATGGCCGACGGCACGATTCGGGTCGGCGCATCGTGAGGCGCGTCTTTGCCCTTCTGCTGAGCGCCGCGATCGGTCTTCAGCCCGCATTGGCCGATGGGCTCACGTCCAAGGCCAAGCGCGAACTTGCGCAAAAAAATGGCGGCGTCTACGACGACCCGGAATACGATCCGGCCACCACCACCCGCATGTTCCGCGTCTCGACGGGACCGAGCACGCTGCCGCCCGGCCAGGTCGCCGCGCGCATCAAGGACATTGCCCAGCTGCAGAGCGCGCGCGACAACCAGCTCGTCGGCTACGGCCTGGTCATCGGCCTGGCGGGAACCGGCGACAGCCTGCGCAACTCGCCGTTCACCGAACAGTCGATCCGCGCCATGCTGGAGAACCTCGGCATCGCCACCGAAGGTGGCAGCGCGCGCGCCAAGAATGTCGCCGCCGTCATCGTCACCGCCAACATGCCGCCCTTCGTCCAGTCGGGCGCGCGCATCGACATCGACGTCTCCTCGATGGGAGATGCCACCTCGCTTGCCGGCGGCACGCTGGTGATGACGCCGCTCAAGGCCGCGGACGGCGAGATCTACGCCGTCGGCCAAGGCTCGGTGATCGTGGGCGGTTTCACCGCGCAGGGCCAGGCCGAGCAACTGACGCAAGGCGTGCCCACCGCCGGCCGCGTGCCGAACGGCGCCATCGTCGAGCGCTCGGTGCCCGCCGAGTTCGACGACCAGGGCGTGCTGACGCTGCAATTGCGCAATCCCGATTTCTCAACCGCCATCCGCATCGCGGACGCCATCAACGACTACACCTCGCAGCGCTTCGGCATGCGGGTTGCGGCCGAGCGCGATGCCCGCACCGTGCAGATCAGACGGCCGAAGAACGTATCGGCCGCGCGCTTCTATTCCGAGATCGAAAACCTGGTCGTCGAGTCGGATGCGCCTGCCCGCGTCGTCATCGACGAGCGCACCGGCACCATCGTCATCGGCAACAACGTCAAGATCTCGCGCGTCGCCATCAGCCACGGCACTCTCACCGTGCGCATCACCGAGGCGCCGAAAGTGGTTCAGCCGGAGCCCTTCTCCAAGGGCGAGACGGCGGTCGAGCCCTTCACCGCCATCGAGGCCTCGCGACCCGACGCCCGCGTCGCCGTGCTCGACGGCCCCGACCTTGAAACGCTCGTTTCCGGTCTCAACCGTCTCGGCGTGAAGCCCGATGGCATCATCGCCATCCTGCAAGGCATCAAGTCGGCCGGCGCCCTGCAGGCCGACCTGGTTCTCCAATAGGCATGCCGATGATCGAGCTCTTCTCCTCAAACCCGCATCGTCGCCCGAGACTTCATACGACCATGAAGCTGATAGCCGCTGTCGCGATCGCTGCGCTTATGGGCGGCACTCCGGGTCGCGCGGAAGAAGTCCGCCAGGTGCTGCCCGGCGGACAGGCCCCGGCCCAGCCGGCTGAGCTCGCGCGCGGGAAGGCGCCGGACGAGAGCGAGATCCAGCGCTTCTGCTCCAACATCGCCGATGCGGCTCGCGACCGCCGCTACGCGTTGCAGGCCGAGGAGCTGAAGCAGCTCCAGGCAGGCATCGACGAGCGCATGAAAGCGCTGGAGACAAAACGTTCCGAGTACGAGCAGTGGCTGAAGCGACGCGAGGTATTCCTGGCGCGCGCCGAAGAGAGCGTCGTCAAGATCTATGCCGGCATGAAGCCAGACGCCGCAGCCGAGCGCCTGGCAATGGTCAACACCGAGCTCGCTGCGGCCATCCTGATGAAGCTCGATGCGCGCAGGGCCGGCGTCATCCTCAACGAAATGGACCAGAAGGCGGCGGCGACGCTCACCGGCATCATGGCCAGCGCGGCGCGAAGGGTTGATCCGTCATGAAGTTGCAATTGCTCGTCCTTGTCGCGGTCGCGGCACTGTCCGGCTGCGGCACCGACCTCAAGGAAGTCGGCCGGGAGCCTGCGCTCTCGCCGGTCGGCTCCGGCATCGGCAATGGCGGCGCTGCCCCCTACTCCTATCCGGAGCCGCCGGCGAGACCCGTCAAGAAATTCTCGCTTTGGGATGATCGCCAGAGCAGGCTTTTCACCGATCCGCGGGCGCTGCGCGAGGGCGATATCCTGACCGTCAACATCAAGCTCAACGACAAGGCCAATTTCAAGAACAAGAACGACCGCAGCCGCACCGCCGCGCGCAAGCTCGGCTACGACGTGACGCTCGGTTGGGACGGCAAGAGCACCAGCGGCAAGGGCGATGCCGGCTTGAGCTCCAGCACCGAGACCAACGCCGACGGCGAGATCAATCGCTCGGAGAATCTCGAGCTCAATGTCGCCGCCGTCGTCACCGAAGTGCTGCCCAACGGCAATCTGATGATCAGGGGCTCGCAGGAAGTGCGCGTCAATTACGAACTTCGGGTCCTCACCATCGCTGGCATGGTGCGTCCCTCCGATATCGGCGCCGAAAACACCATCCCCTACGAGCGCATCGCCGAGGCACGTATCTCCTATGGCGGACGCGGCCGCGTGAGCGAGGTCCAGCAGCCGGCCTACGGTCAGCAGATCCTCGACCAGGTTCTTCCTTTCTAGGCGGGGAGATCGCTGTCGTGGCAAACGTCGAGCAGGCTCAGTCCAAGAAGGGACCTTCCCTTGTGGTCCAGCTCGCCATGCTCTTGGCCATGACGGGCGCGGCCGTCGGCATGGGCTGGTTCTCGGGCGGCTATCTCAAGCAGGGAGAAGCCCCGGCGCCTGTTCCTGCCGCACCTGAGAACGCCGGCAACCCGGAGAAGTCGGCCGAAGTGGGCAAACAGATCGCCGGACCGACGGTGGTCCAACTGGCGCCGATCACCACCAATCTCGCCGCCCCCAGCGAAGTCTGGATAAGGCTGGAGGCATCGGTGCTCTACGACGCGCCGCAGCCGCAGGACATGACCGAGCAGATCCATCAGGACCTGCTGGCGTTCGTGCGCACGCTGAAGATGCATCAGATCGAAGGCGCCAGCGGCTACCAGCATCTCAAGGCCGATCTCGACGAGCGTGCGGCGCTGCGCAGCGGCGGCCACGTCAAACAGGTTCTCATCAGGACGATGCTGCTCGAATGAGAAAGTTCCTCATCGCCACGGCGCTCATCGTCGTCACCACCTCTGTCGCCGCGGCCCAGCAGCTCGATCTCGGCGGCATAGGCAAGGCCGACGGCACCACGGTCGGTTATCTCATCCAGATGTTCGGGCTGCTCACCGTGCTTTCGGTGGCGCCGGGCCTGCTGATCATGGTGACGAGCTTCACCCGCTTCGTCATCGCCTTCTCGATTCTGCGCGCCGGCATCGGCCTGCAGTCGACGCCGGCCAACCTGATCCTGATCTCGCTGTCGCTGTTCATGACCTTCTATGTCATGGCGCCGACCTTCGACCAGGCTTGGAACACCGGCGTCAAGCCGCTGATGGACAACCAGATCACCCAGGCCGAGGCCTTCGAGAAGATCTCGGATCCGTTCCGCAGCTTCATGCTGCACAATGTGCGCGACAAGGATTTCGATCTTTTTGCCGATCTCGCCCGCGAGCGCGGCCAGACTGTCTCGCGCGACACCGTGGACCTGCGCATTCTGGTGCCCGCCTTCATGATCTCGGAAATCAGGCGCGGCTTCGAGATCGGTTTTCTGATCGTGCTGCCGTTCCTGGTGATCGATCTCATCGTCGCCACCGTGACCATGGCGATGGGCATGATGATGCTGCCGCCGACGGTGGTTTCCCTGCCGTTCAAGATCCTGTTTTTCGTGCTGATCGACGGCTGGAACCTTCTGGTCGGCAGCCTGGTGCGATCCTTTACCTGACCGCCCCGCCGGGCTCGAGGACGACACTTAAGGCTTCGCCTGCTAAAGCCCGCGCGAATTATTTTGGATTAACCGTCCAGTTTAGCCGTTTGGTAGGAAGTTGCCCGCATAGTCCGCTCCAGATGGCGGGTGATCGGGTCTCAGCGATCATTGGCATGATGCCGCACCGTCATACCGGACAAGCCGGTATGTCAAAAAAATCCGTGTAAAAACCAAGGTACGAGTATCATGTCCAGTATCATGACCAATTCCGCTGCGCTGACCGCGCTGCAGAGCTTGAACAACACCAACAAGCAGCTCGAGACCACCCAGTCCCGCATTTCGACCGGTTACCGTGTCGCCACCGCCAGCGACAACGCCGCTTACTGGTCGATCGCCACCTCGATGAAGTCGGACAACAAGGCGCTCTCGGCCGTTCAGGACTCGCTCGGCCTCGGCGCCGGCAAGGTCGACACCGCCTACACCGCCATCAACGACGTCAAGGATCAGGTGGACCTGATCAAGACCAAGCTGGTTACCGCCCGCGGCGCCAGCCAGGAAGACCAGCAGAAGATCGCGACCGAAATCAAGGCCATCCAGGATCAGATCAAGTCGTCGGTCACCAACGCCAACTTCGCCGGCTCGAACCTGCTGCAGAACGACGGCACGGCTGCTTCCGATCTGAACATCGTTGCTTCGTACAACCGCACCGGCTCGACCGTCACCATCGACACCATCAAGGTGGCCTCTGCCGACACGCAGGTCCTCGACACGGCGGGCACCGGCGGCATCGTCGGCGGTCTGCTTGCGACGACCTTCTTCGATCCGAGCTCCGCCGCCGTCGCCGACACCGCTATCGACACCGCGCTCGGCACCGTTGAAACGGCGCTCGGCAAGCTGTCCACCGGCGCCGCCTCGCTCGGTGCCGCAAAGTCGCGCATCGATACCCAGCAGAGCTTCCTGTCGAACCTGTCGGACTCGATCGACAAGGGCGTCGGCGCTCTGGTCGACGCCGACATGAACAAGGAATCGACCCGCCTGCAGGCCCTCCAGGTGCAGCAGCAGCTCGGCATCCAGGCGCTGTCGATCGCCAACGGCAACTCGCAGCAGATCCTGTCGCTCTTCCGCGGCTGATCGCCCAGCGAACTTCAGGCATCTTTGTCGGGCCGCGCCACCCGCGCGGCCCGATTTTCATTTTTGATGCTGCTGCCCCTCCGAGGCGCGCCTCTTCCCTCGAGAAATATTACCGCACCGCGGTTTCAAGGCTGGCTTTTAACGCGCCGTTAACTGTGACGCGCTAGCTATGGTTAACCAATCGCTATGACGGGCCGACCGACGGTCGACAGGCATGACCGCCCCCGCCAGAGAGTTGACCGGCATGCGCGAGGCATGCCTGCTTTGAGAAGGGGTGTATCTTGGCAAGCATCATGACCAACGCCGCCGCGCTCACCGCGCTGCAGAGCCTCAACGCCACCAACAAGGCGCTTGAGACGACGCAGGGCCGCATCTCGACCGGCTACCGTGTCGCCACCGCTTCCGACAACGCCGCCTACTGGTCGATCGCCACCTCGATGCGGTCCGACAACAAGGCGCTCTCGGCCGTCCAGGACGCGCTCGGCCTCGGCGCCGGCAAGGTCGACACAGCTTACACCGCCATCACCGACATCAAGGACCAGGTCGACGCGATCAAGGCCAAGCTGGTCACCGCGCGTGGCGCCAGTCAGGACAACCAGCAGAAGATCGCGACCGAAATCAAGGCCATCCAGGACCAGATCAGGTCGTCGGTCACCAATGCCAGCTATGCCGGTTCGAACCTGCTGCAGAATGACGGAACGGCCGCCTCGGACCTGCATGTCGTGGCTTCGTACAACCGCACCGGCACGACCGTCTCCATCGACACCATCGACGTGGCAGCGACCGACACGCAGGTTCTTGACACCGCCGGCACGGGCGGCATCGTCGGCGGGCTGCTTGCGACGACCTTCTTCGATCCGAGTGCCGCGGCCGTTTCCGACACCGCCGTCGACACCGCGCTCGACAGCGTTGAAACCGCGCTTGCCAAGCTCTCCACCGGCGCTGCCTACCTTGGCGCCGCCAAGTCGCGCATCGACACCCAGCAGAGCTTCCTGTCGAACCTGTCCGATTCGATCGACAAAGGCGTCGGTGCCCTCGTCGATGCCGACATGAACAAGGAATCGACCCGCCTGCAGGCGCTCCAGGTGCAACAGCAGCTCGGCATCCAGGCGCTGTCGATCGCCAACGGCAACTCGCAGTCGATCCTGGCCTTGTTCAAGAGCTGATATTTCCGCTGAGCCAACCCCTCCATCGCAAGGCCGTGTCTCGGGCGCGGCCTTTTTCTTGCGCGTCGGACCGCTGCCGCCGGGCCGTTCGGGCCTCGATAGCCCCTGGCCGCATGCGCTATCATCCTCGCACAAGCTTCGCGGTCTAGTCTTCCGGCGGAAAGTCATGCTGGGAGCGGTTGAATCGTGCCGGAACAGATCCAGAGCCTCATCGCGAACCTCCGCGGCTTCGGCGTCAGGCGTCTCGCTCTCATGGGCGGCATCGCCGCGCTGGTCATGGCCGTCATCGGCGTCGGCTCGGTCTATCTCAACCGTCCGGCCTACGAGACGCTCTATGTCGGGCTCGACCGCAGCGACGTGAACCAGATCGGCCTGGTGCTGGGCGAGGCCGGCATCGGCTTCGATGTCGGCGCCGACGGAACATCGGTGCTGGTGCCGGCCGGCACCACCGCGCAGGCGCGCATGCTGCTGGCCGAAAAGGGCCTGCCGACCAGCGCCAACGCCGGCTACGAGCTGTTCGACAATGTCGGCTCGCTCGGCCTCACCTCGTTCATGCAGCAGATCACCCGCGTGCGTGCGCTGGAAGGCGAGATCGCGCGCACCATCCAGTCGATCGCCGGCGTCAAGGCGGCGCGCGTACACATCGTCATGTCCGAGCGCGCCAATTTCCGCCGCGACGAGCAGCAGCCCTCGGCCTCGGTGGTCATCCGCTATGCCGGCGTCGATGCCGAGAAGAGCGCCCAGTCGATCCGCCACCTCGTCGCCGCAGCGGTTCCCGGCCTGTCGGCCGACAAGGTGACCGTGCTCGATTCCAACGGCAATCTGCTCGCAGCCGGCGACGACACTTCCAACACAAGTGCTGCCCGCACGCTCGGCGTCGAGCAGACGGTCGAGGCGCAGATCGGTGACAACATCCGCCGCGCGCTGACGCCCTATCTCGGCCCCGACAATTTTCGCGCCAGCGTCAAGGCCGACGTCAATACCGACACCCGTCAGACCGAAGAAACGATCTTCGATCCCGAATCCCGCGTCGAGCGTTCGGTGCAGTCGGTGCGCACCAACGAGGCCAGCAACCAGAAGCAGGCCTCGAACCCGACCAGCGTCGAGCAGAACCTGCCCGAGACGCAGACGACCACGACTGAAGGGCCGCAGTCCTCCTCGCAGAACGACCGCAAGGAGGAGATCACCAACTACGAGATCAACTCCAAGAAGATCGCCACCGTTTCCAATGGCTACTCGGTGACCAAGATGTCGATCGCCGTCGTCGTCAACCAGGATCGGCTGAAGACCATCCTCGGCAAGGACGCCACCCCCGAGCAGATTGCCAAGCGCGTCGCCGATATCCAGAAGATGGTGGCCTCCGCCACTGGCTTTGAGGAGAAGCGCGGCGACGTCATCGATGTCTCGGCGGTCGAGTTCATCGACGGGCTGGACGGTGAGCCGATCGACCAGCCGGGCATCCTCGCCTCGATCGGCACATACACCGGCACGCTGATCAATGCCGGCGCCTTTATCGTCGTCGTGTTCCTGGTCGCCTTCTTCGGCCTGCGGCCGATGGCGGCCGCGCTGACGGCGTCGGCCAAGCCCGCGGCCCTCGCCGGCCCGAGCTTCGACGATGTCCAGCGCTCGCTGCCGACCCCAGACGCGCCGGTGGCCGCAATCGCAGCCGACACGGCCGTCGGCGCGCTGCCGGGGGCCCCGGCCGGCGCCCCCCC
>NZ_JARTVM010000017.1:0-33876 GCF_029625765.1 Mesorhizobium sp. WSM4983 | reverse complement strand
GGGGGGCGGGGGGGGGGGGGGGGCCGGGCGGGGCGCCACTCCGCTCGACGACCTGCGCCAGAAGATCAGGCCTGCGCCGCAGGAACGGCTAGCACGCATGGTCGACCTCAACGAGGAACGCACCGCCCAGATCCTGCGCAAATGGGCGGCCGCCCCGGAAGCCGCGGGTTAAGCCATGGCTTCGGCGGCCCTTTTCGATCTCCTGCCCGATTTCGGTTCGCGCGCCCCGCGCGCCGGCCAGGCACCGTCAGCGCCTGACATCGAGCGCAAGCCAGACATATCGCCACCGCAGGCCGACATCGGCGCGCTGATCGCCGAGGCGGTGGCCGATGCGGAAGCAGCACTCGGGGCGCGGCTCGCGGCCGCCCACGAGGCGGCCCTCGAGGCCGAACGCCAGGCCAATGACGATGCGGCAAAGGCGTTCCTCAAAAGCTTCGGCGGCGATCTGGGGGCGGCGGTCGCGACACGGATCGATGCCATGGAAGCGCGCGTGGCCGAGCTCACCGCCGCCACCGTCGCCCGCATCATCGGCGGCGTGGTCAGCGATGATCTGCAGAAGCGCTCGATCGAAGCTCTTGCCCGTATCCTAAGCGCCGCGATTGCCGACAGTGAGGCGGTGCGTATCGGCGTGCGCGGGCCGCTGTCGCTGTTCGAGCCGCTGAAGGCGTCACTTGGAGATCGCGCGGCCAATCTCGATTTCACCGAGGCCGCCGGCTTCGACCTGACCGTGACCATCGATGAAACCGTCTTCGAGACGCGCATCGCCGAATGGTCGGCTTCCCTGTCGGAGGTCCTATCATGAGCGCCATCGACCACGGCGAGGCCAGGCACGAGATCATCATCGTCAAGCGGAACCACGACGGTCATGACGACGGCCATCATGGCGGCGTCTGGAAGATCGCCTTTGCCGACTTCATGACCGCCATGATGTGCTTCTTTCTCGTCATGTGGCTGATCAACGCCGCCAACGAGCAGACCAAGGCGGCGGTCGCCAGCTATTTCAACCCGGTCGAGCTGATCGATCGCAATTCCAGCCGCAAGGGCCTGGAAGACCTTGGCGACGGCCCGAGCAAGGTTGGCCTCACCGCCGACAATCCGCAGGATGGCGCGAGCAAGGCCGGCGAGGACGGCAAGGGCGGCGCCGGCTCCTCCGACCGCAGGCAGACGAAGGAGGCCTCGCAGAAATCCGATCTCTCTGACGAGCATTTGTTTGCCGATCCCTATGCCGTGCTGTCGGAGATCGCTACCGATACCGGCGTGATGCAGAATGTCAGCGCCAAGGGTGAAGGCGGCGCTCAGAACGCCGGTCCGGCGACCGGCGCTTCCGGCGGCGAATCCTATCGCGATCCTTTCGCGCCGGACTTCTGGTCGCAGCAGGTTGCGACACCCGGCGCCGAGGCCAGCGCCGAACGCAGGAGGATCGAAGGCGATCCGGCCAGGCCCGGCGAGAAGGTCGCCGAGACCGATGTTCCGAAAGTCAAGGCCGTTCCGCCGGCACCGCCGCAGTTGGATGCGCCGCTCGAGCCGCTGGCCACACCGGAAAAACCCGGTGCCAAGGTGGTCGCCGGATCGGACGGCGACACGAAAGTCGGGAAGGCCGAAGGCAAGGCGATCAAGGGCGAGAAAGCCCAAGCTGAAAAGGCAGAAGCCGAAAAGGCGGCGGCCGCTGCGACCGATGCTGCGATGCCGGGAGCCGGAGGGGGCGAAGCGGCGACGGCCGAGCCGGCAAAGGCGGAGCCGGAGGAAGCCTCCGACAAGGGAAAGAAGGTCCCGAGCAGCGCCGCCCTCAAGGGGGCCGCCGAAATCAAGGAGGAACTGGCCAAGGCCTTTGCGCCCGGTGAAAAGCTGGCCGAGGGCGTCTCCGTCGAGGCAACCGACAAGGGCGTCGTCATCTCGATCACCGATCAGCTCGACTTCGGCATGTTCGAGATCGGCTCGGCCGTGCCGCGCCGCGAGATGGTGCTGGCGATGGAGAAGATCGGCCGCATCATCAACGAGAAGAAGGGCACCATCACCATCGGCGGCCATACCGATGCGCGGCCGTTCCGCAGCGGCGCCTACGACAACTGGCGGCTGTCCACCGCCCGCGCCCACTCCGCCTATTACATGCTGGTGCGCGGCGGCGTCGACGAAAGCCGCATCACCGAGGTCGCGGGCTTCGCCGACCGCCAGCCCAAGATCGCGTCCGATCCGCTGGCCGCCGCCAACCGCCGCATCGAGATCCTGATGGCGACCGGCGGATGAGGGTCAGGACCGCCATCGGCCGCGCAGTCGGGCTGCTGCTGCTCGCCGCAGGATCGCCCGCTGCCGCTTTTGCACAGGATGACGGCCTGCAGCCTTACCAGCTGGTGCGCTCGCTGCAGTTGGTCCAGGACCGCATTGCCGGAGGCGATCATGCGGCGCTGCCGATGCAGGCCAAGCTGCTGGAAATGACCGATGCGAGGCTTCGCGCCGCCGATGCCGGCGATTTCAAGGACCCGAAGAATTTCCGCGCTCTGCTCGTCTATGGCATGAGCGGCGGCAATCCCGTCACAGTCGAGGCGGCAGCTTCGCGCGCGGCGACCGACCCGCAAAGCCTCGCCATCGCCAAAGGGGTCGTCGCCTATCTCAACGGCAGGCCGGCCGCGGCAATCGAAATCCTGAAGCCGATCGACCCGATGAGCGTGCCCGCCGACCTCGGCGCCTTCCTGGCGTTGGTCAAGGGCTCGCTGCTTGCGGCCGATGAACCCGCAACGGCGCTGACGCTGCTTGACGAGGCCCGCCTGCTCAGCCCTGGCACATTGGTCGAGGAGGCAGCGCTTCGCCGCTCGGTCGGCCTCGCAGCGACACAAGGCGACGCCGCGCGCTTCGCGCTTGCCTCGACGCAATATGTCGCCGGCTATCTCTATTCCCCCTATGCCAGCCAGTTCGCCGATTCCTTCGTCTCCGGTGTGATTGCGCTGCACATGTCGATCAGCCAACACAAGCTCGCAGACATCACCTCGATGATGGATCCCGAGCGCGAGAAGGTGATTTATCTGCGCATCGCGCGCCGCGCCGCGATCGACGGGCTGAGCGACCTCTCCGCCTTCGCCTCGGCCCGGGCCGAGCAGGGCCGCAACGGCAAAGGCAATCAGGACGACCCCCGCGCCGTGCTCTATTCGAGCCTCTCCACGGTGACATCGGCCACGATCGACGATGTGCGCGCGAGGCTCGGCAAGATCGATCGCGGCAAGCTTTCGGAGAGCGACCGCGCTTTGCTCGATGCGGCACAAGCCGTTGCCGGCGAGGTCGTCGCTCCCGTGCGTGCGGCCGCCATGAATGAGACGGAGGCCGCAGGTCCGGCAAAGAGCGATGCCGCGAAACCCGCTGAAACCGAGGCTGCGAGCCAGGCCGACGCCGAAGGGTTGCCACCGGTGGAGGGCGCGATGGCCGAGCAGCCGGCCCCGGTCAAGCTAGCGGACGCGCCGGCCGCAACGTCCGCGCCGCCGGCTCCGCCGACGACGGCTCAGGCCGCGGCCGAGGCTCAAGCCCCCGCTCCTGCGCAGCCCGAAACGCCATCCGTGCTGCCTGCATCCACGCCGGCGGCCGCAGCAAGCCTCGATCCGCACGATCCCACCGATGCCGCGATGCTCAAAGCGCGCCGCCAGCTCGACCAGATCGACCAGCTACTCGGAGCCGCTCCCAAATGACCAGCGCCCAAATGAACAGCGTGAGCCAGGCCACGCCGGGACTTGCATCCGCCCACGTCCAATCGCGGCAGCATCCTGCCGACGGCAAGGAAAACGGCTCGAATTTTGGCGAGATGGTGCATGGCGCCGAAAAATCGGCGCGGCAAGCAAAGCATCCCGCCGAACCTGTGTCTTCCCATGCGCAGCCGGAGCGGCGCGCCCTCGCCGGTTCGCCCAAGCCACGACCCGATGAGGATGGCCAGAACAAGACTGCCGCGCCGAAGCCAGCGGCCGGAAAGGGCGCGAAGAATGGCGCCGAGGCTGGCCATGCAAAGGCCACGGACGATGCCGATGCGGCGGCGCAATCGTCAGATAGCGCTCCGCTTCAGGACGGTTTGCCCTTGCTGATGGCGCTGGGCGATATCCGCCACTTCGCAACCTCGACAAATGCCGAGCGCGGTGGATCTTCTGTCGAGGGAGAGGCAGGAACCCAGCCCTCGATCGGCCAGGCCGCGTCTTCGCAGCTGGCGATCCGTCAAGGCAAACGCATGTTGGCCGACGCTTCCGAACGCAGCGAGCCATTGCCGCGATCCGGTCGCGCGACGATGGCGACCGAGAAGCCCGGGCCCGATTTCGGACAGAAACCGGCCGGCGCTGGTCAGGGCCCGGACATGTCGATCCGCAAGGACGACATCCTGTCTGGAACGCAAGGAGCCGCAACCGACGCAACGACGCCGCAAGGCTGGCGTCCGGCGGCCGCCCAGAAGACCGCGCAAACGGCGCAAGCCCTCGCATCTAACAATCAAGCTAAGCCATCCTCTGCCGCCGCGCGCATGGATGTGGTCAGCCAGCAGAGCTTCCCCGCGCCGGCCCAAAACGCCTTCGGCCAGACGGTATCGGCGCTGGCTGAGGCGATCGCCTCTGACATCGGGGTTCAGCAGGCCTACTCGAGCGCCCCGATCAGCTCGCACGCGACCAACTCTGTTGCCGTTTCGACACATGTTCTGAAGATCGAGCTCCACCCGGCTGACCTCGGCACGGTCACCGCCAGCCTGCGTCTGTCCGGAGAGCAGCTTTCGATCGAGATGAAGCCGGAAACGCACGAGGCGTACCGCCGTCTGACCGCCGACAGCGACGCCATCGTCAAGTCGCTCCGCAGTCTTGGTTTCGACGTCGATCGCGTCACCATCATGCAACCCTCGATAGCGGTCCATTCGGCCGGTCGCGTCGAAGCGAGCGGCGCGCCGCCGATGTCCACGGGCCGCGAACAGCCTTCGTTCCAGCCCGGGAACTCGGGCGGCAACAGCGCCGGCGGCGATCGGCAACCGGGAAGGAACAACGGCAATGGCGCACAGGAATTCGGCCGCGCTGCTTCGCCTCTTCGCGAGCGCGCTGGCGACGATATCTATATCTAGTCTCGCCGCGGCCGTCGCCAAAGCCGCGCCCAATCCTTGCGAGCCGGAAATCCTGCGCGCCGCCGATCGCTATGGCGTGCCGGCCGGTATCCTTTACGCGGTCGGCCTGACCGAAACGGGAAAGAAGGGCAGCCTTCAGCCCAACGCTTTGAATGTAGAAGGAAAGGCTGTTTTTCCGCGCAGCAGGGGCGAAGCGCTGGCGACGTTCGAGAATGCCCGCCGCGAGGGCAAGACGCTGATCGATCTCGGCTGCATGCAGATCAATCATCGCTATCATGGCGCGCAGTTCCGCAGCGTCGAGGACATGCTAGACCCGCACCAGAACGTCGACTACGCCGCGCGCTTCCTGGCGAGCCTCCACGCCCGCCACATGACTTGGTCGATGGCCGTCGCCCGCTATCATGCCGGCCCCGACAACGACCCGGCGCAGAAGGTCTATGTCTGCCGCGTCATCGCCAACATGGTCGCCACCGGCTTCGGCAAATGGACGCCGAACGCCAGCGCGTTCTGCAACCAATAGTTGCCAAACCTTGTGCCTTTGGTCTGCCGCAATGGGGTTCACAGCGCCGCCGGCATCGCCCTCCATCCAGTACCGCGAATAGACCCTTCACGGCCGGCTTTATTACGGCTCCCAAAAAAACTCCCAAGAAAATAGCTACAAGAAATGACGGTTTTTCAGGATTCACCGCACCGGATACCGCTTTCCGCACGGGGCAAATGAGATGATTCGGAGGGTGGGCCGATGATCGTGATCGTTGATGAGCGCGAGCTCGTAACTGAGGGCTACAGCTCACTTTTCGATCGCGAGGGCGTCGCCACCGCCGGCTTCGCGCCAGGCGAGTTCGGCGAGTGGGTGAACTCTGCCGCCGACACGGATTTAAGATCGGTCAGGGCTTTCCTTATCGGCGACTGCCGCGAGGGCGCCATCTCGCCGCGCCAGATCCGCGACCGCACCGGGGCGCCGGTGATCGCGCTCAGTGAACAGCACTCGCTGGAACACACGCTCAGGCTCTTCGAGAGCGGCGTCGACGACGTCGTCCGCAAGCCCGTGCACATCCGCGAGATCCTCGCCCGCATCACCGCCATCCGCCGCCGCGCCCGCGAAGAGGCCGCCTACACCGAGGTCGGCTCGATGCGCATCTTCATGGATGGGCGCGACCCGGAGATCGACGGCGAGCCGCTGCCGCTGCCGCGTCGCGAGCGGCGCATCCTGGAGTATTTGGCCAGCAATCGCGGCCGGCGCGTGACCAAGACGCAGGTGTTCAACGCCATCTACGGCATCTTCGACGAGGAGGTCGAGGAGAACGTGGTGGAGAGCCACATCTCGAAGCTGCGCAAGAAATTGCGTGAGAAGCTCGGCCACGACCCGATCGATTCCAAGAGGTTCCTCGGCTACCGGCTAGTGTTTTGATGGTCGTCGCCGGCACATCCCGCGCCAGCCTCGCGCAAGACACGAGGCTTAGTTTTGTAGCCTCTCAGAAAGGCACCGAGGAGATGTATCGATGAGCCTCTACGGAATGATGCGCACCGGCGTCTCCGGTATGAACGCCCAGGCCAACCGCTTGTCCACGGTGGCCGACAACATCGCGAATTCCGACACCACCGGCTACAAGCGCTCCTCCGCCGAATTCTCGACGCTGATCATGCCCAGCACCGGCGGCGCCTATAATTCGGGTGGCGTCACGACGACGATCCGCTCGGCCGTCAGCTCGCAGGGTGTTCTGCAATACACCACTTCGGTCTCCGACCTAGCCGTCAACGGCGACGGCTTCTTCGTCGTGCAGGACCCGAGCGGAACGCCCTATCTCACCCGCGCCGGCGCCTTCGTTCCGGACGCTCAAGGACGCCTCGTCAACGCCGCCGGCTACCAGCTGATGGCCTACAGCTACGCCAATGGCGATCCGGCCGCCACCGCCAACGGCTTCGAAGGCCTCGTGCCGGTGCAGATTTCCGATCAGGAGATGACGGCGACGCCGAGCACGGAAGGGACATTCACCGGCAACCTGCCGGCTGGCGCCACCGCTGTCACCGCCGGCAACCTACCCACCGACAACAGCACCTCGTCACAATACACGTCGAAATCGTCGCTGGTCGCCTACGACAATCTCGGCAACAAGGTGTTGCTCGACGTCTATTTCACCAACACCGGCACCGGCACCTGGCAGGTCTCGGTGTTCGATCAGTCGAAGGCCACGGCCGGCACGTCGTTCCCCTATGCGGGCGGCGCGCTGGGTTCGGCCAATCTCACCTTCGACACCACCACCGGCAAGCTCACCGGCGCGACCACCGGCGTGTCCTTCACGGTGCCGAACGGTTCGGCTCTCAACCTCGACCTCTCCAAGCTGACGCAGCTCGGAACCGGCTTCACGGTCTCCGACGCCAACGTCAACGGCAATGCGCCGAGCACGATCGAAAAGATCCAGATCAGTCAGGACGGCGTCATCTACGCCCAATTCGAGGATGGCTCCACCAAGCCGCTCTACAAGATCCCGCTGGCCGACGTTCAGAGCCCCGACAACCTCACCGCGATGCCGGGCAACGTCTATGTGCAGAGCGCGGACTCAGGCGCTGTTCGCATCGGCTTTGCCAATGAAGGAAAGCTTGGCTCGGTTGTCTCGGGCGCGCTCGAAAATTCCAATGTCGATATCGCCGAGGAACTGACCAACATGATTGCGGCGCAGCGCAGCTACACCGCCAACTCGAAGGTCTTCCAGACCGGTTCCGACCTGATGGACGTCCTGGTCAACCTGAAGAGATAACCCCATCGGGCGCCAGCCCGTGAAAGACCCGCATGTCGCTTTCCACCGCATTAAGCATCGCCCAGTCGGCGCTCCTGGCCACATCCAAGCAAACCAGCGTCGTGTCGCGCAATGTGGCCGACGCGTCCAACCCGGACTATGCCCGTCGCGTCGCCGTCGTCACCAGCACGGCGCCCGGCGCGCGATCGGTGGAGATACAGCGCGCCGCCAATGATCTTCTGTTCCGGCAGAACCTTTCCGCGCTGTCGGCATGGAGCGGCCAGAGCGCGCTTTACAGCGGCATGGATCAGCTCGACCTATCGGTTAATGGTGTCGACAATGCGTCGTCTGCGTCGACCGCGATCGGCAATCTGCAGCAGGCGCTGCAGCTCTACGCCACCACGCCGTCGAACCAGAATCTCGGCGCCAGCGTCATCGACGCAGCCAAGCAGGTGGTGAGCTCGCTGAACGACGGCACCACGGCGATCCAGGATTTCCGCACCCAGACGGACGGCCAGATCGCCACCGCCGTCGACGACCTCAACTCGCTGCTCAGCCAGTTCCAGGACGCCAACAAGGCCGTCATCGCCGGCACGCGCTCCGGCACGGATGTGTCGGACGCGCTCGACCAGCGGGACGCGCTTCTCAAGAAGATCGCCGAATATGTCCCGGTCTCGACCTTCACGCGCGGCGACAACGACATGGTCATCACCACCAAGGACGGCACGACGCTGTTCGAGACGGTGCCGCGGTCGGTGACCTTCACGCCCTCGGCCGGCTACACCGCTGGCACGCCCGGCAACACGATCTATATCGACAATGTGCCGCTTTCTGCAGGCACCGGCGACAATACCAGCGCCGACGGCAAGCTTGCCGGCATGCTGAAGCTGCGCGACGGCGTTGCCGCGACCATGCAGAGCCAGCTCGACGAGATCGCGCGCGGCCTGATCACGGCATTTGCCGAGACCGCGCCGTCTCAGCCCAACGCCGCAGGCCTGTTCACCTGGTCCGGCGCGCCGGCTATTCCCGCTGCCGGCACCCTGGTCGACGGCCTCGCCGGCTCGATCAGCGTCAACGCCGCGTTTGACCCGAGCGCCGGCGGCAGCGCGGCGCTGCTGCGCGACGGCGGCGCCAACGGCGCGGCCTATGTTTCCAACACCGGCGGCGGCGCCTCCTATTCTGACCTGCTGATCGCCTACGGCAACAGGCTCGACCAGCCGATGGCCTTCGACACCTCCGCCAGCATCACGGTCAGCTCCGGCGTCTCGGATTACGCGGCCAACACCATCGGCTGGTTCGAAGGCGTGCGCCAGCAGGCGTCGACCAACGCCGACGCGAAGGAAGCGCTGTCCACTCGCACCGCCGAAGCGCTGTCGAACGATACCGGCGTCAATGTCGACCAGGAAATGTCCCTGCTTCTCGACCTCGAGCATACCTATCAGGCGTCGGCGCGCATGATGAAGACCGTCGACGACATGCTGGACGCCTTGTTGGGCGCGGTGGGATAGTCCATGAAAGCGACAGCCGTCTCCTCAGCCGCCATCTCCAACGCCCTGCGCTATCAGCAGATGCGCATGCAGGCCGAGCTCATCAAGGCGACCACCGAATCCCAGACCGGCAAGGTAGCGGATGTCGGCCTGGCGCTCGGCGGGCGCACGACACAGGCCGTCACCTTCCAGCGCGATCTCGACCGGTTGAACGGCATCGTCGATTCGAACTCGCTGGTCGCCGCGCGTCTGACTTCGACACAGGATTCGCTGGGTCAGCTCTCCGATGTCGCGCAGGATCTCCTGACGGCGCTGACCAGCGCCGTATCGGGCGACTCCTCGACCAGCATCACCCAGACCGCCGGCGCCACGGCGCTGCAGCAGATGACGGGCATCCTCAACACCAGCGTCAACGGCGAATACCTGTTTGCCGGGACCAACACCGACGTCAAGCCGATCGACGACTTCAGCGCCGCCGGCTCGCCCGCCAAGGCGGCGTTCGACGCCGCCTTCACCAGCTATTTCGGCTTCACCCAGAACGACCCCGCGGCCGCCAACATCACCGCCGCCCAGATGGACGACTTCATCACCACCGCGGTCGAGCCGCAGTTCCTGGGCTCCGGCTGGCAGGCCAACTGGTCGAACGCCACCGACGACCAGATCACCAGCCGCATTTCATTGAACGAGACCACGCAGACATCGGTCAGCGCCAACGAGCAAGGCATCCGCAAGCTCGCCATGGCAGCCGCCATGGTCGGCACGCTCTTTGCCGGCAACATCAGCGAGGCCGGGCAGAATACGATCGTCAGTCGCGCGCAAAAGCTGGTCGGCGAGGCCATCGGCGGCATCGTTCAGGTGCAGTCCGAAGCCGGCCTCGCCCAGAAGCGCGTGTCCGACGCCAGCGATCGCATGAAGACCCAGGTCGATCTGTTCGAGAAGCACATCATCGACCTCGAAGGCGTCGATCCCTCGGAGGCCGCCACCCGCGTGGCCGACCTGACGCAGCATATCGAAACGTCCTTCGCCTTGACCGCGCGACTGCAGCAACTGAGCCTGTTGAACTATCTCACCTGACACTCTCACCGGAACGCCAGAGCTCCGACGATGTATCAATTCTCCTACGCCGACATCCAGACCGACTCCGTCGCCGACGCCAAGGACCGGGAGCGGCAATTGCTCACCCGATCGATCGACATGTTGTCCACGGCTGCTTCCGTCGGGCCGGAGTCGATGGAGGCGGTCGAGGCGCTGCACTTCACCAACCGCATCTGGACCACCTTCGTCGAGGATCTCGGCTCCAGCGACAATGCGCTGCCCAAGGAACTGCGCGCCAATCTGATCTCGATCGGCCTGTGGCTGCTTCGCGAAACGGAAGACATCCGGCAGGGCCGCACCAACAATTTCGAAGGATTGATCGAGGTCTCCCAGATCATCCGAGACGGCATCCAATGAGCAACACGCTGAAGATCTCGCTGAAGCCGAACGAGAAGATCTACATCAACGGCGCCGTCATCCGGGTCGACCGCAAGGTCACGATCGAGCTGATGAACGACGTTCAGTTCCTGCTCGAAAGCCACGTCATCCAGGCCGAGCAGGCCTCGACGCCGCTCAGGCAGCTCTATTTCATCGTGCAGATCATGCTGATCAACCCGCCGGGCGCCTCCGAGGCCCGCGACATGTTCCGCCGCTCGCTGCCGATGCTGATCGCAAGCTTCGAAAACCAGGAAATCTGCAGCGCGCTGAAGCAGATCGACCGCATGGTCGGCGAGGATCATATCTACGAGGCGCTGAAGGCGATCCGCGCGCTCTATCCGCTCGAGCGCCAAGCGCTTGGCGGCAATGACGACATTCCGGAAGCGCCGCGCGCGTTGGCTGTGGGAGCATAAAGATGGCCGTGGACATGACAACGACGATCCCGGTTGGCGCCACCCAGGCCAGCCAGCAGACCTCGAAGACGGCGGTCGACTACCAGTCGTTCCTGAAGCTTCTGATCGCCGAGATGAAGAACCAGGATCCGACCAAGCCGATGGACTCGACGGAATATGTCGCCCAGCTCGCGACTTTCTCGCAGGTAGAGCAATCGGTGCAGACCAACAGCAAGCTCGACCAGATCATGCAATCCTCGGCGCTGTCGCAGGCGGACGCGCTGATCGGCCGTTTGATCACCGCCGCCGACGGCAAGACAACAGGGACCGTGGCTTCGGTGAAGCTCGCCAGCAGCGGCCTGATCGCGGTGTTGCAGGACGGCACCCAGATCCCTGTCGGCGCAGGCGTATCGATCAAGCCGGCCGCCTAGAGTTTTGTATAGAGTCTGCCCATGAACGAGGCCGATGCCCTCGATATCGTGCAATATGCGGTGTGGACGGTGCTTACCGCCTCCGCGCCGGTGGTGCTCGTGGCTATGGCCGTCGGCATCGGCATCGCGCTCATCCAGGCGCTGACCCAGATTCAGGAAATCACCCTCACTTTCGTGCCCAAGATCGTCGCCATCATGCTGGTGGTGGCGCTGACCGGCCCGTTCATCGGCAGCCAGATCTCGGCCTTCACCAACGTCATCTTCGAACGCATCGAGCACGGCTTCTGACCTGCGGTCGCGGGCATCCCGCCCGCGCGGACCAGCAAAAGTTTGGTCCACACCGGCAAGATGCTTGGCTTAAAGCTTCGCCGACGCATTTTCGCCTTTGCCTTCCTGTTGTTGGACCGGGATGCTTTGGCGAGTCGCCGGCGCGTTAATGGCGTCGGGCGAGCGCAAGACAGCAAGATGAAGGCGGGACAGCGACCATGATCGACGACGAGCCGGAAAGCGAACGCGTCTCGGCGTTGGCGCCGTTCCGGCACGGCATCTTCCGTGCCGTCTGGTCGGCGAGCCTTGTGTCGAATTTCGGCGGCTTGATCCAGGGCGTGGGCGCCGCCTGGATGATGACGACGATCGCCACCTCATCCTACCAGGTGGCGCTGGTCCAGGCCTCGACCACCTTGCCGATCATGCTGTTCGCGCTTGTTGCCGGCGCCATTGCCGATAGCTTCAACCGCCGCAAGGTCATGCTGGTGGCGCAGAGCTTCATGCTGGTGGTCTCGGCACTGCTCACCGTATTCACCTGGTTCGGCTGGATGACGCCGTGGACACTGCTTGCCTTCACCTTCCTGATCGACAGCGGCACGGCGCTGAACAGCCCGTCATGGCAGGCGTCGGTTGGCGACATGGTGCCGCGCGCCAAGGTGCCGGCGGCGATCGCGCTCAACTCGATGGGCTTCAACATCACGCGCAGCGTCGGCCCGGCGATCGGCGGCATCATCGTCGCCGCCGCAGGGGCGGCGGCGGCCTTCGCCGCCAACGCCATCAGCTATATCGGCCTGATCGTCGTGCTTTTCCGCTGGAAGCCGGAAGTGCCCGCGCCGACCCTGCCGCGGGAATCGCTCGGCGCCGCGATGGGAGCCGGCCTGCGCTATGTCGCCATGTCGCCGAACATCGGCAAGGTGCTGGCGAGAGGCTTCGCCTTCGGCTTCAGCGCCGGCGCGGTGCTGGCGCTGCTGCCCCTGGTGGCGCGCGATGTCGTCAAGGGCGACGCGCTGACCTACGGCATCATGCTTGGCGCCTTCGGTATCGGCGCGGTCGGCGGTGCGCTGATCAGCGTGAGGCTCAGACAATTGCTCTCCAGCGAAACGATGGTGCGCGCCGCCTTCGCCGGTTTCGCGCTTTGCGCCTTCAACGCCGCCGTCAGCGACAATGCCTGGCAGACGTCGGCGGGCCTGCTCATCGGCGGTGCCTGCTGGGTGATCGCGCTCTCGCATTTCAACGTCACGGTGCAGATGTCGACGCCGCGCTGGGTGGTCGGGCGCGTGCTGTCGATCTACCAGACAGCAACCTTCGGCGGCATTGCGCTGGGCAGCTGGATCTGGGGCGTCGTCGCCGACGCCCATGGCGCGGAGACTGCATTGATGGTTGCCGCTGTCACCATGCTCGTCGGTGGCGGCATCGGCCTGATCCTGCCGCTGCCGCAGCACACCGCTCTCAACCTCGATCCGCTCAACCGGTTCAAGGAGCCGATGCTGGCGCTCGATTTGAAGCCGCGCAGCGGCCCGATCGCCATCATGATCGAATACGTCATTCGCGAGGAGGACGTGCCGGAATTCCTCGCAACCATGGCCGAGCGTGGCCGCATCCGCCGCCGCGACGGCGCCCGCAACTGGACGCTCGCCCGCGATCTCGAAAATCCGGGCATCTGGATCGAACACTACCACACGCCGACCTGGGTCGAGTATATCCGCCACAACCGGCGTGCCACCCATGCCGACGCCGTTGTCGGCGAGCGCATCCGCGCGCTGCACAGCGGCGAGAACCCGCCGCGTGTGCGCCGCATGATCGAACGCCCGACCACCGCCGGCACGGCCCTTGTCTCGCCCAAGGGGCCGATCGATCACTAACCCGCGTCTTTTGGCCCGGAATATCTAGTTCCGATCAGCCAGCGCTGTGGATCATATAGAGCTTGCGCGTCGTCTCATGAATAAGCCACTCGCCCTTCCAGCCCTTCGGCAGGACGAGCAGATCGCCAGGCCCCAGCTCACGCATCTCGCCGTCGGCGCGGCTCACTTCCACGCGACCGGAGATGATGTGGCAGATCTCGGATGAACCCGAGCGGTCGGCGGTGAAGCGGCCGGGCGTGCATTCCCAGATGCCGATATCGACGGTCCCGTCCGGCGATTGGAAGAACGAGCGCACCGCTTCGACCTGATCGCCTTCGATCGAGGTCGGCTTCGGTGAAAAGGCGCCGATATCGGCCGTGGCGAGGTCGCGGAAGGTCGAAAGGTCGATCAAGATAGGCTCCAGTGTCAAAAGCAATTCCAGGAAAGTGCAATGGTTTTCCGTCCGGAATTGCGCGAAAACAAAGAGTTAGAGCGGTTCGGCGAACGCCGAACCGTCTCAGTGGCCTGTGATGCTGTCGGCCAGGGCGGCCAATTTCGAAGTGTAATTGAGCCCGGCGGCCTCGCGTTGGTCGGCGATGCGGTAGAGCTGGTACATCGAGTGGACGCCGAGCCAGCGGAACGGTTCCGGCTCCCAGGGTCTGACCTTGCGGTTGACCCAGGGCAGTCGCGTAAGATCCGTGTCATTGCCGAGGATCAGATCGGCAAGCGTGCGCCCCGAAAGGTTTGAGCTCGACACGCCCAGCCCGACATAACCGCCGGCCCAGCCGATGCGCGTCCTCGGGTCGAGGCCGACCGTCGTGCACCAGTCGCGCGGCACGCCGAGCACGCCGCACCAGGCGTGGTCGATGCGGCACCCGGCCGTCTGCGGCAACAGCGTCGTCAGGATCGTGTGCAGCTGGTCGATCGTCGCCTGCTGCGTCCGACCGTTGACGTCGGTGCGCGAGCCATAGCGGTAGGGCACGCCGCGTCCGCCCATGGTGATACGGCCCTCGCGCGTGCGCTGGGCATAGCAATAGGCGTGCGCCGCATTGCCGAGGAGCTCATGCCCGTCCCAGCCGATCTCGCGCCAGAGTTCTTGTGGCAGCGGCTCGGTCACGATCTGCGCGCTGTTGAGCGCCAGCCATGTCCGCTCTTCCCCGGGAATGCCGGCCGTGAACCCCTCCGTCGCGCGAATTATCGTTTCCGCCCGCACCGTGCCACGGTCGGTGGCCACCCTGCCCTTGGCGATCGACGTCACGGTCGTCTTTTCGTAGATCGGCACGCCGAGCCGCTCGACCGCTTCCGCCAGCCCGCGCACCAGCTTGGCCGGCTGCACCCGCGCCTGGCCGTGGATGACGAAGCTGCCCATGACATTCGCGATATTGATGCGCGCGCGTGTGGCTGCAGCGTCGAGCAATTCGATGCGCTCGGGGTCGGCGTCCCAGGAGCGGATCGTCTCGCACGCCTCGCGCACACGTTGGAGCTGTGCGGCATTGGTGGCGACCGTCAGATTGTCGGCACGGCGGATGTCGGCGTCGATGCCTTCGGCCGCCGCCACCCGGATCACCTCGTCGACACAGCCCGCCATCGCTGCCTGCATGGCGCTGACAGCTTGCCGGGTCGAGGTCTTGAGGTATTTCTCGCGCGACCAGCCGAAGCCGCCCGAAAGCCAGCCGCCATTGCGCCCCGAGGCACCGAAGCCGGCGAATTCGCGTTCGAGCAAGACTATGCGAAGCGAGGGTTTCGCCTTCTTGAGATAATAGGCGGTCCAGAGCCCGGTGTAGCCGGCGCCGACGATCGCAACATCGGCTTCGATGTCGCCGGGCAAGGGCGGACGCGGGCTTGGGACCGCGCCCAGATCCGCATACCAGAACGAGATGTCGCCGTTGCGCTTGACTTGCATGGGATGGCTTCCAGGAGACCGGAGAGAGGGATCAGGTGAGCGTCGTGTCTGCCGTGCTGTCGTCGGGCAGAAGCTTGGCGTCGGCGCCGTCAAAGCAGAGTTCCACGTTCTCGCCGAGGGCGAAATTCTCGCCCGTCAGCGGCGACCGCACGATCGCGGTCGAGCCGTCGCCGAGCTTCACTTCGTATTTCGATCCCGAGCCAAGATAGATCGCCTCGGCGATCGTTCCCGCCAGGCGGTTCTTGCCGTCGGCTTGCCCCGGCCGGCGAATGGCAAGTTTCTCGGGCCGCAGCAGCATCACCGGGCTGACTTCTCCGGCAAGCCGTCGCGGCGCGGCGACCGTCTCGCCGGCAATGGTCAGCGCAGTGCCGGTGCCGTCACTTCTGGCTTCGCCGCGCAGCACCGTGGAGTCGCCGATGAAGCGGCCGACGAACAGCGTTGCCGGCTCGTCATAGAGCTGCCGTCCGGTGCCCACCTGCTCGATCCGGCCACGGTTGAATACGGCGATGCGATCCGACAGCACCAGCGCCTCCTCCTGGTCGTGCGTGACATAGACGAAGGTGGTGCCGAGCTCGCGATGGATGCGCTTGATCTCGAGCTGCAGCCATTCGCGCAGCTTCTTGTCGAGCGCGCCGAGCGGCTCGTCCATGAGGAGCAGCGGCGGGTCGAAGACGATGGCCCGCGCCAGCGCCACGCGCTGCTGCTGGCCGCCCGACAATTCGCTCGGATAGCGATGCGCGAAGTCGCCCATCTTGACCATGTCGAGCGCCTTGGCCACGCGCCGCTTCCGATCGTCCTGCCCAACGCCGCGCAGCGTCAGCGGATAGGCGACGTTGCGGCCAACCGTCATATGCGGGAACAATGCGTAGTGCTGAAAGACGACGCCGATGTTGCGCTTGTGCGCCGGCACGCCGACGACGCTTTGTCCTCCGACCAGCAGCTTGCCGCTCGACACATCCGTGAAACCGGCGATCACATTGAGCGTCGTCGTCTTGCCGGAGCCGCTCGGCCCAAGCAGCGTCATGAACTCGCCGGGCTCGATCCTGAGCGACACGCCGTCCAGCGCCTTGAACGCGCCATAGGCCTTGGTGACGAATTCGAGGTCGATCGCCGCGCCGCGATTGTCCGGTCTTGGGTTCATAGGCGTCCCTTCCGCTCGCGGCCAAGAAGAAGCATGCCGCCGCCGATCAGGATCGTCGTGGCGCACAAAAGGATCGTACCGACGGCAGCGACGGTCGGGTCGGCGTCGCGCGTGATCGAGGAGAAGATCTGCACCGGCAGCGTCTTCAGATAGGGGTTGGTGATGAACAGCGAGACGATGATCTCGTCGAAGGACGTCGCGAAGGCGAACAGCAGGCCCGACAGGATGCCGGGCAGGATCAGCGGCAGCGTCACCGTCCGGAACGTGGTGAGCGCGCCGGCGCCGAGGCTCGCCGCAGCCGTCTCCAGCCGCCTGTCGAACACTTCGAGATTGGCCGACACGGCGATCAGCACGAAGGGCAGCGCCAGGATGGTGTGGGCGAGCACGAAGCCGGGCAGCGTGCCGACGAGTCGCGCATCGAGATAGACGGCATAGATGCCGATGGCCAGCACCACGCCCGGCACAACCATCGGCGTCAGCATCAGCATCCGCAGCAGATTGGCAGGCCGCGCCTTCATACGGTCGAGGCCGAAGGCGGCCAGCGTGCCGAGCACCGTTGCCAGCACCGCCACGATCGAGGCGACCTTCAGGGAATTGAGGAAGCTGGTCGACCATTCTGGATTCGTGACGAAATTCTCGTACCACTGCCAGGAGAAGCCTTGCGGTGGGAAGGAGAGCGACTTGTTGCCGTTGAACGACATCGGCACGACGACCAGCGTCGGCGCCACCAGCCAGATCGCCACCAGCAGGCAGACAAGGCCAAGAACGACACGGGTGAGCGGCTTCATTTCCATCAGCGCCGCCCCGCTTCCCGGTGCCGCGACCGCATCACCGGCGCTGCAAGCGCCAGCAACAGGAAGGTCGTGACCAGCAGCACCACGCCCATCGCGCCGCCGCGTCCCCATTGCAGCAGGCTGAGCACCTGGGTCTGCACCAGTGTCGACAGCATCGTCGAGCGCGGCCCGCCGAGCAGTGCCGGCGTGATGTAGAAGCCCAGCGCCAGGATGAAGACGATGATCGCGCCGGCATAGACGCCCGGCAGCGACAGCGGCAGGTAGACTGTGAAGAAAGCGCGGGACGGCCGGGCGCCAAGGCTTCGCGCCGCCTGCACCAGCCTGAGGTCGATGCCTTTCATCACCGAATAAAGCGGCAGGATCATGAAGGGCAAAAGCACCTGCGCCATGCCGATCACCACGCCCGTCTGGGTGCGGATCAGCCGGATGCCCGCGAAGCCGGCTGATCTCAGCAACGAGTTGATGACGCCGGAATCCTGCAGCAGGATCACCCAGGAGAGTGTGCGCACCACGCCGCTCACCCAGAAGGGGATGAGTACGCAAAGCACCAGGACGAGCCGCACGCGCGGACCGACCGCGGTCATGAGGTAAGCATAAGGATAAGCGCAAACCACGCAGACCAGAGTGACCCATGCCGAGATGGTGAAGGTGCGCTGGAGCACCGCGAGATTGACGGGCGCGCCGAAGAACCAGGCATAGTTCTGCACGCCCCATTCCGGCTCCGAGAGGCTGCGCAGCACGATGGTGAGCAGCGGATAGCCGATCACCGCGGCGAGCAGGATCATGGCCGGCAGCGTGAGCGCGAACGGTCGCCAGGCCCATCCTGCCCGCTTTTCGGCAGTCTGGATCGTCGGTTCGAGCGCGCTCACGGATCTTGCCTCCGTCAGCTCAGTTGCCGGCCATCAGCGCGGACCACTTCTCCTGCGCGACCGGGAAGTTCTCGACCCAGAACTTGATGTTCTGCTTGTAGCCTTGCTTCTGGCGCTCGGGCGTGTTGGTCAGGAAAGCTGCGACCGACTCGTCAACCTTCGGCTTCGCATCGTTGTTGATCGGCGTGTAGGAGGTCTGCTGCGTGAGAATCTCCTGCGCCTGCTTGCCGAGATAGGCATTCAGCAGCGCATAGGCGGCATCCGTATCCTTGACACCGACGGGGATCGTCATCTGGTCCATCACCACCAGCCAGTCCTGCCAGGCGGGCGCGTATTTGGCACCATTCTTGACCGCCGTCATGGCGCGGCCGGTCCACATCATCAGCATGTCGGCTTCACCGGACTCCGCGAGCTGCTGCGATTCAGCGCCCGTCTTCCAGTAGATCGTGTCCGGGCCGAGCTTGCGAATCACGTCGAGGGCCTTGTCGATATCGGCAGCGGTCATCGCCTTCGGATCGCCGCCCGCCACCTTGAAGGCCTGTTCGAGCAGGCCACCGGTCGGATCGCCGGATCCGTCCAGGGCGCGCACGCCGGGGAACTTTTCGGTGTCGAAGAAGTCAGCCCAGTTCTTGGGCGGGTTATCTTTGTACTTCTCCTTATTGTACATCAGCACGACGCCGTAGTTCATCGCCGGAACCGAGCACTCGCCGACCTGTCCTTCGGGTATCTTCGAGACGTCGAGCTTCGAGAGATCGAGCTTCTGGAACAGCTTTCCGCAATGGACGTAAGGCGGCAGATCGCCGGTATCGACCACGTCCCAGGTGACGTTGCCGGATTCGACCTGGGCCTGCAGCTTGGCGATCTCGGTCGGCCCGTCATTGAGCAGCTTGACGCCGGACTTCTCGACGAACTCCTTCAGCGCCGCCACCTGGCCATCCTGATAGATGCCGCCATAGGAGACGAAGGTCAGGGTCTTGCCCTTGAGCGAGCCTTCCTTCACCTCGCCCGCGACAGGCTTTTCCTGTGCGAAGGCGGTGGTTGTCAGCATTCCGAGCGCCAGCACGGCGCCAAGACCTGCAAGTTTCGACTTCAACATAACTCTGACTCTCCCATTATGCCCGCGTTTAATCGGACTACCTGGCCGCGAGCGGTTTCCAGGGCTTGTATTGATCGAGCTCGGCGCGTGCCGAGGTCGGCGGTGCGATGATCCACATCACCTCGGCCCGACCACTGCCGATGTTCTCGCTGCGATGTGGTGTCGATGTCGCGTATTCGATGCTGTCGCCTTCTTCGAGGACGTGGCGGGCGTCGCCAAGAGAGACCTCGACGACACCGCGAAGGACGATCAGCATCTCCTGCGCGTCGCCATGCGTGTAAAGCGCGGAGCCGGTCGAGCCGCCGATATCGAACTCGCCGACATAGACCTCCATGTCGCTCAGCGGCGGGCGGGAAAGCAGCATCTTACGGCAGCCGTTGCTGGGCGGAAGACTTGGCCGCTCGCTGCGCCGGAGCACGCCATGGTTCTGTGTCGCGCTTTCCTCGAACAGCATCGCGACGCTCACGCCCAACGCCGAAGCCATCTGGTTGAGCGAGGCAGTACTGGCGCCGGTCAGCCCGCGTTCAAGCTGGCTGATGAAGCTGGCGCTCGTCCCGGTCGCTTCCGCGAGGTCGCGCAATGACAGGCGGCGAGCGAGGCGCAGGGCCTTGAGCCGCACGCCCAGCACCTGCTGCGCATGAGCTGCAGCCGTGCCGGCACCGTTCGTCGCCGGAGCCTGGCCGTCCTCCGAAGCCTCGCGCATCCCGTTTTCCTCCACTTAACACCTTGTACAGTACCACTGTACAGCTGGCAATAGGGGGCGGATGCCATTTCCACGGTCCCATGGCGGGGAACGGAAGCCGATCAAAAAATTAAGCATTCAACGGCAGTATCGAATGTCGGCCGGCAAGATGTCGTACAGCAAGGACCATTGTCGATCTGCTGAGCGGGAAGGGATTGCGATATGTCATCCTGGCTAAGAAAAGGACCGTTGATGCTCGTGCGCAGCCTGCTGATGCTGGCTGTCTTGGCGATCGGCACTCTGACTGCACGGGCGTTGGAACCGGCCAGCTATCCGGAGCCGCCGGACTCCGTAGCTTTCACCGTTCAGAAGGACGGCAAGCAGATCCCGGTCACACTGAGGCAGTTGGAAAAGCTCGGCCTCTACAAAGTCATCACCACAAGTCCTTTCGAGCAAGGGCAATTGACGTTTGAAGGCGTCCTGTTCCGAGACGTGCTTAAGTCCCTGGGATTGGCAGATAGGGATTCCGTCACTCTAAGGGCCGCGGACGATTACGTGCAGGTGATTCCGCACGAGGATTGGACGGAAGGTCCTCTGCTTCTTGCGACGCGCCAGGACGGGGAGTTGCTCACCCGACGAACACAAGGTCCGACCCGCTTGGTCTATCCTCTCAAGGATTTCCCCGCCTTCGACACGCCGATCCGCAAACCGCGATGGATTTGGCTGATCAAGACGATCGAGTCCGACAACTGACCGGCTGGTAGGCCTCCATGGTGGGATCTCGACTGAGAGGCTGGCGCATTCCGCTTACCTATGGCAGTGCCATAGGGCTGGCGGCGGTCGGTTCCGCGATCCTCATCGTCATGCTGTTTGTCAGTATCAGCAAGATCGAGTCTTCGCTGCCCCGGTTCGGGTTCTTCGCCATCCGCGAATTCCATATTGCCATACGCGACGTGACCCACCTGGGGGATATGATCTCGCTTGCTGAGGTCGCGCCCAACTCTCAGGCGAGCCTAGATCATCTGGCCGCTGCAAACGACCTGGTTTACATCCGCTTCAAGCGGGTCGACGGCGGCGAAACGATCAGCGCAATTCCCGCATATGCAGGCATCGTGCCGCGCGTGAACGACGCGGTAACGCGGCTCGACGCCGTGATCGCGGCGGGGCTCCCGTTCGATCAGCAGCGCTTGAAGGAACTGGGTCTGGAACTGGAGCAGATCGTCGGCCGGATGAACGACGAGTACTACAAATACGGCGAGGGCGTTAACGCCGATCTCTATGCGTCGGAAGTCAGCCTGAATCGGTTCAACTATCAGATAGCCTTTGCTCTGACGATCCTGTCGCTGCTGGCAATCGGGACGGCGGTTCTGTTCATCGGGCGCCGGGAAACGATAAAGAAGCTGGAATTTCTCGCCTGGCGCGACGCGACCACCGGACTGAAGAATCGTGCCTGGATGGCAGCCAACAGGGACGCCATGCTGGACCGGGCGAGGGAGACCGGTAAGCAGCTTCAGCTGCTCCTGATCGATCTCGACCATTTCAAGAGCGTGAACGACACCTTCGGCCATCACGTCGGCGATCTGCTGCTGAAGGCGGTTGCCGAGGTCCTTCAGTCGGTCGAGCGGCCCGGCGACGTAGCCGCCGTGCGATTGGGCGGAGACGAATTCGCCATCATGGCTATTGCCGATCGGAATGATCATGACGATTTGGGGCAACGTCTGCGCGAACGGCTGAACAGGTTCGCAGAGTTGGAGGGCCATCAGGTGCGCATTGGCGCCAGCATCGGCATGGCATGTTTCCCTCAGCACGGTTCCGACATTTCCACGTTGCTGCACAGTGCCGATAGCGCTCTCTACACGGCAAAGGCCGAAGGGCGGTCCGGTTTCGTGACGTTTTCGCCCGCGATCCTCAGTCAGATCGACATGCAGCTCGGTGAAGAAGCGGCCATCAAGCGGGCCCTCAATTGCGACGAGTTCTTCCTGGTCTGGCAATCCCAGTTCGAGCTGGCGACCGGCCGCATGATCGGGGCCGAGGCGCTGGTCCGCTGGCACGACCCGGTCTCGGGAGCGGTTCGTGCGCCGGCATCGTTCATTCCGATCGCGGAACGAAGTGAGCTGATACTGGAACTCGACAAGATAGTTCTGGGCAAGGCTTGCGAGCAAGCCGCCCGATGGATGCCTATTTCCACCGAAGAGTTCATCTGCTCGGTCAACGTCTCCGGAAGAAGCCTCCAGACCGATGCCTATCTGACGCATCTCACCGAGACGCTGCGGCAAACGGGGTTGCTTCCATCGCGTCTGCAGTTGGAGATCACTGAAGGGATATTCATCCAGAACAGCCGCAATGCCCTGGAGAGTATCGGCAAGATTAGAAACCTCGGAGTGAGCCTGGCACTCGACGATTTTGGGTCAGGTTATGCGAGCTTCGGATACCTTGCCGATTTCGACTTGAACCAATTAAAGATCGATCGCTCGTTCCTCAGCGATCTGGCTTCCTCCACGAAGAAACAGAACGTGGTCCGAGGCATCATCGCGCTGGCCAATTCGCTAGGCCTGACCGTTGTTGCGGAAGGGGTGGAGAACGAAGCCCAACTCGACTTCCTGATCCACGAACACTGTCACGGCGCACAAGGGTTCTTTATGTCGGAGCCTGTTGAGGCAAGGTTGATGACCAACTATCTCGTCGCAACGCAGGGTGGCGCCAAAACAGATGGAAAAACTCGAGCCGAGTCTCTTCGCTTGGGCCCATCCATGCTGCGGAAAGTCGCCAAGCAGGGCCGCAAGACCGCCGATTAAATCAGGGCTCAGCCTTCGCCGGAAAGATCCCTCCGCGCCTTGTCCAGCTCCTCGGCGTAGCGCCGCATCAGATGGCTTTCAGTGAGCAGGCCAAGCACGATGCGGTCGTCGAAATCCTCAACGACCGCTAGCTCTTCAGCACCGGCGCGCTGAAAGGTCTCCGCGGCGGACTGAACGTTCATCGACGGCACCAGCACCGCATCCTTGAACTGCGCGAGCGCCTGCACCGGAGTCTCGCCGTCTGAGAGGTCACTGTGCAGTTCGGCCACGAGCAGCACGCCGACATAGTGCCGGCCCCCTTCGACGGCGATGACGCGCTGCGCCGAGCCGAGCGGGATCTCCTTGCGGAACTCGGCCAAGGTAATCGAAGCATCGATGGTGCGGACGTCCTTGCGCATCATCGACCCGACATTGAGGCTGCGCATCCAGCCGACGTCGTGGGCGCTGCGGATCGTCTCGCCGCGCAGATGGAAGCGCCAGGTCGAGAAGGAGTAGCCGAAGGTCTCGCGCACCAGGATGGCCGACATGATTGACGCTGCCAGCACCACGCCGGTGAGCGCCAGGTCCCGCGTCGATTCCAGCGCGAGAAAAGTCATGGTCAGCGGGCCGCCGACGACACCGACGGCAAGCGAGGTCATGCCGACGACGGCGGCGACCGCCGGATCGAGCGCGGTTGAGGGCGCGGCCATCACCATGACGCCGGCAAAGACCTTGCCGAGCAGCGCCCCCAGAAACAGCGAGGCGAAGAACAGACCGCCGCGGAAACCGGAGCCGAGCGAGATCGCCGAGGCAGCAAGCTTCAGCACGAAGACGCTGGCCACCACGGGAAGCGCGTAGTTCATGGCGAACTCGCGGTGGAGCGCGCCGTGTCCGCTGGACAGCACCTGCGGCGTGACCAGCCCGAGCAGCCCGACAACGATGCCGCCGATGAAAGGTCTGACGGAAGCGTCGATCGCCAGCCGCACAAAGACGCGCTCGATAAGGCTTACCAGATGCATGATTGCGATGGACGCCGCCCCACCGAGCAGTCCCAGCAGCAGGAACGGCACATACTGGCTGGCGGTCAGCGTCGGCAGGCCGGAAAGTTCGAGCGGAAACGGCACGCCGCCGAACATCTCAGCCGTCAGCGAGGCGGCGATCGCCGCCGTCATGACCGGCGCCACATTGGCCACCGAGTAGATTCCGATGACTAGTTCGAAGCCGTAGAAGGCACCCGTCAACGGCGCGTCGAAGGCGGCAGCGATCGCGCCGGCGGCGCCGCAGCCGACCAGGATGCGCACGTCGTTGCGGCGCAGCCGGAAGGCGCGCGCCAGCCGCGAGGCGATGCCGGAACCAACCTGCGTATAACCGGCTTCCAGACCGACCGAGGCGCCGAAGCCGCTGGAGATCATGGTCTGGCCGACAATGATGAACGTATCGGTGAGCGACATGCGCCCACCGTAGAGCGCGTTGGCTTCGATCGGGTCGACAGGCGTTCTGAACTTCCGCCTTCTCAGCCAGATCACCGAAAGGCCGAGCAGCAGTCCCCCGATCGCCGGAAACATCGCCTGCACCGGACTGGCCAGCGAAAACATCGCCGAAAGGCGCCCGCCCGGCTGCACGTCAAAGAGCAGGAAGTGCATGGCTTGCACCAGCGCGCTCATGCCGGTGACCAGGGCGCCCGCGATCATGCCGACAATCCCCGCCATTAGCACAATGACGATGCCGCGCGCCTCGAGCACGGGAATGGAATTGATCAGCACCGCCCGAAGCCGGCGGGCGTAGACTTGCGGTTCGTTTATGGCAGGCAACGGAGCGGCTCGCCGGTATGCGGAGGATGGATGCTGCCGCGCCTGATACGCCCGACGGCATGGAGTGGCAACCGCAATGCCGACCGCTTGTGGCGCCATTTTGGCGTTGCGTCGATTAGCGACGGTTGGGCCGGCTACCCTCGCTGCGAGAACGGGAGAATGTCACTGATCGAAGATGGTCAGCGGCCCGCAATCGTCCCTCGCGACGAGGGTCGCCAGCAGCTCCGCCGGCTCCGTTGCGCTCGCCTTCTCCGCGAACGATGCACCGTGCCCGGCGGCTCGAACCAGGTCTGTCCTTTGGCGGCAATTCCTCCGTCTGCCTCACACAGCCAGACGGAAGTCGGGCCGCCAGCCGAGTTCGCTGACGGCCTTGTCGGTCGCGACATGGCCGTTCGGCTCGGCGATGTTGAAGGCGCCCGGCGCGCCGCGCTCGACGGCAAGCAGCGCCGCATAAGCAGCGGCATCGACATGCACGGCCGGATCGGCCGCAATCTCAGCTCCGGTACCAGGCCCGTAGAGATGCCCATAGCGCAGCACGATGCCCGTCATGGGCTCCTCGAGAACCTGCCGTTCGAGCGCGATTACGCCGCCGACGCTGATGCCGCGGCCGCCTTCGGCGCCGCTGTCGAGCGGATCGGTTTCGGCATGCGGCTCGGGTCCGGGCGCATAGGCCCAGGCGATGCTCTGCGCGATCAGGCGACGGGCGCCGGCCGACGTCGCGGCCTCGACAGATTGCGGGTCCCCTCGTCGCGGACGCGCGCGTTTCCGATGATGGCCTCGCCCATCTTGTTGGGATCCAGTCCGGCCGGCATATCGGTAAGCTGATGGATCACGACCTCCGGCTTCACCTCGGCGACCGCCGCAAGCAGGCCGCCGGCATCGAAGACATCGATCACCACCGGGCTGGCCCCGATCGCGCGGAGCTCCTCGGCCTTCTCGGCCCGGCGCGTTGTCGCAGCTACCTGATGGCCGGCAGCGACCAGTTGCGGGATCAGGCGGCGGCCGATCGCGCCGGAACCACCAGCAAGAAAGATGCGATAGCCCATCGTCTTCCATTCCATCTTGCGTAATATGAGAGTTCGAACAACACATAAGAGCTCTTACATCATGCGCAAGCAGAAACCGGAATTCCGGCCCCTGGCAAAGGCAAGCGCGGCGAGGAAGGTTATCTCGGCTACCTGCTGCGCCAGGCCGCCGGCGCCTACAGGCTGCGGGTCGAGCGGGCGCTGGATGAGTTCGGCGTCACGCAGCCGCAATTCGCGACGCTGACCATGCTGTCGGCCTATCCAGGCATCTCCAATGCCGACCTCGCCCGGCTCACGGTGCTGACGCCGCAGACGGTGAGCGTGATCGTCGGCAATCTGGAAAAGGCCGGTTCCGTGGTCCGCAGGCCGCATGCGGTGCACGGGCGCATCCAGCACCTTGATCTTAGCGACAGCGGCCGTGCCTTGCTGAAGAAATGTCGCGAGCGGGTGCAGCGGCTTGAACGCGAGCTGACCGCCGCACTTTCGGCCAACGAAGAGCGCGCCGTCCGGCGCTGGCTGGTCGCCGTCTCGATCGCGGACACGGCCGGTTAGATCGCAGTACCCTCGCCCGCTTCATAGAGCGCCAGCTTCCGATCCCCAATGCCGAGTTCCGCCCAGCTCGCGCGCCATTCGGCTATATGCGCTGACTTGAAATGCGCCTCGAGCGCCGCACGATCCCGCCAGGCTTCCGAGACATGGATCAGGCCGGGATCGAGAACATCCTGCGCATAGGAATATGCGAGGCAGCCGGCTTCGGCGCGACTCGCTGAAATCATTCGTCCCATCGCCGGCCTTGCCTGCTCGAGCCTGTCGGGTGGCAGCCGAATCGTGCCGATGATGAGGAGCATGCGCCTTTCCTTTCGCCAGCCGGCTCAAATCCCGTAGCCCCTCTCCCACCTTCGCGCAAGCTTGACCGGTTAAGGTCGGGAGCCTGCCTTTGCGCTGGGCAAGTCTGGATTCGAGGACGATATGGCGATCAGCGAAACAATCCCGTCCGGCCTGGCGGCCAAGAACGGCCGCGACGTTTTCTTCGCGCTCGGCATCGTCGTCATCCTGGCGGTGCTGTTCCTGCCGATCCCGGCCTTTCTTATCGACATCGGCCTTGCCTTCTCGATCGCGCTCTCGGTGCTGATCCTGATGGTGGCGCTCTGGATCCAGCGGCCGCTGGATTTCTCCTCCTTCCCGACCGTGCTGCTCATCGCCACGATGCTCAGGCTCTCGCTCAACATCGCCACCACGCGCATGATCCTGTCGCATGGCAATGAGGGTACGCATGCCGCCGGTTACGTCATCTCGGGTTTCTCGAAGCTGGTGATGTCGAGCGACTTCGTCATCGGCCTCATCGTCTTCATGATCCTGATCGTGGTGAACTTCATCGTCATCACCAAGGGCGCCACCCGCATCGCCGAAGTCGGTGCGCGCTTCACCCTCGACGCCATCCCCGGCAAGCAGATGTCGATCGACGCCGACCTTTCCGCCGGAATGATCGACGAGAAGACGGCGCAGCTTCGCCGCCGCGAATTGGAAGAAGAATCCTCCTTCTTCGGCTCGATGGACGGCGCGTCGAAATTCGTGCGCGGCGACGCCATCGCCGGCCTCATCATCACCGCCATCAACATCGTCGGCGGCATCGCCATCGGCTATCTGCGCCACGGCATGGGCCTCGGCCAGGCGGCCGACGTCTTCATCAAGCTGTCGGTCGGCGACGGCCTCGTCACCCAGATCCCGGCCCTCATCGTCTCGCTCGCCGCCGGCATGCTCGTCTCCAAGGGCGGCACGCGGGGCTCCGCCAATCAGGCGGTGTTCGGCCAGCTCGGCGCGCATCCGCGCGCGCTCTATGTCGCGGCCTCGCTGCTCGTCATCCTCGGCCTTATGCCCGGTCTGCCGCTATTCCCGTTCTTTGCCCTTGCCGGCGCCATGGCCGGCCTCGGCTACGTCATCCCGCTACGCCACAACCGCGCGCTGGCGGCAGCCGAAGCGCAGAAGAACAAGGAGAAGGCCGACAAGGTCGAGGAGGAGAAGAATTCGGTCAAGGCCTCGCTTGCGACTGCCGAGATCGAGCTGCTGATCGGCAAGCAGCTCTCGACCAGGCTGCTGGTCGCACATCAGGAGCTGGTGTTCCGCATGTCGAAGATGCGCAAGAAATTCGCCCAGCAATATGGGTTCGTGGTGCCGGAGGTGCGCGTCGCCGACGACTTCGCCATCCCGCCGAAGAGCTATCAGATCAAGGTCCACGGCACCGTCGTTGCCGAATACCAGATGCGCGTCGGCGAAATCATGGTGCTGCTTGGCACCCGCGGCGTGCCCGACATCCCCGGTGAGGAAATCCGCGAGCCCGCTTTCGGCATGCGCGCCTATTCGGTGCTGGAAACCTTCGCCGAAGATCTGAAGCGCGAGAACTACACCTTTGCCGACAACATGTCGGTGCTGCTCACCCACCTCTCCGAGGTGATCCGCAACAACCTGCCGCAGCTTCTGTCCTACAAGGACATGAAGGCGCTCCTCGAGCGGCTGGACCCCGAATACCGCAAGCTCGCCGACGAGATCTGCACGTCGCACATCTCCTATCCCGGCCTGCAGGCGGTGCTGAAGCTTCTGCTTGCCGAGCGTGTCTCAATCCGCAACCTGCACCTGATCATCGAGGCCATCGCCGAGATCGCGCCGCACGTGCGCCGCACCGAGCAGATCGTCGAGCATGTCCGCATCCGCATGGCGCAGCAGATCTGCGGCGATCTCTCCGAGGGCGGCATGCTCAAGGTGCTGCGCCTCGGCAACCGATGGGACCTCGCCTTTCACCAGAGCCTCAAGCGGGACGCCAAGGGCGAGGTGCGCGAGTTCGACATCGATCCGCGCCAGCTCGAGGAATTCGGCCAGGACGCCACCAAGGCGATCCGCAAGCATCTCGAAGCCGGCGAGCGCTTCGTGCTGGTCACCGCGCCGGACGCGCGGCCTTATGTGCGCATGATCATCGAGCGGCTGTTCACCACGCTGCCCGTGCTCAGCCACGTCGAGATCGCCAAGGGCGTCGAGATCAAGGTGCTCGGAACGATCTCGTGAACGCGCTCTCGCAAGGCGTCGTCATCGCCGCCTTCCTCGCCTTCTGCCGCATCGGCGCCTGTTTCATGCTGATGCCCGGCCTGTCGAGCGCCCGCGTGCCTCTCCAGGTCCGGCTGTTTGTGTCGATCGCCGCCACCGGCGGCCTACTCGCCTTCCTCTGGGACCGCATCTATCCCTATGTCGACCCGCGCCCGCAGGTTCTGGTGCCGATGATCGTTTCCGAGCTTCTGGTCGGCGGGCTGATCGGCGCCATGACCAGGCTGTATATGGAAGCGCTGCGCTTCATGGGCTCGGCCATCGCCATGATGATCGGCTATGGCGGCTCAGGCGGCCCGGCGATCGAGGAGCCGGAGCCGCAGGCTGCGCTTTCCGCCATCATCTCGTTCTCGGCGCTGCTCCTGCTTTTCGTCTTCGACTTCGACCACGAGATCGTGCGCGCGCTGGTCGCCTCCTACACGGTTGCTCCGGTCAATGTATTCTTCAACCCGCAGGCGGCGCTGGTCGACGTCACCGACACGGTGTCGGACGCCTTCTTCCTGGTCATCCGGCTCGGCAGTCCCTTCGTCGCCTACGCCATTCTGGTCAATTTGACGATCGGCTTCGTCAACAAGCTGACGCCGCAGATCCCGGTGTATTTCATCTCGCTGCCCTTCGTCATCGCCGGCGGGCTGATCATCTTCTACTTTGCCATCGGCACCTTGCTGTCGTTGTTCGTCGACGGCTTTGTCGACCTGACGCTAGCGAGGTAGCCGCGATGGCCTCGCGCAAGGACAGACTGAAGAAGTTGGTCAAGGTGCAGGAGCAGTTGAAGGCGGTGCACGAAACTCGTCATGCCGGCTTCCTCTCCGCGGCCGCGGCGGCCGAATCGGAAGCAAAGGAACTCATCGGGCATTTCGACGCTGACAGCTCGCTGGCCGGCCTGTTCCCGGAACTTTACCATCGCCGGATTGCGAACGCGCTCGGCCAACAAAAACAGAATCTTGAAAGCGCCCGGGAGGAGGCGACGTTGATCGCCGCCGCGACCGCGCGGACCAACATGGTCGAGCGCGCCTATAGGGACGCTCGCCGCCGCGACGAGCGCGAACGCTCAGACCGCGAGCGGCTGGACCTCATTGCCCAGAAGCGGGGACATGACTAGGGCAATCAGGAAAAGCATGAAACGGTTGGGCTCGGCGACGTCGCCGTGGCCTCCCGTCCGGACTTGCGTCAAACCAAGGAGATAGAGCGGTGGATCCGGCGCGCGGCGAACGAGGCTGTCAGATGCCGGTCGCCGTCGTGCCGACCGACTTGGCCGCCCCGATCCGCTCCCAGCGCCTGCCATTGCCCTGCGCCTGCCGGGCGAAATAGTTGTAGGGCGTGCTGGACCAATCACGGACCGCGCTGGTGAGGTTGTCGAGCACCAGGTCGCCCTCGTTGGTGCGCACCGTCAGCACCGTGTGTCCCTCGCCGTGATAGCTTGCCACGGTCAACAGCAGCGCCGAGGCCGGCCAGCCGCGCTTCATCAGTTCGAGCTTCTTCAGTATCGCGATATCCTCGCAATCGCCGGACACGGTCGGCACGCGCCAGTCGTCGTTCTTGCCGACAACGGCTCGATCACTGACCTCGGTAATGCGTGAATTGACCGAAAGGTTGATCTCGTTCAATTGCGCGCTGAGCTGAGGCCGCAGGGCGACGACCTTTGTTCCGCCGGCCGTGCTGCAGAGGCTGGGTTGGTGGCTGCAGAACGAATAGAAGGCCGGCGGTGGGAACGCCTTGCCTTTGGTTTGCATCGCCGTTCCGGCCTGGGCGGCAAATGGGCTGGCAACCGACAGCAGAAATGCGATCAGCACGACATCGCTTTTCACGATCAACGTCTCCAAGGCGTGGTCTCGAGGATGAGGGGGCGGGGTTAATTAGTGGTTTTCAAAACCCCGAATTGCGTCGGCGGCGGGGCAACACCGTTAAAATATTAATACCTGCTAAAATAAGATTTGAGCTTGTACGAAGCTACGGAGGGGTTCGGCCGAACGATCGATCGATGAGGTGACTCTCTGGCGGCGGGCGCGCCGCCGCTTGGAGCGGGCTGCACTGCACCTCGCCATCCCCGCAAGCCTGCCACAAGCTTGTTGCGTCATTGTGCAACGGACAAAAACCGGCAAAAGGCAGTGCTTTCTTGGCGATTTCACCTCCCAGCGACATCGTGATGGACGTCGCCCGTGCGGCGGAGCCGGCCGACGTCGAGGCCGCGCGGGCAGCACTCGCGAGGCGGGCCGGCGGGGCCGGGGAGACCTTCTCGATCGACCAGACTGCCTCGGTCGAGGCGGGCTCGGTGCTCTCGCGCGCCGCTGCCGACAAGGCCGAGGCGGCAAATCCGGCTAAAAAGTTCCAGCGCTTCGAGGCGATGGTGCTGACCACTTTCATCCAGAACATGATGCCTAAGGACACCGAGGGCGTTTACGGCAAGGGTCTGGCCGGCGACATGTGGAAATCGCAGCTTGCCGAAAAGGTAGCCGATGTCATGGCCGCGCATGGCGGGATCGGCATCGCCAGATCGATGCTTGCCGACCATTATCTGGACGGCAAACACAAGGTGCCGGTCGGGTCCGTTGGGGGCGGACCGGAGAAAGCCGAGATCGACCAGCAGACCAGGCTTTCGACCTCCCTGGTCGACGAGCTCGAGCGTAAGGCCGCCCGGTCTATGACCGGTGACGACACAACCATAAAAACGGACATCAAGATCTAGGGACCTACATGGCCGACCAAACGGACCTTTCCAACCTGCCTGCACGAACCACCGCCGCGGAAGCACCGATCGCAGCTGCACGGCCTGGCAACCTCGCCGCCATCATCGGCCGGATCGAGGAGGCGGTGGACGAGGAGACGGCGGGTATCCGCAGCGGCACCAGCTACGACCTCAAGGCCTCGAATGCCCGCAAAAGCCGCTATCTCTACGAACTGACCCGCGCGCTGAAGGGCGCCAATGAGATCGAGTTCCTCGAGCAGCATCGCGAGGGGCTGGCGCGGCTGCGCCAGAAGCTGGCAAAGAACGAGGCGGCTATCCTTGCCCATCTCAATGCCGTCAACGAGGTCGCCACGCTGTTGAAGAACGCCATCCAGCGCGCCGATGCCGACGGCACCTACTCGGCAGGCGAATTCGGATACGCCCGGGCTTGAATGAGATGACTGCGGAGCAAGGTAGGATCCGGTGATCAAGTTCCTCGCCGCAGCGCTCTGGATCTGCGCCGTAACGCTCGGCGCCGTGTTTTATTCCTTCCAGGCGGCGGGCGAGCGCGGCGTCGGTGAGCCGCCGAAGCCGATGCTGGGCGGTCTAGACTACGTCAAGACCGACATCATTTCGGTGCCGCTCATCCGCGATGCCAAGATCGACGGCTATTTTCTCACCAAGCTCGTCTACACAGTGGAGCCGGATCAGATAAAGAAACTATCGATCCCGGCGCCGGCGATCATCACCGATCAGGTCTATTCCTACCTCTATTCCAATCCGCAGATCGATTTCACCAAGAAGGACACGATCGATCTCGATGCTTTCCGCAAAGCGATCCGCGATACCGTCAACGCCCGCGTCGGCGTCGAGCTGGTGCATGACGTGCTGATCGACCAGGTCAACTTCCTGTCCAAGGACGAAATCCGCGACAACGCCATCCGCCGCCGCAAAACTGCCGGCGAGACCGCGCAAGCGATGACCAAGCCGTTCCAGCCGGAGCATTGATCCGCTCTCGGCGATCGACTGGCGGGGTCACACCCTCGTCTGGTGATGCGACATGCCGCATGGCAGCCACGTTGACGTAAACGTCAACCCGAAGCTATATGCGCCGATGGCTGTCGCCGCGCTGCCGCGCGACGCGGCGCTTCGCCCAGCGGCCAAGGCCGGTGCGCGTCAAACGCAACCAAACGAGGAGAACCGCCATGGGCGTTCAGGAGATTGCCGACAAGATCAGGTCGCAGGTGGCAAGCGCCGGCTTCGAGCATTCGGTCAAGTTCGACACCGGCAGCGACGGCGTCATCGTGATCGACGGCGCGACCGTTTCGACCGCCGATGCCCCGACCGACTGCACGATCAAGCTCTCGCTCGACGATCTCGATTCGCTGATCGCCGGCGACCTCAACCCGACCATGGCCTTCATGGCCGGCAAGCTGAAGGTCGAGGGCGACATGACGGTCGCCATGGCGCTCAGCCAGTTGCTCGGCTGACCGGCAGCCAACTATTTTAGAAGAGCGATGCGGCGCCGCGTTTTTGAACGCGCGCCGCCGCATTGGTATGCCTCCGACAGTCAGGCGACGAAATCCAGCGCCTTGACCTTGCGGCCGGCTGCCTTGATCGTGCCCGCGGCCCCGTCGAGCGAGCCCTCCTTCAGCTCGAGCGCCAGCAGGCGGTGCCGCTCATAGGGCCCAGGCATGGCGAGCGAGCCGGTGCGGTCGGCCGAAAAACCGAACCGCCCGTAATAGGGCGCATCGCCGACGAGCAGGATCGCGCCGTGACCGAGCCGCGCAGCCTCGGCGATCGCGTGCCGCATCAGCGCCGAGCCGATGCCGCCGCTCCTCAGGCCCGGCTCGACTGCCAGCGGCCCAAGCAGGAGCGCTGCCGGACCACCCTCGCCCAGCGTCACGTCCCACAGCCGAACCGTACCGACGAGCGCGCCCGACGGGTCGCGCGCGACAAAGGCCAGGCCTTCCGACGGCCGGCGGCCACGCCGCAGTTTCTCGGACGACTTCTTCCTGCGCTTCGGCCCCATGGCGCCGTCGAGCAGCGCTTCGCGCGCCTGCATATCACCGATGCCTTCGGCAACGATGACGAAGGCCGGCGCAATCTCCCCCCTCGAGCGGGAGATGTTGCCAAAGGCGACAGAGGGGGTCGTTGCGCATGTAATACCGGCGCCCAGCGTGACGAGAAGCGGCGCTGGCGCTCCACGCGCGACGCCCCCCTCTGACCGCTGCGCGGCCATCTCCCCCTCGAGGGCAGGGCTATCGCATATGAGTAAAGAGTTCATAGAAGAAGTCTTTGCTCCAGTTGGCCCTGCGCATCTTGCTGG
>NZ_JARTVM010000016.1:0-63973 GCF_029625765.1 Mesorhizobium sp. WSM4983 | reverse complement strand
AATCCTGCAATTCCAAAGCCGCTATCCGCCTCAATCAACAGGCCAGATCAATGGCTTGCGGATAGTTCACGGCCGACCAAATCGAAAATGCAAACTTAGGCTGTTGCGCGGTATCTCCTTCCACATCATCTCTTGCGCATACCTGCATTCCAAGGTGTTTGATCCTATGCTTCGCGAGGAGCAGGTAGGTCGCGACAGCTAGGCAATGTTCCAGCTGCCCTAGCGGAGGAGTCACGATTTTCCGGCAAGCTCCGTCGGCAGACGTTCCTTTCTGGCCTTGGCAAAGGCTCGGTCGCCTTCCAGAAACGCCGCCAGCATGAAAGGGATGAGTTCTGCCACGGTTTCAGACTGACCATAGGTCTGACGGTAAAGTGCAGCATACTCCTTGAGTGTTTGGCTCAGCTCCGCGCTGACGGTAATGGTGATCTTCGAAGCTGTTCGGTCCGGAAGTTTTCCAAGTTTCAGGTCAGCCATGATAACTCCTGCTCAACTGGCGTATGGCCGCAGCACGATGTCCTTGTGCACGATGACGCGCAGTGGCCAACCTGGGCGGACGACGATGGTGGGCTGGATATTGAGGTTTTTTTCGGTGATGCGCTGGCCGGCTCGACTGGCGTTCTGCTGGGCTGATTCCCGGATCGCCTTGACCAGATCGCTCTCGTTTTCGCCGAGGCTGAATTCTGTGCCGACACCGAGCAATGTGGCAAGCGCCACTCCCTTGATCATCTGCCAAGTGTGGAAATCGACTTCGTCTTCCAGCCCTGCGTAGCCGGCGGTGTCGCTCGCGGGCAGATTGTCGATTTCGGCCGACGAGCCGTCGGGCAGCAGAATGCGCTGCCAGACCAGCAGCGCTCGCTTTTGCCCGAACGCGACGACGCTGTCGTAGACGCCGATAAGACGTGAGCCCTGCGGAATCAGCAATATGTTGCCCGTGACCGTGTCGTGCACATTTTCGGTGACTTGCGCGACGACAAGGCCCGGCAAATCGGAATTGATGCCGGTGATCAGGCTGGCGGCAATCACGCTGCCAGCCATCAGTTGATATGGCGAGATCGGCGTCTGCAGCGCATGCGGATTGTAGATCCCGCCAGTGCTCCGCTGGCTGAGAAAATCAAGCTTTCGCTGCTGATTGTTCTGGTCGCCTTCCGCCGCCGCCACCGAGGCTGACGCGCGTCCTGCTTCGGATTGGGGAAGCGCCTCAAATGGATGCTGAGCAGTTTGCACGCTCTCTCCGACATCTGTCTTTTGAGCTCGATTTTCGACGCGGAAAAGCACCCGCGATTCACGCGCTTCGATCGCCTGCTGCGCTAGACGCTGCTCCTCGGCCGAGATGTCTTGGCCCGGCACGATGCCGAGCTGGCGCTGCCGCTCGAGGATGGGGCGGCCGAGGTCGCCCGGCAAAGGTAGCCCAAGGACGGGAGGCTTCGGCTTCATGCCGGAATAGTCATGGGGAAGCGTATCGAGCCCCTCGGCGGTTGGTTTGCGCTCAGTGTTGTAGAGATCTTCCGCCTGATCCCTGATGCGAAGGGCCGGCCCCTGGAGGGCGATCATGGTAACGCCGAAGACAGCGCCGGATCCGAGCGCTGCGATCGCGATGATCACACCGCGCCTGAACCGCACCACGCGGCGGGGAGAGGCCCGAAGCTGCAGTTCCTCGGGATCCAGTTTCGGCGGGATGCCAGAGCGGGAATTTTCGATCATGAGTCCTCACCTCGCCGGCTGCCGCGAAAGAGCGAGATCCGCCGTTGCGGTTGCCTGCCGTCAATCCTGCTGATGCGGATCACCTGCTGCCGCTTGGTGCCGAGGCGAAGTTCGGCCGCGGCGAAGAGCCGATCGACGATGTAATAGTTGCCGCGCACGCGATAGTTGACGAGCTCGCTGCTCCCATCTGCGCCGACGATGAAGAGTGGTGGCGCCTCGCCCTGATCTATGCGACGAGGGAACTCAATATAGACCTTGCTGCCGTCGTCGAAGGCTCGCGTCGGTCTCCAGGGCGGTGTGTCGCCACTGATTGAGTAGCGAAAGCGAAGGTTTTCGAGCGCGATATTCGACGCGACCGGTGTAACTGCCTCGGCTTGAGCATTGCGCTGGCGAAGCGCGATGATCTGGTCTTGGCTGTAGGTCCAGGAGATTGCCGCCATTGCGGTCTTCTCGGTGCTTTGAAGCTGCAAATGATAGGTCCGCCGGTCCGTCGTAATGACGACATTGGTGGCAAGACCCGGCGCGAAGGGTTTTACCAGAACATGGGTGCGCTGATTGTCACCGGTGCCGCTTGCGGTATCGCCAATGACCCAGCGCACGGTGTCGCCAGCCGACACGGCGGTTAGTTTCTCGCCCGGCTGCAGAGCGATGTCGGTCACGCGCTCCGGCGCGGCATAGAGTTGATAAAGCGCGCCATCGGTGAAGGGGTAGACTTGCACGGCATTAACATACCCGTACTTGGTGGGTTGCTGGGTCGCGGCTTTGTTGGCATCAGCGACGCGTTCTTCAGGGGGGCGCTTGTCCTCGGCCTTGCCGGGCTCGGGCTGCATTTGGCCAGGCAGCGGCAGTGGTTTTGGCACCTCGACAATTCTAATCGGCCTCTCCGGCGCCTTTTCGATCGCGGCCGGTTTGAAGTCGGCAGCGTCATAGGAAATCTCAGGCGGCGGCACCTTCTTCGATGCACAAGCGGAAACGACCGCTGCCGACACCGATAGGATCAGCACGGCACGAATCGGTGACATTTTACCTTTCATTGGTGGACTCCGTCGGAGAAAGGGGGGTTGGGACGGCGCTGTCGAGCTCGCGTGACCAGTCAATGGCATTGATGAAGACGCCGAGCGGATTCTTGCGCAGCTGATCCGTATTGCTTGGCGAGCGAATCACGATCGTGAGGATCGCAGTCCAGCGCATCGTGCTGGCAAGGCTTCCGCGCTCAAACACCTGCTCGGTCCATTTGACCTGGAATGAACTTTCGGAGGCTCTGACCACGCTGGTGACCTGTACCGAAACACTGCGCGTTCCGATCTGACCGAAGGGGTCGTTCGCCTTGGCGTATTCGTTGAGGAAGAGCGCTGCGCGATCGCTAGCAAAGTCGTACGCTGCCAACCAGTTCTGCCGTACCAAAACCGGATCGGTGGAAACGGAACGGACATTCTGGATGAAGCGGCCGAGATGCCAGGCGATCTGAGCATCCGAGGGCTCATAATTCCGGATCGCCGGCGCGACGGCGCGCGTCTCGCCGAAGCCATCGACCTCGACGACATAAGGCACGACACGGCTTTGCATCGACTGCCATACGAGTCCGCCGGAAAGCCCGGTCGCCAAGGCCAGGCAGCCAAGGGCCATGATCCGCCAGTTCCTGGCCTGCAGTCGAGATGAGCCGATGCGCTCGTCCCACAGCTGGGCGGCTTTTTGATACGGCGTGACCGGTTCGGGTGTTTTGCCGTAACGGTGCACGGGTCGCTTGAAGAGCATCTAGTCATCCTTGTCGTTGAGAGAGGGGGTGGCGCTGCCTCCCGGCCGGTCTCCGTCTCGGACAGCTTGCATGGCAGCGTGGCGATTTGCACGGGCGGTCTGTTCAGAACGTAGGCGCCTTGCCCACGTCGGCGCCGAAACAGTGGCCGAACCGGCAGAGCGTTCGGTCATTGGCGCTGTCGGCGTGCCGCCGGTCGCGGTCCACGCGGCATCGCGCCCGGCATCGGCGTTGCGCCCAACACTTGCAGTGGCGGATCGCGCTATGCGTATAGCGGCGCCGCCAGCTGCACTGGTTACACCATGCATTCCAGCAGCCACACCGGAGAGGCCAGCGTCGGGCGAGGTTGCGCGCCCGATCTGCCATGACGTGGAAGCAGCCGATCCCATTGTTGTGCCGGCTCGGATGGCGGCGACACCGCCGCTGGTTGCCATACGCGCGCCAGCAAATGCTGTGCCTCCAGCAACGAGTGATACACCCGCTGCCGCCGCGGTCGTGCCGAGGGCGGCGCCCGCCCCAAGCTGCGGTGCGCCTGAGACAAGACCCGACGCGATCCCCGGCCCAAAAATGCCAAGGCCAAGCAATGCCAGTGCGCCCAGTACCTGGGACATGGCACCGGCAAGATCCGGCTCCTTGCCTTGCAATGCGGAAGCGAACTCCCCGAAGAGCGTGGAGCCGATACCGACAATGACGGCGAGCACCATCACCTTGATGCCTGACGAGATAACATGGCCGAGCACGCGTTCGGCCAGGAACGCTGAACGGTTCCAAAGTGCGAATGGAACCAAAACAAAACCTGCCAGCGTGGTGAGCTTGAACTCAAGGATGGTGATGAAAAGCTGGATGGAAAGGATGAAGAAGGCGATGATGACCAGGAACCAGGCCATCAGCAGCACGAAGATGGTCAGTGCGTTGCCGAAGATTTCCGGGAAGCCCAGGAGCTGACTGGCTTGGTCAAGCATTGGCCAAGCACCTTCGAAACCGGTCGCGGCAATGCGGCCCGGGCGCAAGAGATTGTCTGCCGACAGATTGCCGGCCGACGCCTTAATCCCGAGACCGGCAAAAGAACGATAAACGATATCGGCGAGGTTCTTGAAATTGTTCAGAATGAAGGCGAAGACGCCAACATAGAGCACCTTGCGGACAAGCCGGCCGAGAACGCTGGTTTCGTCGCCGAGCGCCCACGCCAGGCCGGCAAGTGTGATGTCAATGCCGATCAGAATGGTAGTGAGGAAGGCGAGGTCGCCCGATAGCAGACCGAACCCGCTGTCGATGTAGCGGATGAAGGTCTCCATGAAGCGATCGATGACGCCAAGGTCGTTCATGCCGCTGCCTTTCTCGTCGTGATGAACTCGTGATTAATTGCCGGGATAAGCCGAGCCGGTACCCAAGAATCGCTTCGTCATCTCGCGGGCGGCTTCGTCTGACTGGGCCTTGCGGGCGGCATCCTCGGCCTCAGCTCGAAACTGCGTTGCGAGCAGCGTCTGGATCTGCATCTGCTGTTTTGTCGAAAGCGCCATCAGCTGGTTGGTGGCCTGGCTTGCCTGAAGCGCACCGGCCGCCCCTTGGCTGCGGTTGACGAGATCGGCGAGCAGATCGCCGTCGGCGCGGACGTTCTCGACGATTTGCGACTGGACACCCATGGTCTGGCGGAACGCCTGCATGGCGGTTTGCCAACGCTCCCGCGCAGCACTCGCCACATCGCTGACTTTGATCGTGGCGTCGTAGCTTTCCGGATATTGGCTGCGCCACTGGTCTTGAAGCTTGCCCAGATCAAAGCTGAGGCCACTCGCCTGGTCCATCAAGCCGTCGATGCGATGGAGCGAACCGGTGAGTTGGCCAACGGAAGAGAAATCCAGACGCTGAAGATTGCGCGCCATGTTCTGCAGCATGGTCGCCTGATTCTGCAGCGACTGGATCTGGTTGTTGATCTGCTCCAATGCGCGCGCGGCCGTCAGCACGTTCTGCGCATAATTGGACGGATCGAACACGATAAGGGCGTAGGCGGGCTGCACATAGTCGGCCATAGGCTTGGCGATCAGGGAAACGGTGATCAGGCCGGAGAGAAGGCGTCGCCGCATCATGAGAATTGCTCCTTGTCTGGTTGAGGGAATTGCTTGAGAAGTTCGCCGGCCCAATCGAGGCCGCGCGCGATCAGGAACTGCGAGGCAAAGCTGCCTTGCCCGTCTTCGGACATGATCCTGTCGATCAGAGTCTGCGTGGCCGGATCGGAAGCACCGCAAAGCGCAAGAGCGATGGGGCCAAGCTCGAGCTCGAACAGACGGTTGCCGCGGCGCGATTGCAGATAATACTGACGCTTCGGCGTGGCGCGGGCGATCAATTCGATCTGCCGCTCGCTTAAACCGAAGCGCTCGTAGGCTGTGCGCGCCTGGGGTTCCACGGCACGATCATTGGGAAGGAAAATGCGCTGCGGGCAGCTTTCGATGATTGCCGGCGCTATGCCAGAGCCCGCGATATCAGCCAGCGACTGCGTAGCGAAGACAACCGACACGTTCTTCTTTCGCAGCACCTTCAGCCATTCGCGGATGCGGGCGGCGAACAGCGGATTGTCGAGATAGACCCACGCCTCGTCGAGCATGATCAGCGTGGGCCGTCCGTCGAACCGTTCCTCAAGTCGCTGGAACAGATAGGTAAGCACCGGCAGCAAAGCGCTTTGGCTGTGCATTAACTCCTCGGTCTCGAAACACTGCACATCCGACAAGGCCAGCCCATCATGATCGGCATCGAGCAGGCGGCCGAAGGGACCGTCGAGCGTGTAGGGCATCAATGCGGTCTTCAGCGCATTGGATTGAAGCAGGACCGAAAGACCGGTCAGTGTGCGTTCCTGCGCCGGCGCGGTGGCAAGGCTGGCCAGCGCTGACCAAATAGCCTCCTTCACCTCCGGCGTGACGGTGACGTTCTCGTGGGCAACAAGGCTGGCGATCCATTCGGCCGCCCAGCTTCGGCTAGCCTGGTCGTTGATGCTGCGCAGTGGCTGAAAGGCAAGGGAACCGTCCGCTCCTAGCGCGTGGTGTTCTCCACCCATGGCAAGTGTTGCAGCACGGGCCGAATTGCCTTTGTCGAAGACATAAACCTGGGCGCCGGCGTAGCGCCTGAACTGCAGAGCAATCAGAGCAAGCAGAACCGACTTGCCGGCGCCGGTCGGACCAACAACCAGCATGTGGCCGACATCTTCGACGTGGGTGGAAAGCCGAAACGGTGTCGACCCACTGGTCTCGGCAACGAAAAGCGGTGGCGCTTCGGTTTGGGTGACTTTCGCGAGATGCTCGTTTGTCGCAGGACCGGCCCAAACCGACGACAGCGGCATGAGATGGGCAAGGTTCAATGTATGAACGAGCGGTTGGCGAACGTTAGCGTAGACATGGCCAGGCAATGAGCCGAGCCAAGCCTCGACCGCATTGACGCCTTCTCGGATCGTGGTGAAGCCGAGCCCATTGATGATGCGCTCGACCGCGCGAAGCTTCTCTGCAGCGGCTTGGCGATCCTCGCCCCACACCGTCACGGTGGTGGTGAGATAGCCGAAACTCACATGATCACCGCCCAATGCCTGAAGGGCTTCGTCGGCATCGAGCGCCTTGTTGTCGGCATCGCTATCGACAAGCGGGACCGGCTCGTTGGTAATGACCTCGCGTAGGATTGCCACGATCGATTTGCGCTTGGCAAACCACTGCCGGCGCAATCGCGTCAGCGTCTTCGTGGCTTCCGTTTTCTCGAGCGGAATGAAGCGCGTCATCCAGCGATAGGCGAAATCCTGATGATTGAGGGTATCGAGGATTCCGGGCCGGGTGAGGTTCGGAAAGCCGAGGATGGTCAGTGTGCGAAGATGCTGCTCACCCAGCATCGGCTCCAGGCCACCGGTAAGCGGCGCATCGACCAGGATTGCATCCAGATATATCGGCGTTTCCGGGGCCATGATAGGATGGCGACGAGGCGAAATCGTGCCGTGGAGGTAGGTCAACGTCTGAGCATCATCGAGGACGCGTACTTCGGACATGAAACCCGAGAAGAGATCGAGCACGCGGTTGGTCTCGTCACGGAACCTCGCCAGATCCTGGCGCCAGTCTCTTTCTCCTCGGGAATAATGAGAGTCGACGAGCGTGCTTTCTGCGCGCGCCTGGGCGTCCGGCGGTGGCATAAACACCAAGGTCAGATGATAGCGGCTCTCGTAGTGCGCTACCTTCCCCTCGAAAGCAGCGCGGCGTTCTTCGTCGACCAGCCACGACGCGGCGTCAGGAAAATGCGAGTTCGGATAGCCCAGCGCTTCTGTGCGCTCGGCCTCAAAGAACAATGCCCAGCCAGAGCCAAGGCGTCTGAGAGCATTGTTCGCCCGGGCGCAAATGCCGACGAGTTCAGCCTCCGTCGCACTTTCGAGATCCGGGCCGCGGAACCGCAACGTCCGCTGAAAGCTGCCGTCCTTGTTGAGCACGATGCCGGGCGCCACCAAGGCAGCCCAGGGTAGATGGTCGGCAAGCCGGTCGGCTTTGCTTCGATATTCCGAAAGGTTCAGCATGCAAGCCACCCCTTCAGACGTAGGTGGCGCACAAGCACGCTGGCGAAGTCCGGATCGCGTCTTGCGGCAAACACCGCTAACGAGTGGCCTGCGATCCAAAGCACCAGACCAGCAATCCATTGCTGCAAGCCGAAGCCAATGGCCGCGGCCACTGTACCGTTGAGGATCGCCACCGCGCGCGGAGCCCCGCCGAGCAGGATCGGCTCGGTCAGCGCCCGGTGGACCGGTACTGCGAAGCCCTCGATATGCTGCTCCCCGGCGGCCATCAGACGAGCGCCCCACCACCGAAGGAGAAGAAGGAGAGGAAGAAGCTCGATGCCGCGAAGGCGATCGACAGACCGAAGACGATCTGAATCAGGCGCCGAAAACCACCGGCGGTGTCGCCGAAGGCAAGCGTCAGGCCGGTGGTGATAATGATGATCACCGCAACGATCTTGGCGACCGGTCCCTGCACGGACTCCAGGATCTGCTGCAGCGGCTGCTCCCACGGCATGCCGGAGCCGGCGGCATAAACCGGGGCCGTGATAAGAAACGCGAGCGCTGTGGACGAAAGAAAGCGAAGCTTCTTGCGCATGAGGAAGGCCTTTCAAAGCTGCTGGAGTTGCGAAAGCGTGAGCGGGGCAACGGCGTAATCGCCGCTGCCGTCGAGACCGGTGACCTCGGCGATTGCGTCGATGTGGCGCGACGAGCCGCGTCCCGCTATGAAGACGATCAGATCTATCGCCTCAGCGATGAGCCGGCGGGGAACGGTGACCACCGCTTCCTGGGCGAGTTGCTCAATGCGATAGAGAGCCGAGCGCGCGGAATTGGCGTGTACGGTAGCGATGCCGCCTGGGTGCCCGGTGTTCCATGCCTTCAGCATGTCGAGCGCTTCCGCGCCCCTCACCTCGCCCACGATGATGCGGTCCGGCCTGAGCCTCAGCGTCGAGCGCACGAGATCGGCAAGGGTGACCGAGCCCCGCCTTGTTCTCAGGGCAACGCAGTCCCTGGCCGCGCACTGCAGTTCGCGTGTGTCCTCGATCAGGATCACCCGATCGTCGCATTCGGCGACTTCAGCCAGCAGAGCGTTGGCGAGTGTTGTCTTCCCCGAGGAAGTGCCGCCGGCGATCAGCATGTTGCGCCGCTCGCGGACGGCCTTTTTCAGCGCATCGGCCTGCAGCGGCAGCATGATGCGTTCGGCAACATAGTCGGCCAGGGTGTAGACTTTCGCGGCGGGCTTGCGGATGGCAAAACATGGCGCCAACACCACAGGTGGCAGCAGGCCTTCGAAGCGTTCGCCAGACGGCAATTCGGCACTGACGATCGGGTTGTCGGCGTGCGCCTCGGCGCGCACGTGCGAAGCAACCAGGCGGATGATACGTTCTGCCTCGGACGGGTGCATGTGAACGTCGGTATCGACCCGACCTTCGCCTAACCGGTCGAGTCGCAGCGCGCCGTCGGGATTGACCATCACCTCGATGACGGACGGATCGGCCAGGGCTTCGGTGATTGCCGGACCCATGGCGGTGCGCAGCATGACACGCCGCCGGTGGTCGGCCTCGGGATGAGAGCTCATCCTTCCCCTCCCCCACCATTGTCTTTGCTAAGCGACTTTTTGCCGGAAGCGATCTGGCGGCCGACCTTCTCAACGAATTTCTCGAAACGCTCTTGGGCAATAGCCTGCGTTGCCCGATCCGGGACCGGCGTGTGGGCGTGAAGGGTGATCGAAAAGCGGATGAAGAGCGCCAGGCTCTCCAGGATCACCTCGGAATCGCGCCTGACGTGGGCAAGATCGCGGGAGAGCCGGTCAAGCCTTACGCCGTAGCGCCGATCGAACTCGCTCTCGCCACGCCGCTCGATGAACGCCTCGATCGCCTTCCCCACGATCGCTGATTTGGTCGTTGACGGATCGCGACTGAGGTTGTCCAGTTTCTCGCTGAGCTCCGGCTCAAGCAGAAACTGATGGCGAATGCGGTGCGGCTTCATGCGGATCGTTCCGACGGCCCGGCGTTGCGCCGGCGACGGGAGAAGCATCGGCCAGACGCTCAAAATTGCTTATGGCCGTTATCTACGCTGAGGTGCGCTCTGCAACTCAGCGGACTTCAGAAGCCGGGAATGACATCGTCGCCCCTGCCCTCGTTGATACCGTAGACGCGGGCCGCAGTGGAAATCCGATCCATGACACGCTTGTCCGCGAGCGCTTCGCTGTCATCGTCTGCGGGCTTGTACAGATCGGCCTGATCGGGCTCTTGAGAGACAACAACGTCTTCTTCGGGCAGGCTTGGATGGCGTTGCTGCTGAACGCCTCCCTCGTCTTCAACTGGCGCGTCGGCGCTTTCCTCGTCCGCAGCAAGTCGGCTATCGACGCTGCACACTTGTCCAGTCCAGCCGTCCGGGCGTGATGCAGGGCAGTCCGCATAGGGTCCGTCGTGCAGCACCGGCGCAGGCAGCACCCGATCTGTGAAATTCTGATCCTGATAATAGCGCAGCTTCTTGGCGCGGATCGGCGGCAACCCAGAAACCAGGACCAATTCGTCTGACGGCGGCAATTGCATCACCTCGCCTGGCGTCAGGAGCGGGCGCGCGGTTTCCTGGCGGCTCACCATGACATGTGAAAGCCAGGGCGCAAGCCGATGGCCCGCATAGTTGCGCATCGACCTAAGTTCGGTTGCGGTGCCGAGGGCATCCGAGATGCGCTTGGCCGTGCGTTCGTCATTGGAGGAAAAGGCAATTCGCACGTGGCAATTGTCGAGAATAGCATTGTTCTCGCCATAGGCCTTTGAAACCTGGTTCAAAGATTGTGCGATCAGATAGGAGCGAATGCCATAACCTGCCATGAAGGCGAGCGCCGTTTCGAAGAAGTCGAGGCGACCGAGCGCCGGAAACTCGTCCAGCATCATGAGCAGCTGATGCTTACGGCTCTTCTTCGGGTCCCCCTCCAGACGCTCCGTCAACCGCCTGCCGATCTGGTTCAAGATCAGTCGCACAAAAGGCTTGGTGCGCGAGATATCCGAAGGCGGCACGACCAGATAGAGCGACAGCGGTCGCTCTCCATCCACTAGGTCAGCGATGCGCCAGTCGCAGGACGAAGTGGCCGCCGCGACCGTTGGATCACGATAAAGCCCGAGAAAGGACATGGCGGTCGAGAGGACGCCTGAGCGCTCGTTTTCCGACTTGTTCAGGAGTTCGCGAGCCGCCGAGGCCACTACGGGATGGACCTGAGGGTTATGCCCCGTCCCGAGATGGTTTGTCGTCATCATCCGCCGTAGCGTTGCGGCAAACGAGCGTTGCGGGTCCGACAGGAAGGTGGCGACGCGGGCCAGCGTCTTGTCCTCTTCAGCGTAGAGCACGTGCAAAATGGCGCCAACTAGGAGTGAATGGCTGGTCTTCTCCCAGTGGTTCCGTCGCTCCAGCGCGCCCTCGGGATCGACGAGGATGTCGGCGATGTTTTGAACGTCCCGGATCTCATCTGGGCCTTTGCGCACCTCCAGCAGCGGGTTGTAGCGTGCCGATCTCGGGTCGGTCGGATTGAACAGAAGGCAGTACGAGAATTTCGACCGCCAGCCGGAGGTCAACTGCCAATTTTCGCCTTTTATATCATGAATGATGGCAGACCCGGTCCAGGAAAGTAGCGTTGGAACAACCAGCCCCACGCCCTTGCCCGAACGCGTCGGCGCAAATGCCATGACGTGCTCCGGGCCGTCATGGCGCAGATAGCGATCGTTCAGCCTACCGAGGAAAACGCCCGCCGGCCGTAACAACCCTGCCGTCTCGACCTCATGAGTCGTGGCCCACCGTGAAGACCCATAGGTCGTAACCGACCCGCGCTGTCGCGCGCGCAAAAGCGAGCCAGCGATTGCGGCGGCACAACCCAGGAATCCGCTGGCGCCTGCAAGCGTACCGGCTTTGTCGAAGACCTCCGGCGCATAAGCATCGAAGTGGAACCACCATTCAAACAGCTTCCACGGCTTGTAGATTGGCCAGCCGGCGAAGAGAAACCATGGTGCGCCGAGAGGCGTCTGGTAGGTCAGCATTTGAGCGCACCATTGGGTTGCCGTCCATACGCCGATAATGACAATTGCGCACACAACGGCGATCTGCCCGATCAGTAGCTTCGTAGGTGTCATCGGCTTGGCCCGCTGAACAACGCGACCTAGCATCGCGCGGCGCAGCCGGGACAGGAATGTTCCTCACATACGATTTGGGAGCAATGAACGACTTCCTACGTATGCAGGTCGGTCAGCACGCGTGTTGCGCCTTCACGCGACACCATCCGCCACTCCATCCTTTCCATTCACCCTGAGGCCCGGCGCCGCCGACAGTTGCGTGACCGCTCCTCCGCAAAGTTATCTTCTGCGTTCAGGGAGCCACGGCGCCTGGGCTGGCTGATGAACACCGTCCGCTCGCGCATGTGGGGTCGAATTGATTTGTGCCCAAGTGGAGGCAGGCTCGTCTTCCAACAGTTGCCGCAGTTCCCCTGGCTCGAACGCCATCATCGGTGGGGAAGCGGGTTCATCCTCCAACAGTTGCCGCAGTTCCCCTGGCTCGAACGCCATCATCGGTGGGGAAGCGGGTTCATCCTCCAACAGCTGCCGCAGTTCCCCTGGCTCGAACGCCATCATTGGTGGGGAGGCAGGCTCGTCCTCCAACAGTTGCCGCAGTTCCCCTGGCTCGAACGCCATCATTGGTGGGGAGGCAGGTTCGTCCTCCAACAGTTGCCGCAGTTCCCCTGGCTCGAACGCCATCATTGGTGGGGAGGCAGGCTCGTCTTCCAACAGTTGCCGCAGTTCCCCTGGCTCGAATGCCATCATCGGTGGGGAGGCGGGTTCATCCTCCAGCAGCTGCCGCGGCTCTTCCTCGTGCGGCAAGCGCCTCCTTAGCCGGTCTTGCAGCGCCTGCCGATCGGCAACGAGGTTGTCGAGGGGCAGCGGCTCGTGGTCTGGCCGCTGCCCTTTCACCAATCGTTCAACCAGCGCCCACGTGCCCTCCAGGACAAATACGCCGCAATCATAATGGTTCGTCTGTCTGGCCATGGGGGCTGGCGCCAAGGTGGCATTCAGCAGTCCTGCGAGCTGTTTTGCAGGCACGTCGTTATATCCCTCTCGCTGGAGGGAGTCGTAGTGATAGGCGAACCGCCTTTCCGGGTCGCGGCGATCAACGAGCAGCAGCGACCAATGGGTGCCGGGGCTAGTAGCCGTGCCATTATTCACTGGCAAGAACAGGAAGTCGGCTGTGGCGTTGTTTTGATTATAGATGGACTGCAATATGCCTCGAGCGTCTTGCGGCGACGTGTGTCGCAGTAGATGGGATACGGAAGGATCCACCAGCCGAGTCCGGGCAGCGAGCGCCGGATTGATCCCCTGCAGTTGCCCCTCCAGCAAATTGTAATCTCTCTGGATATGGGCGTCGCTCAGCCATTCGGCGGCGCCGAGCACCCGCCCCGTTGCAACGTTGGACGGGGCTGTCGGATCGAGCGCCCCGATCTGAGCCCCAGAGGAACTGGTAGTCAGTGTGGTCACATCAACCAGTGGAAGGCCGCGGTAGGTGCCTGGCAGCCTAGCGGTTGCTGGCGAGGCGGGTTGGGGAGCTCTTGCCGGTGCCGCTGGCCCAGCTTCAGCAGCGGCCCCAACGCGCCTGGTGACTGCGTCTGCCGGATGAGCAGAAAGGACAGTTTCGCGCCCGAGCACAATGCGCGGCAGGATATCCCGGAGGTGAGCCAATGCAGAACTGATACTTAGCCTATTACCATAGGAGACAGCCTTGAAGCTCTCAACATCTTTATCCAGCGATTTGTCGTGAATCCGAGCCGCAATCCCAAGCTTGTTATTTTGACGCAGGTACTGACTAAAATGTCTAAGAAAATTTGTATAGCCGCCCACGGTATCTGGATTCCGTCCGGTCGCAGGCGCTGCCAGGTACTCCTTGGTCGAAGCGGCTCTGTAATTTCTAATGAGCTCGGCATCGTCAGGATAGGGGATCACGACAGGGCGAGCCATAATCGGGGCTCCGCCTGTCGACTTCTTGAGGTAACGCAGTGCGCCAGCCACGGTGGAGGAACCACCCGTACTCTCGTACTCCTTGAGATCCTGATCCAGCGACGAATGGTAAAGCCGAGCAGCAAACCCTGGCTTGTTGTTTTGAAGGAGCCACCGACTAAAGCCGAAAAGAGAATTTACATTGTAAGTGACCGTGTTCGCTTTGGCCTTACCCGCGTGGAATGCTGCCCTCAGCCCTTCGATAGCGGTCGCATCGTTGGAATAGACAGGACGCTTGTCGGCACCGTCGGGGACTACAATTGGACGATCCGGCTGCACTGTCGAGGGCATCGACCCACCACCTCCGGGATGCGGTGCTGGGGTGGATTCGTGCTCATCCCTCTGCCTGACGAGCTGCGCCTCACATTCCGGTGTAGCCACCTCATGAGGATCCTGCATCGGTTCGATCCCCTCCATCTCCTGCTGCAACCAAGCCAAAGCTTGGCGAGCGGCCTGCGCGGCTTCATCAACCGCGGAGGATGTCTCCACACCTCTGGCGGACGCCGGCAGAGCCTGCTCCGCCCGCCGTCGAAAGAGCTCTGGCGAGGCGGATTTCTCCGCCCACAATCTGGGCTGCGTAGCGAGTCCCCGTCCAGATTTATGTGGCACCGCCTCGCTTGGCAGCGGGCTGCTCCTGTCCCGTGCAGCTACCAGCTCCTCCGGGGCGCCCTGGTCGCCGTGGCGCCAGTTCAAGTGAGGGACGGCCTCTCCAAAGTCGGGCGCTTGGTGTTGGTGCGCGGTTGGGGCGAGAGACAATGGTAGATCGGTGCCCTCCTTATAACCTACCGGCAGGAGCTCCTCTGGCCAATCGAATCCCTGCTGTGGTGCGGTATGCTGAGCAGCGTCGCCACGGGGACGAGCCTCCATGCTGACCGCGTTTTCCAGATGATTCCCGAGTATAACGCGCGGCGGGTTCTTGCGGAGATAAACCAGCGCAGATTCGATCGGAGCTCCACCATTAGAGGAGGCGGCCTTGTAGCTCTCAACATCTTTATCCAGCGATTTATCGTAAATGCGACCCGCAATTCCGAGCTTGTCATTTTGACGTAGGTAATGACTGAAATGGTTAAGAGCAGTTGCGTAGCCGCTCGCGGATCTGAAATGTCTGGTGAGCGCGGCGTCGTCAGGATGGGGGTTCAGGACAGCGCGACCCACAATCGGGCCGGCTCCGCCCATCGACTTCATCAATTGACGCAGTGCGCCAGCCACGGTGGAGGAACCACCCCTACTCTCGTACTCCTCGAGATCCTGGCTCAGCGACGGATGGTAAAGCCGAGCAGCAAGCCCTGGCTTGTTGTTTTGAAAGAGCCAACGACTAAAGCCGAAAAGAGAATTTGTGCTGCGAGTGACCGTGTCCGGCCTGGCTTTACCCGCAAGGAGTGCTGACTTCAGCCCTTCGATGGCGGTGGCATCGTTGGAATAAACAGGACGCTTGTCGGCACCGTCGGGGACCACAATTGGACGATCCGGCTGCACTGTCGAGGGCATCGACCCGTCGAGATGCGGTGCTGGGGTGTATTCGTGCTCGTCCCCCTGCATCACAAGTTGCGCCTCCCGTTCCGATGTACCCACCTGATCGGTGGGGAGTTGCATCATCACGCGAGCGCCTGAGTTGCCAACCTCACCTGGTTGCCGCTCAGTGACAGCATGCTGCAGATTGCTTTGGATCCTCTGCCTCTTCGTTGGTCTCAACTCACCTTTACCATGCGAGCCATTGACGAGGACCTCCTCGCCTAGCGCACCCATCAACTCGTCCGCCGCCTGCAGTTCGCCCAAGTGCTGCTCAAAACCGGCTTGGCCGGCCTGTCCGCTTGCTCGTGCGGTACGGCGTGCTGCACCTGCAGCCAAGCTGCCACGATGAATGTCTAGTTTGTACGGGTGCACGCTATCCTCACTTCCACAGATCACATGAGCAACCTACTCAGGCAAGCTTTCGAGAGGCTGACGAGGTCCGCCGCCGCGGAAGGCGAAGGCTGGTTTTCTGCTCAGCGGTTGACGGCCTCGCGTGTTGCGGCCGCGCCGGGTATCACGCCAATCAATCTGAATAGTCGATGCGTCAAACGAACCAGGATGGGATTTTCGTAGCGGGGCTGCTCTACTCACTCTTGTCCTGAGGGCAGAATTCAACCATATCGCCGAGCAACTGGATGCCGATTGGATACCCGATCCGGAAAGCTTCAGCTCATATGTGACGCGAGGATGAGAATCGTGGCAGCTCCAGACCGACGGGCTGCCACCCACAGCGGCGATGACCGACGAGGGTCTTCTATTGCCAAGGCAATCGTCCGTTCGGGGACCTATGTGTTCCAATGCTCGTCGAGCGGATCGGTGGGCCGCACCGCCGTAGCGTTACGGCGAGCGGAAGCGGCGTTGGGTGCGGCTTTTCCCCTGAACGCTTCACACCAGGCTGATAGGGGATCTTGCAATCGCACACACGCGGTCTGCAGGCGTGCCTATCAAGCAGTTTGCTCAGACCAACGTCGCGGCGAGCCGATCCTCAATACGCAGCGCAAGTCCTAGACTCCACGATCGTCCTTCGGTGCAGATTTGCTCGCGCCTCGCCCTGATTACAGCTGATAAGGCGAGCTAACAATTGCAAGAGCCACAAGCTATTCCAGCTCGATCGGTTTGGTGTTCCAGTCGGGCGGGGTCTGACCGAGAATGTTGCGAACGAAGAAGTCTAGGAGTTTGCGCTCGGTGTAGGTGCCTAGAGTATGGTGATTGGCACCAGGAACGTAGACCATGTCAAAATCTTTTCCTGCCTTGATGAGTCGATCGGCAAGCTGGAACGAGCAAAACGGATCGACATTATCATCCATTTCGCCGACCGCGATCATCAGCTTGCCCTGCAGCCTGTGAGCATTGTCAACGGCGGAGGATTGCGAATATTCAATGCCGACCGGCCACCCCATCCAAAGTTCGTTCCACCAGGTCTTGTCTATCCTGTTGTCGAAGCAGCCGTTTTTGGCGACGGCGACCTTGTAGAAATCGGGGTGAAAGAGCAGCGCGCTGACTGCACTCTGGCCGCCGGCGGATGCGCCAAAAATGCCGACGTTGGATATGTCGTACCATGGATATTGCGCGGCCGCCGCCTTGTGCCACAGAATGCGATCGGGAAATCCTGCGTCCTTCAGATTCTTCCAAGCAACATCATGGAAGGCGCGGGAGCGGTTGTTGGTGCCCATGCCGTCGATCTGAGCAACGACGAAGCCCAGCTGCGTGAGCGGCTCTGTCCACCGCGAGAAGGATTTTGGGACGAAGGAGCCGTGGGGTCCAGCATAGATATTCTCCACAACCGGGTATTTCTTCGTCGGGTCGAAGTTGGCTGGCAGGTGGAGCACGCCCCAGATGTCAGTTTTGCCGTCGCGCCCCTTGGAATGGAAACTGAGCGGCGGCTGCCAGCCTGCGGCGACGAGCTCAGAAATGTCGGCCGTCTCGATCTGCTGGAGCTTGGCATTGTCGCTGGCGCGGTAGAGTGCCATGCGCGGGGGCAGATCGATGCGTGACCAGAGATCGACATAATAGCGCCTGTCAGGCGAGAACTCGATATGGTGGTTGGCCGGTTCGGGCGTCAGTGCAGTCAGTCCCTTGCCGTCAAAGCCGATGCGGTAAGCATGGACCCAATAGGGGTCCTCCTGCGAGTTCATCCCGCTCGCCTCGAACCAGATCTGACGCTTGACCGGATCGACATGGTTGACCCTCCGGACGACCCACTCACCTCGCGTGATCTGGTTTTCGAGCGCGCCTGTCCGGCCGTTGAAAAGATACAAATGCTCATACCCGTCGCGCTCTGATGCCCAGATGATCTCCTTCCCGTCATCGACATCGTAACGGAAGATTTTTCCGGCATCCTCCTGGCCATGCCCCAGCGGCAAATAATCAACGAATGTCTCGCTGGTCTCATCGATCAGGGAGCGCCCGCGGCCCGAGGCGGCGTCTACCTCGACCAGGCGATAAAGCTGATGCCCGCGCTGGTTATATTCGAAAGTGAAGCCGCGGCTGTCCGCCCACCACCGGAGAGGGGAAAGTTCGAAGACGTTCGAGAAGAGGGCACCGTCAATCACGATCTGGCGCCGGCCGGCAATGTCGAACAGGACTGGCTGGGGCAGCGGAAGGACATCGCCCGGCCTGGGATAGAATTTTGTTGAATATTCCCGCTCCAACTGGTCCGTCGAAGAATTGAGGTAGCGGACCTCTCGCCTATAGCCGGGGCGAACAAGGTAAGCGGCGAGGTGGCGCGAGTCCGGCGACCAGCTCAGCGTCGAAAAGACGTAGCAATTGCCTTCGGCTCCGTCCCGGCTCAGAGGAACATCCTGCAATCCGTCCTCGCTGCGCAGGAAAACGTTGCAGTTCTTGATATAGGCGATCCATTTGCCGTCGGGCGACGCGTTGCTCTTGTCGGGGTTGTTCTCCGCTGGCGGCGTGTAGCGGTGGCTGAGCTCCCTACGGTCCCCTTTCCTTGCATCGAATGTGGTGCTGGTACAGTCATAGCTTGCAAGGTCGCAGCTCCACCGGGTGTCTTCAATCTGGAAGTCGAGCCTGCGACCATCCTCACTCAGTTCGAAACGGTCGAACGGAAGATTGCCGGCTTGATAGCTCTCATGGCTCACCTTGTTTAGCGCTGCCGCCAGACGCGCCTGATCGAAAGCGGGCCGCTTGAAACCCGTGGCAGCATCGACCTGCATGAACTGCTGCTCGCCGTGGCTAGTCCGGCGGTAGACGAAGGCTTCACCCCCGGTCAGCCAGAAAGGCATTTTGGGGACATTGACAGTGAGCCCGCCATATCGATCGTTGATCGTAAGTGCGCGCTTGAAATCGGCCGGCGCTAGCGTCGGGTGTAAACTTTTCGAACCCTTGGCCAGCGTCTGAGTTGCCGATCGCCATGCGGCGCGCGTCAAAGCGCCGATCCTGGACATACCTGTTCACTTCTTTCGGTTTTCGGAATGCTAATTTTGAAGTTGGGTTCTCGTCGCCGGTCTGCAGCAGCGCCGAAGCGTCGCCTTGGAGGAGAGCCAGCACGCGGGTGCAGCCAGGCACGCGCAACAGGGGCGCTCCTTGGACATCCAGGCACTGGTTCGGGTGCCGATTGAAGAGTTGGCGTCCGCCGCCGAAACAACCAGGAAAGAGCGTCCATGCAGCCCTGACGCGACTATTTCCCCGCGAGTATGGCCGCTTGCTTTTCTGCATCATCTGAAAGGTCCTGCTCTAGTCGGGCCGGATGTCACCCCGGCAGAAATCATTGTGCTATTTCGACAATCTCCGAGCGATTGCCGCCGGCCCATGACGAGGTTTACCGATAGGGCGCAATATGCGTGCCAAAGGAAAAGCGGTTTAAATACACGGCAATCCGCCTATGTCGCATCCCCAACATCGTCGCACACCGGACAATGCCGGACGAAATTGTCCCGGGGCGTCAAATTGGTTTGATGGTGACCCAAGGAGTTCTGGCTTTATCTGAGGCGTTCGGCCTTTTTCGAAAGCCGGACTCTTCGCGCGTTTCCGACGGCCCGAAGCGCCTGATCAAAGCTGACGGCATTCCCGGGTCTTGGCCTTGCCACAGCAGCACCTGCTGCATCAATTCCGACGGACGCTGTAGAACACCTGCAACACACGGCCCGCAGCAATTTCTCCGGCGCAACGCTGGGGCGACCGCCTTTGGCACTGCAGGCGTACATGCCGGAAAGGATGCCGTCTAGCCGCACCAGCGCTCCATTGATCATCAGCCGGTGCGGGCACCAGGATGACCGGCTGGAACGAAATCTTCCAACCGCTTCATCGTGAACAGCTGCTCCATGAACACATCGCTCCCGTCAATCGAGCCGTCTCGCCAGGGGGATCAATAGTCTGTCTTTGGCGTAGGTATTTCAGCAGCCTGCTGTTAGCGTGCGGACGACGCCGACATCAACCGGCGGACAAATGCGACGAGGGCAACAAGCGCGCCTGACGCAACGCCGCCAGATCAGCCGAGCCCGTGCAGAAGCAGGCGACGGCCAACTGGCGGATGACGATCTCGAAATGCGCGACAACGGCCCCGGTGGACACTGTCGCCGCGCCCAGCACGCTGGCCGCCTGCCCGGCGATGTCCGCGCCCAGGCGGATGGCCTTGGCCACGTCGACGCCATCGCGGATCCCGCCCGACGCGATCAGCTTCACCGTTGGCAGCGCCCGACGCACCGCCTGCACGCTGGTCAGGGTGGAATCCCCCAATCGGCGAATGACATCGCCACTGCACGGTCGGCGGCATTGCGGGCGCGCTCGCCCTCCACTGCGGCCCAACTGGTGCCGCCGGCGCCGGCGACATCGATTACCGCCACGCCCGCCTCGACGAGCGCACAGGCACCGAGGCGGACAGGCCCGCCCCCACTTCCTTGGCCACCATCGGCACGCCCACGATGCGCGCGGCGCCAGCGATCAGCGCCAGGACGCCGCGCCAGTTCGCGGTCGCCCTCCGGCTGTACCGCTTCCTGCAGCGGATTGAGATGGACGATGAGCCCATCGGCCTCCAGCGCGTCCACCGCGCGACGCGCCAGGTCCAGGCCGTCGGCCTCCCGCAGTTGCGCGGCGCCGATATTGGCCAGCAAGGGAATGTCTGGCGCCAGGCGGCGCAGCGCGCGCGTTAGCCCCTGGGAGTTGCGGGATTGCAGGCTCACACGCTGCGAACCGCACATGGCGATCCCCAAGGCTTGCGCTGCCTCGCTCAAATGCCGGTTGATGGCCTCGGCCCGTGGCATGCCGCCGGCCATAGAGCTGATCAGCAGCGGCGCGCGCATAGCCTTGCCCAGCAGCGAGGCGCGCAGGTCGATCTGCGTCAGGTCCAACTCGGGCAGTGCGCAGTGTTCGAGATGGATGTACTCCCAGCCAGCGGCCACCGTGGCCGGCGCCGTTCGCCGATCCAGCACGATGTCCAGATGTTCGTCCTTCCCCGGCTCAGGGCGGTGTCGCTCATGCTCGCTCCATCCGTAGCAGCGGGCGACGGCGTTGCGTCGGATCGAACCGACGGCAGCGCGCCCAAGCCGCCGCCTCCGGCGCGTCCAGGCCGACGCACGCTGGCCTCCCCCTGCAGCGTCGCTGCGATAGCGGCTGGTCGAAGTCTGGTAGTACTGCGCGCGGATCGCCGCCATCGCCTCGATCAACGGTCCCCACGGCGCGGGAAAGCATTCTTCCGCCATCACCCGGTGCAGCATGCGCGTATGGCCGGCCAACTCGTCGTTGAGGAACTCAACCACAGGCATAGCCGGATAGCGCTGCAGAAGCAGGATCGCCGCGTTATCGCCGGCCGACCTGTCCTTGTCGCGTCCATGCAGATCGTTCTGCAGGCGCCCTATCACTGAGATGAGCCGCAGGACCTGGCGAAACGCTGGACGCGCGCGCAAGGTCGCCATGTCCAGCCCCCACAGCAGCGACAGGCAACAGAACACGGTCCCGTAAGCGATCGAATCGATGCCGTTGTGCAGGTACTCGGCGTAAGACCAGCGTCGCGCCCCTGCCGCCTGCGCGTGTCCGGCGCGCAGCGCCGCGCAGTAGCACCGGGTATAGTCGAGAAGCCGAGCATAGTCGTGACGATCGTAAGCGAGCGCAGCCAGCGAAGCGCGCAGCTGAGCGCAGCCCTCGAATCCGGAGAGCACGCACGGTACGCCGTGCCCCAGCGCCTGCTCCAGGGCGGCGAGCTGCTCCGGCGCGATCAGGCCAACGTCGTTGCAATCGTCTAGCCAGAACAGCAGCGCCAGTTCGCGATAGAACGCCACGATCAGCGTTTCGTCCTGCGGATCGCGGCCGGTGCGGGCGCTGGTGTCGCGCAGGCTCGGGTGAATGCGTTGCAGGATATACTGGCCGCCCCTTACCGCTTCCTCAGCATGCTCATCCGCGAAACCGGTCAGGGCACGCCCCCACTCAAGCACCTGCTGCAGCGCGCGTTCGGTCTGGATCATGGCGCCGCCCCTGCTCCCTCGGCTACGACGCGCCGCCCACAACGAAGCGCCAGCCACAACCCGGCGAGACCGCATCTCCGCGCCATAACGGCGATCGCGAAGTTATCGATCCGATTGCCAGTTGCTGATGCAAGCTCTTGTGAACGGCCGTTAGGACCGGCCCGCAGCCTCGCCGGCAGTATCGAGCAATCCGCTTGCGCCGGCTCGCCATAGCAGGCGAGGACGGCAAGGTCGCCGGCGGCAAACGCACGCGAGCACATTGCAAGCGACATCCGCGAACGCGGCGCCGACTGGTCAGCCTCCGCCTCGGTGCCCGCATATGTCCGCGAGTCGAGCAGCGCCTTCGCCACGAAATGAGCAGAACGCCTTACGAGCATCGACCGCCGGCTGCTGCGCATGCGCGATGATGAGGCATGGTCTCGCAGCGGACCCGTTCCGACAGATGCTGCACCAGGGACGAGGCGACCTTATCCAACAAGGCACCACTTGCGCTGTTTGTGGAGACGAGCGTCGGCTGCATCCATGCGGCTGCTTGAGTGGTGAAGACTCTGAACGACGGTTCCTACGGCGCTGCCGGCGCAATCGGCTGCTTGGGGGACGCGTGACGCAGTCAAAGCTCCCCTTGCCAAGCACGGAGCAGGCGAGTGAGAGAGCAGATGAATAGGCGTGTCGCCAATATTTTTGCATTGCTCTAATCGATTATAGTTGTGAGGAGCAATTTGAGACCATTTACTTGCGGCTCAAGTCACCCATAAAAGAAGGCAAGCACCGATTCGGTAGCTTATCCCCTGTCTTTCGCGTACTCGCGGCCGTGGCGCCGGGTGAACGATTGAAGACCGCCGGTCTCACTCGCAGGTGGGCGCCAGGGCGTGGGGCGGTTGGCAAGCCACAGGAGTAGGACAATGTCGAAGGATTCGGGTAAGGGCGATAATCACGGCGGCGGACCGGGCAAGATCGAGATCACGGTGGTGGTGAACGGCCAGCCCACGCAGGTCGAAGCCAATCCCAACCAGCCGCTTCACGTCATTCGTACCAAAGCCCTTGAGAACACGCAGAATGTCGCCCAACCAGCCGAGAATTGGGAATTCAAGGATGAGGCCGGCAACTTGCTCGATGTCGACAAGAAGCTTGGCGACTTCGGTTTCCCGAATACTGTGACCCTGTTCCTCAGCCTGAAGGCGGGCGTCGCAGGTGCCTAAACACCAAAGTGTGGATCCGGAGGTCTCCCGAGCGAAGTTTGATCGGGAGATCGGCCGGTTCCGGCCATATGCTGATGTCTATCGGGCTCAGGGCTGCTTCTTGATCGAGGCGACCTTTCCGCGCGCTTTCTTCATTTTCGCCAGCCCCAAGTTAAAGCCACGGGTGGTCAGCGCAGCGAGCGAGGTCGACTTCACCGACTACGACTTAAGACCACCGTCCGTGGTCTTCGTCGATCCGTTTACGCGTCATCCGATTGCCCGGAAAGATCTATACCTGAAAATGCTTAGACGTCCGCCGCTGCCCGGAACGCCGCCGGAGATGATAGGAGCTCTCATCCAGCAGAACGCCGTGCCGCTGACGGACTTCATCCAGGCCAACAGTCCCGAGGACGAACCATTCCTGTGCATGGCGGGCGTCCGGGAATACCACGACAATCCAGCCCATTCAGGTGATCCATGGCTGCTTCATCGGGGTTCTGGCGAAGGCTGTTTGGCCTTCATCCTGGACAAGATCATCAAGTACGGAATCGTTCCTATAGAGCAGTTGCAGATTCAACTCCAACCGACAATCGTAGGAATGGTGGTATCCCCTCAGGCGATACAAGAATGACTGGTTTGAGAGATGTAACGATCGTGACTCTCCCGCGCGGCTGCATCTCGACCACGCATGGGCATCTGCGCTCAGTTGGTCGCGAGGGCAATGAGGGGATGGCGCTCTGGGTCGGCGTTCAGCAAGAGCGGCACTTTGCCGTAACAGAGACGGTTATCCCGGCGCAGCGTCACATTCGGACAAACGATGGCGTTTGCGTGATCGTTGCGGCCGAAGAACTGCACCGGCTCAATGTCTGGCTCTACAAAAGCGGCCTGAAACTCTTGGCCCAGATTCACAGCCATCCGGGCCGCGCCTACCATTCGACGACGGACGACGCTTATGCGGTTGCTACCACGGTTGGGTGTCTGTCGCTGGTAGTGCCGAATTTCGCCCGCGAGCCTTTCGATTTTGCTCGGGTCGCCGCCTATCGGCTTGACGAAAAGGCCAAATGGAATGCGCTCCCTCCCGCGGCACTGTCGCGAATGATCATGATATCGAGTTGAACAATGGCATTCGCTAACTTCATCGATCGCGCCGCCACGGCGGCATCTCAGGTCCTGGCCGATTTTCATCTGGGAGACTTCAAAGCAGCTCTTGAAAAGCAGGTCGTGGCAGTCGCCTTCGACCATCAGGCCGCTTCCTGCGCCGAAGGCCAGGCGACACTAGATCTTGCGGTGAGATTGCTCGCTAGGCTCTACCCGGTTCTGGCGATACTCCCGCTGGACAGCGCGGCGAGCTCTCAAGCCCAAGCGCTGGAGCGCTTGGCAAAGTCGATCAATCCAAAAGTCGGCATCCGGCGTTCCGGCAAGTCTGCCACCGTCTGCGTCGTTGCAGGGGTAACGCGCCCATCACTCCGGTGCCCGATCTTTTTCGTGGGATCGGACGGTTGGGCGGCAAAGCTGTCGCGTACGGACCCGGTGGGCTCTGGCCCAAGTCTGCTGCCTTATGGAGCTGGCGCCGCCAGTTGCTTCGGCGCCGCCAACGTCTTTCGAACTATCTTCGCTGCCCAGTTGACCGGCGCCGAGTTGGACGAAACCATCGACCTCTCGCTATGCAGCTACGACAAGACCAAAGCCGGAGAGCCTGGCCCGATCGACTTCCCAGTCGACCTTGGCGAAACCCACCTCGTTGGGCTCGGTGCGATAGGCCATGGCTCGCTTTGGGCGCTAGCGAGACAACCCGATCTCAAAGGTCGTCTGCATGTAATCGATCACGAAGCGATCGAACTCTCAAACCTGCAGCGCTACGCATTGGCTGGCCAGGCGGAGATTGGTATGTCCAAAGCGGTTCTTGCAGCCACCGCCCTTAGATCGACTGCCCTTGAGGTCGAGGCGCACCCTCTGACGTGGGCAGAATATGTTGCGCGCCGGGGCAATTGGGTCTTCGACCAAGTGGGTGTGGCGCTTGACACCGCCGCCGACCGTCTGGCTGTCCAAGGTGCACTGCCGCGATGGATCGCAAACGCTTGGACGCAGGAGCACGATCTCGGTATCTCCCGGCATGGTTTCGATGACGGCCAGGCTTGCCTTTGTTGCATGTACCTGCCATCCGGAAAATCCAAGGACGAGCACCAGCTGATTGCCGAGGAACTCGGAATACCGGAAGCACACGAGCAGGTGAAAACGCTCCTGCAGACCAATGCCGGAGTTCCCAACGACTTTGTAGTTCGCGTGGCTACAGCGATGGCTGTGCCGTTTGAACCGCTAGCCCCGTTTGTCGGCCAGCCCCTGCGCTCCTTTTATCAGCAGGCTATCTGCGGCGGTCTGGTGTTCCAGCTTAGCGAAGGAAGTCGCCGCGTTCGAACTGTGGTTCCGATGGCCTTTCAGTCGGTGCTTGCCGGGATTATGCTTGCCGCGGATTTGGTCAAACATAGTGCGGGGTTTCCCATGAGCCCGACGACGAGCACTCGGGTGAATCTTCTGCGCCCCCTTGGCTCTCACTTGCACGATCCGAAGGCCAAGGACTCCAGCGGCCGCTGCATCTGTAGCGACGACGATTTCATTGCCGCTTACAGGCGCAAATACGGCGAGCGCGTTGATCAGGTAAGCGATGTCTCGGCCGCCTAAACAGACGCGCACCTCTCCGTAGACGCAGGGGGCGCGGCTTGTGGGCGTGACCATGGGCGCCATTATCACACGCTTGGCCCGCTCCTTTGCCGGCCTATCGTCCTCCGCGCATGATCCCTGTTGCCGACGTGATGATCCAGCACCAGCCGCCATGGCACCAGAGGCTGGTCAAACCTCCGTTGTTGGCCGATTTGGACAGTGCTGCATCAGGTCTCGACCGACGTCTCGACAGTCAGGGCTGCTTCGACGGGTGTGAAGATGTCAACATCGACCCCAGGCGCCCGCATCGTCACAATCAGGGCGTACCGAGCCAGAGCGTCGACGCGTTCCAGGTAAGGCTTCTCCTTCCACCAGCCCCCGACCGGGAACACGCCGATCGCATCACGCTCGGCGAGATCGGCGGCGCTGCCCGACCAGAAATCGGCGTGCAACGAGCCGCGATCGCGGAAGGTGCCGAGCAGCCACTCTTCTCCGCCTCCAGCAGGCGCCCCTTCCTCCTCGTCCCGAGCGGCCTGATTGATGCGGGCTCGGAATTCGTCGACTGTCTCGGTCGCTGACTTTACTCTGAACCGAAGACCATGGGACGCGTAACGATGCCGGCGGGTCCATCCGCGTTCACCGGGGTTGGGTTCGATGAAATAGGACAGCGTGACGCGGAGCTCGACCTGGGCAGCGCCGAGCGCCGCGAGCTGCTCCTTCGGCCAAGGCAGGCGATGCAGCTTCATGTCACGCGTTTTGGCAGCCGCGCCGCCCTCGCGCTGGAAAGGCTGAAGCTCATCTTCAACGATAAGCGTGAGGTCGTTCACCGTTGACAGAAGCGCGCGCCCAAGATCTGGCACGCCGTAACCATAGCGCCGCACGAGCGCCTGGATCTCGCCCTTCGCTCCGTTGCACGCATCGATGCGTGCGCGCATCGCCGGAGTCCATTCGGCCGAGTGGACGATCAGGGCGCGAACCGTTTCAGGCCACAGCTCGGGGCGCGCTGATAGAATTAGTCCCGCCATCCGTGCGGCATGGGCCGTTGCCGCGCTCGTATCTCCGAGGGTGGTGAAGTGGCGCAGTTCGGGTCGATAGAAAGTGGTCAATATCTGCAGATCGTCGATCGGCTCGCCAGGCAACACACCGTCATGGGCGAGATTGCCGCCTTCGAAGACGACCTCGGGCTTCACCGGCCACTGCCTGTCCCAAACGACCGAAGTGCGACTGCGCGGCGAGAGCTCGCCGACCGGCGCGATCGGAGCGTAGCCCGCAAAGTCGGTGTCAATGATATCGACCTTTTCTGTGAAAGCGCCGACCGTCAGCGCATTCCAGGCCTGAGAAGGATCATCGACTGCTTCCAGATCGTTGCGCGTCAAATGCTCGGCCGGCATGAGGTCATCGCCGATGTTGCCGGCAGAGAGAACGATCAAGCGTCGCTGCTCCTCTTCGAAACAGAGTTGGTCGATAGCGGCAGACCACGATGTGGGCCTTCCACGCGCCGGACTGGCGCTTGTCACAGCCATTGCGATCGCGCGGCGGCGCTCCGGCGCCTGCACCTCGGCGCGGGCGATCGCTTCCGCGGTGATCGAGCCATAGAGTTCTGGATCGTTTGCCTCGTCTTCTGGCGGAAGGATACGGACACTCTCCAGCCGAAAGGGCAATGGAACTGGATCGCCTCCGACCAGGAGCGGGACCAGATCACCGTACAGGCCGACACCTGCCATTCGCGTCCCGTGGCCGCTCCACGCAGGTGTGTCGTCGCTGCCCCATGCCGGTTTGACGGTGTGCCAGTCTTCAACGGCAAGTGCGGGTTCGATCAACGGGTGGGTGCGACGTACGCCGCTGTCGAGAATGCAGACCGCAATATCGGATTGAGGCGGTCTGACGCGCCCGAGAAGCTCGTCGCTCCAGTCCCTTTGCTCCGCGCCGCCAAGGCCCATGAAGAAGGACGGCGTATCCTTCGCGCGCCGCAGCTCGGCGACGACATCGCTGTGCGCAATCATGCGGTCGAGCATTGCCGTGCTGGCGAGTGCCAGCATGACCACCCGCTCCGGAAACCTGACCGCATGCGTGCGCAAAGTGATGTTCAGGGCTTCGGCAATGTGCTCGAAGTTCTCGCGGCGACCGTCGCGCAGCCAGACTTCCCACCACACCTGCTCGTCAGCGGCCTGGGGGAAGAGGTCGTCGTGGTCGGTAAACAACGATCGTGCAGTCGCCAGCCTGACTGTCTCCATGCGGGAGACGAGCGGCTCGTTGCGCGGTCTGCCGCGGTCAGTGTCAACGTCTCGATACGCCTCGACTTTCCGCAAATAATAGGCTTGCGCGCTTTGCGGCAGGAACACCGACGCTGTGATGGGAGCACCGGGTTGAGTTGGCTCATGGACGGCGACCAGCTCCATGTGCTGGCGACGATCGGCCAACTGGTCGAGGGCCGCCCGTCCGGACATGGGCAGATCGATCTCGAGGTAAAAGCCAGGCGTGCCGACCGACAGCTGGGGGTCACGCGCCGCAATCTGCTGGCGTGCACTTTCGACCGCTTGTTCGATGGATTGCGTCAAGGCCGCAGCATGCGACGCCCGATCACGCGCCGGCAGCGGCGGTGCATGTATAAGTTGGTTGGGCCGCCGATAGGCTTCCCGAATGCCGTTGTTGCGAAGGTGGATATGGGCGCGGTCGCGCGGAAAATCGTCTGCCATTATGATCTGTGCTGTCGCTACTCAGACAGCGAAGCCTGCCGGCGTTCCTTCAGAGCGTCGATGAGCGCTTCCGAGGTGATCCGCTTCCCCCCCCGCAATATGATGGTTTTTGCAGCGTCGTCGGCCGCGCGGGTGATCTCGGCCTGCGACAGTCTCTCTGCCTGAGAGATCGCCTCGTTCCAGGCAAGCCCTCTGGTGTCGAAGCGGTCGAGTCGAGCCCGAAGCAGCGCCTCGATAATCGGCCGATCGGGCACGGCGTATTCGATGACATCGTCGAAACGGCGGAACAAAGCTCTGTCGAGCAGCTCGGGATGATTTGTTGCCGCAATAATCAGGCTGTGGCTGTCGTCTTGCTCGAGAAACTGCAGAAACGAATTCAGCACGCGCCGAATCTCGCCAACATCCTGGCGTTCGCCTCGACGCGCGCCGATGGCATCGAATTCGTCAAAGAAGTAGACGCCCCGCGTCGCCTGCATTGCATCAAAAACAAGCCGCAGCTTTCCGGCAGTCTCTCCCATGAACTTGGTGATCAAACCATCGAGGACGATCATGAAAAGGGGCAGATGAAGCTCCCCGGCCAATGCCGATGCGGTCATCGTCTTGCCTGATCCTGGCGGGCCGACCAGAAGCAGTTTGCGACGGGGAACAAGCCCGTGCTCGCGCAAGCTTGCTTGTTGGCGCTGCTCTCCCAGCACGCGGTGCAGGCGCGAGCGCAGACTGTCCGGCAAAATCATGTCCGTCAGTCGCAGGTCCGGATAGCGCACATGCAGGAGGCCTGCGAGTTCGCCCTTTGGCTGAAAAAGGGGAACCGGCCGACTGCTCTTGGCAATCCGGGCGTCCCTGCTCTTGGCTGCGTCGACCAGATCCTTGAGCTCCTGAGCAAGCTTGCCATGGCCTTGACGTGCCTCATGCGCAGCAAGCTGCATCGCGATAGAGAGGAAACGATCCTCGTCGCCGGCAATGTGGCTTTTAAGCAGCGTCACGATATGGCGGGCCGTGGTCATGGCTCTCTTCTGGGGTATCCGTTTACTTGGCGAAGCGCATGCAACCTAAACGCTTTCAACGGCGATTTGTAACGCGCAATGGTGTTTTTTCTCTTGTCGATGTTCGCCCGTGGCAACTTCAGCGGTGAACTGTTGCGCCGCGGTCATAGGCCAGCCGGAATAACGCCGGCCAGCAGACAACAGTCCGCATCTTCGAGCGCTCGAAGTCTGGCCACTCACGCAGCGTGTCGGGTCCGAACGCTCCAAAGCCGCCCCGCCTGGCAGGTCCATGCGACCGATTGCGGGCGTGCGGCCATAAGGTCTACGCGGGCTCGCATGGCTGCCCGCGCCGCTGGCTAAAAAGCTGTACACCATCTCACGAAACACCAGGTCCGCTCCTTTGCCGGCCGACGGTCCATGAAATCCCCTCCCCACTCACGACACCGGAGACCTCCTTGCCCACATGGCGCTCAAGCACCGGCCGCCATGGCACCAGCGTGAACTCGCGCGACTTTTCAACGACGGCATATTTTCCGCTGGCAAGCTCGACGGAGCGGCGGAGCGTACCCTCTACTCGTCCTCCGAATCGCGCTTCGGCATAGGGCAGGCCAAGTTCCTCCGACAGTTGGCCAGCAACACGGTTCAGTTCTCGCTGGCGCAGGATCGAAAGCATGTTGGCTCGATAGACGATCCCATCCTGTTCTTTATGCGCGAGGCCTTGCGCGATCAGCCACTGCCGCCGGCGAGCTTGCGCCTCTCTCACGTCGCGGCCGAAGCCGGATCCGTGCAAAGGCTCGGGTCTATCGGCAACCAGCTCCCGGTCGAGCCAGGTGGCGCCGTTGAAGCTGACCTGTCGCTCCAGCGCCATTGAGGAGAGCTTGTCGGCAACGACAGGCTCGGCCCTGGCCCGCTGGCCCTCATAATTCGCGACGCGATCGAGATGGTCCGGCGCGATGAGCCAGGTGCCGTTCGGCTCTCGCTCAACGCCGCCGGTCGCGCGGCGGATCGCCTCCAGCCGCCGCACATGCGTTCGCGCAAAGCTCTCGGTGGCGGATGGGTCATGCTTCAGGTGCATATCGACGTCGTAACGGCCGCCATGCGCGGCGGCGATTTCGGCGATGGTACGATCGACCTGCCTCGGCTCGGTGTTCCTTGGCGCGACACGCACGATGCAGCCATTAGGCATCGTTTCCATCGCCTCGCCTCTACCGATGTTGATCCAATGGCTCTTACCGTCGACGGCGTCGACGATCATGTAATGGCGGTCATTGATCTCGTCGGCCAGTCCACGCGCGACAACGCGACCGACGAGAGACTGGACGGGCTCGCCGGATCGATCGTGGATCACCCAGTCGGCGGCCCTGCGGGCAAGCCCCTTGCCGGTCAGTTCGCGGTGCATGGTCTTGATGATGTCGCCGCGTTCGCCGGTGCGGCGCAGCGTGGCTTCGAGCTCATCGTCGAGGCGCCAGGAGCCAGCGCCGACCTCCGCGGCCAGACCCATCCGCTCGAGCTTGCGCAGCCGTCCCTGGTGCAGCGTCTGGCGAATGGCGTCGGGACCGCCCGGCGAGACCAGGCCGTCATCATCACGCATGCTGAGCAGCCGACGGTCGATGCTGGTGAAGCGTTCCTGCTCCATTTCCCGGCGCAGGCGAAGCTCAATCTCGCGGTCGGTTCGCGGACCGAGATCGAGGCTGACCAGCTCGGCCGCCCGCTCGCGGATGCCAGATGAGATATATTCGCGCGCGATGACCAGGTTCTCGCCACGGTCGTCCCTGCCACGGACGATGATGTGGCTGTGCGGGTGGCCGGTGTTGAAATGATCGACCGCGACCCAGTCGAGCTTCGTGCCGAGGTCTTCCTGCATCTGCGCCATGAGCCGCCGCGTCAGCGCCTTGAGGTCGTCGTACTCGATGCCGTCTTCGGCAGCGACGATGAAGCGGAACTGATGGCGGTCGCCGTCCGCGCGATCGATGAACGCCTTGCCGTCGACGCGGCCGCTGTCGGCGCCGTAGAGCTCGCCAGGTTCACCTTCGCGGGTGACCCCGTCGCGCTGAAGATAGCGTAGATGGGCACGCGCCCCGTCCGCGCCCTTGCCGGCGAGCTTGACGACCCGCGCCTTGACGATCACCCGGCGCTGGCGGAAGGCGGCATACCGGTCGCGCGATTTCAGCAGTGCGGCGGCCGCCCCGCCGCGCCCTGTCCGGCTTCCTGTGAAGCGACCACCGCGTTGCGGCCGGCCGCCAGCCCGGTTGATCGCCGCACGAACCTGGCCGGCATAGCGTTTGCCGGCCTTCGAGCCGCGCGACCCGATTTTGCCGAGCTTCGGCCTGAACTCGTCATCCTTAATGCGAGCCTCCCAGACATATCAAGCAAAATCAGACACTTACACGTCAAACCCTCTTGGCACCGGCGGCAGCCTCCCGGAAAAACGATGTGCAGACAAAGATTTAACCGCCTCCTGGAGGCGGTACCTTTATCTTGCCTTCCGCGCCCAGCCCCGCCAGACGCGCCCCCGTCCGCCATGGCTAACGCACCGGCTCCTTCGGCTGCGCGCCGTCCTTGCCGAGCGGCACGAAGAGATCGCCGTTTCGCACGCCTGAGTGAACACCGTCATGAATGAAGAACAGCGACCGTCCGAGAGGAGCGATTTGCGCCTTTGGAGCGACAGATTGGCTTTCGAACGCCTCGATGTCGGCCGCCGAAACTCCGGCCGCCTTGAGTTGGTCGAGGTACTCGACGGTCTCTTCTGGCAGCGGTTTGCCACGCTTCAAATGCTCGTCGTAGCGCTCGGGACCGGCATTGTAGGCGCCAAACAGGCCAGGAAATCCGAAGCGGTCATACATGGCACTGAGATAGGCCGTGCCGGCCAGGATATTGTCGCGCGGATCGTGGGGGTTAGGCCCAAGGCCGTGTTCGACCCGCATCTCTTCATAGGTGCCGGGCATCACCTGCATGAGGCCCATGGCGCCAGCGGGGGAGGTGATGGGGCGGCCGCCGCGCATTGTCTTGCCGCCGCTTTCGGCAGCCATGACGGCATAGATCCAGGCTTGGGGAATATGGAAGCGCCGGCTTGCTTCCGATACCAACGTCTGCCACTTTCGCAGCTGCGGACTTTGGGAGATGGCGACCGGCTCAGCGCCGGTCGAGGCGGAACAGGCGCATGGCGCAATGGCGATCATGCCCAACAAGAGGAGGGTCACTCGGTCCATAGTGGTACGAGCCTCCCGATGACATTTTGAGTGGGAACAGGCCCGAAATAGCGGCTGTCGAAGGAGCGGTTTTTGTCGCTGCCGAGCAGGAAAACCTCGTTATCCCCGAGCGCTCGGCAGCCGTTCCACCATGGCAAAGGTCGGCCTTCGGCGTCGATTTTGAGCCGGCGCGCGACGATGTCGCCGCCGATGATGATGGCGTCATTGAAGGCGCAGACATTATCGTCCGGCAGCGCTGCAAGACGTTTTGCCAGCGGCACATTGCGAGGCAGATAGCTGCGCTCGGCGGCGAGATACGCCGCGTATTCAGGCGGGCGCACGAGCACGAGATCGCCACGCGCCAGCGCTCCCGCAGCGATGCGGTAAAGGCCGATCGGCGCGCTGGCCGAGGCGTTCCAGACCAGCCAAGGGGCGGGCTTTCCCAGCGCCGTGAAGCCCAAAAGACCGAGACCGGCCGCGGCCAAGGCGACCGTCTTACGGGCTCGAACACGCCTCAGGCGGCTGCCGATCAGATGGATGGAAGGGCGCCGCCTCATGAACGGCCTCCCGTGCCGCCCTGGCCGGAACCGGCCTTGCCATCGCCGGCGATGGAGTGCTGCGGGTGTCCTTTCGACCAATGGTCGAGTTCGTCGATGTGATAGCGGACATAGCGGCCGTGCTTGCGGAATTTCGGGCCGCCGCCCTTGAGCCGCATCTTTTCGAGCGTGCGCTGGGAGAGCCCGATATAGAAGGCGGCTTGGGCTGTGCTGAGAAACGGGCTGCCCTTTTTCGCGCGGGCCGCGCGTTCGTTTTCGTCGTCCATGATGATCCTCGTTTCGCTTCGGACAAGCGAGGGCGAGGATGGGCGAGGGAGATCGTCTCGGGGACGGGCGAAGAGTCGGGGGAGAGTTTTCGCCGCCCTTTAGGGCGGACGGGGTTTGGGTGGAACTCCTGGGAATGAGCCCCGCGCCGGGGCTGCGGCGCGAGGCTCTTATCTCGGCCGGTCAGTCGGCCGGGTTCCAGATGATGGCGTAGGTGTCGTGATCGTCCTGGCCGGCGGCTCGGCCGAGATTGGCGTAGAGCTTGCGCGGTCCGAACTCCGGCGCTGCAATCGACAGGCTCACATAATCCTTGCCGGAAGTCTCGCCGGTGCGGATCCAGCCAGCGCCGACTTCGACCCCTTGCGTAAGCACCCGGAAGTCGGGATGGTTATCGGCGCTCTTGGCCTGGTTGGGGACGATATCGATGTCGGCGCGGACGCTGAGCGTCTTGAACTGGCCCTTGTAGGCGCCGTTTTCCTGCTTGTTGACGTAACCGATCGCGGTCATTTCGAAGTCTCCTTTTGTGGTTTCGCCGGGGACCATCCCCTGCGATGGCGCACCGTAATGGGCGCGTCAGGACCGCCTGAATCCGACAGGGCCGCAGCGACAGTGAAGGACCCGAGCGGGCAGCTTTTTTGTGAGCGAAGCGGCGCGAGGAAGCCGCCGCAGGCGGCGGGGAAAAAAGCTGATGGCGCGAGGGTTTCGGGCGGCCGGACCCGCCCATAGGTCGACAAGCCAGCCGCAGGGATGGTCCTTGGAGAGAGCATGGAGACCGCTCGCCAAGTGCGGTCTGTCAGCCAAGCAGGACGCCGGGATGAAACGGCCTGCAAAGATGCTGCGCCCTTATGCCGGATCGAGATCGTGCCAGCGGGTCGGGCGCCAGAGCAGACATCCGGCATGGTGCGATCTATGAAAGCAGGGCTCGCCAGCGGGAATTTGATACGCGAGGGGGCCAAAGTAAGGCTGGATGAGAAGCCGGTGCTACCTGCAGGTCCAGTGTCATGTGGCGGCGCTCGGGAAACCGCTACGCAATGTAACGCGCTCTTATGAGGCGAACAGACCGGCCCCAAAACCGATCGACCGGTGGTCGGCGCGAAACGCGTCATGCCTGTCCGAAAGCTGACAGTGGCAGAAGACGCATGTCGGGTTCCGCACAATTGACCATGCTGGATTTGTGAGGTTTTCAGGGAGAGCCATGCGTTCACTTCCCAGTGAGCTTTGGCACGGCATTTGCTCTTGATGTGGCAACACGGATCGAAGGTTGACTGCATGCACAAGCGCGAGATGAGCAATGCTCTCCTTTCCTGGAGGCTTGGCAGCAGATTCGATTTGACGTTGCGAGGAGCTTCAGCCGCTCGCGGCGGAAGTGATCTCAAATCTGAAGGCACCGTTGGGGCCGCAGCCATCAAACACATCTTTCTCTTTTTCGCAGCTCGTCTTCAACGCGATGCGGACTTCTTCGCGTCGACGGCGGCCGAAGGTGGAGAAGGGGCTCGACTTGCAAAAAGGAGTTGTCAATGACGTCTTACGTTCGCACCAACAGCCCGGCGCAGGTGCGCTCACTGTCCACCTTTGGCAAGCATCTGCAAAGGAGCGTGCTGACGGCGACGCTGCTTGCCGCGGCTTCGACGGGAAGTGAAGCGCAGCCCTATGTTCGTGCTGACGGCAGCACGACTGACGACTTGGAAGCGGCGCGAGCAAGTTGGCGTCATGACGCCGAATTCAATGGAAATGTGGGGCTCGCAGCCATCAACGCGGATGCCGCGTATGCGTTGGGTTCCACCGGGGAGGGGGCCAGAGCTCCTCGCCTGCCCTCGTCCGTCTTGACGAGTGCCCGCTTACAGCCTACCTCACTATCGCGTTAGCACTCGTCCATCGCGAGTGCTAACAAAAACCCCTCAACAGCGCACCAGGGAAAAATCCGAAAATGGCAAAGTCGAAGTTCCGCCCGCTGCATGACCGCGTGGTCGTTCGCCGGGTCGAATCCGAATCCAAGACCGCTGGCGGGATCATCATCCCCGACACGGCAAAGGAAAAGCCGCAGGAAGGCGAGATCATCGCTGTCGGCTTCGGCGCTCGTGACGAAGCTGGCAAGCTGGTCCCGCTGGACGTCAAGGCCGGCGACCGCATCCTGTTCAGCAAGTGGTCGGGCACGGAAGTCAAGCTCAATGGCGAAGACCTTCTGATCATGAAGGAATCCGACATCATGGGCATCATCGGCTCATATCAGGCCCTTTCGTCAACTGAATTCCCGGGCTCGATTGAAGCCCCTGCCAGGAGCTAAAAATGGCTGCCAAAGACGTAAAATTCTCCCGCGATGCCCGCGAGCGCATGCTGCGCGGTGTCAACATCCTCGCTGACGCGGTGAAGGTCACGCTCGGCCCCAAGGGCCGCAACGTGGTCATCGACAAGTCGTTCGGCGCCCCGCGCATCACCAAGGACGGCGTCACCGTCGCCAAGGAAATCGAGCTTGAGGACAAGTTCGAAAACATGGGCGCGCAGATGGTCCGCGAAGTTGCTTCGAAGACCAACGACATCGCTGGCGACGGCACCACGACCGCGACCGTTCTGGCGCAGTCGATCGTCCAGGAAGGCCACAAGGCCGTTGCCGCCGGCATGAACCCGATGGACCTGAAGCGCGGCATCGACCTCGCGGTAACCGACGTCGTTGCGACCCTGATCAAGAACGCCAAGAAGATCAAGACCTCCGAAGAGGTTGCCCAGGTCGGCACCATCGCCGGCAACGGCGATGCTTCGGTCGGCAAGATGATCGCCGAAGCGATGCAGAAGGTCGGCAACGAAGGCGTCATCACGGTTGAGGAAGCCAAGACCGCCGAGACCGAACTCGAAGTCGTCGAAGGCATGCAGTTCGACCGCGGCTACCTCTCGCCCTACTTCGTCACCAACGCCGACAAGATGGTTGCCGAACTCGAGGACGTCTACATCCTCCTGCACGAGAAGAAGCTGTCCAACCTCCAGGCCATGCTGCCGGTTCTCGAAGCCGTCGTGCAGACCTCGAAGCCGCTGCTCATCATCTCGGAAGACGTCGAAGGCGAGGCTCTGGCCACGCTGGTCGTCAACAAGCTGCGTGGCGGCCTGAAGATCGCCGCCGTCAAGGCGCCGGGCTTCGGTGATCGCCGCAAGGCCATGCTGGAAGACATCGCCATCCTCACCGGTGGCCAGGTCATCTCGGAAGACCTCGGCATCAAGCTCGAGAACGTCGGCCTCAACATGCTCGGCCGCGCCAAGAAGGTGTCGATCTCCAAGGAGAACACCACCATCGTCGACGGCGCCGGCAAGAAGGCCGAGATCCAGGGCCGCGTTGCCCAGATCAAGCAGCAGATCGAAAAGACCACTTCGGACTACGACAAGGAGAAGCTGCAGGAACGTCTGGCGAAGCTCGCCGGCGGCGTTGCGGTGATCCGCGTCGGCGGTGCGACGGAAGTCGAAGTCAAGGAAAAGAAGGACCGCGTCGATGACGCCCTCAACGCGACCCGCGCGGCCGTCGAAGAAGGCATCGTTGCTGGTGGTGGCGTCGCGCTGCTGCGCGCTTCGGCCAACATCAAGGCCACCGGCGTCAATGCCGACCAGGCCGCCGGCATCAACATCGTGCGTCGTGCGCTGCAGGCTCCGGCCCGCCAGATCGCGGCCAACGCCGGTGCGGAAGCATCGATCGTTGCCGGCAAGATCCTTGAGAACAAGGGCGCGACCTTCGGCTACAACGCCCAGACCGGCGAGTATGGCGACATGATCGCCATGGGTATCGTCGATCCGGTCAAGGTTGTCCGTACGGCTCTTCAGGACGCGGCCTCGGTCGCCGGCCTGCTGGTCACCACCGAAGCCATGATCGCGGAGGCTCCGAAGAAGGAGTCGGCTGGCGGCGGCATGCCTGGCGGCATGGGCGGCGGCGGCATGGGCGGCATGGGCGGCATGGATTTCTAATCCAGCTCTGGCAGCTTTCGCAACGAGAGGGCGGCATCAATGCCGCCCTCTTTTTTTGCGAACCTCGGTCCGATGAACGATCGACGCCAACGCCGGCCATCGGCGTTAGGGCAACCTCAAAAGAACTGTCGAGTTGGTTGCGCGCGGCTTTGCGTCATCAGAGGCGCAAGGCGGTCGCGTGTGAGGATTGCGCGCTCCCATAGGCGGTTTCGGCATGTGCCTCGCCTTCGACATCGACATTGCGGCCAAGCAGGAAATCGGCGGCTTTCGAGGCATGGCTTGCGGCGCGGAAGATGGCGCGGTTGTCCTCGCGCAAAACCGTCAGCCATGAGCCGATGTAGTCGGCATGGCGCACGGTCGGCTCGATGCCGAGACTGCTGCAGATGAAGGCTGATGCGATTTCGGCGACCAGTTCCTCGCGCGCATAGGTGTTGGACCCGAAGGAGCCGGACAGGTCGCGCGCGAGTCGCCTCGGGTGGCCGGTCCAGTGGCCAAGCTCGTGAAAGCAGGTCCGGTAATAGTCGATCTGGTGGAAGAAAGCCGGCTGCGGCGGCACCTGTATGGTGTCGCTGCCGGGCATGTAGAAGGCGCGCTCGCCGCCGACGCGAAAATCAGCGCCGGTTGCATGAATGAGCGCCTCGGCCTGCGGGACCATCTCGCGCTCAGGCAGAGGCTCGCCGGCGGCGTAAAGATGTTCGGGCAGATTATCGCACTGCGCGACATTGAAGACGGTGAAGCGCTTCAGGAAGGGCACCGCCTGCGGTTCGTCGCCATCGGTGTCGGCGCGTTGCTTTTCGTTCTTGGGAACAAAGCGGTCAGCGTGAACGATGGTGGTGCCGTGCTCGCCCTTCCTGACATTGCCGCCAAGCGAAAGCGCCTGCCGGAAGGTGAGCCAGTTCTGGCTGGGGAAACCGCGCTCGATGACCGCGCCCCACAGGATCAGGATATTGATGCCGGAATATCGGCGCTGGGTGGCCGCATTCCGCGGCAGGCCGAGGCCTGTCCTTGCCCTGCCCCACGGCTTGACCCATGGCACGGTGCCGCGCTCCAGTTCGGCAATGATGCGGTCGGTGATTTCCTGATAAAGGCTGGCGCCGGTGCGCCCGCCGCTGTCTGCGCCAGCCTGTCGGCTGCCGCAACGTTTGTTGTTTGCACGCATCGTGATGTCCTCCGCTCTACAATCGCGCGCCCTCCCCGGAAGCGGGGTGGGCGGCAAAAGCGACCGGAAAGGCCCGCCGTCGGAGGCGGACTGCATCAGCAGGACCGGAACGGAGTGGAGGACCCGAAAGCGACAAGCGAAGGGTTGCGGGACGCCGCGGCGGGCCTAGAAGGGAGTGCTGCCCACCCTGCGCCAGGGGGAAGGCCACAATAGAAAGACGCCGGCCGACAGGCCGGCGACCGTCAGCAGCCGAAGGCTGCCCCGCGCCAGGGGGCGATGCCGCAGGGCCAAGACCGCCTGAGCTTGCCGAAGAAAAGCGGGCTCGGTTCACGAGCACCCGGCCAGCGACTTCAGGCGCGGGCGCTCAGGATTGTTGTTGGCGCCCACGGCAGCTGGATGACCGCAACAAGATTACGAGGAGCGACAGCAAAGCCAGCTGCCACAAACGGCACGCTCCGGCAACAACAGCGTGGCCGGTCTACAGATGCTGCCCCGCACGAGAGCCAGCACGCTTTGAGCGCGCATCGGCGATGCAAGCGTTGCAAGCTGGCCATGTCCACAAGGTCGGCGACCACTATATCGCCGACCACCAACGCGGGCGTACCGTCTAAGTGCAGACCTTTCGCGAGTGCGCGGACGCGCGCATTTCATCTGCGATGGCCGGATCTTGCATTCCCGCTTGAGCTGCTCAACGTCAAGGCCTACACGCGCTGCGATCTTGAGAGTGACCCTTCAACTGGGGGAAATCATAAGGGCGCGGTGGAATTCGTCGAACTTTCCCTGTTTTCTCGAGGCGAGTGCGGCGAAGGCTGGGAATTGGGAATCCGGTCCCAGGACCGGGAACTGTTTGATCACAAGCTTCAGATTGGGCTCATGCTTGAAGGCTTTTTGGTAGTTGATATCAGCCAGTCTGCAATGCGGACAGTTGTGGTAGTCATTGAATATGACCAGAACGGCATCGCCTTGCGGGTTGCCGGCGATTGGCGAAGGAGATCGTTGTCGAATGCGCCGCTCCACTTTTGCCTGTCGGTCGACCACGCCTGCCGGTGCAGGTTCGCGCTATATTGGCTCGCCAGCAAGGCGAGGAGTAAAAGAAGAGCTGCGACAGTGATGGCAGTCGGCTTAGACATGAGTCTCCAATCCATGGACGGCGTGGCAGCAACGGCCGCCTTTTTGGTGTAAAATGGGTCAGTTTTGATCGTGCCCCGCAGTTGCTACAGGCGCACAGGTGCCGGTGCGATCTGGCGGTTTCTCAAATACGGCTTTGCGCCATCGGGTCCACCCCAATAGCTGAGCGTCGTTCGCACGGGGAATTGTGTTCACCACGCCGGGCGACTTGACCGTCCACCGCCAGAGCGCTGAACGGTCCGCTAGTGAGGCGCTCCCCGAATCGTCGTTTATCCCGCTCGCCCCGGACCGGGTGACAGCCAGCGTTGCCGCTACGCTGCGGAGAAAAACCGTCAGCGCGTGGCATTCGGACATAAGCTGATCGACGCCAAGAATAAGCCCCACGGAGGTGACCGGTGCGGCCGGAACAAGAAAGAGCGTTGCAGCCATTGTGACGAGGCCTGCACCGGTAATGCGGGTTGTTCCGTTCGAAGGGAACAATGCGACAAACAGCATGAGGATCCGGCAGCCGATCGGGAGATCAGTTTTCGTCGCTTGGGCGATGAAAAGGGCGGCGAGCATCATATTCGTGCCGTCCAGATTGAATGGAATGAGACCCACGACCGAATGCGTGGCGCCGGCCTTTTCCATCTTCTCCATGAGCGAGGCCAGCGCGGCCTCTGAGGAGGACATTGCGAGCAGCAGCTCGTCCTTGATGTATCGGACGAGAGAGAAGAGCGAGCGGCCGTTGTAGCGGCAGACCGCGCCGAACAGGATCGAGAGGAACAGGACCGAGAGGAACAAGACTTGCAGGATGTCGCCTTCCGCGAAGGCACTGGCAATCGTTGACGGGATGATGTTCATCAGGAAGCTGGTCACGGACTGCTCGTGAGCCGTGGCCACATAGCCCTTAACGGCTTCGACATCGAGCGAGGCCGGATCGATGTTGAGGCCGGCGCCAGGCTGAACGATATTCGCGACAATCAGCCCGACAAGGAGTGCTAGCGTCGAGAAGGTAAGGAAATAAACCATCGCCTTGGCGGCAACTCGGCCGACCTTCTGCAGATCGCTCATGCCGGCAATGCCGGTCGCCATTGTCAGGAAGATGACAGGTACGGTGATTATCTTGACGACATCGACGAAGGCATCGCAGAGCGGCTTCAGGCTGTGGCCGGTCTCCAAATGGAAATAGCCGATTGCGGCACCCAGGATTATGGCGGCAAGTACCTGCACGTAGGTCCGGGCAAAATGGCGCTTGCGGGGCGCTAAGATCGCGCGGGGAACTCTTGGAACCAACACCGTCTCTCTCCTTGACCGGATCGGGGTGGGGCTCCTCCCTCTCCCATGCAGTGCTCCGGTCGAACGCTGCGCCCACTTCGGCGCAAACGATGTGCCAAATAGCAAGAGGGGAAAACGCGCAGGACCTCACGCAATGCTTGCGATTCGCTCTCCCACACTCGTGCAGTGGTTGCCTGTCGCAACTATGGAAGGGTCGATTCTGGGAACTCCAAAGGCCGCTCTTTGCGTCGACGCAGCTTGGCTGCCTGGAAGGTTCCCTCTTTGCCTTGCGGTCTGCGAGCTGGGTCCAGATGGTCATCATTTGGCTGCGCGCTGCACGGGGCTCGAAAGATTCAATCGAGGACGGGTCCTCTTGGAAAACGGGGGCAGCGTTGGTCAAGCCCTTCCACCCTGCTGTCCCAATGGTGTTCAGAAGCTCAGTTCACGATCAAGCGATGGATCAGCGTCATCTGGCGTTTGCGCCATCGCGGCGGCGTTGCAACGGGTCTGCCAAAGATGAGCAGGCCGCGAGGCAGGGTCCGAGACCTAGACTCCAACCTCATAGCGCGCTCGGCTCGCGTTCGGAAGGTTCGAACCGCAGCACGATCAGGTGGCGACACCGTTGGTCGGAACCGGAACCCGACGAATGATCGTTCGTGACCGACATCTGTGAACAAGCAGTATGTGTCATTGCAATCACCACCCGTTGCGCGGAAATGCCCATATGGCCGTGAATGAACTGGATTTGGTGATTTTCCAGATGGCGGTGGAAAGCGTCCGCTTGCTCTCTTCAAGCTTTGATGAGAAGGCGGCTGAGATAGCCACGAGGAGCCGTGGTAGCCTTCTTTTTGACGTGCGGGTGGACGGTGACCTGGAGGTCCAGCGAGTCGCAGCCATTGGATATCCAGGCGACAAGATCGGTGTGGTGGCATTGGACCGAGAGGGCCTTGTTAGCTGTTGTTGCCTTGTCAATGGCACCTTCTCACCTTTCATTGCACCGTTGGAGAACTGGACCAGCATGCCCCTTTCGATGCAGGCCCAGATCGATGTCACAGGCTATGCGAGGCTCCTTCTGGCCGCCTTGCGAAATGCTGGACATATGCTGGACAGGTAGCATCGCGATGATGTCTGTGATGAGATGGTGCAAACGGCTGGATGAGGCGATCGCTTGCTGGCAGCTTTGGCAACAAAGCGATCGGTGAGTTCGCAATGCTGGAACACGTCCTTTAGACTCTGCAGTTAAGTTAGCGGACTACCATCTGACGAATGCCCTCTGACAGTCTGCATGGCGCGGCATGCCCTCTTAGGAATGCAGCCGTGGTTCTACACCATCGGCTGTTTTTGTGTCGAAGGCGACGGGCACGCCATGAACGAAGGAAGCGGCCGCCAACAGTTCCTCCAACTCGCGGTCGGTGGCCTTGCATGCCGGCATTAGTGTTCGGATGGCGCGGATCGCCTGCGCCATGGAGAGAAAGCGGACCCTTCCCCTGGAAAGGACATAGGCTTCTGCGGCTTTTTCGACGGTGACGGTGTGAAACGAATTGGTCATGACGAATTCCTCCCTGAACCCTGACCAACCCGACTTATGGCACGAATTCGACCGCCTTCAAGCCTATGTCCGATTGCGGACAATCGCTGCGATTCGTTCAAAACCGCTGATGCTTTTGGGCGACCTGGTGAGGGGCAAGGAGACGTCGGCTGAACCCGTTTCAACCGACATGCTTCAGGCAGCGGCCAGGCCGAAATAACGCTGCTCCTCCTTGTCATAAGCGCCATGTGTGAGCTTTATCAATCCGGCACGGTCGATGATCGTGATCTCGCCGCGCTTGGCGTGCACCAGTCCTCGATACTCAAGCATTTGCAGGGCCGTGGTGACCCCGGGCGGTGGGCGCGAGCATGGTCGCCAGAAATTCATGCGTCGGGAGGATCTTATCTCCTTCCGCACGGTCGTGGACCATCAGCTGCCAGCGGGCCAGCCGTTCTTCGACCTTGGAGTGGCCATTGACCAGTGCCGTCCGGCATGATTGGACGAGGAACGCGTGGGCATAGTCCAGCACTGAGGTGCGAAGCGACGGGCTAATCGCAGGGCGAAGGTTTTCAACCGGCAGGCGCCAGGTAGTGCTTTCCTTTCCGAGAATGACGGCAATTCCTTTCATCCCGTCATAGCCGACAATGCCGACTTCACCTTGCCGCCCGCCGGTCATGGTGGCGACCACCGACGCGATGCCCCTCTCGGGAAAATATACGTTCTTGATCGGCTGATGCGCGACCTCCAACTTGTCCTTGATGCCCGGTTCGACGTGATGCAGCGATGGTCGCAAAAGCGCGAAGTCCTGCGGGGTGAGGGCTTCAGCACCTGGTCGCGAAAGAGGGATCGGGCAAGGCTCTCTTCCAACGGGGCAAGAGCGCGTACGTCTTACTGTCGGCTGCACCGAAGTAAATGCCGGCCGATGCCAAAGCATAGGCTTCGAAACGCGCGATTGCAAAGCCCTGTCGGGGCAGTGCAGTCATGCTAGAAGTCGCGCCGCCTACGATAGGCAGCGGATGACATGATTCCCTTCTGCGGCGGCCACCAAGAACGGCTCGGGCACGCTTTAATCGTTCATACACAAGCTCGCAGGAATGTAAGCAGCGGAACAGTCGGGTGATTCGTACCGCCCTGCCCTTTCAGAGATCAAGTCATTGGACGTCAATTCGGCTGGAACGCCTCGTCGAACGGCCCAGGAAAATGCAGCCGGATGAGCAATGGTGGTTCACCTTATGTGCGGTCCCGGATATGCGGTCCGGCGGCTCATCTCCCAATGGCTTGTCGATGGGGAAGTGGAACTCGTCATGTCGCCGCGAACCGTCACCGCGCTAGCGGGGCTCTTTTGAAGACGCCGGTGTTTTTCTTTGTGGAACTGAATCTGTGAGGTGATTGATGCATGAATCAAACATTTGCGTATTTCCGCTGCATCGGCGACGTATATTGGTCGAAAGTATCGCCCAGGCCCTCGAGACCAAGAACGGCGAGGCGGCGAGCGCGTTCTGGCGCTGTGCCGCCAAGAAAATGCTCATTCAATTGTCCGATGTAGGAATTGCGCCAGAGCTCGCTGCGCAGGAGGTTGGAAGCCTTCTTCATGCGGTCTTGGACGACATGGCCAACCGAACGGTAATGCACAAAGCATAGGCTCGGGCGCTGTTGGACCGCGCGTCAGCTCGGGTCCTTATCGGGGGACTGCTCCGACTGGCCGACGGTCCGGCCAAACCGGCATACCGGCAAAGCTTTGAGGTTGCGATCGCTCACGGCGGCCGGTCCAATATTCTAAGACGACCTCAGAAGCCACGTTGGCTTCTTTGGACGAAGCGGAGGGGCGCCATTTTGGCGTGCTCACGCTGGACTGCGGGTTGCGCCTACGGAAATCCAAAGTCCGGCCGCGCGAGCCAATCGACCGGAACAGTCGAAAGCTCGTGGGGCGGGTCCGCTCACCCTCACGGCGGCGGTGGCGGCCGTGAGCAGACTTAACTCAAGTCACGGCTGAGCATCCGCAGGCGCTATGCCGATTGGATGAGAACTGGTTGCCACAACACCGGCCCGTTGAGGCGTCCCCTCCAGCGGATGCGCAAGAGACTGGCGTAGGAAATATCGAGGAAGCCGGCGACTGCCTCGGTGTTGCCGACCTGCTTGGGCTGTCCGATACGTGACAACGGCCAGGTCGCGAGACGAAGGATCCTTTCGATGCGCGTATCTGTCACCGTTACGATCCCGGAGAGATTGTTGGCCAAGCCGAATTCGATGATCCCCGCGAAGAGCTCGTAGGTTGCTTGGGCCAGGCCGCCAGCTGCCTTCGGCGCTGTCGCAGGGAGATCGAGCGCGAAACGACTACTCTCCCAGATATCGGCACTCGCAGGGACCACCATCTCATCCAGCAGCGTCGGAAACGTATCGCGCAACATTGTCGGTCCGGTGGTCGGCAAAAGGCGGACGCAGCCGCAAGTTCGCCAATCGGACCCCTTGAGAAGCAGGTAGACGGGGTTCAGGCTGTCAAACGAGTCCGTTTCCATTTCGCCTTCGGTCTGCACTTCCCAATCGAGCCGCTTCTTGAAAACCCGATACCTAAGTCCGTGCATTTCCTTGAGTTCGCTCGCAAACTCGGCGTAGCAGTCGGGTGTTATCAGCTGCATCATTGTCGTCTCCGTGCGGGATGTGTCCACGCAATCGAAGGGCAAAGCCGTCATGAATGCAGCCTGTAGACCTTTACAGCTAGACTTGGAGAGGATCAGGATCTCGCCCGAGCAGCCATCCGCACTACGGCCTGGTTGATGGTTCGCACGCCAAGCTTCGCCTTGGCGTTTTCCTGATGGAAGGTCACGGTGCGTTTCGAGACACCGAGAATCTGGCTGATATCCCAGGCCGACTTGCCGCACGCCGCCCATTTCAGGCACTCGAACTCCCGCCGGGTGAGCATTATGCCATCTACCACGCAATCTTCGGCGAGCCTGCGCCGGGCATGGATATGAACGTTGATCGCAACCAGTTGCATTGCTTTTTCGTAGCGCGTCAGCGACCTCAGAAATGGCGGATGCGCCTCGTTGGAGGCGAAGGTCAGTGCGGCGAACCGGCCGCGATGATCATGCATCGACATGGTCAGTCCGCCGCGAATGCCGAACTCAGCTGCTTTTTCCAGGACTTCCTGCTGAGAGGTCGGCAAATAACGGTGATCGCGGTCCACACCCCAGTCGAAGGTATCCCAGCCCCGCAGTCCCCGCAGGATCACGGGATCCACGCTGTGGTAGCGCTGTTGCAGGTAATGTGATGTCCATGATGATGGATAATTCGAGATCAATCGCGGCCTGTCGCCGGAAGCGGATGGGTAGGTGAAATAAGCGAAGAGCGGAAAGTCGAACCCGGCTGCGGCGGACGCCATTGCCTCATGGAGATCGACGGCATCGACGCTTGCAGAGAGTTGCTCGACCAAGGTTTCAAATACGCGATGCATCTGCGCTTAGCGTACCTCGCGGAGGTTGCTGGAAGCCGACGGAGACGTGGTTCTAAATGATGGCCTGTCCCTGCAGGGCATACGACGCGCCGCCGTCATCACCGCAATTGCTGTGCTGCTTCCGATTGGAGAGAGCTCCGCCCACCTGACCAACTACCGATGGGTGATATTGCGACGTTATCGATGAGCCGCGTGTCGCCAAGCCAAGCCGCAGCAAGCAAGCGTGCCGGTCGGTCAAGGCTTGCTAACGATTGCAGGTCTGTTTCTCCGCGAAGCTCCAGGTATTCGAGCTCGCGATAGCCGGCAGCCAGAATTGCTGCACGCGCTTCATCAAGCGTAGGCAGGATGGGGGAGCCGCGTGCAAGCCGCTCGGCCGTATCGAGCAGGACCGATGCTAGTTTTGGGGCAATGGCGCGTTGGGCTGGGGAGAGCCGCACGTTACGCGACGATAGCGCAAGACCATCGGCTTCGCGGACTGTCGGACAGGGCACAATAGTGATCGGAATGTCGAGATCCCGGACCAAGCGCCTGACAAGCTGAAGTTGCTGAAAATCCTTTTCGCCAAAAAAGGCGAAGTCAGCGCCGGCCTGCAGGAAGAGCTTGGCCACGACCGTCGCCACGCCATTGAAATGGCCGAGCCGGAATGCGCCGCAAAGGCATTCGCTGATGCCGGACACTGAAACGGCCGTGGCGAAGCCCACCTGGTACATTTCCTCTGTGTCCGGCACATAGAGCAGATGCGTGCCCAGCAGAGCGAGCTTGGCAGCATCGTCGCTTTCCGTCCGAGGGTAGGCAATCAGGTCGGCGGGGCTGTTGAACTGCTTGGGGTTTACGAACAGCGTCACGATCACCCGCTCGGCCCTTTCGAGCGCCTTCCGCACGAGGCTCAGATGCCCGTCGTGCAAGGCTCCCATGGTCGGCACAATACCGATCGTGGCACCCGAGCGACGCCATTGCGCAACGACGCCGCGCAGCTCGCTCACGGTTCGAGCGATCGGCACGCTCATGTGAAGTCACCGGCCTTCAAGGCGTTGACATAGAGATGTTCGACCGCCGGAAAGTGCCGGTTCCGCATATCGGTGGCGTAAGCGGCGATTGCCGCCTCAGCCTGCTCACCGAGCTCGGCATAGCGTTTGACGAACTTCGGCCGAAATGAGGTGAAGAGCCCGAGCATATCGTGGCTCACCAGAATCTGGCCGTCGCAAGCTGGCGAGGCACCGATGCCGATGGTGGGTATGTCGATATCGGCGGTTATCTGCCGTGCAAGCTGCTCCGGTATCTTTTCCAGCACCAAGGAGAAGGCGCCAGCTTCAGTTACCGCCCTGGCGTCGCGCCTGATCCGCTCTGCATCGGCTCCCCGGCCCTGCACACGATAGCCTCCAAACGTGTTTACCGCCTGCGGCGTCAGGCCCACATGGGCCATGACAGGTACGCCGCGCGCGGTAAGGAAGCGGATGGTTTCCGCGATGGTCTCGCCGCCCTCGATCTTTACCGCTGAACAACCGGTCTCACCCATCACGCGCGCAGCGTTGCCGAAAGCGTGCTCTGGGCTTTCCTCGTAGGAACCGAAGGGCAGGTCGACGACCATCAGCGCGTGTTCAAGGCCGCGGCGAACGGCCTGTCCGTGCATGATCATCATGTCGAGCGTGACCCCCAGCGTCGACGACAGGCCGTGCAGCACCATGCCGACGCTGTCGCCGACAAGAACGATGTCGCAGTGGCGATCGAGCAGCCTCGCGACCGGCGTGGTGTAGGCCGTCAAGCATACAAGTGGCGTCTGGCCTTTTCGCGATCGAATATCTGGAGGAGTCATCCCTTTTATCTCACCAGCCGCGCTCAACCGAGGCCCCTTCCCTTACGTTACCAACAGCGGGTGTCGCGTTTGGCATATTTTTGTGCGACTGCGAAGAGCTAAAAACAGCGCTTGAGTACTCCGGTGTTGACGTGCTGGCTTCCAAGGTTACATTCAATCGATTAAGGCGCTCCGTTGGGCCAACCCGCTTTCGCAAACATGGATCCTCAGACAAGAAGAACCAAGAAAGGCAAAGCCGCCGTCAAAGCTGACGAAGCCAAAGTGGACCTGACTGCCGTCGTGGTCGCCGTAAACGACAGTGAGCCCTGTGTCCTCACAGTCGGTCATGCGGACACCCTCCCTTCTGGACCTTTTGCCCTTGAGCATCGATCACTGCAGTCGGGTTTGAGGGGGTGGGTGGAGCAGCAGACCGGCCATGCACTTGGATACATCGAGCAACTCTACACCTTCGCCGATCGCGATCGCATCGGCACTGAGCGCCACCAGCGCGTCATCTCAATCAGCTATCTCGCATTGACCAGGAAGGAACAGGCAACGAACTCGGCCGCGTGCGGCTGGCAAAGTTGGTACGAATATTTTCCCTGGGAGGACCACCGCTTCGGCACGCCGCCTGTGCTGCTCGATAGATTGCGGCCCCGCCTGATTGAGTGGGCCGGCGGCGCCAGCGAGCCGACCACTCAACGCGAGCGCCGGCAGCGCGCTGCGATAGCCTTCGGCTTCGACGACCGCCATTGGAACGAGGAACTCACGCTCCAACGCTACGAGTTGCTCTATGAAGCTGCTCTGATTGAGGAGGCCGGTGGCGGCAGGGACGCGATTGCGGCCGCGGCTGGCAAACCAATGGTCGCTGACCACCGTCGTATTCTGGCAACCGGGATCGCGCGGCTGCGTTCGAAGATCAAATACCGGCCGGTCGTGTTCGAGCTTATGCGGCCTTCCTTCACGCTGCTGCAACTGCAGCGAACCGTGGAAGCTTTGGCTGGCAGGCTGATCAACAAGCCGAACTTCCGGAGATTGGTCGAGCAGCAGGAACTTGTTGAGGAGACCGGGGAGACCTCCCTCGACACGGGCGGCCGACCGGCGAAGCTTTATCGCTTCCGGCATGCCGTCCTCGACGACAGGGCTATCGCCGGGACAAAATTACCGCTGGCGCGGGCTTGACATACTTATAGTCAAGGTAGATATATTCCCTTATTGTCAAACCGAATATAATCGAGGCGCCAATGACTGGGGCGTTACCTATGGCTGCGTCCTTGTATGAGCGTGTCCGGCGGGTGATCCCACCCGTTGAATGGCCCGCGTTCGCCGGCGATATTGAAGCCATCTTAGCGCTGAAGCGTGAGCGCAATGCGGTGGTGCTGGCGCACAATTACCAGACGCCCGAAATTTTTCATTGCGTGGCAGACATCGTCGGCGACAGCCTGGCGTTGGCCCACAAGGCGGTGACGGTCGACGCCGACATCATCGTGGTTGCCGGCGTTCATTTCATGGCCGAGACGGCAAAACTGCTCAATCCGAACAAGACCGTGCTCATCCCGGATCTCCGCGCCGGCTGCTCGCTGGCCGAATCGATCACGGCAAACGACGTGCGGCTAATGCGGCTGCGGTATCCGGGGGTCCCCGTTGTTACTTACGTCAACACTTCCGCCGCCGTAAAAGCGGAGTCCGACATCTGCTGCACGTCCGGCAACGCCAAGGCGGTGGTGGAATCGCTTGGCGTGGCGCGTGTGCTGATGCTCCCGGACGAATATCTGGCGAGGAACGTGGCAGCCGATACAGACGTCGAGATCATCGCCTGGAAAGGCCATTGCGAGGTGCATGAGCGCTTCACCGCAGCAGACATCCGGGAACTGCGCGATGCCCATCCAGGCGTCATCGTGCTGGCCCATCCAGAATGCCCACCAGACGTTGTCGCGGAGGCGGAGTTCTCCGGCTCGACCGCGGCGATGTCGGATTATGTCGAGCGTGAGAAACCGAAGCGTGTCGTCCTTCTGACCGAATGTTCGATGAGCGACAACGTCGCGGTCGCGCATCCCGACGTCGAGTTCGTTCGCCCATGCAATCTGTGCCCGCACATGAAGCGCATCAACCTGGCCAACATTCGCGCCGCACTCGAGCAGAACCGGCATGAGGTCCGGATTGATCCCGAAATTGCCGGCCCCGCCCGCCGCGCGGTCGAGCGCATGCTTTCCCTATGAGTCTGGAGGTTCGCGAAATCGCGGGGGCGCCGGTCGTCATCGGCGGCGGCATTGCCGGCCTGATGACGGCGCTTCATCTGGCGCCGGAACCGGTCGTGCTTTTGACCAACGCGCCGCTTGGAACCGGAGCCTGCAGTGAACTTGCCCAGGGCGGTCTTGCGGCAAGTCTCGGGGGCGACGACGGCCCAGATTTTCACCTTTGCGACACGATAGCTGCCGGCGACGGACTCTGCGATGAGGCCACGGTGCGGCGAGTGGTACGAGCTGCACCCGAAGCGATTAGGACGATCCAAAGGTTCGGCGTCGACTTCGACCAGCACCCTGACCGCGCGTTGCGACTTGGGCTCGAGGCGGCACACTCGCGACGGCGGATTGTGCATGCAGCCGGCGACGCCACCGGTCGCGAGTTGGTGCGCGCGCTCGTCGCCGCGGTTCGGCGTACAGCCTCGATCACCATTATCGAAAATGTGGAGGTCCGCCGGCTGGTCGTGCAGGACGGGTCGGTCATCGCCGTGGTCGCAGCAGGACGAGCCGGCGCGCTCGCTCTGCCCACGCGTCGCGCGGTGCTGGCGACCGGCGGCGTCGGCGGGCTGTTTTGCGACACGACAAACCCCGCTGGCTCATGGGGTCACGGGCTGGCGCTCGCCGCATGGGCGGGGGCGGAACTCGCCGACTTGGAATTCATACAGTTCCATCCAACTGCGCTCGACGGTCCGCGCCGGCCGATGCCGCTGGTGAGCGAAGCCGTGCGTGGCGAAGGCGCGGTGCTCATCGATGAGCGAGGAGAGCGCTTCCTCGCCGACACACCTGGCGGTGAACTTGCGCCTCGCGACGTCGTAGCGCGCGCCATTTGGCACCAGCTTGCCGTTGGACGCCGCGTATTCCTGGACGCACGGCAAAGTCTCGGCCCGAGATTTGGCAAGCGTTTTCCAGGCATCGCCGAATTGTGCCGGAGCGCAGGAATCGACCCAGCGACCGACCTGATCCCGGTGCGCCCGGCGGCACATTATCACATGGGCGGCGTCGCCGTAGACAGCGCCGGCCGCAGCTCCATCGAGGGATTGTGGGCCTGCGGTGAGGTGGCCTGTACCGGCCTGCACGGCGCCAACCGCCTGGCCAGCAACTCGCTCACCGAAGCGGCGGTCACCGCGAGCTGGGTTGCCGAAAGCGTTGCCGGCACGTCGTATACCCGGCGACCGCGCAGATGCTCCACATTCGTCCCTCCACGACCAGACGCTTCCGTGGTCCGCCCGATTGTCTCCGCCGCCCTGGGTATCATCCGCGACGGCGAGGCAATGCGCGAAGCGGTGGCGACCCTGCTGCCGATCGCAGCCAATAGTGTCGCTGCCTCTGGTCCGGCTTTGGTCTCACTGATGATCGCCGCGGCGGCCCTGAGGCGGGAAGAGAGTCGAGGCGCGCACTGTCGGTCCGATTTCCCGCTCCACGATGCCAACGTGCGCCCATCACGGCTGACACTGCACAGCGCAATGCGGGCCGCGGCCGCACTCGATTGCCGGGCTACCATACGGAGCACTTGATATGACTTCATTCTCCCCCCTCCCCGCGACCCTGATCGAACCGATTGTGCGCGTTGCGCTCCTCGAAGACCTGGGCAGATCCGGCGACCTGACCACCGATGCGGTTATCCCGTATGATTGCACTGCCACGTTGGTGCTCAAAGCGAGGCAGGCGGGCGTCGTTGCCGGGCTCGATCTGGTCTCGTATGCCTTCCTTCTCGTGGAACCGGCGATCAACATCCAGATCTGGCGCCCTGATGGCAGCGAGGTTGGGGCCGGGGAAACCATTGCAAGATTGTCCGGACCCGCACGAGGCCTGCTCACGGCCGAACGCACGGCCCTCAATTTCTTATGCCGGCTGAGCGGCATTGCCACTGCCACAGCGGCCATGGTTGAGGCCGTGCGCGGTCACAAGGCGAGGATTGTATCGACGCGAAAGACGACGCCCGGGCTGCGGGCATTGGAGAAATACGCCGTGCGCGTCGGCGGCGGTGCCAATCACCGGTTCGGCCTCGATGACGGCGTGCTCATAAAGGACAACCACATCGCGATCGCCGGCGATATGCGCACAGCAATAGAGCGGGCGCGCGCCGCAGCAGGGCATATGGTGAAGGTCGAGGTCGAGGTCGACACGCTGAAGCAGCTCGATGCAGCGCTCGCGATTGGTGTTGACGCGGTGCTGCTCGACAATATGTCGGTCGAGGATCTTGCCCGCGCGGTTTCTATAGTGGATGGCCGTACGATCACCGAGGCGTCCGGTCGGGTGATGCCGAAAACGGCGGCGGCGATTGCGGCGACCGGTGTCGATCTCATCTCCATGGGTTGGCTGACGCACAGCGCCCCGATCCTCGACATCGGCCTGGACATGCCGGACCACCAGAACATCTGCAAGCACTTGAACTGAGGATTACGGCGTGAGGAGCAACATCAGCTCGGCAGGCGTAGGAGGTGCTGGAAAGACGTGCCGCAGCTCGCCTTTAGCGAGTGCGCCCCAAAGCCAAGAAGGCGTACCGGACTAGCAAACAAAGGTTTGACGATGACGATTGGAATGAACTCGGAGTTCGACGTGAACCAGACCATGCAATCGGTCGACGGAACGCCTCCGCGATGGAACCGCAAAGAGGCCGAGGCCATCTACGGCATGCCATTCAACGATCTGCTGTTCCTGGCTCAGACGATCCACCGCCAGAACTTCGATCGAAACCGAGTGCAGCTGTCGCGGCTCCTTAGCATCAAGACCGGCGGGTGCCCCGAAGATTGCGGCTATTGCAGCCAGTCTGCGCATTACGAAACCGGTGTGAAGGCGTCGAAGCTGGTGGACGTCAAGCATGTCATCGACGAAGCGGCCAAGGCGCGTGATGGCGGCGCAACGCGCTATTGCATGGGCGCGGCGTGGCGAAGTCCCAAGGAGCGCGACATGGACGTTGTGGTCGCCATGATTGAGGGCGTCAAGGCCCTCGGCATGGAGACCTGCATGACGCTCGGCATGCTCGATCTTGAGCAAGCTGCTCGCCTGAAGCAGGCCGGTCTCGACTACTATAACCACAACATCGATACCTCTGAGCGCTACTATGGCGAGGTTATTTCAACCAGGACTTTTGCCGACCGGCTGAAAACGCTTGGGCACGTGCGCGCGGTTGGGATGAAAGTCTGCTGCGGCGGCATTGTCGGGATGGGAGAAGAAAAGACCGATCGCATCGACATGCTGGTCACGCTCGCGAACCTGCCCGAGCCGCCGGAAAGCGTGCCGATCAACATGCTTATTCCCATCGAAGGCACGCCGCTTGCCGCGGCCGACGCCATCGATCCGATCGATTTCGTCCGCATCGTTGCGCTCGCGCGGGTGATGATGCCGAAATCCTATGTAAGGCTGTCCGCCGGCAGGACGGCGATGAGCGACGAAACGCAGGCGCTGTGCTTCTTTGCCGGCGCCAATTCGATCTTTGTCGGCGACACGCTGCTGACGGCGGGAAATCCCGGCGAGGACAAGGATACCCTTCTGTTCCGGCGCCTCGGCATTGAGCCTATGGAACTCGCCACGCAATGAAGGAGGCAATTCTTGCCCGCTATGACGCAACCTTGCGGGGACTGGGGCGCAAGGACCGGTTGCGGACGCTCGCACCGCGCGCCGGGCTCGACTTCTCGTCGAACGACTATATCGGACTTGCCGCCTCCAAAAGACTGGGCGATGCGGTTTCGACGGCGATTGCGCGGGGCACGCCAGTGGGCGCCACCGGATCGCGGCTGTTGCGCGGCAATGCACCGGAACATGAGCAACTGGAGGCGGACGCAGCGGCATTTTTCGGAGCCGAGCGTGCACTGTTCTTCGGCAGCGGCTATATCGCCAACTTCGCTCTGCTGACGGCCCTGCCGCAGAAAGGCGACCTGCTGGTCCTCGACGAGCTCGCTCATGCCAGCATGCATGAGGGTGCCCAGGCCGGGCGCGCTGAGTTCAAGCTGGCCGCGCACAACGACGTCGACGCTGTCGAGGACGCAATCACCCGCTGGCGCGCCGAAGGCGGCATGGGGCGGGTGTGGATCGCCTTCGAAAGCCTTTACAGCATGGATGGCGACCGTGCGCCGATGGAGAGCCTGGTCGCGCTGGCTGATCGGTACCAGGCATTCATCGTCGTCGATGAAGCGCATGCCACCGGCGTCTGGGGACCGGACGGCCGGGGACTGGCCGCCGCGTATGAAGGCCGCGACAACATCGTCACGCTCCACACATGCGGCAAGGCGCTTGGCGCATCCGGCGCGCTCGTTACCGGACCGCGAACACTGTGCGACTATCTTATCAACCGGTGCCGGCCATTCATCTATGCGACCGCACCATCGCCGCTGATGGCAGTCGCGGCACGTGAGGCGCTGACTATTCTGTCTGACGAGCCTATGCGTCGTGCTCAGTTGCACGAGCGTGTCGCTTTCGCGAGCCGGCAATTGGCCGAACGCTGCGGCGTGATGCCCAGCGGCTCGCAGATCCAGCCGCTTGTGATCGGCGATAACAGCCGCACCATGGCGGTGGCGGCAGGACTGCAGGCACGCGGCTTCGACATACGCGGCATTCGCCCGCCGACAGTGCCTGAGGGTACGTCGCGCCTGCGCATTTCGCTGACTCTCAACGTCGACGAAGCCGACATTTCCGCCATGGTCGAGGCTCTCGTCGGAGTGTTGGCCACAGCATGACCAAACGCATCGTCGTCACCGGAACAGACACTGGAATTGGCAAGACAGTGTTTTCGGCCGGACTTGCCGGGCTGCTCGACGGCTTCTACTGGAAGCCGGTGCAATCGGGCCTCAACGAGGAGACCGACAGCGAGGTCGTCGCCCGGCTTTCCGGCTTGCCCGACGGACGCGTGCTGCCCGAAGTCTATCGACTGACGATGCCGCTGTCGCCGCATCGATCAGCCGAAATCGACGGCGTCGCGATCGAGGCCGACGATCTTTCATTTCCGGTCCTGCCGACACCGCTCGTCATCGAAGGCGCCGGCGGGCTGATGGTGCCGCTCAATCGACAGACAAGGTTCATTGACATATTCGAACAATGGCGGCTGCCGGTCATACTGTGCGCCCGCACCGCGCTTGGCACCATCAATCATACGCTGTTGTCGATCGAGGCCCTGAGAGCCCGCTCCATCCCGCTCATCGGCATTGCCTTCATTGGCGAAGAGGTGGCCGATACACAAAGGACAATCGTGGAATTCGGCGGCGTGCCGCAGCTGGGCAGGCTGCCGCACCTCGGTCCGCTGACGGGTGAAACGTTGAGAGATGCAATGATTTCCGGCTTCGACCTGGCCATGATTGCCGGAGGCGACTGATGGCGGAGTCTCGAGTCTGGCATCCGTTCACGCAGCACGCGCTAGAGCCCTCGCTCCCTGAAATCGTGCTGACTGAAGGCGCCTATCTCCACAAGGCCGACGGCTTCCGCATCCTCGATGCGATTTCTTCCTGGTGGGTCGTCACCCATGGCCATCGCCACCCCCGCATCATGAAGGCCATCGAGACGACCGCCTCGAGCCTCGACCAGATCATCTTCGCGGGCTTCACCCACGAGCCGGCCGAACGGCTGGCCGAGGCGCTTGTAGGCATCGCACCCGCCGGCCTCCACCGGGTGTTCTATTCCGACAGTGGCTCGACCTCAGTCGAAGTCGCGCTGAAGATGGCGCTCGGCTATTTCCGTAACATCGGCGCGTCGCGTTCGCGCATCGCCGTCATGGAGCACAGCTATCATGGCGACACCATCGGCACGATGAGCGTCGGCGCCCGTGGCGTCTTCAACGCCGCCTATGAGCCTTTGCTGTTCGAGGTCGACACCATCCCCTTCCCGGCCGCCGGGCGCGAGCAGGAAACGCTGGATCGGTTCGAGGCCGTTAGCCGCGACCGGCGCGCAGCCGCGCTGATCGTCGAGCCGCTGGTGCTTGGCGCCGGCGGCATGCTGATGTATCCGGCCTGGGTTCTTGCCGAATTGAAGAGGATCGCCGAAGCCTCCGGCACGCTCGTGATCGCCGATGAAGTGATGACCGGCTGGGGGCGCACCGGAACCATGTTTGCCTGCGAACAGGCGTCCGTCTCGCCCGACATCTTGTGCACCTCGAAAGGTCTGACCGGTGGTACCATCCCGCTGGCCGCCACGATCGCCACCGATGCCATCTTCCACGCTCACTTTTCGGAGGATCGCAAGAAGACGTTTTTCCATTCGAGCTCCTACACCGCCAATCCGATCGCCTGCGCGGCAGCACTTGCCAATGTCGAGATCTGGCGTGACGAGCCGGTGGCCGAGCGGATCGCGGTCTTGAGCGCGAGGCAGGCCGCGGGGCTGCAACGCTTCCGGGACAATCCATATTTCACCGACTGCCGGACAACCGGCACCATCGCGGCACTCGACCTACGCACCGGCTCAGCCGGTTATCTGGCCGAGATCGGGCCAAAACTGCGCGCTTTTTTCCTTGAGCGCGGCCTGTTGGTGCGCCCGCTCGGCAATGTCCTCTATCTTCTGCCGCCCTATTGCATCACCAGCGACGAATTGGACGGGCTCTATGACGCGATAGAGGAGGCCGGCGAACGCTTCGGCTCGCGGCCATGAACCTATCGTCGCGCGTTCTCGGCTTCGGCCATCATGCGCCGACGCGCAAGGTCGAGAACCCGGAAATCGAAGACCGGCTCGGGCTTGAGCCCGGCTGGATCGAGCGGCGCACCGGAATTCGCTCGCGCTTCTGGGCAACAGACGAAGACACGCTGTCGGGCCTTGCCGCCTCTGCCGGCGACATGGCGCTGACCAATGCCGGTATCGACCGCGGCGACGTCGGTCTACTCTTGCTCGCCACGTCGACGCCCGATCACCTTCTGCCGCCAAGCGCGCCGCTGGTCGCACATCGGCTGGGGCTAGGCCGCGCCGGAGCGATCGACCTGACCGGCGCCTGCGCCGGCTTCATCTATGCGCTGATGTTCGCCGACGGGTTCACCCGCCTGCACGGCAAAGCGAGCCTTGTCATCGCCGCCAACATCCTCAGCCACCGCATCAATTTGGCCGAGCGCGCCAGCGCCGTGCTGTTTGCCGATGCCGCCGGCGCCATGGTGATCAGTCCTTGCGATGACCCGGATCGAGGCATTCTCGGCGCTTCGGTGGATTCCGACGGCTCGCGCTACGGGCTAATCCAGATTCCCGCCGGGGGAAGCAACACTCCGTTCCATGCCGACCTCGACCTCGCGCAGACACGGATGACGATCACTGACGGCCGTGAAGTATTCAGCAAGGCCGTGGAGATGATGACCGCCTGCTCGAGAGATGCGCTCACTGCTGCCCGACTGAGGCCGCAAGACCTCGATCGTTTCGTGCCGCATCAGGCCAATGCGCGCATTTTCGACGCGGTCGGCAGGAACCTCGGCATCGCTGATCACTCGATCGTCAAGACGATCGCCGAATATGGCAACTCTTCCGCCGCGACGATCCCGCTCTCATTGTCGCTGGCCCATCGGGCGCAGCCGTTTCGGCCTGGCGAGAAAGTCCTCTTGGCGGCAGCGGGTGCGGGTCTCAGCGGCGGCGCGCTTGTGGTGGGAATTTAGCAAAGCAATGCTTGCGCACAGGACTGCTCATGAATGAGACTATGAGAATGGCTCAATACGCAAATAGTCGCCGGCAAGCTCCATAGAGCTGGGGTCCGTGCGGTGCTCCGCGATGTCTAAGTATCGACCCGCTTGCTCAAATCGCAGCGCTCATCGAAGGCCAGCAATACCTCATGCAGAGCGAAAATCCCCAACCGCCCGTTTCAAAGACGCTCGCCCCATTTCGAAACAAGGTGTTTCGCTCAATTTGGGCGGCCACCCAGATTTCCAGCCTCGGTTGGCTAGTGCAAACGGTCGCCATCAGTTGGCTTATGGCAACGATTTCAGCGTCCGACCTCATGGTGGCACTCGTCCAGGCCGCATCCACATTGCCGGTGTTCTTCCTCTCAGTTTTCGCCGGAGCCATTGCCGACAACTTCAGCCGCCGGTGGGTGATGTTTGCGGGACACTGCCTGATAGCATCGGCGTCGACGACGCTGATGATTTCTGTGGGTCTGGGATTTGTCAGTCCTTGGCTGATTCTCGGGTTAGGTTTCCTGGCCGGCTGCGGCTTTGCCTTGAATGATCCGGCTTGGCACGCTTCGGTCGGCGATATCCTTCACAAACGCGACATTCCGGCCGCAGTGACGCTTATGTCCGTCGGATACAACATTGTGCGCAGCGTTGGTCCAGCCTTGGGGGGCGTGATCCTGGCCGTCTTTGGGCCGCTGGCCGCTTTCGCCTTGGCTGCGGTGAGTGATCTGGCGCCCATAAGCGCGATATGGCGCACCAAATGGGAGGTCCGCTCTTCGCCTCTCCCTCGTGAGAGAATGACGACGGCAATTCATGACGGAGTGCGCTTTACGGCGATGTCTTTGGAGATCAGGGCAGCGACCGCCCGAGCCGCTCTTTTCGGGTTGGCAAGCATCTCCATTCTGGCGTTGCTCCCCCTCGTCGTCCGGGATCAGTTGAAGAGTGGGCCAATTGTCTACGGTATCTTATTGGCCGGCTTCGGCATGGGTGCTTTCATCGCGGGTATGGGCAACGGCTTCTTGAGGAAGGTCACGTCTCAAAACAGGCTGGTGGCCTTCGCCTCTGTGGCTTGTGCAGTCTGTTGCCTCTCCCTTGCCCTTACATCGTCGCTTCCTGTGGCGGCCATTTCGCTGGCGCTCGGCGGAGCGGGTTGGCTTATCACCTGGACGGGCATTGACGTGTCGGTGCAGTTGGCAAGCCCAAGGTGGGTTGTAGGCCGCACGCTCTCCATTTACTACGCCTTGAGCGCAGGCGGTATGGCTGCTGGCAGCTGGATCTGGGGTTCTGTCGCGCAAAACTATTCCTTGACCTCAGCATTGGAGGGCGCCGCAGGCGCTCTGTTGCTGGTTGCAGCAGCGGGGATCGTGTTGCCGGTCCGTCCCTGGGAAGAAACCGATCAAGAAAGTTCAGTTTTTCATCCGCCGGACGTGGCTCTCGATCTGAAACCCAGAAGTGGCCCTATCGTGGCCAAGGTCGAGTATTTGATATCGGAGGAAAATATCGAGGCCTTTCTGGGCTCCATGCGCACGCGGCGACACGTCCAGAGCCGTGCCGGTGCACGAAACTGGACGCTCCAGCGAAATCTGCAAACACCGTCACTTTGGACGGAGACATTCCGCACCCCCACCTGGATGGACTTTCTCCGCCTAAATCATCGACTCACCGCAGCAGATAAGGAAGTCGCCCAGCATCTCCTGTCACTGCATGAAGGAGAGGTGCCTCCGCAGACAGTGCTTTCGATTGAACGGACGACCGAGGCAATTCGTACCCGTACCTCGACAATCTTTTCTCGTCCTCCAAGATGACGCCATCAAGCTGCTGTCCAGGGACAGGGTGGATCACCGGTGCTTTGCAGAGCACAGCCTCACACCGAGAGCAGCGTGCTCCGGGTTGTGCGCTTTCGCGCGCACCCAGGCGAGATGATGGTGAACGCGGCGTCAAGTGGAAGTCCCCTGCATACGCTTGCGGAGTCTTCTGCGAGAGCCCATGCCGACGAGCGCCAAACAAGGTCTGATGCCTTTCGGCGTCGTGGCCTCAACTCATCGATTCGCGAGAAAAGCATCGAATGCAGCAGCAACGGCGCGAACAACAAAGCGGTGCTCCGGCCGCACGCGGATGAAGCCGTTTTCGACGTCCAGGATCCCCTCCTCAGCCAGCGTCACCAAACTCTCAACTGAATCGAGAAAACGAGCTGGTTCGATTTCGTGGGCGGCACAGATGGTCGGCACGTCGGCCTCCAAATCGCACATCAGTCGCTCGATGATCGCTGCGCGCACCCGGTCATCGTCGGTCAGACGGTGACCCTTTGATGTCGCCAGACGTCCACTTGCGATGTGCCGGGCGTAAGAATCCCGTGTTACTTCGTTCTGAACATACCCCTCGCGGACTCGGCCAATAGCCGACGCGCCGAAGCCGATCACGTTTTGCAAGTATCGGCCGAGTATCCCAGCGAATTACGCCGTAGGCGCCCGGTCTTCTGGCGCTAGCGCAAGTTCGTCGTCCGGCGGAGCGAAATGATCGAGCCCGATCTCCCGGTAGCCAGCGCCAACCAGTGTCTCGGCGACAGTTGCAGCCTGTTCGGCGCGAAGATCGCCGTCCGGTAGACCTGCCTGCTCGATTAGGCGCTGATTCTTTATCACGGAAGGAATATGCGCGTATCCGAACACCGCAAGCCGGTTGGGGCGCATGGCGACCGCAGCCATCGCGGTCTGGATGCAGGACTGCACAGTCTGTTTCGGTAGACCGAAGATGAGGTCGAAGTTGATATGGCCAACGCCATGCCGGCGGAGATTTTGGACTGCAGCGGCCGTCTGCACCTTACTCTGGATCCGATTGATCGCCTTTGCACATCGGGATCAAAGCTCTGCATCCGATGCTCGCGCGGTTGACACCGTTAGCTGCCAGGGCTTCGGCCATTTCCGGTGTGAACGTTCGGGGATCGATCTCCACGGCGATCGCAGCAGTTTTGCTGAAAGCGAAGTGGCGGCGTAGAAATTCCATCAGCGCCAAGTGCTCGGCTGGCCCGATAAGGTGAGGCGTTCCGCCGCCGAAATGCACATCGCTCACCGGCAGCCCTTGCCGCACTTGCTCCGACACCAAACTGATCTCCTGACGCAGCACCGCTAAATAATTAAGGATCGGGCCGTTGCGACGGATGACCGCGGTAGGGAAGCCGCAATACCAGCACATGGATCGGCAAAACGGAATGTGGAAATAGAGCGACACCGATTCGTCGGCCGGGAGGCCCCCCAGCCATTCCTCATAATCGTCAGCACCAACTGCCGCAGAGAAGTCTGGCACAGTCGGATAGATGGTATACCAAGGCGGCCGGGGGTCCCGGTACTTTGTCAGGATTGAGGTGTGCAAGGAGCTGTCATCCCACGTCGCTCATCCATCATTCTTTCGTTGCGCGCTCGTCCTGGTCTCTGACCTAAGTCAGTGCGTCCCGCTTATGTCGCAGTCTCGTTTGGACAGGATGGGGTCAACCACGCCGGGGAGCGCGCGTGCCATGGTTGCGCCTGAGGTGATGGTGCGGTGCCGCATTCAACGTCTGAGTACGTGACGCCAGTGCAGTGTGCTTGAGGCGTCTGCGGAAGAACTTTGCAATGCGAAATTCATGTCCGACGCAACGGACCTGTCAAGCCTCGTTCAGACGCCATCCAGGTCCAGCCAGCGGCCTTCCCTGCCGGCCGAAAAACCATACCGGCTTTAGCCACCGAGACGCTCTAAAGCTGACGTCGGCTCATTTGATGAAAGGAGGACGCCGCTAGGGGGTGCACAAGGTTCCCCGGCTTGACGTCGCTTCGAGCGAAGAGCGGTGTGGCTTGTCGTCAAGCGCCGGGCAGCGTGCCCCCTACCGATATCCCGAAAAGATCGACCAAGATGGCCATGCCGACGCCACACGCGGTCTGGATGAGGCCGACCATGAAAATGCGATTGGCGCGTTCGTAGATGGGGCGCCGCAAGGAACTCATGTCGAGCAGCATGGACAGCGCTCTCATCTGCAGTGCGATGCCGAGCAGGATCGGCACTACGGCGAACAGATCGTAGAGTTGCCATGGCAAGGGGTTCGCGGCCCAATGAGTGAGGAAGCCGAGGGAAAAGGCAAGCAGGATACCCACGGCAGTGATTGTGCCGTTGCGGAAAATGGTCTCGATCGGTTCTTCCTTCGGATCGTGCTCGTCCAAGCGGCTTCCTTTCGTTGCTCTTTCCGTCGAGACTAAGTTCTCGAGAATACTGTTCATCGCCAATTACTCGAGGCGAGCCGTAGGCAGCCGTTTCAGGGTGCGCTCCCTCTCGCTTCCGGCCGCGCAATGTACCTGCACGGCGAACTTACAGCGGCGAAAAGGTGCTGCGGCCACCATGCGACGCCTCGGACGTGCACGCCCTCTGTTCCTGGCGCAGCCCTTGCGGAGCGTACGCGCAGTGATCCTTCTCGGTAGCGGATGGCGCGGCCTCCGTTGCGGTCAGACGGGAAGCCGTCGCTGTTAAACGAGACTGTCACATATCGAACATGGCGAACCGTGTCGCACATTTCTTTTCGCAGTGACCCTCAAAAAAAGTGATTCCAGCGAGACGAAGGCGCGTCGGCCCGATTTTGGTGTCGGCCGCATCTACGCTTCAGGTTGGCATGTCGCTTGCTGCTCTATTCGGAGAGCTGCAGCGGTCCGACCGGAGTGTTTCACATGTAAACGATAATGAATCTCCTAGCAGAAAACACTATTATAAGTACATGTGGCTTTTACGCTGGCTCACCTCTCGTGTCAAGCGCTTTGGCGTCCACATATTGGAGACAACACGCACAAAATTTAGAGGAAAAGCTTGCTCTTTCGCCTCTATCCTTTTTATTCCTTCATGGAGATCTAGACATGTACATCAAGAGTCCTCTTCTCGGCTTAACTGCTCTGATGACCATTTCCGTCGGTCGAGCAGCTGGCGCCGAGCGGGAACCGGCCGAGTACATCAAGATCTGCGACGTCCTCGGCTCGGGATATTCCTATATTCCCAACACCGAGACCTGCCTGCGCATCGGCGGCTATGTCCGTTACGATATCGGCCTGGGTGACGTCCGATCGTATGACAGCGCAAGAACCTCGGACGTGAGAACTGGCGAGGACCAAGGCACTTGGCGAAACAGCACACGCTTCACGTTCAAAACTTGGACCGGCCAGCAGACCGAGCTCGGCGCGTTGACGACCTATACCGAAACCCAGGTGAATTTTGGCAACAGCGCTAACTCGCATGACAGTCCTCAGAACTATGATTTCAACAGCGGCCTCGCACTGGCTTCTGCCTGGGTCGAGCTGGGAGGCCTGCGAGTTGGCAAGGAGGGGTCGGCCTTCGATACGTTTGCAAGCTACGCTGGCAACGTTCTCGATAGTATGCTCGTTCCGTCGGCCGGCTTCGACACCAACGTGGCTCAGTACCACTTCGACGCCGGCAACGGCATTTCGACTGTGATTTCGCTCGAACAAGGATCGGGCTCAGCCGGTACTATCGACAGCTATATTCCGCACGTTGTCGCCGGCTTGAAATACACGCAAGGCTGGGGCTCGATCATCGGCGTCGCGGCTTATGACAGCAATTACGAAGCTTTTGCCGGCAAGATCCGCGTCGACGTCGCTGTCACAAACCAGCTGTCGCTGTTTGGACTCTTCGGCTACGGTTCCAATGCCAGTCTCAACGAGGACTCAAACGGCGCAATTGCCAATCATGGGCGCGGCTCGTACAAAATCTGGAACGGCCAGTGGGCTTTCTGGGCGGGCGCCACCTACGAGTTTGACGAGAAAACTTCGTTCAACCTTCAGGTCTCGGGTGATCAGCTCAAGGATGCTGGTGTGGCTGCAAACGTCGCCTACATGGTCGTTCCCGGCTTCACGGTCACAGCCGAGGTCGATTACGACCACTACGGCAACTCTGGCCTCGGCCCTGCCGAGCCTACCGCCGTCAAGGGCACGAGCAAGCCGAACAGCGTCGGCGGCATTCTCCGCTTACAAGGCTCATTTTGAAATCTCTCCAGTCGCGAGCATGGCAAAGGCACTTGCCTCGACAACGCACGCATGGAGAGCTTCGTTCGCCATCTTGAAGTCTGCATCGACCGTCCACGGCCCATCGTACCAACTAGAAACTGAAAGTTATGAGCCCTGTGTACTACACCTAGCCCTTGACCTGCCCGATGAACCGGCCAGGGGCCGTCAGTTCAAATTCGGGGCCGTTTAGAGGGCAGTGTGAGGCCGTGTTAGGTAAGCGCCACTGCAATGTCGAGGCCGCGACACGCCTGTCGCTTTGGACGGCTGGAATTGCCCTTCGCGGCGCCATTCATTCTCTCAACATTTACGTGATAATGCACGCTGAGTCCGAGCCGCGTGGCAGCACCCATCCTAGGTGTGAGCTTTCGAGAGGTTGTCCATTCGGACCGGACCGAGGAGACTGGAGTTACCACGCTTCAGCATCCATC
>NZ_JARTVM010000015.1:0-64406 GCF_029625765.1 Mesorhizobium sp. WSM4983 | reverse complement strand
TTCTGGTCGGAGTGGCAGGATTTGAACCTGCGACCCCATCGTCCCGAACAAGCTGTCTTGCCAGAAGAAGCCCGGAATTCCGGGCTTTTGCGATTAATGATCGGCCGCTTTTAGGGCCTTTGTTCACGTTTGTTTCCGGGGTTTCAGGTGGGTTTCAGGTGGGAGACGCCCGATCGGACGATGTTGCTCTTCTGGCGCGGCGCCGGCGCCTTGGCGGTGATCGCCGCAGCGGCGTCGGCCTGGAAATCGGGATGATGGTGGTAGTAGTGCTTGCGCAGCACGGCTTCCGTCATGCCGCAGAAGTCGGCGGCCTTGGAAAGCTCGACGCCGTTCTGCATCAGCCACGTCGCAGCAGTGTGACGCAGCGTGTGCGGGGTGACGTCGGTGACGAAGACTTTGCTCTCGACGCCTTTGACGATCCGCGCCTCGTACCAGCCGAGGCCAGCGCTCTCGCAGGCCGACTTGAAGGCCTTGCGCACCGATCGAACCGGCCCGCCTTCCCATTCGACGATGAAATCGTGCGCGATCATGCGGCCGATCGTGCGGCTTTTGCCGCGTCCCTTGGTCTTGATGTCAACCGGGGTACGCGCCCAGCGGCGCATGTGCGCCAGCAGCCGGTCCGGCAGCCTGACCGGCGGCTGTCGCTTCCTGGTCTCGACCATGTCGGCGGCTCGCCTGAAAAAGACGCCGCGCTCAAGGTCGACGAAGCCACGCCCCACTGTCGGCCGTGTCGCGGCGCCGCAGATGGCGGCGGATCGCGTGCCGGTGTAGAGCCCGGTCAGGATGAAGCGCGCCACGTGCCGGCCGGTCCGGCGATCGCTCTCTTGCCCCTTCCAGGTCTGCCGCATCTGCCAGGCTGCCCAGAGCAGCCTCGCCGCCTCAGATCGCGTCAGCGCGCGCTTGGCCTTCTCGGAGCGCGCCGGCAACACGATCTTCGGCACGGCCGTGATGTATTTTTCGGCGTGATAGTGGTTGATGGCCGCGCGCAGATCCTCCAGCTGCCGGCGTGCCATCGCCGGCGTCGGCAGGATCCGGCCCTTCTTGGCCGGGCCGTTGACATATTCGCGGCAGAGTGCGCCTGAGATGTCGGCGACCGTGCCGGTGAAGAAAGTCAGAATGGCGAGCAGCCGCGCGGCCGTTTCCTTGCGATAGCTCTGCGACGGATTGAGCGCGACGACGTCCTCGGCATAGACATTGATGACGTCCGCGATCTTTACTTGGTCCGGGTCGCGGTTGCGCTGGCGCGTTGGCTGATGTTTTTCGCTGATGTATTCGGCGAGCTGCCTTTGAGCTTCAACAAGCTCGCTCTTGCCGCAGCCAGTGGGATGTCGTCTTCCGGCGTCCTCGATGTACCAGCCGGCCTTGCTGCGCAGGCTGCCGTCGGCCTTTCGGCTCTCGGACCGCCAGACGAGTCTAATTCCCTTGCTTGGACGCGGCATAGCTTCCTCATTCTCCCGATTGCTGCGAGTGTGGTGTATTCCTTGCCGGCGATGATTTCCGTCTCTAACCGCCCGCGGTCGCGCTCCTTGCGCAAGCCGGCTGGGCCCATCGAGCCATCAGGGAAAGCAATCCGGGCCGCGATGTCCAGCCGCAGCGGCGCGTTTTCCGTGTACTCATCGGACCCGTTCATGGAGTGCCGTTGCCGCTGGTGTTCCTGACGAAAACTGCACGTTCAGCACGCCCGCGCCGCGATACCAAGATAGCGCTGCAGGCGGTCGATGAAGGCATGCTCTGCTTTCATCGCGCCCCACGGCCCGATCGCGCCGACAAGCTTTGGCGGAGGCAGCGAAACGCGCGGCAGACAAGCGCTGTTCGGCCTGGCTCCGAACAGGGCCGCGGCCTCGGCAACCAGCATGCGATTATCCATGTCGCGGATCTGACGGCCATAGGCCGGCACGGTGTCGATATTGGGCAATTCAGCCGCCTGGTAGATCGCAAGGTCGATGCTGCGCTTGGCCGACGCGATCGCGCGGTGGGCGAGCTGGTCGATGAAATCTGCAGCCAATCCCGCGTCGCTCGCCAGTCGGCAGATGTGATGCTGGATCAGATCGACTGCCGGCCTGGTGATGTCGCCGAGCGCGTATTCATGCCCGTCATGAAGAAGGAAATAGCCGGCGGCCAAGCCGTCGCCGGTTTCGCGGAACAGCGCGTCGGCACCCATCACGCAATGCTGCGCCACGGAGTAGGCCGGGCAGCGATAGAGACCATTGAACCGCGCGAGCTTGGACAGCGTGTTGGCCATATCGGCGAAGCTGATGTCGGACGCCTTCGGTTCGAGGAGGTCGAAGGCCGACCCATCAGGCTTGAACGTTGGGATCATGGCGGGTCTGCCGCCAAGCGCCTTGCTTGCGGGCCTCATTGGTGCACCTGCGGCATGGCTGCTTCGACGGCGTTGATAACGCTCGAGCGAATGGCCGGGAAGATCGGCAGCCGGTCGAGGTAGCCCGACAGCACCGAAATGCAGCGTTCGCGTTGACCCGACCAGGGGTCGAGCAGCAGGGCGCCGTGAGCCGCACAATACTGGCCCCAGGCCAGGATGAGGCTCTGTGTAGGCTGCGCGTCGCCGGGCAGCGGTGGCCGATTGGGCGCGGCGTGCCGGGCCTTCTCAATCATGTCCGCAAGCAGATCCGGGCGAATGGTGATCTGCTTGGTGCTGGCGAGCAAAGCCAGACGTGCGGCGCTGTCCTGAAATTCGATGATTTCGGCGCTTGTGAAGCCGGCCCCGATCAAGTCCTCAAGCCGGACGCCGCCGCCAACAGCGAACAGATCGCGCATTGCCTCTGCCATTTCCAGGCAGCGCGGATGGGTGTCGAACCCGGCTTCCGGAAACTCGCGGCGGGTTTGCGATGAACGTTGAACTTTATCGAGCAAGACGGGTCTCCTTGGACGGAAATCAGAGGGCGCCGACGGTGACAGCGGCGCAGAACAGGGTGGCGGCAATGAAGGCAATAGCGGCGAGCCGCTTCGCGACGGCTTCTTCCTTGTGCTAGCGTTCAAACCGCGCATTGCGGGCAGGGGGGATTGGATGAAAAATCTGGTGCGGGCTACTGCGTTGCTGTTCGTCATGCCCGGTCCGGCCTTTGCCTACAGCGATGGGCAAATGGCGATTATGTCCCATGTCGGGCAGGCGATCGCCGGCACCAAGATCTGTCCGAAGCTGGAAATCAACGAAGGCGCCATGGCGCTGATGCTGGCCGCCGAGGACGTCAAGCTCGACGACCCGACGGTTGCCGCGGTCATTCGGAGCAAGGTCAAAGAAACCGTCCGGGCCTGGGAGGGCAAAAGCGAAGACCTCGCCTGCGCGGCAGTGCTGATGCTCTACGGGCCGAGCGGAAAGATCGCGGGACTGCTGCGCTTCAGAAACTGATGTCACGGTCGGCTCCAATTCGGTCACATTGCAATGGTAGGTATTACCTACCTACCTTGTCAAGGCTAGTAGGTTCGTTCTGCAGCCTTGGGCTGTGGATTTGTTGCACCGACCCACTGCGTTTGTACTTGTTTTGTTCCGGGGGCTGAGTCAGATTGACGCCGGCTAAGGAGGCGGCATGTGCTGACGTATTTTGTGGTTCAGAGATTCGATTTCACGCCCAAGGGAGCGATCACCGCTGGATCGGCGGTGGAAGTCCAGGACATCGAGCATGCTTTGCGACTGGCAGAGAAACTGGCGGACTGTTCGGCCGGCGTCGTGGCGTTCAGCCGTACGGGTGATCCTTCGAGCGGCGAGTTCGACGATGCCATCATTCTCTACGCCAACGGGATCGTTCCAGCGCTTGAGGCTGAAATACCGATAGCCTGTTGAACGTCAGCAAACACCGCTGCGAAATGCGACGGTGTTTTCTAATGCATAGGCAAGCTGGCGGAGCTGAAGCCCGCTCTCTCCCTCCTCGGCGGCCGCAAGCTGACCTTCCGGCTACGACCCAACACTGCTTATCTGGAAAGCGCCGCATGTCCGCCGCCGATGGCTCCTCGTCGTTTCCCGAAAGCAGGCGTTCGGCTCAGGCGGCATGACGTCTGGGTTTGACCCAAACGGGTCATTCGGAACCCGGTTCTAGACAGGCTGTCCCCCTTGGTGGATCATGCGTGGGTTGGCAAGCCAGGGGCGCAGCCATGGACGTCGGAGGTTGGCTGCGGAGGCTTGGCCTCGAACAGTATGAGGCCTCCTTCCGCGAGAATAAAATCGACGACACGGTCCTGCCGAGGTTGACGGCCGAGGACTTGAAGGATCTGGGTGTCGGACTTGTCGGACATCGTCGTAAGCTGCTCGACGCCATCGCAGCCTTGCGCGCTGAAGCAAGCACACCAACGCCGCTGCTGTCCGATGCGCCTCTGGCGGCCGACAACGCCGCGAAGAACACCGCTGAACGCCGCCAGGTCACCGTGATGTTCTCGGACCTTGTCGGCTCGACAGCGCTCTCCGCGCAAATGGATCCCGAGGATTTGCGTGAGGTGATTGCGGCCTATCAGAACTGCGTTGCCGAGGCCGTGCGTGGCTTCGGCGGGTTTGTGGCCAAATACATGGGCGATGGCGTGCTGGTGTATTTTGGCTATCCGAAGGCGCATGAGGAGGACGCGGAGCGAGCCGTGCGGGCGGGGCTGGCGGTCGTTGATGAGATCGCAAGGCTCGCGACCCCGGCACCAGGGACGCTGGCGGTACGCGTCGGCATTGCAACCGGGCTGGTGGTGGTGGGCGACCTCATCGGCGAAGGAGCGGCGCAGGAGGAAGCGGTGGTCGGAGAATCGCCGAACCTTGCGGCGCGGCTGCAAGCTCTGGCGGCGCCCGGCCAGATCGTGATCCCGCTCGCGACGCGCCGACTGCTCGGCGGACTGTTCGAGTTCGCCGACCTGGGCCTGCACGACCTGAAAGGTTTCGACGCCCCCATCCGCGCTTGGCGCGTGCTTCGTGAGAGTGCCGCTGAGACCCGGTTCGAAGCGCGTGCGACGAGCGGCCTAGCGCCCACGGTCGGGCGTGAGGACGAGCTTGCTTTGCTCGCGGAGCTCTGGAGCAAGGCCGCGTCCGGCGAGGGCCAGGTGGTCCTGCTCTCCGGCGAGCCCGGCATCGGCAAATCGCATCTGATTCAGGCGCTCCGCGGGCGTCTGCGGGACCGGCCGCACATCCGCATACGCTGCCAGTGCTCGCCGTTCCACGCAAATAGCGCCCTTCGCCCGTCGATTGTCCAACTCACCCGCGCGGCTGGCTTCCATCCGGACGATTCACCGAGCGCAAAACTCGACAAGCTGGAGCGCCTCTTGGCGCGGTCAACAGACAAGGTCCGGGACGTCGCCCCTTTGTTGTCGGCGCTTCTCTCGCTCCCGGCAGGCAGCCGCTATGCACCCCTGAACCTCAGCCCTCAGCGCCGGAAGGAACTGACCCTCGAGGCTCTGGCCGGGCAGCTAATTGGCTTGGCGGCCCGCCAGCCCGTGCTGATGGTTTTCGAGGATATCCACTGGATTGATCCAACGTCGCTGGAGCTTCTCGACCGATTGGTCCCGCAGATCCCGCGCCTTGCAGTACAGGCGATCTTCAGTTTCCGCCCTGAATTTGAGTCGCGGTGGACCGGCCACCCCCAGGTCACCTCGCTCACGCTGAAACGCTTGAGCCGCCGGCAGGGCGCAGCCCTGGTGGAGCGGTTGACCGGGGGCAAGGCGCTTCCGGGCGGGTTGCTCGAGCAGATGGTGGCCAAGACAGACGGCGTGCCCCTGTTCCTCGAGGAGGTGACCAAGGCCGTCATTGAATCTGACGTGCTGACCGATGAAGGCGACCGTTACGCACTCTCGGGCCCGCTGCCACCGTTGGCGATCCCTGCAACCCTGCAGGATTCTCTGGTGGCGCGGCTCGATCGGCTGATGACGCCAGCGCGGGAGGTCGCGCAGATTGGCGCCGCCATCGGTCGCGAATTCTCTTACGAATTGCTGGCGGCGGTGGCGCAGCGCGAGGAACGGGAACTCCAGGACGCCCTCGACCAACTGATCGGCGCCGAACTCGTGATCGCGCGCGGTCGGCCGCCGCACGCGACGTGCATCTTCAAGCACACATTGGTGGGGGATGCCGCCTATGCCACCTTGCTGCGCAGTCGCCGCCAGCAGCTGCACACCCGGATCGCCCACGCGCTCGAGCAGCATTTCGGCGAGGTCGTCGAAAACGAGCCCGAGATCGTGGCTCAGCACTACACGGCCGCGGGCCTCTCGATTCAGGCCATCGGCTATTGGCAGCGCGCGGGAGAGAACGCCAATGACCGTTCGGCCAACGATGAGGCCCAAAACCATCTGCAGAAAGCGCTGAACTTGATCGAAACGCTGCCTGCGGGCCCGGAGCGCCAGCGGCGCGAGCTCGCAGCGCTAACGGTGCTGGGCCGCGTGCTCACCGCCAAGAATGGCTACGCAAATGCCGAGGTCGAGCGGGTCTATTCTCGCGCGCGCCGCCTTTGCGAGCTGATGCCGGAAGATGCGGCTGTCTTCCCGGTTCTGCTCGGCCTGGCCATCTACTCGGCCACGGGCGCCCAACTCACGTCGGCGCACGAGCTGAGCGGACGGCTTCTCGACCTTGCTCTGCAGAGTAACGATCCCGTGTGGGTGGTCGAAGCCCATTATGCCCGGGGGGTCAGCTCTTCTTGGCGCGGCGACTTCAGGGAGGCACGCAAACATCTGGAGCTGGCCTCCGAAGCCTATCGCCCACAGAGACATCGAGCTCATCTCGCCCTATACGGCCAGGATCCCGGACCGATTTGCCTATGTCGTGGGTCAGCGGTGCTTTGGCACCTCGGCTACCCCGACCAGGCGCTGACCCGGATGGAAGACGCCCTTGTCTTGGCCGAGCGATTGGCGCACCCCTTCAGCCGCGCTTACGTGCTGGTATGGGCAGCGTGGTTACGAATATTCCGACGCGAGGTGGCCGAAGCCGAGGAGCGGAACGACCGTGCGCTCACCTTCGCGACCGAGCAGGCGTATCCGTTCTGGATTGCCATGGCCGCCCAGCAGCAGGGATGGCTCTCGGCGAAGCAGGGCCATAAGGAGCGAGCGATCGCCCAAATCGAGGATAGCCTGGCCCGGATGCAGGCCGTCGGAACGCAAGTGACGCAGGCCTACACGATGGGATTCCTCGGCGAGGTGCTCGGCAGCGTCAATCGTGCGTCGGACGGCGTGCGCCTGATCGATCGGGCTCTCGACCAGGTGAACCGGTCCCGCGAGCGGTGGTGCGATGCCGAATTGCTGCGGCTCCGAGGAGCCATATACGCTGCCGCGGAACCAAGCGAGTGGCACCAGGCTGAAATCTCGTTTCGGCAAGCGATCGAACGGTCTCGTGAGCAAGGTGCCAAATCCTGGGAGCTCCGCGCCGCCACATCGCTTGCGCGCCTTTTGGCCGAACAGGGCAAGCGCGCCGAGGCTCACGACCTGCTCGCACCGACTTACGGCTGGTTCACCGAGGGCTTCGACACGCTCGATCTGAAAGAGGCCAAGACCTTGCTCGACAAGCTCGGGGCGTGATGACGCACATGCTAGCGGTGCAATGTGCGGTCCTGGCGCAAAACAGCCGCCAAAGTCCTGGGCGCGAAGGTCAGTTCAATCATCCCACCAGCGGTTCTTCCCCTTCCGGCCCAAAATCGGCTTAACAGCGCTTTTTCGCGAATGCCCACACCATTATCGGGTATTCCTCGTCGTTGCTGAGATCCCGCCACAGGCCGTAGGCCCGCACCGGCCCGCCGATATGCGCCCTCGCACAGGCCTTGTTGCCCCAGCCGAAGGCCTGCACGTCGTCTTCTGCGAAGCCGCCCTCGATCATGACCTGCTTCAATCCCGCCGGCGTCCAGCGGTTGTAGTCATGCGGCCGGGCATGCACCCTGAACAGGAACGGTGTAGCCACCATTGCCCAGCCGCCCTGTTTGGTCATTGCATGGATGTTGGCGGCCGCCGCGAGCGGCCGCTGGACGTGCTCGAGCACCTGGTCGGCAATGACAATGGAAAATTGCTCGTCGGTGCGGTCGCGGCAGATGTCGAAGTCGGGGAAATCGACCGAGCGGTAGTTTGGGCACATCGCCCGCCAGTAGCGGTTCCAGCCGGGTGAGATTTCGATGACGTCGCGGGATTTGCGATTGGCCGCTTCGAGAAAGGCGGTAAAAGCCTCGATCTGGCGAATGCGCAGCCAGTTGCGGGAATCGTAGCCGATCAGCCGTTTCACCGCGCGCTTGCCACGGTCCTTCAGCGCGCCGGCAAGGGTCGTCGTCATCTCGACCTCCTCCGCAGCCCACCGCAGCGGCGGTTTTACATCGAGAAGCGTACAAAAGGATGACGGAAGAGGGGAGCCGGCGCAAAAAACGCCGTCTCCCACAGCCAGTCAATCAATAGTTGCCGCTGTAATACCGGTCGTCGCAGGGCGCGGTGTAGATTTGGCCGTAGCGATCCCGATAGCGGCAGAGCTGCTCGCCGCGGCGCTGCGGGGTCGTGGCGCTGCCGACGACGGCGCCGAGCAGCGCGCCGCTTGCCGCGCCAATCACCGTCGACTTGGTGTTGCCGCCGATTGCCTGGCCGACCAGTGCGCCGCCGGCGCCGCCGATCAGCGCGCCGGTGGTGGCACGCTGCTGGCCCTCGGTTTGGGTCTCGCATCCGGCCAGTGCCGCGGTCATCAGCACCGCCAAAAAAGCCTTTTTGATCATCATCTCCAGAACTCCTTCAAGCCCCAAAGACCAACTAAAACAGGGGCGTACCTGGCCGAAGTGGGCTCGCATTGCGGCGGAACGGCGGCGGAGCCCGCTCACGAACTGAGTCATGGTTTCCCGGCTGTTGAACAGGATGCTTTCCAAACAGGAAAGATGCGGGAGCTACATTTGCCCTTCCAGCCATTCCCGCAAATCGCGTTCCTGCTCGGTTTCGGAAAGCGGCGGCGACGGGCGCTTCCATACCTGCCAGACCATCGCCAACACTCCGGCTGCCCACAGGCCGGAGAAAACATGACTCAGGAAATTCATCCGACGATCCGGACAGAGAAATGGAAGTTTAGCCGTAATGAATTTAGCAATCACTAAGATAATGGCAAGGCCGCGGTGACATTTGCATCCTCGCGTCGGGCGACGTGCCAGTGTCGGTCAACCCAGCGGGCAGACAATGGCTGTAAGCCACCCCTGCTTTAGAAAAACCTTAATTGCCCTACCGTAATGTTTGCAGACGGCTAGCGGGGGCCAGCCGACGTTGGGTTTGCGGCGTTGCAACGCCGGTGGGTCGGGTAACATGGAACTGGCGTTTTCCGAAGGCGAGTGCCAAGGGTGCGGCGGCACCGGCACGATGTTCGAATGTCCTAGATGGCGCAGCTCGAACGGCCATTGCTGCCCGGCAGGAACGCATCAACACAGATGTCCCGGCGTGAGCGTGCGTTGCATGCAGTGCGACGGGACTGGCTCAGCGATGCCGAGAGACATGCGACCTTCTTCTCGGTCGACCTGCTGACCGTGTCGCAGGCTTCAGAGGCACCGAGACAGTGGCGAGTACGTCGGTTTTCGCTGCTACCTGTTCGAGCGGCGTCGGCTCCGGAATCGATACGCCGTCTTCTATGAGCCCCTCGATGTGAAAGGCGAGCGCCTCCTCGGCGAGCCGACGTACTCCGGCAATTGTCCTGCCGGCGGTGACGACGCCGGGGAAGTCAGGAAAGGACACTCCGAAATCGCTGGCGTCTTCTTTGTGGATCAACCCGATGTACTGGCGCATCGTTTCCTCTTGCCGCGCGGCGGCCGGCCCCTAGCTTAGAACACCCTCACGACGGTGCAAGGCGATGGACAAGTTTCCGGCCACTGACAGGCCTCCTGCAGGGAGGCCAAGGATCCGTGCGGCCCAGTATCTGCGCATGTCCACAGACAGGCAGATCTACTCGATCGACAACCAGAGAGATGCGATCCGCAATTATGCGAGCGTCATGGGTTACGACATTGTTGCGACCTATGAAGATCCCGGGCGAAGTGGCCTCAGCCTCGTGGGACGCCCAGGCTTGCAGCAGCTGTTGGAAGATGTGGAAAGCCGGCGAGCCGACTTCGAGACCGTCGTTGTCTACGACGTGAGCCGTTGGGGGCGCTTCCAGAATACCGATGAAAGCGCCACCTATGAATACCGGTGCCAGATAGCCGGAGTGCGGATCGAGTTCTGCGCCGAGCTATTCGTCAACGATGGGAGCATCGGGTCCGACGTTCTGAAGGCGATCAAACGCAGCATGGCCGCAGAGTACAGCCGCATGCTGTCGAACAGGGTCTTCGCCGGTCAAAGCCGCATCGTCAAACTGGGTTTCAGCGGCGGTGGCCCCGCCGGCTATGGCTTCAGGCGCCTTCTTGTTGATGGCTCCGGAAATCCCAAGGCAATGCTTGGTCGCGATGAGCGAAAAGGGCTGGCAAGCGATCGCGTCATGCTAGTGCCGGGGCCAAAAGAGGAGGTCTCCACCGTAAGATGGATGTTCAATCAATTCGTGACGAAGGGAAAAACGGAAGCCGAAATTGCGGCTGCATTGAACGCTCGCGGCCTTGTTACTGAACGCGGCCGACCATGGACCAAAGCATGCGTGGGCACGATACTGACGAGCGAGAAGTACATCGGCAACAATGTCTGGAATCGAATATCCCATAGGCTTCTGCACGACCGGGTAAGAAATCCGCCAAGCGCATTTGTTCGCGCCGACGCTGTCATCGAGCCGCTCGTGACCCGGGCGCTTTTCGATCGTGCGCAAGCTATCAGGCGCGCGCGCGCTTACCTTAAGCCCGACGAGGAGCTGCTTGCCGATCTGACCACGCTCCTGAAAGAGCGGGGGAAGCTGTCGAGCCCAATCATTGACGCCGCCCCCGGCTGTCATTCAGCCTCCATTTACGCGCACCGATTTGGAAGCATGAAGGCCGCCTACCAGTTGATCGGATACGACGCCTCGGCGAACTATCGGAAACTCGATGTCAGCAACCGGCTCAAACAGATCCGGCAGCAAGTCGTCGAGGAATTGATGTCGAACATTGACAAGGTCGGTGGATCGGCACTGTACGATCCCAAAAGAAAGCTTTTGTGCGTCAATGACGAATTCTCCATCGCGATATGGATCGCGCGCTATCGGATTATCGTCACCGGTTATCCACGCTGGATATTTTGGAATCGCGGTCTCGTCGGGCCAGATGTGACGATTTTGATCAGAATGGAGCCCGATCATCAAACTGTTCGTGACTTCCTCATTGCGCCCGCGCATCAAGCGCAATCCGCCCTTCGCATGCTCAACGCAAACAACGGCGTGCGCCTTGATGCCTTCCTCTTCGCTTCGCTCGATCCTGTCGTGGAGATGGCGAGACGAGAATCGATTTCGGCGATCCCGTGACAGTAACCAAGGCCGAGCTTCGTCGCTTCGTCGAGAACAACCGGCACGCCACCCGTCTTACGCGCAATTTGCAGGCGCCGCAGAATCCATTGCGTGGCCCGGCATTCTTGCGGACCTACAAACGCCAATTCGATCGGATGCAGGATTTCATCAGAGAAGCCGTCGCAGCGCGGCATCAACTGGAAGCTGTCGTCAATGCCACCGGTCAGATCCTGGCCAACGCGGCGTTCCGCGCCTTGCTGCAGGCGCATGATCTCGGAACGCTGCCTTGGATCCTGACGCAAGTTTCGCATACCGGACCCGATTCCCGTTCTGAAGAACAGCACGGCCCGTCGTGCTTCACAGCCGAGCCGCAGCTTGTCGGCGGTGTGTGTCTCGAGGCTCTCGACCTCCTGAACGATTTCGGCGCCCCCTTGAAGATTTTCCCCTTGTTGCGAGAGGTCGTGCCGAGCCGGCAGGTTGAAATCGTGCGTCTCATGCTAGCGTTGGACCGGGTGCAATTTCGAGTGGCGAGAGTGTTGATCGCGCTCACACCACGATCGCAGCTCACCGATCCCTTTGCGCCCAGAAAGCAATATGAGGGCATCTCCCCGACGCAATTGGCTGACATGCAAACTGACCTGGCCAAGGTCAGCCATGAATATCTGAGCGCCGCCAACACCCATGGCGCAACAGTGCTCAACCTGATCGCCGTTACCGGTTATATTGACAGATTGCTGAACAACCCCGCGCTAGTGCGGTTTATGGCGCGCAATTTTGCCGGGCACCTTGAGGTGTATCAGGAATTGCTCGACTTTCGCGAAAGTCGATTTCAGAAACGCACACCGACCGTTTGAACAAGAAAAAGCCCCGCCGATGGTTCGACGGGGCCGCATTTCTCAGAGCGGTGTTGTTCGGCGAACGCGGTCGTTCGGCCTCGATGTCATCATCGGCCTGCTGCGCTAGAATTTGAGACCAATGCCGACGCGGAAATCATGTGTCTGCGCGGTGTGCTCCAGCACGCAACCGCCGCCGCAATAGTCAAAGCTCTTCTTGCCGAAGAAAGAAAAGTCGTACTCGCCGCGCAGAAAAACGTTGTGGGTCAGCGGCACGTCGATGCCGGCGCCGACAATCCCGCCAACGATCGTTCCGTCCCGTCGCGCAAAGCCGACCGCGTCGGTTTTCAAGTCCGACACCGTTACACCTGCCGTCAGGTAGGGCAGGTACCCGCCCAGGTCCATGCCCACGCGGCCCTTGAGCGAGCCGAAGAGACCGAGCGACTCGTCGAGGTCGCCAGGGCCTGGCACGTCGTGGAAGTGGCCCTTCTTGAACCGGTAGCCCAACTCGCCTTCTAACCCGTAGACGATGTTGCCCGACTGGAAGTTGTAGCCGACAAAACCGCCGATAGTCGGCGAGCCTACGTTGTGCGTCACGCTGGCGCCGATATTGGGCTCGCGGATCTTATAGTGCTCGAGCGTCCCCGCACCGAAGGCACCTGCATAGGCGCCCTGCCATGTCCATTCGCTCGTCGCTGCCGGTTCTACGATATCGGCCGCCATGACAGGGCCGCAGACAGCAAGGCCGAATACGCAAGCAAGCAAAAGAGATTTCATGTTTGTCCCACCGCAATTTAACGTTGACTCGACATATACCGCACAGCGCGCCGGATTGCTGTTGCGAAAACATCACGGTGCAGTGGTTCTGAAGTCGGCCGGTGGATAACCGAGGGTCAACGGACACTCTAACCCGTGCCTCTTACGGCCTCGGGCGCCGCCTGCCCATGGAACAAGAGGGCTCGCTTCAGGGTGCGAGGAATGATGCGCGCCGGGTCCGCATGCACAATTCTGTGCTGGTCTGCCATCAGGTGCTAAAGCGGATTCGACAACCAAATACAAATGGACCACTATCGTCTTCGGTGTCGGGGGATGCCCCAATGTATATGAGACTGCATTTTGCCGCGGCGAGTGTGCTCCTGGTGTCGTGCTGTACTTGCCGATCTGCCGAAAGCCGGCCGGGCGGCGCGATGTGATCGGGATCGACAAGTCCCGTTACGACAACCGCTCTGGCCAGTGGCGTCGGCGCACTGGCGCGAAACGATCGCGCGCCAGGCGATGGGCAAGCGTGCCGCTTCGTCTTGTGCTCGTGACGGTGGCTGCGTTTTCTGCCTTGGTCACGCAGTTCGTCATGCACAACAGCGGATCGCTTCCGGAAGTCAACCTGCAGAACATCATCAAGCCGAGGCCGGTATCGATAGCCGGCGTCGCCTCGGTGATCGATGGCGACACGATCGAGATTCATGGCCAGCGCGTGCGCTTCAACGGCATCGACGCGCCGGAGAGCCGCCAATATTGCGACGATGCAAAGGGTTTCGAGTATCCTTGCGGCCGCCGCTCCGCCGAAGCCCTGGACAAATTCCTTGCGGCGTCCAAGCCGGTGCAGTGCTCGTTCGTGACATGGGACCGCTACGGGCGCTTTGTCGGCAACTGCACGCGCGCCGACGGGGCTGACGTTGCCGCCTGGATGGTCGAGCACGGGCAAGCGCTGGATTGGTCGAAATACAGCTACGGCGCTCATGCAGCGCAACAGGCCAAGGCTCGGGCGGCAAAACTGGGCTTGTGGGTTGGAAACTTCCAGGCACCCTGGGACTGGCGGGCGCAGCACAGCGACGACGCGCAGGTACCGTCGACACCAACTTTCGCGCTGGGCAGCGGCAACGCCGGCTGCAACATCAAGGGCAACCTTTCAGCCGACGGCGAACGAATCTACCATGTGCCCGGACAAAAATATTACGGCGCCACTATCATCAACCGGGCCAAAGGCGAGAGGTGGTTCTGCTCGGAAGCTGATGCTCTAGCCGCAGGTTGGAGGCGGTCAAGGAAGTAGTGCAGTAGCGGTAATGGAGTAAACCGTCTGTGGATTCGTCTTTGGCATACAAGAAACTATATCACTCAATAGAAAAACGTAAGCGTTTTAGCCGTGGTCCTGAACATTCAGCGCTCGGTGCAGCATTGGATGAATATGGATTCTAGTCTGCAAATCAACTGCATCTGGACTTATGACGGGAACGTCCTGATAGGAGTAGATATACCTTTCCGCCGCCGACGTTTTTACGCCGACGGCCCCAATCCGGTAAAGTTCACTGATCAAATTCTTTGCAACCGCCAGCGCGGATGCCTCGGACCCTTGTTGCATATAACGTTCAACGCACTGCTTGATCGGGTCGTTTTCCCATGAAGGCACTTGATGGACCTCAAGGACAAAGTCGTCCATAAATTCCTTCGAAGCGATTTCAGTCGACTTGAACCTCCCTCGGCGGCTCGAAAGGAGCCGAAAAGCAACCGATAGGGACGGAAATGCGCTTTGCCATTCCTGAATTAAGGCCTGCATCCGAATCCGTGAGTATTCAGACTCCGCTTCCTTAATGATCTTTGGTGTAACCTCAGTTCCGCCTTGCGCTTTTTCAAAACACTCGTTAACGAACGAAATGACATCTCTAGGCCGCAATAGAGTTCGCTCAAGAATGTAGTCCATTGGGTCTTTATTGGCCACCTTATTGCGGAAAACGTCATGAAACGTCACATTTGCAGAAGTGTATTTCCTTTTATAAAGTAAATTGATCCGCTTTCTGATCAGCTCTTTAAGTTGCGCTTCATCCCAAATAACACGCAAAAAATAGTCGTCGTACTTTTCTCGTTGGAAACCCATGTCCTTAGTCTCTTGTACAACTCGCTCAAGAACGTCCTCGCGAATTGCGACCAAAATTTTCAGATTGTGAACTTTGTTGAACGTACGAAGACATTCGATCAGAGCGCGAATTAAATCAAAGCGAACCGACTCATCGACCCACTTCTCGTCCAAGCGATCTATTAGGATGTAATATTTGCCTGCGTATTTGTCAGCGCTGTCGACATTGGAAAGCAAATCTAGGACGCGATTTAGATCAGCGAGTTGAGCAGAGCTCACAATTCGTTTTGCACGTGCCACCAGTTCAGACCGTTTTTCTGCGCTCAATGTCCGCGTGTAGCCGGCCCGGGCAGAGAACTTATCCACCTCGCCTCCGAGTTCTCCGGTCACCTGCGATTCGAGTTTCGAGGTTATTTCCTTGATGTTCTCGTCCATCGTAATGAAGAACCGGCCTTCCCACTGTGCCAGGTACTTTAAAGCCGATTCACGCCGTTCGTCGGCGCGGAAAAAATCCTTGAGCCAGCCAAAAATTTCTTTGGATCGTTCTGCGTTCTTTACGTTGTATCTCATTCGGATATATTCGAGGCATAGAACGTGCTTCCAGAGAGCTTGGAAAAAAAGGTCAAGGTCGATATCCAGCGACTTCAAGAACCGTATAATGTCGGAATTTGCAACATAGTCCATCGAAAGTCCGGGAAGGTCGATGATAGACGTTGTTTCCGGAAACTGATGTTCTATTTTCCTAAGCAGTGCCGTTTTTCCACTACCGGTTCTTGCAGATACGAACATCTTCGAATTCTTCAGCGTTCGCGCCACCTCTAGGGCAGGATGGTCTACAAAGCACTCGAACAGAAAATCGTCATCTGCTTCTGCCGATATGTTACCAATGGTGGTGTCAGGACGTATGACGACAGGATTGTGCTTAAATTCTTTAATCATGGGAAACCCCTCCGATTGACGAGCGTAGTTCGAGGTTGCTGTCGTGACAATCAGCCGAGCGCAGTTGCTGACAGGTTTGTTTCACAATTCGGTGGCTGAAGATGGCCTACCAGGATCTCTAAGATCGAGCCCTATAGCCAGATCGTCAACAATCGGCTCTTTGCGCGGCGCAAAACACGGGACGGACGGCCCCTATCACCGCGCATTGTACTTACCCACCACCCGATGGCAGATCGGCCAGTCAACGCGGCTCTCCGTGAACGTCTTCGCGGGCCGGTACTGCTCCAGTGTCCATTCGCGGTCGTTCATGCCGACGAGGCGCTTGATGATCGCCTCCTCGTCGCCGCGCTCCTTGGGCGGGGTGTGGAAGAACACGGCGTCGGAATCGCGCGCCGGCTGCAGGTGAGGATTCACCAGCGCGGTGTCGCCGGGCCAATAGGCGGGGATCATGGATTCTCCGCGCACCAGGATGCCATAGCCGCCGCGCACATTCTGCAGCACCGCCGGTCGTTTCACCCAGTCGATCGCCTCGAAGGTGACGATCATATGGCCTTCACCGCCCATGGCGGCGGCGTAGATCGGCAGGTCGCGGCCGCCGACCAGCTCGTCGCCGGGGATGATCGGCGTTCGCGCCGCTCTTGGCTTCGGCTCCCGCGCGACCGGCACAGGTGCAGAGCCAGAGGCGTCGAGCAGCCACGCCACATCGGTCTTGAGCAGCGCGGCGAGCTCGGGCAGGCGCTCCATCGAGGGGCGGGTGGTGTCGGCCTCCCATTGCGTGACCGAGACACGCTTGATGCCGAAATGATCGGCGACGTCGTTCTGCGTCAGGCCGGCAGCCTCGCGGGCTTGGCGGAGGCGCTGGCCGAGTGTCGTCGAGTCGGTGCGTATCGTCGCGATCATGCCGCAGCATAGTAATTATTGCTTACTTTTTTGCAAGCGGTTACCTGTTGACATAGTAGGTAGGTATTACCTACCATCAAGCCATGATCGAAATCGTCAGAATCGCAGCCGCCAAGGTTGGCGGATTGGGCGCGCTCGCCTCGCATCTGGGCATCCGCCACCAGGCTTTCTACTCCTGGAAGCGGGTGCCGGCCGAACGCGTACTCGACATCGAGCGCGCCACCGGCATCTCGCGGCATGCGCAGCGGCCCGATCTTTTCGGTCCCGATCTCCTTGCCGGTCCCGCATTCTCCCAAGCCGTGACCGGCAGCGGCGAGGAGGCGCAGCGATGAGCCGCGCCTCCTCGATCAAAATGCCGGAAAATGGCCGAGATTGCCAGAACGCGCCGGTGGATTTCACACTCTTTGCGCTCTTCCTCGAAGCCCGGCGCATCCATCGCGGCAAGTCGCCGAGGCGTGTTGCCAGGGAAGCCGACGTCGAGGTTGACGCCGTCTTTCGCGCCGCGCGCGGCCGTGATCCAGGCACCGAGGAGTTTCTCGCGCTTTGCGCCTGGATCGGCGAGGAGCCCGCGTTGTTTTTCAAAAAGGAGGCCAGGCATGGTCAGGCTCGCTGCCTATGACTATCGCGAGCTGGGCAAGCTGTTGCGGGCGAGGCTTGAGGAAGACGGCCGCGGCTGGCGGGCATGCGCCGGCCACATCGGGGTAAGCGCTTCCGACCTTTCGCGCATCTGCAACGGCCAGAGCGTCTCGGCGCCCAAGGTCATCGCCGTCTGCGACTGGCTGAAGCTTTCCTTCCGCGCCTTCTACCTGCCGCCGCCGCATGACACCGGCGCGATGTTTCACGGGACGAGCACTGAAACAGGGAGCACCTGTGATGCTGGATAGACCTGCAAAAGCAATCTTCGGAACACCCGGCAGCATCGACGCGGCGACGCTGTTCAAGCTGCCTTTGCCGATGCAGGCCGAGGGCGTGCGGCTGCTGTTCGAAATGGGCCAGACGATGTCGCAAGTACAGGTTCGCATTGGACTCTCCGCAAGGGAAATCCGGCAGCTCGTCGAGCTGGCCCAGACTTTCAGGCGCAGCGGCGACACCAACCTGGTGGCGAAGGGCGTGTGAACTATGCCATCGCCACCTACCTATCGATACGAGCCTCTATGGCTCTATAACCGCCAATTTCGCAATCAGGGTATCGTTGTACTCATCACCGTCTGCGCCGTGGTGCACTCGCCGGTGGCAAGTGGGGCAAAGGCCAATGACGAAACGAGGGTTGTCAGGTCCTCCATCACTGAGACGTCGCGTATGGTGTGGCTCGAGATACGGAGACCCGTTGCGACGAAGGAAGGGGGCATCGAGCTCGCATCCCTCGCAGGTTTGACCGGCTCGACGGAGAACGTAATCCCGGATATCTCGGCTTCGCTGATAGGCAGTCCTAATGCCCTGGGTGGCATTCGGTGTCGCAGTGGCTGCCATAGCACGCCGCCGAAGTTCCTCCAGTGCCGGCTCTTGATCTGGCGGCTGGTTGATTTCCTCGTTGATGGAGTCAATGGGCACCAGTTTGAACACAATAGCGTCTCGCAGGTGCCCTTCACCGTCGGGATGCTGTTGAAACTCGTATCCTTCGCAGACCATCTCATCAACGAACTTGAGTCCGTTCGTGACGCTTTGGAAGAGCAAAACAGCTTTGCCATTCGCTGCGTGATCAGCCAGAGCTCTATTTGCTCGGGCGAGCTGCATTGCTCCGCGCTGCCCATGCCCGAAATAGAAGAACGCTCCGTTCTCCCATCGGTCATGGTATCCGTGCTGCTGGCCTTCTTCGCCTGTCACGAGAATGATGACGGGGTGTCGGGCTGGCGTAATCATTCCGCCCTGTCGCTGTCCGTCAAATCTCGCGTGAACGTCGAGGCGGCGGTTGTAGACTCGCCCCCGTTCGAAGCCCCAACTCATAGACGCCCCCCTTCTGTAAAGACTGCTCGCGTGTGCGATCTATTACGGCACGTTCTTTGCGACAGTTTCCTGTCCGTACTTATCGGAGTCGGTCGGCTTTGCTGTCCAGCGTTGGTCGAGATCGAGGGTCGTGTTCGCCACCGAGCTTGTCTCCTGGAACGGCTATTTGTCAGTTTCTCTACAACTCTTCCCGTACGTCTCCAATCGAGGTTCGCCCGTTTAGAGCCACAAGATCACAGCTTTCTTGAGGAACGCCGTCACGCTAGGCGGCGGTATTCAGTATTCGCTCACCGTTCCTCCATGGCCTGTAGTCAGTGGGACGCCTACGAATGAGCTCAGACGCTGTCAAGCAATTCGTCGAAGAGGCGCGCGCCGTCTCGATCGACGCCGCCGCCAAACGGCTCGGCCTGAAATTCACCGGCCGCCGGCACGAGCACCCGCAGCCTTGCCCGCATTGCGGCGGCACGGACACCTTTGCGTTTAACACCGCCAAGAACAAATGGAACTGCCGGGCCGGCGGCGCCGGCGGAAATGACAGCATCGGCATGGCTGCCCACTGCGAAGGCCTCGACCTGCATCGTCGCGACGCGTTGCTGGAGGCGTGCTCCATTGTGCTCGACCGACCGGTTCCTAGCCAGGCGGGAACCGAAAATGCCGACGCGGCGAACGCTCGACGCAGGCGTCTCGAAGAACGCCGGCGTCTAAATGAAGCTCGGGCGGCTGAACGCGCCGAACGGCGGGTCGACTATCGCGAGCGCGAACGGCAAAAGGCCAGGTCCATCTACGAAGCCGCGGCACGCGTCGGCCGGTTCGGGCGGCTGGTCGCCGACTATCTCGAGGCACGCGGCTGCGGGCGCATTGGCGCTTCGCAATGGCTGCGCTGCGCATCGGAGCTGGCTTACTGGCACGGCAGCGATGATCGCGGTCGTCCGAGTGAGCTCCATTCTGGGCCGGCGATGGTCGCGCCCTTCCTCAAAGCCGACCTGGATGCGATCGGCTGCCACATCAGCTGGATCGATCTGGCGCGGCCGCCGAAGTTCCGGCCGCTGCTCACCGATCCGGCGACCGGCGAGCCCCTGCCGACCAAGAAAATGCGCGGCTCGAAGAAGGGAGGGCTTATCCCGCTTTTCGGCGATCCTTCCGCGGCGCGCTGGGTCGGCGGGGAGGGGATCGAGAACGGCGCGGCCTTTGCGTGTTGGGAGAGCTGGCGCGAGGACACGTTCTATTTCGCCGCCGGCGATCTCGGCAATCTTGCCGGCCCGGCCGATCCCGCCTCGCGGTTCGCCCATCCAGAATTGAATAAGCCAGATTCGAAAGGCGTGCCGCGACCGGTGATGATTGCCGGCCCGATTCCTCGACCTGGTCAGGACCCCGAGGACGCCATGTGGGTGGGCGAACAGGTCACCGAGCTCGTGCTGCTCGCCGATGGCGACTCCGAGCGCGTTGTGACCGCGGCGGCGATGGCGCGCGCCCGTGCCCGGCATGCGCGGCCGGGAAGGGCGATCCCGATCGTATGGCCGCGGCCTGGCTGCGATTTCGCCTCCATGGCTGCCGAAGCCGCGAAGAGGGTGGCGTGAGCAGCAAGAAGCCCGCCATGCCGGACCAGGTGGCCGCCGTGCTTGAGGAAGCTCAGCGCCAGGCGGCCGCCTATGCCAATGAGCCCCGATCCCCCTTGCCTGGCGCGGGTGAAACGCGGCGGCAGCTTCCCGAACAGCCCGACGAGCAGTCGGTGCTGAGCGACTGCGCCTCGGAACCGGAAACGGATATCGGCAATGGGCGCCGTTTCCTGATCCGCTACGGCTCGCGCGTGCTGCATGTGGCGCGCGTCGGCTGGCATGGTTTCGACGGCACGCGCTGGAAAGAGGACGAAGACGGGTCGGTGGTCCGGCCGCTGGCGCAGAAAACCGCCGAATTGATCTCCGCCGAGGCCGCGCTTCTGACCGCGACCGAAGATGAAGAAAGGGCCCTGGAGGCCGGCCGGAACGCCCGCCTGGAGCGCAAGCGCTTGGGACCGCCAAGGAAGGACTGGGACGCCGAAAGGCTCGGCCGCCTGATGGAGCTGGAAGACATCATCGACGTCGCCAATGAGGCGCAGAAGAGCGCCAATGCCAGGAAATCGTCACGGCATCGTCATGCGAAAAGCTCGGCCGGTTCCTCAAAGCTGGACAACATGATGAAGGAGGCGCTGCCGCATGTCGCGAGGATGGTGGGCGACCTTAACAAGGACATCTATGCCTTCAACTGCCGCTCCGGCACGCTTCGCTTCGTGCGGATGGAGCACGAGGAATCCGACCCGCAGGATCCCGTCTATGAATGGCAACCGCGCCTCGACCTTCACAACCCGGTCGACCTGATCTCGAAGAGCGGCGAAGCCGAGTATCGGCCGGGTGCCGCGGCGCCGGTGTTCGATGCCTTCCTGAAGGAAGTGCAGCCCGATCCGGAGATTAGGGGCTTCCTGCAACGCTTTGCGGGCTATTGCCTTCTCGGCCTCACAGTCGAGCAATGCCTGGTCTTCTTCTACGGCGCAGGCTCCAACGGCAAGTCGACCTTCGTCGACCTGCTCTGCTCGATCTTCGGCGATTTCGCCGTGACGCTGTCGATCGACAGTTTCGCCGGCGACAGCAGGCGAGGGGGCAATGAGGCCACGCCGGACCTCGCGCGCCTGCCCGGGGCGCGGCTGGTCGCGGCATCCGAACCCGAAATGGGCGTGAAGCTGAAGGACGCGTTGATCAAGACGCTGACCGGCGGCGAGAAGATCGCGGTGCGGCGGCTGCACCAGGATTTCTTCGAGGTGGTGCCGCAGTTCAAGATACTGCTTTCGGGCAACCACAAGCCGCGCATCGACGACACCTCCGACGGCATCTGGCGGCGCGTCTACCTCGTGCCTTGGGAAGTCCAGATCTCGAAGGACAGGATCGATCGCGATTTGCCCAAGAAGCTGCGCGCCGAAGCCGACGGCGTCTTCGCCTGGCTGGTACGGGGAACGCTCGACTACCTGAACTACGGGTTGCGACCACCGGAAAGCGTGCTCGCCGCGACCCGCGAATATCGGGAAGAGAGCGATCCGATCGGTGCCTTCCTGCGCAATGCCTGCATCGTAACGGGCAAGGAGGAGGACGAGACCTCGCCGGGCGACTTGCATCTCGGCTACGCCAACTGGGCAGCCCGCGAGGGTGCGGCCGAGTTCAAAGCCTCTACGTTCTCGCGCAAGCTTCCCGACTACACCCGGCTGACATGGCGATCGCCTGAAGGCGCGATGAAGCGCTTCTGGAAGGCGAAAAGCGGCACCACGATTTACCGGGGCATCAGGGTCAAGGACGAGTTCGTCAGGCCGCCCGGCCGCGATCCAGGCCCTTCGCCGGAGGCATACGGCTTTGAGGGCTGACCCTTTCCCCATTTTGGCGCCAAGGCCGCGAGGGACGGTAGATTGCGAGTTGGGGAAGGGAGCCGGACTGAAAGGGTTTGGGAAAGCAGCAGGTTAGGACGCGAGGGACGCTAGGGACGATTGTCGGTTTGCGCGTGCGCGCGATGAGGTCACCTCGAAAGAAATCACCGGATGGCGAGGTGTCTTCATATATGGCGCGAGATTCATCGTCCCTTGCGCCCCTTCCTTCCCGGCGCCCCGCCCATCCTGCTGATTTTGCTCGGTTCTGCATTTTTTCAGCCTGGGACGAAGAGCGGCGAGTTGGGTTGATAAGAGTGAGAATGGGACAAAGGAGAAAGTTCGGATGAAGACGGTGAACGTTGAAGAGTTGCTGACCTGGGTTTTCGTCCATGAGCTGCCGAAGGGCGGTGGCGTGGAAGGTCTGGAAAATCCGCATTCGGCCTGGCGCATGCTGCAGGCTTCCTCATGGGGTAAGATCACCAGCTTTGGCGAGCTTGGCGCGCTGATAGACGGCGGCCGCAAAGACTATGATATTTTTTGGATCGAGCAGGGCGAGCCGCATGAGGATGCGGTGACGGTCGGTCGGGCTGTCGCCGCGCTGGCCGCTTGCGAGGTCGTCATCCCGCAGGGCTGGAATGCCTTGGCGAATTGGCCGGATACGCACGGCCTGGCCGAGCTCTACGTTGCGCGCGCAGTTGAGCGCTATAGCGCCCGTTCGCACTCGCAACGCGGCGAAGGCATTGTTAGCCTAGTCGTCGGAACCGCGATCCTCGGGCGGGAGCCGGATTGGGGCGCGGAGCCTGCCAGGATCCGGCTGGCCGAGCGCGGCGGCAAGCCGGCCTGGTTCGTCATGAAGCGCGTCATCGACGACAACGGCCAGGCCTACGATATCGAGGTGCATGGCTATGACGAGCGCCTCAAGCGGCCGACGAAGGGCGCTTACCGAAAGTACGAGTTCGCGACCGATCCGAGCGGCGACATCATGGGCCGGCTCGACTACCAGATCTGGGTCGCAGCGCTGCGCAGGCTTGAGGCCGAGCTCGGGCCGCAGCTGATCGCGCATCGGCTGGTGTTTTCCGACCGCTCGAGGACGCCCTGGCTTGAGGAGGACAGGCCGGGTGTTTGGCTCGCAGGGAGCACGGCTAACCAGCGAGCGAAAAAAACTGCCTCCGTCCGTTGACGCGCGGCAGAAACTTGACATAGACCTGATCACGGTAAGAAAGAACTCGCCCCGGCGCTCCTCGCGACCGGGGCTTTTCATTTTCGGAGTGCGAGTGTGGACGGCCTGCTGACAATCAAGTGGGCCGATCTGTCTGGTCTCAAGCGGCTGGACAATGCGCTGGGCCGCTTGAGCCAGTTGCAGCGCAGCTTGGCGCTGGCGCGAGCCGTAAATCACGTGGGCGATCGATTGCGCACCAAGCTGACGCGGACGCTCGCGAACCAGACTGGCCTGCCGTACCGGACGATCCGCAGGGCGATCAAGGTCGAGCGCGCCAACTATGGCGAGCTCGCCTATGCCATGCGCACGCAGGGCGGCGACGTCTCGCTCAAATACTTCAATCCGCGCGAGACGCGGGCAGGCGTGACCGCTTCGCCTTTCGGCGCGCGGCGGCTGTTTGCCGGAGACTTCACCAAGGCAGGCCGGTTTCCAAATCGCGTCGCAGCCAAGGGCTTGGGCGGCCACGTCTACGCGCCGGACCGCTCCTCGACGAGGTGGGGTCGCCCCGTTTCGCTCGTGGATTCAGGGGTCATCATCCCGGCCGAGATGGTCAAGGGCGACACGGCTCAAGAGTTTACAGCCTTCGCCAACCGCGAGCTGCCGCCGAGGGTCATGCATGAGATCAGCTTCATGCTCCCCGGCTTCTTCGACTGACCGGGCAAGACAGCCGCGCCGCGCCCAAGGTTATAGGGACCGTATCCCACTCCTCGACCTCCAACGGGCAGACCCGCCCCTGGATTTCTGCCAGTCGCACCATCGAAAAAGTTGGGTTGTCAGGGTTGTCAGCGGCTCGAAGGAAGTTGTCTGAATGCCGTCTGAAGAAAACGTGATGGCGACGCCCGCCGAGATCGCGGCGCGCGATGGCGTCACAAAGCAGGCCGTGACCAAACTCGTGCGGCGACTGGCCGAGGAGCACGACCTTCCCGTCGAGCGCGACGCGCGCGACCGGATCATGCGGTTTTCGCTGGCGCATTACGACTACTACCGCGGCGAGTTCGCTAGCTCCGAGAAGATTGCGGCAGCTCGCAAGGACGCGCCGTCGGCTCCGTCGGCCAACTCCAGCACGTCGCGCGACGAAGCGCTTCGGCAAGAGGCCTGGCTCAAAGTCGGACGCGAGAAGCTGCGTCGGCAGGAGCATATCGGCCGGCTGGTCCGCGCCGACCGGATGCGTGAAGCCCTGACCGTCTGCGGCCGTGAGATCCAGTCGAGCATCGCCCGTCTGCAGAACAAGGCCGACGACATGGCTTTGGCAGTTTCGCGAGAAGGCGCCCATGGGCTGCGCGTGCTGTTGCGCAGCATCGCTTTCGAGTTGAACACCGAGATCGCCGATCGGCTCGGCGCCATCGTCGAGAAAGCCGCCGAGCATGACGACGTGCTTGAGGACGAAGAGATTTGAGCATCCATGTCGGGCCTGGCCATCCCGGCGCGCTGCGCCTTGCCGGCATGGCGCTTGCGGAGGCGATCAGGCCGCGCCCGCCGGCGCGCTTTCGCGAGTGGCTGCCCGACAACATCGTGCTTGTCGACGGGCCTAAGAAGGGAGAACTCTGGGCGCTCGAAGACGCGCCATATCTGGGCGAGATCGCCGACTGCCTGTCGCTCGAGCATCCCTGCAATCTGGTGACGGTGCGCAAGTCGCAGCAGACCGGCGTCTCGATCCTCGCCCTTGCCTGGTCGCTCTACATCGCCGACACGGCGCCGGACAACACCATCTACGGCCTGCCGTCGATCGACTTCCTGCAGGACATGAACAGCCAGAAGCTGCAGCCGCTTATCGAGGCCTGGCAGGCGAAGACTGGTAAGCAGGTGATCTTCCCGTCCGTGAGCCGGTCCGGCTCGGGCTCGACCATTTACGAGAAGCGTTTCGCCGGCGGATCGCTGATGCTCGCCAACGCCAACGTGGCGACCGATCTCTCGGGCAAGACGACGCGCTACGGCGTCAAGGACGAGGTCTCCAAGTGGCAGACCCATGTCAGCGGCGACGATCCGGAAACGCTCTTTTTCGGTCGCTTCACCGCCTTCCGGCGCACGAAGGCCTTCAAGATCTTCGAGCTGTCGACGCCGGAGATCGACACCGGCGACGACCTGGGCGACCTGCCGGGGCATTGCCGGATCGACCGTTCCTTCAAGCGCTCCGACCAGCGTTTCTGGAACATTGCCTGCGTTGAATGTGGCGGAGAGTTCGTCCAGGCCCACGAGGGGTTCCATCTCGATCGACTGCATCCGCACAAGAGCTTCTATGTCTGCCCGCATTGCGGGCACATCATCACCGAAACCGAGCGGGTCATCGGCGTCCGCAATGGACGCTACATCGCCACCCTGACCGGTCCTGACCGGCACCCCGGCTTCCACGTCGATGCCTTCATCTCGCTGATGATGAGCTACGAAGCGATCGCCGAGGACATACTCAACCACTCCAAGGCCGGCGGTCTCGGCGACAAGGGCATTTTCAATCTGGTGTACGGCCTTCCCGCAAAGGTGAAGGGCAACGCGCCGGAATACGAGCGGCTGATGGAGCGCCGCGAACCCTTGGCGGAAATGAAGATCCCTGCCGATGGGCTCATTCTCGTCGCCGGCGCCGACGTGCAGCACAATGGCATCTGGACCGTCGTCGTTGCCTTTGGCGAGGACCGGCAATGCTGGGTGCTGGGCGTCCGCTTCTTCGAGGGTGCGACGGACAACGCCGGCGAAGGCGCCTGGACCAAGCTCGGTGAGTTCTTCGCCAAGCCGCTCGGCGACGCTTTCGGCGGCTGGCGGCGGATCGAGGCACTGGCGGTGGACGGCGGCGACGGCGGTCGTACCAACCAGGTCCTGGAATGGTGCCGGCGGCGCCCCAATGCCTATGCTGTCAAGGGTGTCGGCGGACGCGGTGTGCCGGCAATCAGCGTCCCGGCCAAGAAGTCGGTCACCAAGCGCGGCAAGCGCAAGCGTTTCGGCAGCGCGATGCTATGGCCGGTCGGCACATGGGGCCTCAAGTCGGAACTGTTCGCCAATCTGCACAAGCCCGGTCTGCGTTCCGGCGAGCCGGCCGATCCGCCGGGCTACGTGCATTTCGGCGACTTCCTGCCGAAGGAATATTTCCTGCAGCTCACGGCGGAGGCCTTCGTCGCCGAGGTGGTGCGCGGCAAGTTCCATGAGGAATGGAAACGCCTGCGGCCGGACAACCACTGCCTGGACGCGCAGGTCTACGCCATGGCGATGGCGGAAATGCTCGGGCTTTCGACCAACAGGGCGGACGACTGGGCGGCGCTGCGCGAGCGGCTGAGACCGGCTTCGGAGCCGGACCTGCTTCACGGCCTGCGCCATGCCCCGAAGCCTGAGACCACGGACCCGACGGAATCGACGACCGACGAGGCCTCGCAAGCCCGTCGCGAGAAATGGAAAAGGCGCGCATGAAGTTGCTGGAGCGGATATTCGGCAGGGGAGGCGCGTCCGCTCCGCGCCCGCCTGCAAATGCCGGGTATCTGCGCGACAGCCGTTCGCGGATCCTGTCGACGCGCGGCACCGCGCTGCGCGACCACCGCGACGAGGTCCGCACCGCCTGGCGCCGCGCGGCCGGCCTTGCCATGGACATCATCCAGAATTCCGGCCGTCTGAGAGGCGCGGTCGACCAGGTCATCGCCGACACCGTCGGGGTCGAGCTCATCCTCAATCCGATGCCGGACCTGGCAAAGCTTGGTTACGACAGGAAGGAGACGGACGATTTCATCAAGCTGTTGAAGGCCGAGTGGAAGCGCTGGGGGTGGAACGCGCGCGAATGCGACCTCAAGGGCAAATTCATCGTGCCGCAAAAGGTCGACATCGCTCTGCGCCATGACGTTGTCTTTGGCGAGGCGCTGATGCTGATGGACTATATGTCCGCCGGCGACCGCCGCCGCTACGGCATCACGTCCGGAACCAAGATGTGCCTGACGACGCCTACCGCTTTGGTGCAGGACACCAGTGAGTTCGAGGGGCTGTATCAAGGCGTCATCCACGATCCGAACGGCCGTCCTTTGGCTTACCGTCTCGCCGAGAAAGAAACCGGCATCGTCGTCAAGCGCGACCATCGGGCCTATGACACGCAAGGGCGGCAGATGGTCGCTCATGTGTTCGATCCGGTCGACGGCAACGACGTGCGCGGCATTTCTCGGCTCGTCGCGGCCTTTCGCGAATACCTGCAATGGGAGACGCTGGTCGACGTGACGATCCAGACAGGTATCCTGCAGACCGTCTTTGCCCAGGTGCTGACCAGCGAAAAACCGTCGGCAGAGGCCTTCGAGGCTCTTGAAGCGCTCGGCGAGAGCCAGGACGGCAAGGAGCTGCGCGCCCAGTTCCGCGACTATTTCCTTGCCGTCATGGACAAGGCGGCCGAAAGCGAGATCTCGGTCGGCAGCGATCCGAAAATCTCGCATTTGGCGCCGGGAGAGAAACTCGACCTGATGTCGACCGGCATTCCGGGGCCGCAATTCCTGCCCGTGTCCAACGAGCTGCAGCGCGGCATGGCGCGCGCGATCGGCATCAGCGTTGCCAGCTACACGATGAACTATGAGGGCGCGACCTATTCCTCGACCCGAATGGAAGGGGCGTCCCTGCACCCGGTTGTCACCCGCCGTCGCGATCGCATCGCTTCTCCGATCTGCCAGATCGGCTTCGAGCATCTGGTGGACGAGCTGATCGGTACCGGCCGGCTGCCGTTCAAGGGTGGCTACGCGGCTTTCTCCGCAAACCGCGACAGGGTGCTTTGGGCAATGTGGCAAGGCCCGGCCAAGGCCACTGCCGACGACCAGAAGAGCGCCAAGGCGGCGAGCGAGCGGCTGCTCAACGGGACGTCGACGCTTGACATGGAATGCGCCGAGATCGGCGCCGACGCGGAGGAGGTCTTCGAGCGCCGGCTCTACTGGCATAAGCGCTATGTCGAAGCGGGCATGCCGTCGCCCTTCGCTCGAAGTCAGGGATCGGGCGACGCGAAGGACGACGTCATCCAGGACGAGAAGGCATCGAAGAAAAAGGAAGATGCCTAATGCCGGCTCTCGTCACCATCAACGGCGTTGCCGTCGACCAGGATGACCCCTGCGCGCTCTATCAGGCGCTCTATGCGGTCAAGCTGCGCGCGCTCGCCGGCGAGCATGTCGAGGAACTTTCCATCCAGTCGCCGGTGACGCGGGAGCAGCTTCGTTTCTCCGGCGCCGACATCAAGGCGCTCGACGCCGAACTGATGCGCCTCTCGGCTGCCTGTTCGGCAAAGAACGGAAAGCGTTCGCGCTACGCCAAGACGATGCGGTTCATCCGCTAGGAGCTTCCATGACATCGCTGATCCATATCGCCGACCGGGTGCTGAACCGGCCGCTGCTGATCACGCGTGACAAGGCCGAGGTGGTGCTTTCCGTCCTTGCCGGCAGGCTCGGCGTCAAAGGGCCCGAGAGTTCCCGATTCGAGGGGGGATCGGTCGTCGAGGACGAGAACGGTGCCCGTCGCGCCGTGCCTTATCGCGTCACCCGCGACGGGGTTGGCATCATCACGATCACCGGCTCCCTGGTGAACCGCGGCGCCTGGGTCGGTGCCAGCTCCGGTCTGACTTCCTACGAAGGGATCGGCTTCCAGCTGAAATCGGCAGCTGCCGACCCGGCTGTCAGGTCTGTCATCCTTGACATGCATTCGCCAGGCGGCGAAGCCGTGGGCGCCTTCGAAACCGCGGCCCTCGTGCGCGATCTTGCCGCAAGGAAGCGGACCGTCGCGGTCGTCAACGGCATGGCGGCTTCGGCCATGTACGCCATCGCGTCCGGCGCCAACGAGATCGTCACCACGGAAACCGGTATAGCGGGCTCGATCGGCGTCGTTCTTCTGCACGCCGACTTCAGCCGGCAGCTGGACCGCGACGGCATTACGCCGACACTCATCCACGCCGGCGCCCACAAGGTCGACGCCAACCCTTTCGAGCCGCTTACCGACGCCGTCCGCGCGGATCTGCAGGCCGAAGTCGACGCCTTCTACTGCGCCTTCCTCGGCACAGTGGCGAAAGGGCGGGGCTCCAGGCTCACCGCAGCCGCCGCGCGCAAGACGGAAGCACGCACTTTCATTGGCAAGGCTGCGGTCGACGCCGGCATCGCCGACCGGGTCGGTTCGTTCGAAAGCGTACTTGCCGAACTTTCCCGCGCCTCCACGCCGAACGGCGGGCGCTCAACCCCGCAGAAAGGGAGCACATCCATGAGCGAGACCACCGGCGCGCCCGCAGCCTATGAAGTTGCCGGCATTCCGAAAGCCGATCACGACGCGGCCGTCGCGGCTGCCGAGACCAAAGGCCATGCCTGCGGCGTGGCGGCCGAGAACAAGCGCCTGACGACCGCCCTTGGCGCCGAGGGCGTCAAGGGCGACGGCGGTCGCATGGCGGCGGCGCTCGACCTGGCGACCAGGTCGCCTGCCATGACCGGTGAAGATGTCGCCGCGTTCGTCGTCGCCAACGTCGCGGCGTTCAAGCCGGTAGACGCAGGCGCCGAGGTCTATGAGAAATCGCGCCTTGCCGCGGCCGGCCTCGCGCAGCCCGGCGCTGGAAAGTCCGCGGCGGCATCGCAGGAAGCGGCCAACCGGATCCTGGCCAATTACCGCGCCTCGACGGGAGCGCCGGTCAGGCAGGGCTGATGCCTCGCACCATCCAATCGCAACTCCTCACCTGAAAGGGTCGATCATGACCAGCATTCCCTTTGCGCAGCCGGGCATGGCGGCACGGGACGTTTCCGAGACGTTCACCTCCGCCGAAATCTTCAATTCGGCTATACCGCACCCTGTCACCGAGGACTTTCCCGTGGCAGCGGATGTAGCGCTGCCGGCTTTCTCGGTTGTCGGCCTCGCGGCCACGGACACCGTGGCCATGGCGACTTTCGTCCATGCGCCCGGCAGCAAGGCGACCGGCCGGCTGGTGCTCTCCGGTGCCGGGGCTGTCGACGACACCATCACCCTCGGCGCGACGGTCTATACCTTGAAGGCTGCGCCGACGACTGTCGCCGGTCAGATCAAGATCGGTGCGACGGCGGCGGAGACCGCCAGCAATTTGATCGCGGCGATCAATGGCGGAGCTGGTGCCGGCACCGCATACGGCTCGCTCACCACGCCCCATCCCGATGTCAGCGCTCAGTCCGATGCCGCCGGCATCGTCGGTATCGTCGCCAAGACCGCGGGAGCGCCCGGCAACGCGATCGCAACCACCGAGACCGGCGCGGCCATCGCATTTTCGAACACCACCCTCGTCGGCGGGGCGGATCAGCTCGGTGTGGCGCCGCTCGGCATCACGACTGCCCCGGTGGTCGACACCGATGTCGCGCAGCGCGTCGCGATCTACCGGGCCGGCAATTTCAATCCGGATGCGCTCAATTGGGATGCCTCGTTCAACACGGATGACAAGCGCGAGGCCGCTTTCCGGGGCGCGCCGGCGCCCACCAACATCCTTGTCCGCAAGCGGCTCTGAGCGCAAGGCGCAAACCCTCAATGCAATCGCGGCCCCGGCCGCCTCTTTCAAAGGGCCACGACCATGGCGGATTTCGACAACTACGAACTTTGGGATACGCACACCCTGCTCGGTGTGTTCCGCGAACTCGACATCGTGCCGAGCTACTGGCTCGACCTTCTCTTCCCCCACCAGATGTCATCGACCGACGAATATATCGACCTGGAGAAGATTCCGCGTTCGGGTCGCAAGCTCGCGCCCTTTGTCGCCCCGATGGCGCAAGGCCGGGCGATCTACGAGGAAGGCGCGCGCGTCGAGCGCTTCAAGCCGGGTTATGTCAAGGCCAGCGATCCTGTCTCGCCGCTGCGCGCTCTGACTCGCCGCCCGGGCACCTTGCTTGGTCCCAATGCGCAGAGCCCCGCGGCGCGCTACGATGCGGTCAAAGCCGACATCCTGCAGTTCCATCGCGTCGCGGTCGAAAGGCTCTGGGAATGGATGGCCGCCAAGGCCGTCATCGACGGCAAGGTCGTCATCGAAGGCAAGGACATGCCGCAGCGGCTGGTCGACTTCGGTCGAGCAGCCGGACACACCGTGGTGCTCGGCGCCGGCGCGCGCTGGGGCGATCCCGGCGTGTCCATCCTGGACGACATCCAGGGCTGGGCGGACACGATGCATTCGGCCGAGTTCGGCGGCGCGCCGAACCGTATCACGGTCGGCACGGATGCCTGGGGCGTCATGCGGCGCGACAGCGAGATCCTCGCCGAGATGGACTTGACCAGGCGCGGCAATGCCGACCTGACGATCAAGACCGGCCTCATGACCACTGGCGAGGTCCGCTATGGCGGCACGCTCGGTGGCGGCATCGAAGTCTGGGTCTATAAGGACTATTACACCGTCAACGGCTCGGTCACTCCGTTCATGTCGCCCAAGGATGTCGTGCTGACCGGGCCGAACGTGCAGGGCTATCGCTGCTTCGGCACGATCGTCGACGTGCATGCGCAGTTCGAGGCGCTGCCGATCTTCCCGCGCAACTACATCCCCGAAGGCGATGTGGCGATCGAGCAGATCCTCACCCAGTCGGCGCCGCTGATGGTGCCCGTCAATCCGAACGCGACGCTGAAGGCGACCGTCCTCGGCTGATTGCCCCGGTCCGACGTCTTTTCTCGGCAATTCAACACAATTGGAGAAGCATCATGGTCAAAGCCGTTGCTTTGAGCACCGTTCACCTGTGCAAGTCGCCAGGCGAGAAGAGCCCGGAAGGCAAGACAATCAAGCGCGCCGAAATCGAGGTGAAGGCGCCTGGATCAATCATCGACGTCGACAAGAAGCAGCTCGACGATCTTGTCGCGAAGGGTGCCGCGCGCCCAGCCAGCAAGGTTGACCTCGTGAAGGCGGACGAGGCCAGCCAGATGGATCTCGGCCAGGCCTGAAGTCTCATCTTTTCGGAGCCTTTCATGGATATTCGTGCAGCCCGATCACGCCTTGTCCATGAGACGCGCTCCCGGATGGGCGACCTGATCATCATCCGCGCCAAGCTGCGGGGCGAGATGTCGGTAGCCGACGATCCGTCGCGCCCGGCGATGGTCGACCTGAAAGGCCGGTTCGACATCGATCCGGACCTTGAATTCCTCGGCGGCCGCGATCGCGGCATGGCGCCTACCCGCTACGCCGGCCGCCTGTGCACCGTTTCGATCCCGCGCGCCGTCATGGCCTGGTTGCCGAAGGCGGGCGATCAGTGCGAGGTCACCAGCCGCCCGGCCGAGCCGATCTATTCGATCGAGCGCGTCGTCGATGACCTGCCCGAGGTGATCGTGTTCTATCTGTCGAACCTGAAGGCGGCGTCGTGATCTCCGCCGAAGGCGGCAAGGGCGACCGCCGGTCGGGCACGTTTGCCCGGCCGTCCGCAGCGAGCGGCGAAGCCGCGCCAAGCGAAGGACGGAACGGATGAGCCTGGTCAACGCAATGCTGCGCATGCTTGCCGTGCAGGCGCTGCGCGGCAACACCATCGCCGCCGACGGCGTCACCGATTCCTCGATCGAGGCGCTGTCTTCGATCATGAGCGACCGGCAGGCGCCGGTTATCTTGGTGCGTATCGACGAGAGTAAGTATGCCGGCCAGAACGAGGGCTTCTTCGTCACGTCCGGCACCGTGACCTTCGCACTGGACCTGATCGTGGCCAGCAGCGTCACCTATCAGACGACGAACGGCCAGACGGTCACTCAGATCGAAATCGCCGCGACCGATGCCGGTCTTGAATTCTCGCTCGACATGCTCGATCGGCAGTGGCGGCGCGTGCTGTCCGACCCGAACAATGCCTTCGCGGAATGCTTCCGCTCGCTGATTGCGGCGATCGGGCCCGTGAAGGCCGCTCGCGGCGTCGATCCGGAGGGCGGCCGCAAGCATGCCATCCGCCTGGTCGAGATCGAAATCGAGCCGGTCTGCGATCCCGCTCCGGGCGCCGCGCTGCCTTCCATCATCGACGCGACGCTGACCCAACTGGCGACGGTCGCGGACTATCAGGCGGCGGTCACCATCATGCGCGCCGAGCTGGCCAAGGGCGGTGACCTGATGACCTGGCAGAAGATTCAGTCGACTCTGATGACCACGGCCGCGGTGCCGGGCATGCTGGGCGTGGCGCCTCTGGACGCGGTTCCCGACATTGTCGAGGCAGTCGATTTCGAGAATGTCGGCACGGTGATCAACGGGGCGCAGACCGAACTGACGGAAGACATCCTGCCGGACCCGGACCTTGGCGGGGCCGCCTGATGCATGACCCCGAACTGGTGAAGGTCATTCTTGGCCTGCAAGCCGATATCGCCGCGCTCAAGCGCATGGTTGCCGGCAATCTGCGGTTCGGCACCGTCAAGAAGGTCGACCATGACGCTAAGCGCGTGCAGCTATTGCTGTCCGAGGCCAATGGCCGCGAGTTCCTGTCGCCCTGGCGGCCGTGGGGTGAGATCGCCGGCAACGAAAAGTCCTGGCGGCCGCCGACGCAAGGCCAGCAGATGATGCTGGTCGCGCCGCATGGCGACATGCGCCAGGGCATCGCATTGCCGATGACCTTTTCGGACCAGAACCCGGCGCCGTCTTCCGATTCGAGAACGCGGATCCTGTCGACCTTCGGCGGGGCGACGGTACTGTTCGATGCCGGCGGCGAGCGGGCCGAGCTGTCGGCTTCCCGCGTCGATCTCGGCGCGGCCGGGGGGAAGAGGATCGCCCGCGTTGGCGATCGCGTCCATGTCATGTCGGGTTCCTCGACGGGCTTCTGGCCGATCGTCGAGGGCTCCTCGAAAGTTTTTGCGGCCGATTAGGAGGCCCCATGGAACTTGTTGTGACACATCTCGCGCCGCACCTTGGTGCCGCCGGAACAACCGTTGAGATGACGCCATCGCAGGCAGCTTACGAGCGCCTGCGCGGCCATGTCGTCGAGCCTTCGAAGTCGAAGCCTGCCGCTACGGCTGACGGTCCGGCAAGGCAGGTTAGGCGCGGGAAGCGCAAGTGACGCAATTCGGCATGGACCGCTCGACCGGGCTGCGGCAGAGCGGCTGGGACAACGTCATCCAGGCGATCGAGATCCTGCTGACGACACGCTATTTCGAGCGCGTCTTGCGTGAATATGTCGGCAGTCCGGTCCCGGCGCTGCTCGGCGAGCTCGCCAACGTCCAGACCGTCATCCGCTTCCAGTGGTCGGTCGCGGCCGTGATCCTGCTTTTCGAGCCGCGCCTCACGCCGACGCGCATCTCGCCGCTGACACTCGACCGCGCCGGCGCGTCCGGCTGGGTGATCGAGGGGATTTACCGGCCGCGCGCCCATCTCGGCGACTTCACGCCGGCCGGCACCGTCTCGCTGCGCCTCGGGCAGGCGAGCGGCCAACTGATCGTAACGGGGTAGTTATGCTCGATCTGTCCATGCTCGAGGGCCTGCCGGCTCCCCAGGCGATCAGCGTCACGTCGGAGGCCGACGCGCTCGCCGCGATCAAGGCGGTCTTCGTCGACCTGGCGACCGCATATGGTCTAGACGTCACCGGCATCATCGATCTCGAGGGCGAACCCGGCAACATCCAGCTGCAGGTCGGCGCATTCCGCGAGGTGTTCTACCGGGCGGCGATCAACGATGCGGTGAAAGCCAACCTTCTCGCCTTCGCCGCCGGCGCCGATCTCGATCACCTGGCGGCGTTCTATGACGTCATCCGCCTGGTTGGCGAGACTGATGCCAAGCTGCGCGCCCGCACTGTGATCGCCATTTCCGGCCGTTCCACCGCCGGCTCCGAAGACTGGTACAAAAGTGCCGCCTTCCGGGCGAGCATCCGGGTCAAGGATGTTGCCGTCTATCGCGTCGGGACCGGCCCTGACATCCGCATGGCCGTGCTTGCGACCGACAATTTCGGCGAGCCGGACGCCGCTCTGCTCGGCGCGGTCGACGCCGAGGTGCAGAAGAACAGCGTGCGAGTGATTTCCGACCGCATCACCGTCGTGTCCGCCACAAGCGCGACGGTGAACGTCGCCGCCGATATCTGGCTTCTGCCGACGACGCCGATGACCGTCTTCGAAAGCCTCGAGACGCTGTTGCGTCAGTCGTTGGCCGACGAGGGCGGACTCGGCTTCAATCTGACGCGCTCCTGGCTGGTTTCCAAGCTCCAGGTGCCGGGCGTCCAGAAAGTGTCGCTGACCGCTCCGGTGACCGACACGACCGTGGATGACGGCGCCGCGGTGAAGCTTGGCACGGTGGCGCTCACCTTCAAGGGCCGCGACCGGTGAGCGAACGGCAGAACCTGCTGCCGCAGAACGCGACGCTGTTCGAGCGCTCGCTCGCGGAATCTCTCGACCGGCTGCCGGAGCTTGAGCCCGGTTTCGACGAGCTGCGCGGCTTCAAGTTCGCGCCAGTGCAGCCCTCGATCCTGCCCTGGCTCGTCGTCGAATACGGGCTTGGCGCGATCTCGCAATACCTGCCCGACCTCGCCTCGGTCATCGAATACGGCCTGCGCTGGCAGCGGGTAAAAGGCACGCCGCAAGGTGTCGCCGAAAGCCTGACATGGGTCGGCTACGCCTTCTCGACCTTCTACGAGGCGCCGGTGCGCCGCACCCGCTGGCACCTCTACGAGCTCGAGGTCGACCGATTTCGCGACGACGAGGATGATCTCGGCACGATCGAGGCCGTGGTGCGCCTGTCGGACCCGGTGCGGTCCGAGTTCTACCGCGCCTGGAACGGCTACAATGTGCGCGAGCACGACTGGGCCTACACCAGGTGGGGCGACGGCATCTGGGGCGACAATTCCGGCGTCTTCCTGCGCGCCGGCGGCGTCAAATGGTCCTTCGGCCGCACTTTCGATGCCGGCCAGCACGATCTGACGGAAGCCGAGCTGACCGCGCTCGGCGCCTGGATCGAGCCGGTCGGGGGCGGGTCGATCAGCTGGGGGCCGTTCCCCTGGACCACGGCCGGCCTGAAATGGGTCTCGGATGCGGCTCTGTCGCGGGCGCAGATCATCGCGACCGCGCTGCTGGCGAAGAGTTGCTGGATCGGCGTCTATCGCGAGGACGGCTCGCCGATCGGATTCCGCAAGGCGCGGGTTTATCGGCCGGTCAGCGCTTCCTTCGGCGGCTACTATCAGGCGGCGGGGCAGGGCTGGGTCGTGGCAAGCGGTGCCGGCCCGAACATCTATGTCGAAGCCATGCTGGATTTCGGCGAAGGCGAGGGCGAGACCATCCAGTCCTGGAGTGTCACGCTTGGCGGCGCGCCGGTCGGCGCGCACCCGGCCGGCATCATGTGGCTGCCCGGCGCGGGCATCGGTGGCGGCGCCATCGTGGGCGGCTTCGCTATCGTGCCGGCGCTTCTCGGCAAGACATCGCGCGAGCGGTTTCGCGCTCTCCTGAAGATCGTTTGAGGCGATATGTACGAGCACAGATCGAACCTGTCGGGCGCCTATGACCGCTCGGTCGCCTTTCCCCTGTGGGACAGCGTCCTGACGCGAGAAGGCAAGATCGGCCAGGCGGCCGAGATGGTTGAAGCGCAGTCGCTCTTGCAGCGGAAGATCCGCTCGATCGGCAACCTGGTCGCGCGCGACGGCGACCGCGTCGAGGGCAGCGACATAATCATCGACGCCGAGGCAGGCAGGGTGACGCTCACGTCCGGCAGGCTTTATGTGAACGGTCGTGTGCTCGACGCGCCGGGCGCCGTGCTTGCTCCGGTTCCGATGGCGGGGGCCGTTCATATCGGCGTGCGCATGATCGAGACCTATATCACCGAGCTCGAGGAGCCCGCCCTGCTCGGCCTGATGCCAGGCTCGCTGTCCGAGGGCGAAGCCGGCGCCGCGCGCGTCGTTTTCGCGCTCGCCTGGGGCTTCTCCGGCGATGGCGGCGAAGGCGATCTCTATTCGGTCTACCTGCTGAAGGACGGCGTCGCGATTGACCAGACCCCACCGCCGAACCTCACCGGCATCAACGCACAGCTCGCCATCTACGACTTCGATGCCAACGGCAATTATATCGTCTCCGGCTGCTCGGTCTCGGCCCTGGGCAAGGACGGCACCGACCAGGTCTTCTCGATCGCCGAGGGTGTGGCGAACATCAAGGGCCAGAAGCGCACCCGTTATGCGGCGCTGCGCCACCGCGAGACGGAAACCTTCGATCTGTTCCGCATCCCGACCGAGGTGCATACATTCGGCGCGAACCCGACGATCGTCACCCTCAATCACGGGCCGATCGCGACGATCCGCGAAGTCCTGGTCGAGAAGGAAGTCACCGAGACAGTCGTGCGCGGCGGCACGCCGAACGGCTCCGACGCTCTGGTCAACACGGGCGTGACGTCGATCCTTGAGGTGAAGCAGGGCGCCACGAGCTACGCGACGCCGGCCGATTACACGAAGGCCGGCGACCTGGTGTCCTGGGCGGCCGGCGGCGCCGAGCCCGCGACCGGGTCGAGCTACACCGTCAAATACCGCTATCTAGGTATCGTCTCGGCAACGGATATCACCGCAACCACCATCACCGTCGCCGGCGGCGTCAATGGCGGGCAAATCCAGGTCGACTATGACTTCGAGCTGCCGCGCGTCGACGTGCTCGGCTTGGATAGCGACGGCAATTCAGTCTACCTGAAGGGCGTTTCGAGCCGCACCAACGCGCTGCCGCCGACGGTGCCGGCCGACGTGCTGCCGCTCGCGCTGGTCGAGAACATCTGGACCGGCACGCCGAACGTCACCAATATCGGCGTGCGTGCCTACACCATGGCGAAGATCGACCGGATGTATAACAGCCTGGTCGACGCTCTGGACCTGATCGCTCTCGAGCGCCTGCAGCGCGACATCGACAGCCGCGAGCCGATCTCGAAGAACGGCGTGTTCGTCGATCCCTTCACCTCCGACCGCTACCGAGACGAGGGCGAGGCGCAGACCGCGGCCGTGTTCGGCGGCTTGCTGCGGCTGGCGATCGACCCGACCTTCCATGCGGTCAACCTGCCTGGCGTGACGCTGCTGAACTGGACGGAAGAAGTCGCGGTCGAGCAGGCTCTCGCCACCCGCTGCACCAAGATCAACCCCTATCAGAACTTCGCGCCGCTGCCGGCGTCGATGACGATCAACCCGCCGGTCGACTACTGGACCGAGAGCGCCACCGAATCGGCCTCCGACAGCGCGGCGGCTCTGTCGTCGCCGGTTGTCATTACCACGTCGAGGTCAACCGCCGGCCGCACCACGACAACCACGACGACCACGCAGAAGGAGACGATCGAGAGCTCGACCCGCGAGGAGACGCTGGCCTATCTGCGCCAGATACCGCTGCAGTTCACGATCAAAGGCTTCGGTGCGGGCGAGAACCTGACCAAGCTCGAATTCGACGGCATCGACGTCAACCCGGGCGGCCTCAGCGCCGACGGTTCCGGCCAGATCGTCAACAGCTTCACCGTCCCGGCCAACGTGCCGGCCGGCTCGAAGGGACTGGTCGCGGGGGGCGCCAGCGGCTCGAATGCCGCCGCCATCTTTGTCGGTCAGGGCACGATCAACGTTGAGACGCTGCGTCGCGTCGTCACCACCACGGTGCAGCAGACCTCTGTCACCGCGCCGCGCGAAACGGGCGGCCAGACAGGCGGTGGCGGCAATGGCGGCAGCAGGTCCCCGACCCGCTGGCGCAGACCTTCACGCTGACCGAGGGGCGGCACATTGCCGGCGTCAACCTGAAGGTCTGCCTGGCCGGCGATCCCGACAATCCGATCGTGCTCGAGCTTGTCGAGGTCGCCAACGGCATCCCGACCGTCAACGTCATCGCCCAGGCGTTCTACGACATGAACGCAGCGGTGATCGGCCAGTGGACCGAGATCCGCTTCCCCTATCCGATCTGGCTCGCCGGCGGCATCGAATACGCCTTCGTCGTCAAGACCAATGACGGCGACCATTCGATCAAGACGGCCAAGCTCGGCGACTTCGATGCCGACCTGCAGCAGCCGGTTGCCGCGCAGCCCTATTCGGTCGGCGTGATGCTGTCGTCGTCGAACGCCGTCACCTGGACGCCGCACCAGGACGAGGACATCTGCTTCCAGCTGGTCGCGGCTAAATTCGCGCCGGCGACCAAGACCGTCAATGTCGGCACCTTCGCGGTCGCCAACATGAGCGATCTCCTGATCCGCGCCGAGGTCGAGCTGCCGACCGCCGCGGCCGCGATGCATTTCGAGGTCGAGCTCGACGACGGTTCGGTCACCCTGCTCAACCCGGACCAGGCCTGGGAACTGCAGGCCTTCTACACCGGCAATGTCGAGGTCCGCGCCGTGCTCACCGGCTCGGCCAAGGTCTCGCCGGTGGTGTTCCCGGTGATCCTGGCGATCGAGGGTGAACTGCAGACGACGGGCACCTATATCACCCGCGCCTTCGACATGGGGACCGGCATCGACATCCTGTCCTACCTGAAGACCAAGATCCAGACCGGCGCGACAATCGCAATGCACGCAGATGCCGCGAACGACGTCTGGACAGCGGTTCCTCAGGTGACGCAGGCGCCGCTGCAGGATGCCGGCTGGGTCGAGCGCAAATACAGCGTCATTGGCTTCAACGCCAATCCCGTTGGGCGCATCCGCATCACGCTCACCGGCACCCCGGCAGCGCGGCCGATGGCCTACGACTTCCGGGCGATCTCAACCCCGTAACCCTCGCCGAGGATCGCCATGCCAGTAGAAAACACGACGCCGAACCGGGGGTACCAGCTTCCCTTCGGCAGCAACGAGCTTGCGAATGACGTTCTTCGGCTGGTCGCGGCCTTCTCTGCGATCGACGTCGATGTTGCGGGGATCCTGGTCTCAGTCGCGAACCGGGCGCTCCTGTTGCATCAACACACGATTGCAGACACGACGGGGCTGCAGGCCGCTCTCGACAGCAAGCAGGACGCATCCGAAAAGGGCAACGCGAACGGCTATGCCGCTCTCGACGCTACCGGAAAAGTTCCGGCAGCTCAGCTGCCGTCGACGATCTTCGGCTCGCTCTCCTATCAAGGAACTTGGAACGCGAACACCAACACGCCAACCATCCCGGCGGCGTCGGCTGCGAACAAGGGCCAGTATTACAAGGTCGCCACGGCCGGCGCGACGAATGTCAGCGGTATCACGGATTGGCAAGTTGGCGACTGGATCGTTTCCAATGGCATCGGTTGGGACAAGATCGACAACACTGACCAAGTTTCTACCGTGGCCGGGCTTGTGGGCGTGATCACGGCCGCCGCGCTGAAGGCCGCGGTCGCGATCGCGGCGACCGATATCACCGACGCATCTGCCAACGGCCGGTCTCTTATCCAGGCAGCGAACTACGCGGCGATGAAAACGCTGCTCGCCATCACCGCCGCTGACATCACCAACGCGTCGGCCAACGGCCGATCGCTGATCACGGCCGCCGACTATGCCGCAATGCGCAGCCTTCTCGGGCTTGTGATAGGCACCAACGTGCAGGCGTTCGACGCCAACACTCTGAAATCGGACGCGGATAAGACCTTGACCGCAGGTTACCTCGGAACAGACGTTCCGGACGGAACGAAATCGTCAGGAACATACACGCCTACGCCGGCCGGCGGCAATTTCCGGTCGGCTACCAACAACGGCGCACACACCTTGGCGGCACCCACCGTCGCAGGTTCGTATTCGATTATCATCGACTATACCAATGGGGCCACGGCGGGAGTGCTCACGGTGTCCGGCTTCACGAAGGTTACCGGCGATGCCTTCACCACAACCAGTGGATCGAAGTTCCGTCTCTTCATTTCGAAGGGCCAGGCCGGAACTCATCTCCATGTGCAGGCCCTGCAATGACATTTCCAATGCCCGGCTTTTGTCCTGCAGCGGTCGTGGCCGCTGCGACCCAAGGGTCGAGCCTCAATGAAATTGTAACCGCAGACAGCACGTCTTTTACCTTTACCACGCTTACCGCTGGCGTGACTGCCGATGCCTATCCGATCATTGGGCTGATGGCGCGATCGGCCTCGTCGTTCGACATCACCTCTGTCACGCTCGGCGCCCAGCCCTGTATCGAATTGTACAAGCAGTTCAATGGGACAACGGCTTTGGCCTTCTTCTCTGCGCCGAGGGGCGCGACCGGAAATCTCGTCGTAACGTCTAGCGCGACGATGGTCCGCGGTGCGGCGTGCCTCACACCGGTCTTCAATCTGAAAAGCGCAACGACCCCCACTGCGGTCGCAGTAAATCTAAGCGATCCTATGAACGCGACGATCAGTTGCGAAGCTGGCGGGTGGATCGGCGGTCTCGCCTACAATGGTTCGACCTCGGACAGCATATCGTGGACTAACTTGACCGAGAAATTCGACGTTCGCCCGGAGAGCGTTGCTGTGCTCAGCGGCGCTTCTGATGTCTTCGCGACTGCACAGACTAACCGCAGCATCACAGCGAATCCGATGAATACTGGGAGCGGCCAGATCATGGTCCTGATGGCTTTGCGGTAAAAACTGGCCTTGCCATCTAAGCTTTAGCCGATCTCAAGGCGCGCTCGCCGGCTTTGGTGATCTCGAGAACATAGTTTTCACCGAAGTCGCCTTCGCCCTGAGTAATCTGGGCAAGATCGGAGTCGAGAAGAGGGCGCCACACTGCCCAGTCCTCGTTTGCCTTGGGATATCGTGGCAAGAGGCGGAGCTTTGCCAAATCGTCGGCCGTTACCACAGGCCGACGATGTAGAAATCTGGCGGCGAACTTCCATCCGATCACGGCCACCAACAGCGCTGCAAAGAGCCACGTCCACATGGCTCGTTCTTATCTGAAAACGGCCGAGCGTCCAACCGCTCCTGCTTCCCAACACTTTTTCCCGCATCCACAGGAGAGACTGTCATGACCGACCCCGTCTTCGGGATCACAATCCGCCGTGACGCCAACGAGGCGGCCGTGCCGTCGAATGCGCTGATGAGCGTCGTTGGCATCTGCATGCCCTTCGCCAAGGCGCCGACGGCTCTGCAGGCGGCTTTCGACGCGGCATTCCCGGCCGGTGTCGCCGTCCGCCTGAATTCGAACGACACGACCAAGCTGGCGCTCTGCGATCCCGATTCGCTGTTCGTCGACGCCGTCGAGGGCATCAATGCGCAGCTCGGCCCCTACCAGGTCGCCGCCCAGCTCGTGGTCAACCGCGTCGCCGAGGGCGCCGACATCGCCGCCACCATCGCCAACATCGTTGGCTCGTCGGTCGCCGGCACCGGCATCAACGCTTTCGTCAATGCCGGCGCCGATCTCGGCGTCTGTCCGCGCCTCATCCTGGTGCCGGGATACACGACGCAGCAGTTCGGCGCGCTGACCGGCCTGACGCTGACGACACAAGGGTCCAACATGACCGTCGCTCCGGCCGTCGAGTTCACCGGCGGCGGCGCCGATCCGAACAAGGTGCTGCCGACCGCGCATGCCGTCATGGGCACCGGTCCCGACGCGCAGAAGGTGGCTTCGCTCGTCATCGACACGCCCGGAGCGTACCTGTCCGCGCCGCTCAACGTCTCCTTCAGCGGCGGCGGCGTCGACGCGGGCAAGGTGCTGCCGACCGCGACGGCAGAAGTCGAGGAACTCGCCAACGCCGTCTGCGCGGCGCTGCCCGAGGTGCTGAACAAGATCCTCGCCGTTGCGATCGTCGATGGGCCGAACGGCCTTGCCGCCTTCACACAGTGGCGCGAGACCCTTTCGTCCGACCGGCTGATCCCGGTGACGCCCGGCATCAAGCGCCTCGACGCCTCCGGCGACGTCGTCACCAGGCCGGCCGCGCCCCGCATCGCCGGTGTCGCCGTTCGCCGCGACTACGAGAATGACGGGCGGCCGTTCCGCTCCTGGGCCAACCAGGCGCTCTACGGCATCGTCGGGCCCGAGCAGAACTATCGCTTCTCGCTCACCGACGGGTCGACGGAAGGGCAGGAAATCCTTGCTGCACAGGGCGGCATCATCGTGCGCGGCGACAGCGGCGACGATTTCGCCATCGCCGAAGGCGGCTTTGTTTATATCGGCACCGACAACCTGTCGGACCAGACGATCTGGCAGCAGTATCACAAGGTGCGCGGCCGCGACTTCATCGAGCTCACCTGCCTGCGCACGCTGCGGCAGTTCCTGGGCAAGTTCAACCTGACCACCCAGACCATCCAGTCGGTAGTGAACACCGTGCACGATATCCTCGCCAAGGCGGAAGCCAACGGCGACATCCTCGGCTTCAAATGCCGCTTCGACCCGCAGCTCAACAACGCTCAGGATCTGCGCGCCGGCCATATCTATATCGACGCGCAGTTCGAAGAGGCTCCGGTGTTCCGTCGCCTGACCATGACGAGCCGGCCTTATGCGCCCGCCCTGCAGGCGACGATCGACGAGCTTTTGGCTCGCCAAAATCTCGTTTCTTGATCTGCCTCACGCCGCGCACCGGCGGCTTTGCCGCCTGCGGCTCCGGCGGGGCGCGGCACGAGCCGCGACGCCCAGTCGGGCTTGCGGGCTTCGCCCGTACACTCTGAAACCTCTCAAAGGGAACGCCAGCCATGGCCGAGAAACTGCTGCTGCTCGAACAGGTCAACCTCTTCGTCGGCGACCAAGACCCGGAAGATTCGAACCACATCAAGCTCCAGTCGCTTGGCCTGCCGACGCTGGAGCAGGTGACCGTTGCCCATCTCGGCGGCGGCGCGCCCGGCGAGGTCGAGTTCGGCATGAACGCCATCAAGGCGCTGCAGCCGACCTTCAAGCTCGCCGGCTTCGCCAAGTCGAGCTATCGCGCCATGGGCGTCGGCACCAACCAGCCGCTGAACTTCACCGGCTACGGCGTCTTGAAGAACAAGCAGACCGGCGACGCCTTCCAGGCGAAGACGGTCATCCGCGGCATCGTCAGCCGCATCGCGCCCGACGCCTTCGACCGCGCCTCGGCTTTCGGCCATGATCACCAGATCGGCGAGGTGACGCACTACGAACTGTCGATCGACAACGAGGAATGGTTCTACTGGGACTATTTCACGACCCGTCGCCGCCAGTTCGGCGTCGATGAGCTGGCCAAGGCCCGCGTGCTGCTGGGCATTGAATGATGCCGCCCAAGAACGCGATAGAGGACTTCATGACGGGCGCCGACGAAGCGCCCGTCATGGCCGCCGAGGCGCCAGCAGAGGCCGCCGTCGAAGGGGAGGTCTCGCTCGACCTGTCCGATGCCGATTACCGGTATCTGACGCTGCACCGCGCCATAAAGCGCGGCGGCGAGAAGATCGCGAGAATCAGGATGCGGCCGGCCATGCTCGAGGATATCGACGACTGGTCGAATGCCGAGATCAGCAATCGCGAGCTGCTCGCCCGACTCTGCGATCTCCCGCCTGAGGTTCTGAAGAAGCTCGCCTGGGACGATGCGGAAGCCTTGATGGAAATCTTCCACCAGGTCGTGCCGGAATTCGTTTTCGCCGCTGTAAAGGATGATGCCTGATGGCAAGGATGTCGGCGGAGCTGATCGTCAGCCTGCTCGACCGCGTGTCGGGCCCGGCTGCAAAGGCGCGGACCAGCCTGACCGCGCTGCAGCGCGCCGAACGCGATGTCTACCTGGCGCGCAACAACACGCGCCTGACACGCACGCAGGTGGCCGAGGAGCGGCTTCTGGCTGTGCAGGATGCCGAACGGCAGAAGCGGCTTGCTCAATGGGCCACCTTCGGCAAGGCAGCCGGTGTCGCGACCGCCGCTGCCGGTTATGTCGCGATCCGTACGGCGCGCGACTATGCGCAGCTTGAGCGCACGATCGGCCGCATCATCATCAATGCCGACAAGCCGGCGACGGCGATCAAGCCGACGATCGCTGTATTGCAGGAGCTCGCCGACAAGTCGAAGATGCCTTTCGACAGCGTCGTGCAGGGACTGGAGACGCTTATCGCATCCGGCCGGTCGCTTGAGGACGGCCTCGCATTCCTGCCGACCGTAGCGCGTACCGCGCAGGCCTCCGGGGCCGAGATCTCGGACATCGCGCTCACAGCCGATGCGCTTTCCAACTCGCTTGGCATCACCGCCGACAGGATGCAGGAGGCCTTCGACATCCTCGCCTTCGAGGGCAAGGCCGGCAAATTCGAGTTGAAGGACATGGCGGCGGAACTGCCGGCCATCGCGCCCGCCTTCGCCGCGCTCGGCTACAAGGGCACCGAAGGTCTCAAGCGCCTGGCGGCCATGCTGGAGATCGTGCGCAACCAGACCGGATCCTCGGCGGAGGCCGCGACCAATTTCTCGAACATCTTGCAGAAGGCCTATGGCAACGAGGTCGCCAACAACTTCAAGAAGTATAACATCGACATCCGCAAGGAACTCGACCGCACCAGAAAGGAGGGCGGCGACGTCATCCAGACGCTGGTCGAGCAGACGCAGAAGGCGCTCAAGGGCGACCTCTCGAAGCTGCCCCTAATCTTCACCGACATCCAGATGCAGCAGGGCATGCGCGCTTTGCTGACGCAGATGCCGGAGCTGCAGAAGCACCTCGACGCGCTCGGCAGCTCGGCCGGCACCGTGGCAAAGGATTTCGCCCAGATCACCGGCGATGCCGAAGGCAACTGGCAGCAGCTGATCAACAACATTCAGGAAACGGGGAGGGCGCTTGGCGACCTCTCCGGCAGGGCACTCAACCCGGTCCTCGAAAAGGTCAACAGCCGTCTGTCCGACATGATGGCCGTCGACAAGGGCTATGAGACGCTGCGGGCAAGCGGCCGCGATCCGCTGGCCTATATGGACGAGTTCAAGGATCGCTACAACAAGCAGCATCCCGAGCTTGGGTTCTTCGATCGCTTCACCGGCGCGCCGGCCGAGAAGGCGTTCCGCGATGCGCTGGCGCAGCTTGGCCGCGGCGAGATCAAGAGTGTCTTCGATGCGCTGCAGACGAAGATCCTCGAAGATCGCCAGACGCGCGAGCCGAACACCGGCATGCCGGCCTCGAGCACGCCGATCCCCACGCCACGTCCGAGGAACTGGGCAGAGATGACCCCTGCCGAGCGGCAGTACCAGGTGTACGCCGAAGGGCGTCATGCGGCTGCCAGGGGTGGCCAGGCCTATGTGCCGCCGGCACCGGGTCTCCCGGGCATCGGCCCGAACGTCGCCGGCTTCGATGCTGACGAATTCGAGCGTCGGCTGCAATCCGGCGGCGCCGACGCCGGCAGCAAGATCGCCGAGGGCGGCACGCAGGCGGGCCAAAACGCCGCGCAGACCTTTACGTCTGGCGTCGCGGGCGCGGGATCGTCGTTCGGCAAGAACGCCGCCGCTGCCTTCATCGCCGGCGTCAGCGGCTTCCTGTCTTCGGCCAGGGCCGATCTGATGCGGCCGGTCGGCTCGCTCGGCGGCAGGACGACCGGCCAGCAGGTGCAGGCCGATACACGCGGGCAGGCGATCGATTTCGGAGGGCCGCGCTGATGCTGATGAAGATCGGTCTGGTCGAGTGCGATCTCTCCTTCAACATCGATACGCATGGCCGGGAGACGACCCACGACTATGCGGAAAAGCCGGTGGTCGGCGCGATGCCGCCCCTCGAGGATGTGGGCGTCGGGTCGGAAACGCTCACCGTCTCCGGTCGCCTGATCCCGTCGAAGCTTGGCGGTTTGGGCACGTTGAACATCCTGCGCAACGCGCAGCTCGCCGGCACGCCGCAGCTGGTCACACGTGGCGACGGCAGCGTGTTCGGCTTCTATGTCGTCCAGTCGATCAGCGACGAGCACGCATTCCTCGATCGCGACGGGGTCGGCCAGATCGTCGATATCACAGTCAAGATGCAGAAATCGGCGGCGCCGGCGGCGAGCGATTTCTTCGCATCGCTGTTTTCGCTGCTCGGCTAAAGCCGCGCGAAAACGATTACTTTCCTTGGAACCGAACCGCTGTCGAGAGCGTAGTAGACCAAATGAGGGAAGGGACCTTATGGGCGGCGGCACGATTCTGCTCGTTGAGGACGAACCTCTCATCCTCTTGGAAATCGAAACCGCATTGGAGGAAGCGGGCTTCACCGTGCTTAGCAGCAGGAATGCTGAAGAAGCTCTCAACGCCTTCGATGCCAAGCCCGAAAAGTTCAAGGCGCTCATCACCGATATTCGGCTGGGACCGGGCAAATCGGGGTGGGATTTGGCGCGACTCGTTCGCGAAGCCAGTCCAACCATGCCAGTAATTTATGTGAGCGCTGACAGCGCCATTCACTGGCCTGCAGAAGGCGTTCCCAACAGCATTATGATCGCTAAGCCTTTTTTCATGCCGCAGGTCATAACCGCTCTGGCTACGTTGCTTAATGAGCAGCCGCCGGTAGCCAAGAACTAGAGCAACTACCAATCTTGGAAGATATCGTCATGACAGAGACCGTCACCGTCAAGACGGAGGGCACCAGTCTGTCGACGTTGCTGGCACGCCACTATCGCATGGTCTTCGCCGGCATGGTGGCGAAGACCTTCGCCCTAAACCAGGATCTCGCCCGGTCCGGTCCATATCTCCCCGTGGGTCGAACCTTGACCCTGATGACACCGGTAGAAATGGCGGCTGAGGGCGCGGCCGCCAGGCAAGTGATCGATCTCTTCACGTGAGAAAAGGTCATTTCCGCGTCGTGGTCGGTGGGCAGGATGTCACCTCCCGTTTCGTGCCGCTGCTGATCTCGTTGTCCATCACCAAGAGCGGCACCGAGGCGACGCATTCGGCGACGTTCACGCTCGACGATAAAGATGCGACGGTCCGGTTTCCCAAGACGGGCACGCCTGTCTCGATCGAGCTCGGCTGGGAATGCGGCGCGATGCGCCGCTTTGAGGGCGAGGTCGACACCTGCGACTGGTCTCTTGATCGGGGCTCCGGCAGCGTGCTGACGGTCACTGCGCGCTCGGCCAGCCTCAAAGGCAAGGTCAAGCAGCCGACCGACCGCCATTGGGAAAGGACAACGCTCGGACGGGTGCTCCAGGATGCTGCCGCCGACGCCGGTCTGTCGATCAAGGTGCATTCCTCGCTTGCCGGCCGGCAGCTGGAATATGAAGCGCAGGACAATGAGAGCTTCTTCGCCTTCGCCGACCGGCTTGCGCGCGAGCACGGCGCCACCTTCGTGATAAAGGGCGCGCAGGCTGGCTTCGTGCCGCGCAACCAGGGTGTGTCCGCCACCGGCCAGCCTCTGCCGACCATCGTCATCGCCCGCGGTATGGTGATATCGGCGAGCGGGTTGACGCCGGTCACCGACCGGCCGCGCTTCAAGAAGAAGAAAGGCCGCTGGTACGACTTACATAGAGCCAGGCAGGTGATCGAAGAGGTCGAGACCGGCGACGATATCGAGCCGGAGGACGTGCTGCGCTTCATGGAGCCGGACGCCACCGCAGCGCAGACCCGCGCCGATTCCGATCGTATCGACGCCGCCCGGCGGAAGGGCTCCGGCGCGATCACGATCGAGGGCGAGCCGACGGCCGAGCCGGAAGGCACTGCCATCATCCAGCTGCGCGCCGGCGTGGACGGCAGCTACACAATCGCATCCATCACCGATACGCTCGACCGCGGCAGCGGCTACACCACGCAGATCTCGTTAGGCAACCCGCAAGGTTCGGCCGGAACGGACAGCCGTTAGGCCGAGAGCAACTTCACCATCGTCAGCCGCCTACGCACCAACCGTCGTGCTGAGTCTTGAAATGCCTCGCGCTCGGCTTCGAGCACGAAATCCAGGGTCATCATATCGAGCAGGAACTCGTCGACCGCCTCGGCCAGTCCCTGCGACTGATCTTTGAGCTGAGCGAGAAGCGCACGCGCCTCTCCCACCGCGTTGGCGCCGCCGGCGTCGATCAGCGCCTCAAGCTTCCTGAAACAATTCAATCCTGAAATCCCCCTTGCCGCCGGCCTCAATCCCCCGCCGGCAGGAAAGTTCCCAAGCGAAAGGAAAATCATGACCGCATCTCGCGAGCAGGAATCGCTCGCCCGCGTGCTCGCGCATGAGGGCGGCTACAGCAATCACCCGGCCGACCCGGGCGGCGCGACGATGAAGGGTGTGACCCAGCGGGTCTATGACGCCTATCGCAGGAGCAAAAAGGTGGCGCTTCGGTCGGTGAAGAGCATCACCAGCCAGGAACTCTTCGAGATCTACGATCGCCAATACTGGGAAGCCGTGAAGGGTGACCGGCTGCCCGCCGGGGTCGACTATGTCGTCTTCGATGGCGCTGTGAACTCCGGCCCGAAGCAGTCGATCCTCTGGCTGCAGCGCGCGCTCGGGCCTCTTTACAAGGGCCGGTTGGACGGGGTCATGGGGGTGGGCACTATCGCGGCCGTCCAGGCCTGCAACAACCACGATGCCCTGATCGGCCGGATCTGCGATCAGCGCCTGACCTTCCTTCAGCACCTGAAGACGTGGCCGGTGTTCGGCCGCGGATGGTCATCTCGCGTCGCGGAGGTCCGCTCGATCGGCCAGTCCTGGGCAACCGGCCTCACGCCGCGGACGGCGAGCTTCGCCGAAGGCGGACAGGCGAAAGCCTTTATCGAGGACGCCAAGATGGTCCCATCGACCGCACCGGCCGATGCGGCCACCGGCGCCGGTGCCAGCGGACTCGGCATTTCCGGCTATCTGTCCGATCTCCAGAACCAGCTTTCGCCGTTCTCCTACACCAGCGATTGGATCGGCAAGGTCGTCGTCATCTTGGCCGTCGCAAGCGCGCTGCTCGCAATCGGCGGTCTCGCCTGGCGCTGGTATGCGAACCGCAAGGCGAAGCGCCTCGCCGCGGCTCTTGGAGCGGACGCGACGTAATGGAAAACCTCGCCTCGGTCTTTGCCGTGATCCTCGATCGCGCCCTGCGCTTAGGCGGAGCCGCAACCCTGGCTGTTATCGCCGGCTTCCTGATCTGGTGGCTGTTATGAGCGTCCTCATCAGCCTGCTTGTCGGCCGCCTCGGCATCTCGCGCCTGTTTGCGGGCGCTATCGCCTGGGCGGCCAGTGCGGCGCTCGTCTCCGGCGCCGCTTTCACCGTCTACGAACTGATCAAGCACCGCGGCGCCGAAGAGGTCCGCGCCAAGATCGAAAAGGATAATCAGGATGCGATCACAAAGGGCATTGATGCTCGCATTTCTTTTGACGACTGCATCGACGCTGGCGGCGTGTACGACTTCCGCCGTCAGCGGTGCGCCGGCGCTGCGCTCGGCCATCGGTAACAGCCTCGCGGGCGCTCAAGGCAAGACACTGGCCGATCAGAACAAGATCGACAAGACGATCGCGCCGGGCTGCGCGCTCGGCCTCTACACGCCGATTGAATGCGACCGCCACACCAAGGCGAGCGCTGATCGGCGAGCCGAAATAGCATCCTAGCAGTACGTTCTTGAACGGCGGGGCAATGGACGAGGACATCGGTATGCGGAACGCTTCTCAACAGATTGCGAAAAACGTCTTGTTGCTGGCGATCGCCAGGCTCTCGACGGCGTTGGCGCTGCCGACGATCGGCCTGCTGTTCTGGCTCTATTCCCAGTGGCAGGACACGCGCCTGATGACGATGCAAGGTCAGATCGCGGAAGCGGAAGAATCAGCTTCCGACGCGACGTCAAAGGTCACGAAGGTTTCGGAGCGGCTCTATGTCGTAGAGACGAAACAGACGCAGGATGCGGCGTCCAGCGACAAGTTCCAGAGCGCTACCCTCACGCGGCTCGACAGGGTGCAGGACTCGATTGTCGGCCTGTCCAACACCGTTGCTGCGCTGACCGCGACGCTTCAGGGCCTGGTCGATGAGCGGAAGGCAAAGCCCCCTTGAGATCCGCTGCGGTATCGGGTCAATTCTGATCGGAGCGAGGGATGTATCGCGCTTCGCCGGATGGGATCTTGGCACCGAACTGAAGCGTGAACAGGAGCCGGCTTTCCTCGTCCGTCACGTGCATGTACCAAGGGGTCATGTGTTCCCAGAACGACTCCTGCGAGTCGTCTATCATTCCGCCGGCGGCTCGAACGGCCTCTCGCCGCGCGGCGTTTAGGTCGGGCAACTCGGTTCCTGACTCGTCCGGAATGAACTCACCGTTATCGACATGGAAAAAGAAGCGGGGCATCCGGTAGGCTCCTGACAACCTACTTCAACGATGACAGTCTGAATTTGTTTCCAAGGCCGACCAGCAGAGCGGGTTCGCAGCATCAAGCCCCGTGGGAGATTGTTGTCGAATCCAGCAATGCGGCGAGAACTTCGGCCGGAGCTTTAACGCCTACGAAGCTGCGAACAAGGTCACCTGCGCGGGTTTCCCATTGTTCTCGCGGGAGACAATCCTCTACGACCGAACGCCGGAAGGCTTCTCGGATGACGTCAAAATCAAAAGCGGAAATGAAAGAGCGCTTGCTCATGGCTTCCTCCCTGCGGAATTGGGCGAAAGCACCTGAGTTGACTTCCAAGCGCCCGTTTGCCGTCAGAGGTGCGGGCGACGACAGTACCTTACACCCGCACCATGACGTGGTCACTCTCATTTGTTGTATCACTCTGGAAGAAGAAGACGACCGCCGAGCGGGGCGGGGGACCTGGGTGTGTCGACGGTCGTCGGAGGACAAGGGGCCATAGAGTCAGCAAACTGTCGCTGCGAGCGGCCCTAGCTCATCATGTGATCGATTCGGCTGGGGCGTATATAACAAATGTAAGTGTAGGATCCCACAAGGCCCGTTCGGCTCAAGAGCCCCTTCTTTCGCCCGGCGTTTCGAAGGCAGCAGCATCATGATCTGAACTGCCCAGGTTTCGGGGTCCGGGTTGCTTGGCGTCAGGTGTCCCCGACTTCATTCAGCGCTTCAGCAAGGATCGCAAGTTGTTCCGGCGTTGCGGAACATTTCGGCTACGGCTGCAGTCCGACCGGCAGGCATTTCGCGCCATGAGAGATGCGGTTGAGAGCGCCAGGCTGCGAAACACACGTATCACTACCCACGGGCGGCGGACTTGATTATTCTGAGCGGGGGTGTCCGGACGGAGGCAAAGTCATGCCTATGGGGCGGTTGACAAAGGGCGTATTCAATCCCGACGAAATAGAAGTCCTGAGCCGAGTTTTTGCGGCCACCTCTGCAGCCAACGAGACAGAGGAGCAGAAGGAGCACCGAGCCTCGCGCATTATCGCAAACTACATGGCGGGCATCACCGACGAGCGCGAGCTGATTGAGCTCTCCCGCAAGCCGCTGGGCAGATAGCAGGCCGCCACGAGCCAGCGGCCGACGCATACTGCTGGGGGGCGGGGGTTACATGAAAGCGTCGGCCGCCAGCTGGCGGGGCGCGTCATATGACGCAGGGGTAGACTAGGGGCTTTGGCCGCCCCTTCAATCACGATGCCCTGATGTGGTGAATAAGAGGTTACTATCCACAGCCGAGCGGCCGGTCCGAGCGGCTGCACAGGTTAATGCAAGCGTCCAGAAGCATCACGAATCGGCTCTGACGGCGACGGCCATTGTTCCGGCAATGCCTACACTGATCGTCTGCGTTGCTCGAATAGCCGGCCGGAAGGAATCGTTTCCGGTACGCATTTCAGCAATCGCTAATGGAACACTTATGGCTGTGCGATATTGAATCAAATTTCCAGTGTGGCGTTGAGGTTCGTATGCGTAAGCCTGCCGGCGGCGCCCGGCTCTCCTTCATCAGGCCACTGGACCCGATCCAGGTTGAAACACCGCCGGTCAGCGATGATTGGCTGAACGAGATCAAATACGACGGCTACCGAACCCAGCTGATCCTCGACTGGGCCGGCGCCCGTGCATTCTCTCGGAATGGGCACGATTGGTCGAAGCGGTATTGGCCGATAGTCGCCGCGGCGGAAAAGCTGCCAGCGGAGTCCTTCATCATCGACGGCGAGGTGATTGCGCCGGAGCCGGACGGCCGGCCAAACTTCCAGCGGATGCATTCCCGCATGGTGTGGAATGCGGAACAGCTTGCATTCGTCGCGTTCGATCTGCTCCACCTCGACGGCCAGGATCTCCGTTCGCTGCCGCTGATCGAGCGCAAGGCCAAGCTCTGGGACCTGATTAAGCCGGCCAAGGAGATCATTCAGTACAGCGACCATGTTGAGGGCGGCGGCGCCGCATTCTTCGAGGCCGTCGAGCAGATGGGCCTTGAGGGCATGGTCTCGAAACGGCGAGAAAGCCCCTATCGAAGCGGGAAGGTCGAGTCCTGGGTAAAAACAAAATGTTGGGATGTTGCCGACTTCGAACTTCTCGGCATCAAACGCGAGCCGGGCAAGCCCGCTGCGGCGATCATGGCGCGTGGAGGCCGCTATGCCGGCACGGCGTTCATAACGCTGCCCAGCGGCCTCAGGGAACGGCTGTGGAAGCGCGTCAAAGAAGCCAGCGCGTCCAAGCCTTCCCAGCGGGTGCCGAGCGCGTTTGCCGATGAAGTCGAGTGGGTGCGGCCCGGCATCACCGGCCGCGTGAAATTCCTTCGCGGCGAGCACACGCTACGGCATGCGACACTGCAGGACTTTTCGGAGGAGTGATGTCGACTGAAGTTGTTGAGATAATTCAGGGCCTGGTGGATGCAGAAACCAAAGGCTGGGACGAGAAAGAGATCGAGCCGTTTCTAGCTATGATCCATCCTGACATGGCGTGGCCGTTTGCGCCGAATGCAGACGCGCATGATCCGATCGACTGGTTATTTGTCTTAGGTCGCTTCGACGAAGAAGCCTGGCGGAAAGGCTACAACGAGCTGTTTGCCGCCCATGACCTCATCCACAATCGCCGGACCACGGCCAAGATCGAAGTTGCCCCCACGGGAGATGCAGCCTTTGCGGTGGTCGATATCGACACCCTTTGGCGAAACAAAGCAACCGGCGCCGATTTTCATTGGAAGGGACGCGTCTGCAAAATCTTTTAGAAGCTCCGGACGGGTGAATGGAAATTCTACTGGCAAACCAGTGCTCTCAATTTCCCGTCAAACCCAGAAGCGGCTAAGATAGGCACATGAATGGGGCTCCGAGTTTTCCTCAGCATGAGCGCGCGGGCTTTGAAATTTCTGGACCGATGGATGGCAGACCATCTGCCAAACGTGAGCACCGACGACCCTGGGACCATTGCCGATCTTGTCGTTGAACTCCTGGCTTCTGCCGGGCGTCAGGGCATCGCGCCCAAAGAGATATACGAGGAGGTCGACAGCGTGTTTCGCCTTGTGAGCGAAGCGATGCAGCATCGTGGGGGCGGCTTGGCGGGTTGAGACCCGAAACGGCTGCCCAGCACTCCTGGCAGCAAACGGGGGGCGATGTCAGGGAACCTAATCACTCCCTGCTGGTTACCTCCGTATCGCCGGTAACCATCACTAGACACCATTGGCGCCTGAGAGACGAAGAACGCGCTCCCGTCTGAACACGGGAGAGCGCTATGCTCCACGACCAAATGCGACTCGTGCTGCGCGCAGGGCGAGCGCACTGCGATTATAACGATGCACTAGTGGCGACCAGCAGAGAGGCGCTTGACCGCTCTTACAACCTGCTTCGCCTGACAGGCCACATGGTAGACCCACACGAGTTGATGATGCGGCGGGCTGTCGAAGCCCCGCAAGGGCCGTTACGATCGATCTCGGTTGCTGATGACAATGGTGCGGGAGCACCCCTGGGCAGGCGAGACATCCCCCGGCAGAAGGACCGCATAGCCGCATTGGAACGGCTAAATCTGGGTACCGCAAAGGCGGTCGAACTCCTTGCGCTTCTGGAAAGCCTGCAGGACCTTCACGAACAGCATTTGGCATGGCTGCAGGCAAAGGCCGAGGGCGGTACCTGACCCGCCCCAAGGCTCTTGACAACCAGCAATAGCACAGGCCAGTTTCGCGGCGTTTGAGGACCATAGGGGGAATTTTATGAAGAAGACATATGAGAAGCCCACTCTCCGGAAGCGTGAACGTCTGGCTACGGTCGCGGCTGCCCCAATTTCGGGGCCGCCCGTCGAGCCGGCTTAAGCTCGCCGGTCTCGGATCAAAGCCCGTCGGCCCCGGTCGGCGGGCTTTTTGTTTGGCTTGGAACACTTCGGCGCCGCTGCAGTTCGGTTCCTGGTCGCAGCTCCCGGGAGACGGTCGAGCGGGTCTGTCGGGTCGGTCCCGACGCAAAGAGGCCGCTCGCGGAGGAGGTGCGGCGGGCTCTTCTGCGGACTCGCCAAGTCAGTTGCACAGCTTGTTCCTTCTCGGGCGCTCACCTTCTTTCGTGGAAGGGGGAGCAAGCGCCCCTTGGAACGATGTCGGTGTTCTGAGCCACCTTTATCCGCCAGCCCGACTGTTCTTCCTTCACAACCAGAAGCAGAATGCCTTGCCGTGTTCCGGCGGGTGCGCCGTCCGGAGCTGATGCACCGGTTAGGCTCCATGTATAGTGCACCGAGGCAAGGCCGGGTGCTAATTCGACAACTGATGAGACAGCCCCCTCGAGCCGGCTGTTACGAAACATGGTTTCGTGAGTTGCGCGATGCGCCCTCGCGATTTCGGTGCGGTTCTTCCACCAAAGGCCCACGACATTGACGAAATTGGCATCCTCGGCGAACAACGCCGCGAAGTCGTCCATATCGTGTCTATTCCAGGCATCGCCAAAGGCAGTCGCGGCATCTTCAGGGTTGCTGACCACCAGTGTCATGACCAATCTCCCGTTTCGCTCGGCAATCGCTTGGGACAGTAGCGGCATCGTCAGGGGTGCAGATAGTTTCAGTTCGGAGTCTTGGTCCTGGTCCGCCTGGAAAGCAAGCGTAACAGTCTCCTTCTTCCGTGGTCCCCTCATCGAAAACCTGGAATAGTTCCGCCGCCAGTTGATTCCGCTGTTCCTTGTCTTTCTTGGCTAACCGGCGCTCGTCGCACAGCCGATCGAATACCCGCTGGAGCTTGTCCAGGTCGGCGGGCAAGTACACCTGCAACGCGACGTTGACATGGCAGCCGCCCTCGGCGCGGCGCTCATAAAAAGCGTTGGCGCGCGAAAGGAATACTTGTGCCATTATGGAACGAACGTGCGGCTTATTGATTAATAAAGCGATGGTCGGTTCCATCAGGAATGTAGCCGTCTCAGTGGCAACCTAGAAAGCCCGTCGCTTTCGCTCATTAGCTGCGACGGGCTTTTCATTGGCTACAACCTAACCGTGGATGCCTAACCCCGGAGGGTGGCGCATAATCCGTCTCTGCCCCCGCGGCGCTGCCATGGAGAACCTGGCCCATAGTGCCTCCTTCGATTCGGAGGACAAGGATGCCCCATCAAAGCCTGGGATCAAACAGCTAGGTCTTAGAAAATGTTGATGTCAGTCGCTGAAAAGGCGGCGCATAATGCGTATCTGCCCCGGCTCGCAACACGGGGTAAGAGGCCCGGCCTGTCCCGCTCTGGTCGTTCCCCGACTTCCCCGCTCGCAGGCCGGGTTGCCTCAGCTTCACCTGATGGATGAGCAGAACTCGCGGCCAGCTCTCGCCGCTCGGAAACGCCGCAGCCTAATGAGCGCGGCCATTCTGATCTTGCGACTGAAGTCCAGTTTCCATTCGCATTGGTCTTATCTGCGAAACATGCCCCTCGACGTTCGTTGTTCCAATCCCAAAATTGTAATGATCGGCGAAATGCACTGGTAAGGATGCGTGGTAATAGTTGATTCAACCATTGCTAGTATTTAATCGGTGGCGGCTCCGACAGCTGGCAGGGTGGGCTGCTGGGTGTTGCCGAAGCCGCCTGCGCGGCCGATGGGACAGACCGCGCTGTCTCAGAATTAGGACAGCGCGGTCTATAATCAGTTAAGGCTAACGTATTCCCCCCTCCCTCCTTCGTATAGTTGCAAGGTTTTAACGGAACGGACGCTCTCGGTGTCAGTTTCTGCAGGCGGTCATATCCAGCTGTCACTGGCGATTGCCGCTCAGCCCGTCGCCTGTTCCCCCCATAGCTGGCGACGGGCTGTCGCTATTATCAGCACTGCGAAAGCCTGTCGGTAAACAGACAGATGCCCGCGGGACCTACATCTTTTTTAAATGACGGCGCGCTGCTGCCCCGGCCAGATTGATGGCTCAACTTCCGCAAGGGGGTTGAAGGTGTCGCCCTTAGACGGGTGCTCCAATTTGTTAGGCGGAAAGGCATGAAGCCATGACCGACAAAAAAATAGGCGCTGGCGGCGGAAGCGGCTTTGAGATCGCTATGGTCGGCGTCATCGTTTTCGCTGCGATGGGCCTGATCCTAGTCGCAGCTACAGGGATGCGTTGAACCGCCCTGAAGGAAAGGCGAACAAAGCGTCAGGGACGAGCTTTCCATCGCCATCTGGTGACGATTCTGATGACGCAGACGGCGTTGCCGATCACATCGGCTGGGCGCTTCTGGACTCAGGCCCGGTTGGCATCGGCACGTTTCTCCTGTGCGCTCTTACAGAGATCATCTAATTTGTCGCGGATCCGATCGTTATCAAGCAATAGCTTGGCGCGCCGGAAACCTTTGCTACGAAGCTCCTGTTCGATGGCTTGCCATCCTTCACAGTCGCCCGATGCGGCAAGTTTCCCAGCCTGGCGCCACATGCGCACGTCACTCTTTTGCGACACGCGGTTCCTCCATGCTTCAACGGGATGGCGGGCATCTGCTACCGACGAGGAAGGTGACGCATTTCCTCCCGGCTCCATCAAATGCCGTAGCGAGGATTTGGTTTCAGCGCAGGGACCAAAGCTTCAGCCGGTACGACTTATGTCCCGGCTGAACTATTCACCGATGCAACAGCTGCCGACGCGTTGCCCGGGGACTTTGGGTCACAGGACAATCCTGGCAGGAAACATCGCCCGGGCATAAAATCTGGAATGCTGAGCCTCAGGGATAATCTCGGACTCGACGGAGCGCTGGAAGACCGTTCACGTTATAAGCCTTATGGAAAACCCACCTCCAGACAGTCCCCGTCGAGAACATCGCCCGCGCGTGCTGAAGAGCGGAACGATCATCACGGGTTTCCAAAACTCGGAAATCAGCTGCTCTCTACGCAATCAGCACTCCCAAGGAGCCGAGCTAAGGCTCGCCGCGGACATTCAGATTCCAGCACGCTTTCTGCTCTGCGTTCCAGTCGACGGGATCGCTTACAGGGCTGTTGTTCGATGGCGAAGGAATGACCGCGTAGGCGTCGAATTCGAGGGTACGGAGCCAAAGCCGAAGTTCCATTACGGTTGAATGCCGAAGGCGGCACCTGATGGACAAGAGGCAACCAGCGGATAGGGATGAACGTCCGAGGTGATGATTGGACGGCGGGTCACGCGTTGCCTTCGATCGAGCTTTCTTCGTCCAGCGCATAGGGCACCGGAAAGTAGGCTTTCGCCATCAGCCATTCGCCGACGATCGTTCTGACCAGTTCCGCCTTGGAGCCCCCATTTCCGACCTTGGCAACCAGCCGCCGCGGTTTCCTCGCCAGCATCAGGTTCGGGATTAAGGGGCGCTCTTGAACCAAAAGAGGGTGGGGTATCCCAATAGAATATCCCACTCCCTTCACCAGATGGTCTTCACCGCCATGCCACGGTTTCCCGCATGACATGGTCGTAATCAGTTACTATTCCCCGGTCCGGTCGTCGTGGTCGACGTTGAGCAATTATTGCAGTCGGTCTTGCCGTTATTGATCTGCCCGCTCGGTCCGGTCGATGTCGTTGTCGTTGTCGTCCCATTATCGTTGTTGGGTGGGTTTCCGCTGTGTCCCTGTTCACTGGTGGTTGTCGTCGAGATGCCTTTAGGGTCAGCAAACGCGGGAGCGGAGACTGCGAATGCAAGCGCTGTCGTGACGATAAGGATCGTTTTCATTTCGTTCCTCCTGACATGCTACGCACGCCGCATCATTGGAACGCGGCACGGGCCTCCTAATGCCGCGCCGAAACGGTAAGTTTAGACATACCTAATATTCAATGCAATTGAATCGCGGCATGCCTGCATCAGCATTTCGGGGGAGCACACCTGCAAAGTGACTCAGTCGCCGGATCTGTTCTACTTAAAGCGGCTTAGTTCGCAATCGCGCCTACCGGGAGGCCGGGAACATCCTACCAGGCTCTTGCCTTTCTGGCGGTCTCACATTTACTGCCTATATGACGCATGGGTGGCCCGGTAGCCTTTGGGTGTGGCTTTGGGGGCGGCCACCGGGCCTTGGCCGGCTGGGGTAAGAGCCGACGAGCCAGCATATGCGCATCTGCTAATAAAGGGAAATTCAGCCAAAGGGCGCTGATCGACACGTGATGCGCATCCTCGCTGGTGCGGCGACCTCATTTTCGGAGGTCTGCAGGCTTCCGCTGAAAGCCCAACGCCTTCGCCAATTCCGATCGCCGCTCCGCATAGTTCGGCGCCACCATCGGATGGTCTGCCGGCAGGTTCCATTTCGCGCGATACTGCTTAGGTGTGAGACCGTGATCGGTCCTCAGGTGCCGCTTGAGCGACTTGAACTTCTTGCCGTCCTCCAGGCAGATGATGTGATCGGGGAAGACCGAGCGCTCCGGGTCGACGGCAGGCTCCTGCTTTGGCAGCAGGGCTGCGCCAGTGAGCGAGTAATACACCGACGCGATCAAATCCGCCAAGTCGGTTACCGAGACGAGATTATTGCTAACATAAGCGGAGACGATGTCGGCGGTGAGGTCCACTAGTGACATGCGAAATCTCTTTTGTCTGACAAAGCCTCTCTATTTGAGGAAAGTGAGCGGCGCAATGGCCGCGGTTGTGCAACGGAGTGCTATAGACTGAATATTGAGTCCCTTTCGGTCAGGAGTGCCCATCCGCCGAAGCTCCGTGCCAACAATCGCGTCTCCACTGACAGGACCTTGAACAGGTCATATTCGCGATTATAGCGGCGAAGGTAGTTTTGGACGTTCTTGCGATCGCGCCTTCAAGCACGGCCCGGCATCACCGGCCGGCTTCGCAAGGCGGCGCAGCCGCAGCAAATAATCCGGCCTTGTCAGTAACGGCACACCCGCACGCGTTCCAGCACCCGGCGGTGATGATGCCAATGCCTCACCCACTTGACGTGGCAGTGGCGATAGTGGCGGTGCCGGTAGTGGTAGCGATGCGGATAGCGGGCCACGTAGCCGGGATAGTAATCGCCGTAATAGCGCGGGCCGTAGTAGCGGCCGCCATAGTCGTAAAACGGACCGCCGCCGTAGAAAGGACCACCGTTGAATGGGCCACCGTAGAACGGGCTGAAGCCGCCGAATGGACCGAAACCGAGACCGAAGAACCCCTGCGCATCCGCAGGCGCGACCGTGGCTGCCGCGGTGGCAACGGCGATCACTGAAGCAAGTAGCAGTTTTTTCATGGCAACCTCCTCCTGAAGGCTGATCATCGGTTAAACGCGGCGTAGCAAACCATGTTCCCGGTCGCTAATATTCCCGGTTGCACGAGGAGATTGCCGCGAAGCGGCGACAACGGGCCGGTATGGAGCCCGCTCGCCCCTCACGAGCGGACTCTTGGTCTTCTGACTCGGAAACCTATTTCGTCCGGATGAGCGACGGCTGGACCTTCCAGGAACTTATCGAGGCGGGCATGTCGGTCACTGGCGGCTGCCTCGATTGCCATCGTCACCACAAGCTCGATCTGCCGGCGCTCCGCGACCGCTTCGGCGCTGATGCTCCGGCTATGGAATGGGATCTGCGGCCGAGGATGAAATGCGCCGTTCTGTGGCGGCAAGCGCGTCACGCTGACCTATTCGCCAGACACCAGCCCAAAAGAGCTTCACCGCAAAATAGTTCTTAGCTGAATATGGAGCGTGCTCTCGCGGACGCTCAAAGACGCGAATGGGCGCCCGGCCTGCGAGGAGTCGGGGGACGCTGAGAGCTAACAGGCCGGGCCGTTTGCCCTGTGTGAGGAAAGGAGGGCATGTCCGTACTATGCACCACCTTTCGACGGCCTGACAGTAGGACTTTAGTCGAAGCTAATAAAAAGCCCGTCTCAGCTAATGAGCGTAAGCGACGGGCTTCCTGCGATTACAGCGGCTACAGAGTCGGGGGAACACTCGACCGCTTACTTGCTAACCACTGATCCGGGTTTTCGTTCCATAATGGGACAGTAATGCCGCGCTGAGGGCCGCCTGGCGGGCTAGCTTACCAAAGCCGGGCGACGGACCTGCTTTGCTATCCAGGCCGCGTTGAGTCGTTGCGCGTCGGAGTTTTCGATCTCATTTCAAGTGCGCGCCGGAACGCAATAGCACCCACATCGCAACCGTGCTTGGAGGGGCCGTTCGAGCTGATGACGATCTTGGCTTGCGCTACGGTCAAACCGTACTTCTCAGCGAGTGTCTCGGGATCGTAAGTGTCTTTCCAAAGTTCGATTGTCTTGGACATGCAGCCTCCAGGCGAAAATGGGGTAGGCAATACCAAAGCCCGCCGCCGGGAGGATTTGGCGACGAGCTATGGAATGGACACAGTAGCGGAACATGACGCTGGGCTAATAAAGCGTCGGGCCTGGCTTTTGTTCCAACCCCTTGGCAAGCCTCCTATATCGCCCAGCATGACCGGCTGGACTCTCCAAGGGCTGATCGACGCGGGCATGTCCGTCACCGGGGGCTGCCTCGACTGCCAATGGCATCATCGGTCATGCCAGGTACAGCATACGCCAGAAACACCTAGCGCCAACTCTGAGCCCGATCCGGACGGACGTGCTCCGACCGCGCCATCTTCGGAGCCCGGCGGTCGTTCAGCTTGGCGTAGTATTGAAGATGCGGCGGGGGCGTCCGCCGCATCGACCTCTTTGCCCTTCGCGGCTTCAGTCGGTTTTCACCTCGATCTTCTTCACCCGCGAGAGTGCTTCTTGGGTCTTTGGAAGCGTCACCGTCAGGACGCCATTCTTGAATTCGGCGTTCGCCTTGTCCGTGTCCACGACGTAGGGCAGCGGGATGGAGCGATAAAACGAACCGTATGAGCGCTCCGACAGGTGGTAGCCCTTCTTGCTCTCCTCACGCTCGCTCTTCTTCTCGCCCTTGATGGTGAGGGTGTTGTCCGTCAGCGAGACATCGATGTCCTGCCGGTCAATGCCGGGAAGCTCGACCGAAACCTCCAGCGTGCTGTCGGTTTCGGCGATGTCGGTTCGTGGGCCCCCGACTTCCCGGCGGCCGAGCGCGCCGAAGGGTTGATCAAACCGTCTCCAGAAATCCTCGAAGATGCGGTTCACGTCGCGCTGCAGGGAAAAGACGGGGTTGTCCTCCTCCCGCTTCGCAATTTCGCCGCCCTTATTGTTGCTCCATGGAATCAGGTCTCTGATTTGCATCGTCAACCTCCTTTTACCCTCCATTGCTTAAGCCATCTTGAGTTGGATTTTGCGAGCCTTGGCCGGCGCCGCCTTGGGCAACACCAGTCGCAGGACGCCGTTCTTCTGCGACGCCTCGATGCCATCGCGGTCGATGTCCTCGGATAAGGTGAAGACGCGCTCATAATCGCCGGCGCTATATTCCGCATAGACCTGACGATAATTCTCATGCTGTTGATCGGCCGCGTAGCCGCGGATCGCCAGTGTCCGTTTCTCAAGGGTGATATCGACCCCATCCGAGGCGACGCCTGGCATATCGACGAGAAGGACCACGTTGTCCTGCGTCTCATAGATGTCGGCGCGCGGTATGAACATGGGCCGCGAGCGGGTCCGCTCCCCTCCGTCAAGCTTGCTGGGGACCTGGCGTTCGGTGGTCTTCAGTTCCTGAGCCATGTTTTCCTCCTCTCATCCCTTGATCTCGATCTTCTTCGGCCGATCGGCTTCGGGTCGACGCAGCTCGACCTCGAGCAGCCCATTGGCAAAACGTGCCTCGACCTGTTCCGGATCGACGCGGAACGGCAATTGCACCGTCCGCGCGAAGCTTCCATAGGGGCGCTCGCGACGGTGCCAGATGGATTTCTCGTCCTCCGCCCCGGCTTGGCATTCGCCCTTCAATGTAAGTGTGTTCTCGCGCACCGTAAGATCGACCTCATCGGGCGCGATCCCAGGCAGTTCGGCTGTCAGCGCTACGCTATCCTCTCCGACCCAAAGGTTGACCGGGGGAAACTCTTGGGCCGCACTGGTCAGGCCGGCCAGGCGCTGATTCACTTCCTGTTGCATGCGCCGCATTTCCAGAAACGGATCGAATCCGACGCGGCCCAAATCCGATAGCAGCATGGGTATCCTCCTTCGATTGACACCAGACGTTGCAACGCACGAAGCGCGCGTGCACCGGAGCGAACTGGATCGAAGGCAATCGGGGCGCGATCAGGCATGATCGAGACGGCCGAGAGCGCCAACTCGCAATCGCGAGGAGGGGGGTTCGGGCAAACGCCGGAACACATCCTCTATGCGAGCGACATGAACCGAACTCGATCCATGATAGGACCGTCGTTCCCGTGCCAGGACCCGATAGCGGCATCCGGCAAAAATGAGTTAGGTGAGGCAAAATTGCGTTTCAAGAGGTGATGAGACGCTCGGCGAAGGGCGCGGCGAGAGCCCGCGCGCAGATTTCCGGGCGACCCGAAGAGCAATCCTACATCACGAACGAATCATCCCGCAGCAAGCCTACTCGGGCGCTGCAAACGATCGAGCGGGTTGGCGCCTCGCCGTCACAAGGCCGGCTCGCTACAACTCCTTCGCATGGCCTGCTGCTCTGTGTGATCTATGGGACAGACCTAAAAGATTCCACGGCGGTCTTGACGATCAAGGAAAATGTTCCTCTTTTGTTCTCATGCCCGAGACCTATGGCCCGAAGCGGCGCGACTATCCGTTGTCGACCCTGAACGACACCATGCGCCTGGTTCGGGTGCGGTGCCGCTATTGCAAGCAGCAGCACAATTATCATCCGTCGGATCTGATCCAAATCTTCGGTGATGTCGACGTCGACTCGCTCGCCTACCGCATGAGATGCGAGAACGGCGGCGATCACGGCATGCTCGATGTCGAGGCCTTCGTCCCGACCGGCCGCGAAGGCGTCGGCTTGCGCATCCGGCGCCTGGTGGCGATTAAGATCAACCGGGTGCCGATTTGGAAGGAGGAAGGTCCGAAATGACGAACGACCAATTCGAACGCGCGCTTGAGGCTCTGCTCGCGGCCGACCCCGGGCCGGTGTCGATCAAGGCCGGCGTAGCCGCGCTGCGCGCGATCGGGAGCGAGGAGCCGGATGGCGAGCTGCAATCGCTGGTCGGAACGTTCGCAGCCGAACGGGGCAGGGCGATACGTTTTGACCTCTGAAGCGAGCAGGGCGACGACCGTCATCGGGCCTGACCGTGAGTTTCAGGTGGGATATCAGGTGGGAGGTAAAATCGGGAGGAAGCTAACCGATTGTTTTTTCTGGTCGGAGTGGCAGGATTTGAACCTGCGACCCCATCGTCCCGAAC